>NZ_JBHMEZ010000009.1:0-72093 GCF_042427615.1 Formosa undariae | reverse complement strand
GCTAAAATTTTTAATTTGAAAGGTTCGCTGTAACGTCTAATTACTTTGTCATTTTTGTACATAATGTTTAAAATTATGTAGCCTTTATTCCGGACGACTCAAAATTATGCACAACGTTGTTGTATATGGTTTGTTGCGTGTTTCAAGCAACTAATTTAGTAAATAATTACCGACCAAGAAAGTCCGCGAGGACTTTCGCAAGTGAGCAAGAAGCCAGCAATAAATTATATACGGTGTTAGTGGCAGTTTTTATTATATTTGTCTAACTAAAGATTCAGAGTAGCTCAGTTAGTTAGAGCGTCTGCTTCATTTGCAGAAGGTCGGGGGTGCGATTCCCCCCTTTCTTTATTTGATACCCTAATAAGTACTCGGTTACTTGATTTCACCGAGACTTAGGAACTATCCACCCCCAAATTTTATTAATTATTCTCTAGTGGAGGTAAAGGGAGTCGCTTCTTTATGGACTTAACTCATTAGGTTGTCTTTGAGCGCCATTTAATATTTTTGTAGAACTACCATCACATCTTTCAAATAGTTCATTTCTCCAATCTATATTATTGATAATTTCTGAATTATTCAGCTCTCGACCTAAAAGATATCTTTTTTGTTTATGAACAACACCAAAATCTTTACCATTAAATTTATTAAATAAGCCAACTAATTGTGGAGCTCCTCCGCATTGTAAATCTTTTATATCTAATAAAGTGTGACAAAGCCCTTGGAATAGTGCTCTACTTGTTTTTCCACTATTACCTTTTAAGTACTCCAAGTATCTATCAAAAAATTCGTTTTTTCCACTACCTAAAACAATTACCTTATCAGAGACACTTGGAATGTCTTTACTCGTTTTACTCCAACCATTTAATCTTGACCATTTAAAAATATTACATATAAAATCCTCTTCGTTGTCTCTTGAAACATGTATTATTTCAAGAGTTGAATTCATGACAGATGATGGATATTCTTTAAATTTACTCTGCAATTCTTTATAGATTAAATTTGACCTATCATTTGCATTCGTATTTGGAGGAAATAAAATTGAATTTTTCTCCATATCTAGAATTTGATTTATAGTCATAATAGGATACATAACATCCCCACAATACCCTAAGATATCGGGTGAATTAGAAAAAGCAAAAACTTTCTGACCATAGTCGTATTTGGTATTCTTGTCCCAAGATATTCGGCTGTCACTAGCAATATAAAAACTCGAAATTTTTCTAGAATCTCTTCCTACCCAACTCAAAAGTAATGTCATTATTCTGTATTTTTTTTTAAATTGCCACTAACGTTTATGTGTAAGGAACGTTGCGGTTTTGTGTGCGAGGATTTTCCGCAGGAAAATCAGAGTTAGCAAAAGAGCAACAACCTTTCGGTTTAACTAAAATAAGTAATGTTTTTTACACGGTGTTGTATGCAGTTTTATTTAGGAATAATATCAACCTTTGTTCCGTCACTGTAAATTATAGCAGAAACACTATAAACACTTCGTGCTCCGATTATTATATCTCCTTCGCTATTCATTTTCTGTCTAGTTTCTAAATCACAAATTATTTTAGTCCCATTTGAAAAACTTAAATTTTTTGAAGCAATCATTTTTTTAAAATTCTTATCTTTTAAAGTAAATGAAATATCTTTATCATTATAAATCGCTTTCCATTTAGATTTATTTTCTGTTAGCACGGGAGAAACGATTTCAATAGTAGTTTGTTCTTGATAATCATCTTCAATTGAGGCTTCGTCAATAATAAAATCTTCAAAATCTTGCCTAGAAACAATTTTTTCAGAAGAAATTGGTTGATATTGATAATTTAATCTTTGAGTGGAAACTTTTTGAATTTTACTTTCTTTTTTTATGTTTTTATAAAAGTTAGATTTAGATATTTTAACCTTATTTTTTTCTGAAATGTAGATTGAAACATCTTTTATTAATTGGCTGTTTTCATCATAAATATAGTTTTCATTGGTTTCAGCTAATTCGTTTTTCAATTTCTCAATTTCTAAAGTAATTTTTTCTTTTTTTAATTGTTCGAATTCTGCATCTGTTTTAATGTTTTCTGATACAACATCCGATATGACTGTTCCAGCAATATTCGCTAAGAAGATACCTATAACTACAGCTTTTTCTCTTGATTTATTTTTAACAAGAAATTTATAAATGGCTTTTATTCCACCTTCTTCAAGAGCTTGAGTTTCCGTTACTATCTGTACACCAAGAGTAGTTGAAATTTCATCAAAAATTTTTAAAATTTCATCTTCTGCTTTGTTTAGTATCAAAGCATTCATAGAATGACTGTTTTCTTCTAAATAATAATGAATTTGTAGTAATTCAGGGTTGCTAACATTCATATTTTTCTTATGGTTTTTTGAATTCTAAAAGTTTGGGTTAATAGTTTATTAAGGATAGATATTCTTTCAGTTATAAAACTAATTTCGATTTTTAGGTAATTGCATACAACGTGATTGTGTATGGTTAGTTGCGGTTTTGTATGCGAGGATTTTCCAAAGGAAAATCAGACGTAACAAAAGCACAACGACCTTTGCTTAAGCACTAAAATAGCAATTTTTTATACACGTTGTTCTACACAGTAGTTTTTTTAATAGTTTTAATCATTCCGCTAATTCCGTTTTTTATATTCAGATTTTGAGTAAGCAAATCCGTAAAGATTTTCAATTCCGCAAACTTGCTAAATTCCGCAAGAGTAATTTCAGCGTTCAGTTCCGATTTTCGCAACGTTTATAAATTCCGTTTGCGTGAGAAATCCATAAAGTTGCTCAAAAATCCGTTCTGCTTTTTATTCCGCTTTTGAGTAAAATTCTGCAAGATTTATTTCAGGTTATAATTGTCAAATTCCGATATTTTTCAATTCCGCATTGCTTGCGTTTGAGTGCGTTCCGCTATTGTGTAGAACTTGTTTGTGTATGGTTAGTTGCGTGGTTAAGCAACTAAGTTAATAAACATTTACGAACCCGTGAAAATTCCGCAGGAATTTTCGCAAGTAAGCCAGAACAAAGCAATTAATTATACACGGTGTTGGCAGTAGTTATTTCTTTTTTGCTTTCGCTTGTTCTTCTTTTGCTTTAATTTCAATTCGTACTTTTTCTATTCTATCGCTTATTATTTTCGACGTATTTTTCAAGTCTTCCAAAGTGTCATTTATACTTCTTCCTTCAAGTTGGTTTACCGTTTCTTTAAATACACTATAATAAGATGATAGAGTGTTCAATGTTTGCTCATTTTGCATTTTCATAGCACTCAAAGCTCCTATATCTCCAATATTGTCAATTCTATCAATTGTTGTTTTGTCAATATTTCTATCTCTTCTCTTTAAAAAGTTTGTTACATCATCGTATTCTTTCCAACTCTCTACTATTTGAATGTGGCTTGAATGTTCTTCAATTATCTTTTCTATTTCTTCTCTTTCATTTTTTGGGCAACATATTACTTTAATTGCAGATAATGGAAAAGTCATTCCTGATTCACTTGGGCATCTCCATTCTCTTTCCCACATAAAACCTTGACTTCTTGTGTCTTCAAGTAAAGGAAATAGTAAAGGCTTTATTTTGGATATTAAAGGCTTTAAATCTTGAATTTCTCCGTTATTGTCTGAAATAACAAATGAATCGTCGTTAATTTTGTTACAAAGATTTAGAAGTTCTCTATTAGTTTCTGTTTCTAAATATACTACAGGTCTAACATTTCTATGTTGTACGAGGTCAGTTTTAGAAAAACCAATTCCAAACTGTTGGTCAGATTCCCATCTGTTAAAACTACGATATCTAAAAAAATCTAAAGCAAATAAAGGAGATTCTGTAAAACAAACTACATTAGAATTATAATACCCTTGACTTCCATTAAAGGTAGGAACGACAGATTTTAAGAATACTTGCCCTTCAGCGACTTCTACACCCTCATTTGCATTTTCTCCCTTTAAAATACTTATCAGTTGATTTCTACCTGTCATATGAATCAAGAAAGGTGATAAATCAGGTTTTTCTATTGAAGAAAGTTTAAAAGTCGGAGTTTCTATTCTGTAGTTTCTCCAAGTAATTCCTGAACCTGGTCCTGGTAAATTCATATTTTCGATTTAGTTCTAATTACTGCCAACTTGTTTATATGAATAATTGAATACACTATAACCTACCAAAATGGGTTGGATAACGATGGTTTTTTAATTTGGTATTCATAACTTATTATTCTTGTGTTTTTTGTTAATTACTAGAGCAATATAATAACTTTCTTACAATGTGTCGAAAGGATTTTTAATATCCTTTAAATTAGTTGATGTAACGTGCGTATAAATCATGGTTGTTTTAGGGCTGTTGTGTCCTAAAAGTTCTTGAATATACCTAATATCAGTTCCACTTTCTAATAAGTGAGTTGCAAAACTATGGCGCAAGGTATGTAGCGTAGCATATTTTTTAATTTCGGCCTTATGTAATGACTTTTTTAAAACTTGTCTAGCACTTACTTGCGTATATGGTTCTTGGTTTCTGCCTTCAAACAAGTAATGTTTTGGGCTGTAATGATCAAGGTATGTATGCAGGATAGGTATAATACTAGTTGATAATAAGGTGTATCTATCTTTTTTTCCTTTGGCAGCCTTAATATGTATTAATCCTCGATCATAATCAATAGCATTTAACTGCAAAGCAAGAGCCTCTCCAATGCGTAAACCCGCTGAATACAATAAACTTAATAAGGTTTTGTGTTTTAGGTTTTTGGTGCAATCTAATAAGGTTTTAACTTCCATTTTGCTTAATACATTTGGGAGTTTCTTATCTTTATCTGGACGTTTAATATCTAAAGCCTCAATATCAATTCCTTTAAAAGTAAAATAATGTTTAATACCACTGATGCATTGATTTTGAAAGGATACAGACTTTCTAGCCTTAAAAATATAATCGTAATTAAACTGTTCGATGGTGCGTGTAGAGAATACTTCAACCTGTTTAAGTTGCATATAGCGTAAAAATAGAGTTGTTACCTCTACATAGGTATTTACTGTATTAGGGCTAAACCGTTTTTGTTCTAACCACCGTTTAAATTTATTCAGTGCTGTAACCTTCTCGATATGCAATGTTGGTAATTTTAGTGTCCGATAAGAGACTTTGTCTTCAGCCTGTAGTGAGGTTTCTGGAAGCGATTTAAACTGATTGTAATTTACATACCAACTATGTTTTCTGAAATATTTAAATAGATCTGATATGGCATTATTGTAATAGGGAACAAAATAAGTGTTATAAGTATTACTATATCTCACGTTGGGAAACGATTTAACATAAAGTTCAACCTCATTCGTATCTTCAAATGATATTGCTATAAGTTTATTTTGCTGATGCCAAAGCGGTTTAAGGGTAATTGTTATCATCAGTTTTTTATTAAAAATAAAGAACATTTATAATTTTATCGTATATTAATCGAATAGTATTCGTTTAATATTCAGGTAATTATGGGGTGTTTGTAAAAAATTGTAAATATTGTGGTGAAAATTTGAGAGGGCGGTCAGACAAATTGTTTTGCGATCTGCATTGTAAAAGTGCCTATCATTATAGAAGTGCTTTAGAGAACGAACCACGTTTTTTTAATCAGGTAGATAATCAACTAAAACAAAATCGACGGATTTTAAAAAGCTACAATAAGGCAGGAAAAGCAACTGTTAGAGTTCAGGTATTAGAACAACAAGGTTTTAATCCTAAATTTTTCACTCATTATTGGAAAAATAACAAAGGCGATGTGTACTTGTTTGTTTACGAATATGGTTTTCTTAAGCGGAAAGAACAACATATCGAAAAATATATTTTGGTACATTGGCAGGATTACATGAATTCATAGAGATGTTATTAATGCTTGTTTTTTATAAAGAGCTTATCCCACTCAGCCCATTCCCTCTACATTCCGCGAAAAGCTCCATTTCGGGAAAAGCGCTTCATTAAAAAAGTCTTGAACATAACGTTAAGGCTTACGGATTCCATTTCACTTGCTTGTTAATTCCTGAGAAAAACCGGGAAGCAATCAAACTCCACTACAGCCTTAACATTACGTTCGCTTGGCATCCTACTTCAGGAAGATGATTCATTTATAGAACCCACATAG
Organism: Formosa undariae; assembly: GCF_042427615.1. Taxonomy (NCBI): domain Bacteria; kingdom Pseudomonadati; phylum Bacteroidota; class Flavobacteriia; order Flavobacteriales; family Flavobacteriaceae; genus Formosa; species Formosa undariae. The sequence goes on along the minus strand of NZ_JBHMEZ010000009.1, from coordinate 65,996 downwards.
CCCATTCCCACTACATGCCGCGAAAAGCTCCATTTCGGGAAAAGCGCTTCCTTAAAAAAGTCTTGAACACAACGTTAAGGCTTCCGTCTTCCATTTCACTTGCTTGCTAATTCCCGAGAAAAGCGGGAAGCAATCAAACTCCATTACAGCCTACAGCATTAACGTTACGTTCGCTTGGCATCCTACTAGTTTAAAAAGATTTGTTTCATAACCTGGTTAGCACATTTCCACTTCATTTCACGAAAAAGTTACATTTCGGAAAAAGAGCTTACCTACATAAGTCTTGAACACAATCCCCAATTTTAGCTTTTCATTGCGTTACCCTTCCTGCTACGCCAGGAAGGACTCTCCATTCCAGAGCGAAAATGGTGAATAGCGTTCGCTAAATCGGAATTTAATTCTTCATTTGGTACCGTTTCCAATGTATTTGTATTTCACGAAAGACTTTAGACTTACACCCAGACCCTCACAATTACTTCCCTTTTTTCGATAGCAAAATACCAACATTTTGAAGTTGAACGGACTGCATAACCGGTCGTACCTCCCTTTTATAAGTCCTTATCAATTTGAAATATTGAAACTGTATAAGCAACAAAAAAAGGTAACAGTAAGGGCACTATGGGAAGTAAATCTAAAATGAATCTTATGAAATCAGACAAAAACATACAAAAGGAAGCGGCACCAAAAAAAACAAAAAAGGAAAACGCTCAGGATATAATAAGTAAATCATTTAAAAAAATATAAACACAAGCTGTCTGAATAGTTCGGATGGTAATTTAATTAATATTTAAATCTTTTTATTATGAGTAGTATCAAAAATCACGTACAGTTAATTGGAAACATTGGACAAGATCCAACAATCACCAATCTTGAAAACGGTAAAAAAGTAGCCCGATTTTCATTAGCCACGAATGAGCATTTCAAAAATGCTAAAGGCGAAAAGCAAACTGAAACTTCTTGGCATGCTATAGTTGCTTGGGGAAGTATAGCTGAAATCATTGAAAAATTTACCTCAAAAGGTAAGGAAGTAGCAATAACTGGCAAGCTAAAAACTAGAAGTTATACTTCTAAAGACGAGCAAACGCATTACATCACAGAGGTAGTTGCAAATGACATTTTATTATTGGGTTCTAAGCCTGATAAAGCCTAAAATTTCAATTAAAAAAAAGAGGGTGAACCTTCCGCAGTAAAACCCTCTTTTAATTTTTTAACCTTTAAAATACTTTGAAAATGAGCACTAAAGTTAACATATTAGAAGAAGGATTACAACAATTTCACGGATCGATGGAATGTTTTAAAATCCCATTGATTAATACCCGGTATACAGAAGGTATTCAATATTTAGCCGAACATGGGCAATGTCATTGGTTAATCACAGACGCATCAATTATAGGAAAACAATTGATGAAAAAAGCCTATTTTATAACTATCGATTTTAAACGGTTATCTGAAGCCGATCAAAAGCAAAAAGGGTATGAAGCAGAAATTATTTACACAGATGGGAATGATACTGTTTTAGATATGCAGACCTATCGCATTACAGATTTTCCACTTCAAAAAATACGGTTATATTTTATAGATAACATGTTAATGTTGCCTGGAGAATATTAAAATTTGTAGCCATTAATTTTATGATTTAAAAGGAACATCTCTAAAAATTTGGAGGTGTTTTTCTATGTGATTAATTTTCAATTGATAAAAATAGTGTATCTTTAAAGTGCTGAATTTCAGAACTAAATTTAGTTTACGGTTATCTCAATTCTACTTTCGCCGAGAACCGTTTTCATCAAAAATATTAACCTATTGGAAATTTGTTTTCCTAAAAGGGCAATTGGCTTTTTTAAGCAAATTGTAAGGAATTTTGTTCGCCTGGGGCGAACGAAAAGGAGTAGCAAGAGGGTAACACGCATAGCGATGTTATGGACTCCTTTTCTGTTTTAAAACACTGACAATCAGTTGTTTGAAAATATTTTAATTTCTTGACTCTCAGCAATTTGCGACAAATGGCTTGCGAACGCCTAGTTTTAGGGAAGAATTTGCGACAAATCGGCGAATTATGGACTCATTTACTGGTATTAGATTCAAAAAGGAAACAGCTAAACGTTTTCAAGAATTTTCAAGAACGCATTTCAAATCGCACACAGAGGCGATGTCTTCTATGCTTGATTTTTTCTTCTATAATGAAATCTCTCCAAAAGAAACATTTGGGCCTACAGGGCGTACCATTGAAGCTTCTCTGAAGAAACGTATTAATGCGGTAATCGCGATTATGCGTGATATGGAAAAGACACAAACCAAACCCACAGTTGCGATGATGGAGTTGTTATTTCAAAACGAGGACCTTACTCAGAATCCATCGCATTCAAGTATGAATTTTAAAGAAGAAAAGAAGGAAGTACGCTTTAAAGAAAAGCTTAATCTAAACAAAGAACTCTAAAACTTGAAGCTATGTATATAACCATTACACCTCAAAAAGTAGGAGGGACGTATTCACAAAGTTCAGCAGATTTTGTGGGCTATTTAGAGAAAGAAAATCAAGGCCTGGAGCAAGAAGATTTGGAACACTTTTTTAATCAGTATGGAGATGAAATTTCAGCAGAGGATGTTATCAGAGATATTGATGGAAATGGCGCAAAACTTAAAAAGACAGAACCCAAATTTTATTCTATTACGGTTAGTCCTTCAAAATATGAATTAAAGAAGATAGCGCAAAGTTCAGTCGATTTAAAAACATATACTCGGGAGATCATGAAAGATTATGTGGGCTCTTTTAATCGTGAAATCAATGGAAAACCGATAACGATTAACGATATAAAATACTATGCTAAAATTGAACACCAAAGAACATTTAAAGGTACAGATAAAGCGGTAAAAGAAAATCAACCCTATGCCTCAAGAATACTAGATCTTAAAACTAATATTCGAAAAATAGAGGAAGGACGGTTAGAAGGAAATATCCCCAGAATGAAAGCTGAAATTTTAAAACTAGAACAAGCAGCTCCTCATCAATTAGATGGCAAACGTATTGTTCAAGGTATGGCAAAAGGCGGAGATCAAACGCATATTCATATTATCGTGAGTCGAAAGGATGCCTCAAATACATTTAGTCTTTCACCAGGAAGTAAATATAAAGCATCAGAAACAGAGATGCATGGTAAAACGGTAAAACGTGGTTTTGATCGTGATGGATTCTTTAAAAATGCGGAAAAACGATTTGATACTTTATATGGCTATCAGCGGAATTTTGCAGAAACCTATACCGCGAGAAATAATTTTAAAAACCATCCGAAACTGTATTTCGCGGCGCTTATGAAATTACCGACTAATGAAAAAGCAATAGCCTTAAAAATAATGAGAGCAGGTAATATTCCTATGCTACCAAGTATTCCTGTTACTCCAAATAAACTGGCTATAAAACTATTTAATAAATTACGGAAAGGCGCGGAGGTCGCAATAAAATCAAGCTCAATCGGAATTTAAAACTAAAATAATGTTGCAGGAAAATGAGAACATATGGGTATGGGTATCAATTTTAGTTTGTGTGATCTTTTATGTAATGTATAGATTCAGTAAATATGCTTTTATTATCAATTTTCTGATGTTAGGCACCTATGTATTTGCATTAAGTTCAACAATGCATTGGGTTTTTATAATGCTGTATATTAGTTGTCCGCTTATTTTAATAAATGTCGTGATGTATGTGTTTTTGCATAATACGGATCAGCCAAAGAATCAAAACATAAGGTATCAAATCAATTTTGAAACGACTAGTGGGAATTTTAAACTAGACAACATAAAGCGTGGTGCTTCGGTAATAGGATCTGCGGGAAGTGGTAAGACAGAAAGTGTAGTCTATGGTATTTTAAAACATTTCAGTCAAGCAAAGTTCTGTGGTATTATCCATGATTACAAAGATTTTGAACTTACAGAAATGGCTTATCCATTATTTAAGGATAGTGGTATACCTTTTAAAATTATCTCTTTTGATAAAATTGTACATCGTGTAAATCCAATAGCACCTCGGTATTTGGAAAACGAAGAAAGCGTAAACGAAATTTCTAGAGTTTTAATTGAAAATTTATTGGAACAACGCGAATCTGGAGCTTCGGGTACTACAAAGTTTTTTAATGATGCGGCAGAAGGCTTGATTGGAGGCTTGATTTGGAAATTAAAAACGGACTATCCAAAATACTGTACACTACCGCATTTAATTGCGATTTACCAGCATATCGATACGGAAAGCCTCATTGCGTTTTTAGAAACGAATACAACTTCTAGAGCGATGGCGGATGCATTTATAAGTGGAAAGGATTCCGAGCGTCAAACAGCTGGTGTAAAAAGTACATTAGCAAATGCATTAAAACGCATTAGTACCCAGCGTATTTTTATGGCTTTATCTGCAGATGAAGTCCCTCTAAATATTAATAGTTCAGAAAATCCCTGTGTGATTTCGGTGGTAAATAATCCCAAATTTGAAACCTCTTATTCTCCAGTTATTGCAGCTATTGTGCATACCATCACCAAGCAAATGAGTGTTCGGAATTCAGAACCTTCTTTTTTATTGATGGAAGAAGCTCCAACAATTCGCCTATTAAATATGCATCGCATTCCGGCGACTTTAAGAAGTTATAACATCTCCACCATTTATGTGATGCAAGACAAGATCCAAAACGATATGATGTATGGTGATAAAGCAAGTAAAGCAATTTTGAGTAACCTATCGTATCAGTTTTTTGGAAAAGTTAATGATCCCGATACTGCTAAATATTACGAACGTTTTTTTGAAATTATTAAAGACCCAACCAAAAGTGTAAGTCGTGGTCATAATCTTGATTTTGACACTCGAGTAACTACAGGAGAAAAGGAGATTCCTAAAATAAGAGCTGATGTGTTTTTCAGACTGAAACAGGGTGAGTTTATCACCTATGCAGACGGTAAGGATAAAAAAGTACAGTTCACATTACAGCAAATTAAAAAGGAGCTTCCCCAGGATATCAAGGTGTATTCAGATGAAGAAATTGCTCAGAATTTTGAGCGTATTTATGAAGATGTGAGATTTTTGTTTCAAGGGTGAAATAATATGGGAAATCAAATGTTGGTAATATAAAGTTCGGTTCTCAACCTCTATGTAGCCAATGGAAGCTGAGGCAAGAACGTTTATCTCCAAGGAACTCTGCACATATCGATGATATTATTCGGGTTAGGGTGTAGTTTAAATGTTTTTACAACGGTTTTGTGGAATTGGAATTAAAAAGCCGTCATGTGATTGCTTACATAAAAATACAAAATTAATATAATAAGAAGGAGGATAAAATATTGTTAGATTTAATTGATAGCAACAACTTCTTTTTAATTTAAAATATATCTGCAAAAAAAATATAATACCTACCCGTTGTGCATTTAGGCTATATTAATTTTCAAATTATTAATATTTCTATTAAAGTAAAATTTATTGATGAATTGAATTATCGTCATTGCTGTTATTTTGGATAGTATTTTGGTTTTAAACCCATGAAAAGATTTAGCATAATTCCTACGAATCATGAACTGATCACAAAGTTGTGAGAATAACGTTTCAATTCTTTTTCTAGACTTTCTAAAAACATACGGTTGTTTCTTGAAATTTTGTTGATTTTTACGCATTGGAACTTCAATTTTGATATTACTATTTGTGAATAAATCAAGTTGATATTTAGAAGACAAATATCCTTTAAACAATGAATATCATCAACGGAAGCTTTAGATAAATCAAAGTTTCCTATGACTCCGTTAACCGAACAAACTGAATGTAGTTTATAGCCAAAATATGACATAGACTGACTAATACAGTAGCCTCTATTTGGACTGTTTCAAATGATTCTCTACATATTTTACTTCGAGATGCTCTTGATAATTTACAGACTTCCAAAGGCATACTATCGACAATAAAATAGTCTTCAAATTCTTGGAAATAGGCTATCATCTTTTTACGAATTTGGTCCTGAGCATAAAATAATTTACGCTTTCTTCGATTATAAACAGAACGTTCTATTTTATGAACCAATGAGGACGGTAAAATTCTAAATAATTGAGATTCGCTATCTATACCCATATATTCAGAGGTTAGATTTGTAGAAATCAATTCTTTATCTGATAATTTAGGTTTGCGTGTTTGAACTAAAAAAGAATTTCTTGGTTCAATGCTATTTAATACTTGAAGAATTTTGTCGTAATTTGCTTGAAAGTTGTGCATTTTAAAATTGTTGTGTGGTAACTACAGTTTGCTATTATTTAACAGGTTGTACAACTTTTTTATACTATCATCCTAAATGCACAACGGGTTATATATAAATGAAAGAGTAATAAACATGACTATACTAATAAGATATTCAGTGATTTACAGTCATAAGAGAAGGTAAGCATGTAAACTACCTAATTAATTAAAAAACGACCTAAACATAGCTCCAGATAAGTTTATAACTATTCACTACGATTTGAACTTTACAGTAGTAATTGAATGATGCATTCATTTGTAGAATTTACTTAGCTATAGCTTTCTAAATATCATTATATTAGAATTGAATTATTTGCCAGACTAGTATTATACTTTCTCTTCTTAGGTAGATAAGTTTGTTCTACAATTACTAGATCTTATTGTAAGGATGCATCAACAAAACCATAAATCTATAAAATCAGTTTTACCTTTAGCTTCGTGCTTATTTTTATTAAATTTGAAATTCCCAACATGTTTTATTGATGCTAAGAATTCTTATTTTCATTTTTTTTATTAACTACTATTTTGGTTATGCTCAAACGTCTTCAGAAGTTTTAATCGACAGTTTAAGTTTAACTCAGGATAAATTAAAAAAAATAGAATTGTGTAAAACAGTTGCTGTGGAACTTGCAGATAGTGATTGGGAAAAGGCGGTTGAATATTTAGACTTTGCAGAAAGTGAAGCTCTAGAAACTAAACAATCTGATTTCAATTTAGCCTCTGTATATGTTGCAAAAGCAGAATTGTTTGCCTCGAAAGATTTACTGGATTTATCTTTGGATTATTTCATGAAAGCGCATGAAATTTATAACACCCTAAATAAAGTGGTCGAAATTATTAAGGTCGAACACTACTTGGCTTTAATTTATGCTCAATTTAATAATGAAGAAAAGGCGCTCCAATACTTTTCCAAAATATATAATTATCAAATTAAAAATAATGATTCCATTAAAATGGTCGAGATTTTAAATAATATCGGAACGTTATATTTAAAAAAAGATTTAGACTCTTCTTTGAGTTATTTCAATAAAGGGATGCACATTGTTAGTAAGCTGAAGGATAACAGATTATTAGGATATGTTACAATTAACTTGGCTAGAGTGTACGGCTTAAAAGGAGATACGTTATGTGCAAATATGTATTTCGCTAAAAGTAAGGCTCTAATTCAAAACTCTCCTAATAAAGGACTTAAGCTATTTTCGTTTACATCTTATTCTAAATATTGTTTGCAAGAAAAACAATATGACAGTGCGATTTACTACGCCCAAAAAGCACTCGAATTAAATTCAGAAAATAAATATAGTTTCAGTAATCAAAATAGTACGAGTATTTTATCACAAGCTTACGAGAATAAAGGGGATTATAAAAGTGCAGTACAATATTTCAAGCTATATGACGAGATTAGAGATAGTCTAAATGTAGAAGAAAAGGCTGTTAATTTAGAACGGCTAAAATTAGCCCAGGAATATAAAATTCGTTCTAAAATAAATGCTTTAGAAGAAGGAAAAAAACGGTTTAAATTATACATCGCAGGTTTAATGCTTATAGTAGGTTCTTTAGTATTAAGTATTTTATTAATTAAATATAGAAATAGGAATATTAAAGGCCAGTTAGAAAAAGAAAAGCTTAAGATTAAGCAGCAAGATTTGAATGAACACTTAGATTTTAAAAATAAGGAGCTTATCGGTAAAGCCATAACAGAAATTCATCGTAAAGAAATTTATAGTGAAATATTAAAAGACTTAAAATCTATTAAATTAAAGGCTGTTAAAAAAGACACACAGCAATCTATAGATTTAGTTTTACAACGACTTCAAAAAGATATGAACTCCGATATCTGGAAAGAATTTGAATTGAGTTTTGAACAAGTTCATAAATCTTTTTTCGAAAGATTAACTATAAATCACCCATCTTTAACACCTAAAGATCGTAGACTTTGTGCACTTCTATTTTTGGATTTATCGACTAAAGAAATTGCTCAAATAACAGGACAATCTCTTAAAACTATTGAAAATTCACGTACTAGACTCCGAAATAAATTGGAGTTAACTAATGAAAAAGTGAATCTATCTAGCTATCTGAATAGTCTATCAGTAAATTAAATACAACTTTTTCAAAACCTATAAACATATGATTTTTAGCACACTAATTGTGTTTGAGGTGGTAGTGTAGTGGTTGTTTTTAACACTGTGAGTGTTTTTGTAATAGCACATTTCTTTTCGAATATTGGCTTGCATCATAAATTAGTCTAAAATGTAAATCAACCATACCATGAATCGTAACGAAAAAACAATTAAAGTTCAGAATTTAGAATTAATTTTGAAGAATACCTTTTTAAATAATAAAGTAATATTAAACATAAGGGAAAAAATAGGTTCAATATTATGTTTAGCCTTTGCTTTAACATTATTTAATTGTGGTTCTACTACAACCGCAACAACTCAGAATACCACGGCAACGACCACCACTACAACGGTAGAAGCTAAAGACACCGATATTAGCGACAATTTAGATTTAGAGGCTGTTGCTTCTGTGTTTGGGGAGTCTAAAGATTTAGAAGATTTCGAAAAAAGATTAAACAATCCCGAGACTAAAATTTCTAATTTAGATTTAAACGAAGACGGTAAAGTAGATTACTTAAGAGTTTTAAGTTCAGACAAAGGCGATGAAAAAGTAATAACAATTCAATCTGTTTTAGCTAAAGATAAATTTCAAGATGTAGCGACTATAGATGTTAAGAAAGAAAATACGAATGTTCAGGTCATTGGGAATTCTAGTATCTATGGACCAAACTACTATATTTATCCTGTATATGGAGTTAATCCGTTAATTATGGATTGGTTTTGGGGACCGTATTATTCGCCTTGGATTTCTCCTTTTTATTGGGGGTTTTACCCACCATATTTCCGTCCATGGGGACCATTCTCTCCTTATGCATATCATAATAATATAATTATACATGTGAATACTAAAAATGTGTATCATCATACTAATTTTGACCATCATCATGGTAACGTGGATAATAATCATAACAGGAATGACCATTTTTCAAACGGTGCTAAAAAAACCTTTCAACAACGAAATCCAGGAAACTATAATAAGCATAGCTTAGATTTAAATCGTGGAGGTACGTTTACAAGATCTAATTTTGGAGGTGGATTTCATGGAGGTGGAGGTTTTAGGAGATAATAACTTTATACAACCATTACTTTATTTCTATTTAAAAGGGTGTACCTATTGACTTTAAATACCAAATTCTTATCATATCCATCTAAATTATTTCTTTAAAAGGAACTTTTTAATTTATCTTAAATATGTTAAGAAAAACTTAAAATAGAAGTGTCTTTAATCACGATAATTCAAAAAATAAAAGATTTTTAATGATAAATATTTTTTTAATCAATTGATTATTAAGTTCTTTAATGGAATTGTTTTTTTTGTATTTCAAAAGTAATGCATGTTTTTAATGCGGATCAATCAATAACTATCAACCAATAACCAATTATGAAACTAACGCTATTAAGAGTAATCGTGTTATCTGTATTTTGTCTTGTAACATCAAATTCTTTTGCTCAAGACGCAACCAAATCAACTAAAAAAGAAGCCAAAGAAGCAAAGAAAGCAGCTAAAAAAGCTAAGAAGGAAGCTCCGCCGGAAAAAGGAACTATATACTTTTCGCCAGTACCAGTTATTGGTGCTAATCCTGCCTTTGGATTTATATATGGAGCTGGTGCTTCTGTGAGTGGTTTTCTGGGTGAACCTGAAACGACAAAAATTTCGAATGCCTTATTAGGTGTTGCATTTACCACTAAAAGTCAAACCATTATCACATTAAAATCTACCATTTATGGAGAAGATAATAATTTTATCGCATTAGGAGATATTAGATATTTACAATCTTCTCAACCCACTTGGGGATTGGGAACGGGGCCGCAAACGTCTAAACTAGCTTCAAATGATTTTGGTTTCGATGATGGTTCTATAGAAGGAAATTCTGAAGCAGATATGCTAGAGTTTAATTTCTTCCGTTTTTATCAAACCTATTTAAAGAAAGTGAGTGATAAAGGCTTTTATGTTGGTTTAGGATTACGCCTAGATTTCTTTAGTAAATTTCAAGACCAACTATTAGACCTAGACGCTGAAACCCCAGTAATTACACCATTCTACGCTTACAACGAGCATTACGGATTTGATCAAGATAAAAGTTCCTTAGTCGGACTATCTTTAAATGGAGTGTTAGACACAAGAGATAATGTAAACAATCCGTATAAAGGACGTTATGCTATGGCTACATTTACAGTAAATCCAGAATTTTTAGGGAGCGACCAAAGTTCAACTCAATTGTGGTTAGAATATCGCGATTATATTAATATTAAGGAAACCAATAACGATATCATTGCAATTTGGTCTTATGCTAATCTTACAACTTCGGGAGATTTACCTTATATGAATTTACCTGCAATTGGGTGGGACCAATATTCTAAATCTGGAGAGCCGTATTCTCAAGGTCGTTTCCGCGGTCAAAATCTGTTATACTTAGGTGCAGAATATAGAAAACATCTTTATGGTTCTAAGAAAAACGACAGATTGCTAGGTATGGTGGTTTACGGTAACCTAACAACTGCAAGTGCAAAACAAAGTGACATTGGCTTATTAGAATATATAGAACCAGGTTATGGTTTGGGCTTACGTGTAAACATTAGTAAAAAAGCAAGAACAAATATTGGGATCGATTACGGATGGGGAAGTTATGGCTCTAAAGGGTTGTTTTTACGTCTAAACGAAAATTTCTAATACAATAATTATAACTAACCAATACTAATTATGAAAAATTATTTAAGTCTTTTAACAGGAGTTGCTGTATTATTTGCAGTATCGTGTTCCGACAAAAAGGAGACTCTACCTACAGAAACATCTACCAATCAAACGACAAGCGGAGCTGTATTACCTTTTCCTGCGACGCCTATGGCTAGCGTGACTACAGCAAATATGAAGGACGCAAAAATGAAATGGCCGGATGAACCACAACGCTTGCCTAAAGATGCGCCGAATGTTTTATTAGTACTTCTAGACGATGTAGGTTTCGGTATTTCTGAAACTATGGGAGGTGAAATTCATACTCCTAACTTCGATAGAATTGCTAAAGAAGGATTGTTATACAATACCTTTCATACCACGTCTATTTGTTCGCCAACACGTGCGGCCTTACTTACGGGGAGAAATCATACTCGCGTGAGTTCTGGAACAATTGCCGAGCGTGCCGTGGCTTTCGATGGTTACACCGGAATTATTCCTAAAACAGCAGCAACCATTCCGGAAATTTTAAAAGAATACGGGTACCATACATCTGCTTTCGGAAAATGGCACAACACTCCAGCTACAGAAACAACCATGATGGGACCTAAAAACCATTGGCCAAATGCTTATGGTTTCGAACATTTTTATGGTTTTTTAGGTGGAGAAACCTCTCAGTGGGAACCGCGTTTAACACTTAATTACGATCATATAGAACCGCCTCACGACGAGGATTATCATTTAACCGAAGACTTAGCAAAACAAGCTTTGAATTGGATAGATAACAGTCGTGCATTTTCTCCAGACAAACCATTTTTTATGTACTGGGCTCCTGGAGGGGTTCATGGGCCACAGCACGTTGCTAGTGAATGGGCAGATAAATACAAAGGTAAATTTGACGATGGTTGGGACGCCTACAGAGAACGTGTTTTTAAACGTCAGCTTGAGATGGGAATTATTCCAAAAGGTACAACATTAACGCCTCGTGATAGTACTTTAAACGGATGGGCAGATATTCCAGAAGACCAGCGTGCATTTCAAATTAGGTTAATGGAAGTTTTTGCAGGTTTTGTAGAACATACAGATACACAGGTGGGTAAAATACTTGACGGATTAGAAGACCGTGGTTTAAAAGAGAATACCATTGTTATTTATATTTTCGGGGATAATGGTTCTAGTGCCGAAGGACAGAATGGTTCCATTTCAGAATTATTGGCTCAAAACAATATTCCTAATACTGTGGAGCAACAAATTGCTGCTTTAGAGAAAGTAGGTGGTATCGATGCTTTAGGTTCCCCTCATACAGATAATATGTATCATGCAGGATGGGCATGGGCAGGAAGTACACCTTTTAAAGGAACAAAATTAATGGGAAGCTATTTTGGAGGGACCCGTAACCCCATGGCTATCTCTTGGCCAAAAGGTATTAAGCACGACGGTGCAATACGCACGCAGTTTCATCACGTTATAGATATTGCACCTACTCTATATACTATTTTAGGGATTCCTCACCCTGAAGAAGTTCATGGCTATAAGCAACAAAAAATGGATGGGATTAGTTTAGCATATACCTTTAATGATGCAACGGCGAATGGACAAAAGGAAGAACAGTTTTTCGATAATAATGCCAGCCGAGCAATTTATAAAGACGGATGGATGGCCTCTACTTTTGGTCCGTTAATTCCTTGGAATACGCCTGCTTCGGTAAGCCGCATTAAGAATTGGGACATGGATAATGATGTTTGGGAGTTATATAAACTAGACGACGATTTTTCTCAAGCTCATGATTTAGCAAAAGAAAATCCTGAAAAATTAGAAGCTCTTAAAAAAGACTTTTTAGCTTTAGCAGAAGATAATAAAGATTTTCCAATAGGTGCAGGAAACTGGTTACGTACACATCCAAAAGATATTCGTAAACCACCCTACAAAGAGTGGAATTTTAGCCAAACTACACAGCGTATGCCTGAATTTAATGCTCCTGGTATTGGTAGAGAAAACAATACGGTAACTGTAGATTTGGAAATAGGAAACAAAGCTAATGGTGTGCTGTATTGTGTTGGTGGTGCTGGTGGAGGTATTACCCTTTATATGGAAAATGGTATCTTAAAATATGAGTATAATATGTTGCTTATTGAAAATTATTCAGGGCAAAGTGCTCAGCCACTTGCAAAGGGTAAACATAAACTAGTGATTAATACGCAAGTCAAAGGTCCAGCACAAGCAGGAACAGTCAATATTAGTGTAGATGGGAATGAGGTTATGAATGTGTCTTTAAACCGTACCGTACCATTGGCATTTACTGCTACCGAAACGTTCGATGTTGGCGTAGATTTAGGCTCGCCAGTTTCTTACGATTACTATAAAAAGCGTCCGTTTAAATTTGATGGGATTATTGAAAATGTCCACGTTAAATTAAATTAAGATTGAAACAACAAAAACGATGTATCTCTGGATACATCGTTTTTATTTTATATAAATAATTAATTACATGAGATTTAAAATACTAAAACTAGTCGTTTTTACCATAGTGTTTAGCAGTATAAATAAAGGGTTTTCTCAAGCTGAAACACCCACCACCTTTTTTATGCCTCCTAAAGATTTAATGGCTGTTAATATTCAGTATTTAAACTTAGAATCTAATTTATCACCATCTCAGGATGTGGTGTTGGCTAGTGGTACTATTAATGTAGATGCGTTTATAGTGCCATTTTTATATTCGTTTAATATCGACGGTCGTATTGCTCAAATTTTAGTAACACCTACCTACGGAAGTATGACAGGTACTGCAGATATTTCGAGATTATCGGAAGGACTTCCTGAAGACATTCCTAATGAATTTGAATTTATCAATAAATCGGGTTTCATGGACTCTAGTGTGTGGTTGCGAGTAGGATTACTAAATGCTCCCGCTTTGGATTTAGCCGATTTTAGTCAGTATAATGCCAAATTTCAAATGTATGCCCTTGTTGGGTTTACTGCTCCTACGGGGGAATATAATCAAGGTCGGCGTGTTAATTTAGGAGCCAATCGTTGGGCATTCCGTTTAGGTTTACCTATGGTTTTAGCTTTGAATGAAAACAAAAAAGCATCAGCTCATTGGGAAATAAATCCAAATTTATATCTGTACACTAATAATAACAAACCTTTTGCAGGTGAAACAAAAAGACAGACGCCATTATTTGTATTAAATCAGCATGTGTCAAAATATTTCATGCCAAAATTATGGGGTTCAGTTGATTTAGGCTACCAATATGGTGGAGTTTCTCAAATCGACGATTTACCAAAAGGTGAAATAATCAATCAGTTGGCAGGAGGTATTTCTCTAGGATATAGTGTTACTAGCGCTATTAAAATACAGAGTAGTTATGGTCGTATTTGGTTTAATGAAAGTAACGGACATATGTTTCGCTTTTTAGCAACCATGACCATTCCATCTAAATCCGATCGCGAGATGCTTGCAAAAATGAAACAAAATAAATAACTCATAAACTAAAAATTAAACTTATGCTATTATGAAATCAAAACATATATTATGTCTCGTGTTAATGGTTTTGGGAGGTGCCGTTACAGCACAGCAAATTTTACCATTCCCACCAACGCCATCGGCTTCAAAACCGGGATTAACCATGGAAACCTCAACTTATAAAAAGAGACCTGAAGCGAAGCATTTACCTGCCGATGCACCAAATATCTTAATCATTTTAATGGACGATATTGGTCCTGGAACAGCATCGACGTATGGCGGAGAAATTAATGCCCCAACGTTAAGTCGTGTCGCAGATCTAGGAGTGTCTTATAATCGTTTTCATTCCACAGCCATGTGTTCGCCAACACGAGCATCTTTGCTTACAGGAAGAAATCATACAGGAGTAGGAAACGGACAAATCGCAGCATTAGCAAACGATTTTGATGGTTTTAGCGGGGTTATTCCTAAAACTGCAGCCACTATGGCCGAAGTTTTAAAAGCTTATGGTTATAACACCGCCGCTTTTGGAAAATGGCACAATACACCAGAAGACCAGATTACTAATAAAGGACCATTCGATTTTTGGCCAACAGGATATGGTTTCGAAGAATTTTACGGTTTTTTAGCCGGAGAAGCATCGCAATACGAACCTACTTTAGTACATAATACAACTTACGTTACAGAGGAACGTGAAGAAGGATATCATTTATCTGAAGACTTAGCGAATAAAACCATTAAGTGGTTACAGGAGCAAAAAACATATGCTCCAGAGAAGCCGTTTTTTGTGTATTGGGCACCAGGAGCAGCACATGGGCCTCACCAAGTTCCTCAAGAATGGGCAGATAAATACAAAGGAAAATTTGATGATGGATGGGATGCGTATCGCGAACGCGTTTTTAACCGTCAGAAGAAATTAGGATGGATTCCGCAGAACACAAAATTAACGCCACGCGACGAAACCATGGCATCGTGGGCATCTATTCCTGAATCTGAAAAACCATTTCAAAGACGATTAATGGAAGTTTGGGCTGGATTTGCAGAGCATGCAGATTATCATGCTGGTCGAGTAATTGACCAAATTGAAGCTATGGGAGAATTAGATAATACTTTGGTCTTTTATATTTGGGGAGATAACGGGTCGTCTTCAGAAGGATTACATGGTACAATTTCAGAACAATTAGCTCAGAATGCCATTCCAACAAAGATTTCAGAACATATAGAAGCTTTAAATGAACTTGGAGGTTTAAACGTTTTAGGAACTAATAAAACAGACAACATGTTTCATGCAGGTTGGGCATGGGCAGGTTCAACACCATATAAAGGAACAAAATTAGTTGGTGGATATTTTGGAGGTACACGTCAGCCAATGGCCGTGTCGTGGCCTAAAACCATTAAACATGATAAAACACCTAGACCTCAGTTTCATCACGTTATTGATATTGTGCCAACAGTTTACGACATACTAGATATTGCAGAACCAGAAGTTGTAAACGGTTTTGAACAAGTCGATATGGATGGGGTAAGTATGGTATATTCATTACATGATGCTACCGTAAAAGGAACTCATAAAACACAGTTTTTCGATATTATGGCTAGCCGTGGTATATATAGCGACGGCTGGATGGCGAGTACTATGGGATTAAGAAAACCATGGGTAGGTGGTATTCCTAAAGGCGCTAAAACTTGGAATCCTATGAATGATACTTGGGAGCTTTATAATTTAGATGAAGATTGGAGCCAGTCTACCGATTTATCAAAGGAAAATCCTGAGAAGTTAGAAGAAATGAAAATGCTTTTTATCTCTGAATCTACAAAATATAAAAATTTACCCGTTGGAGGTGGATTGTGGGCTACAGCTATCTTTCATCCAGAAGATGCGCCTGCTTCAGCTTTAACAGAATGGACTTTCGATGCTCCACTAACGCGTATGCCTGAATCTGCTGCACCCAAACTTGGTAAAATGAGTAGTTTAGTAACTATGGAGTTAGATGTACCAAAAGAAGCCAATGGCGTATTATATGCCTTAGCAGGATTTAGTGGAGGCGTTACATGCTATATAATGGATGGTTATTTACATTACGAATTCAATTTATTTGAAATAGAAAGAACCAAAATAAAATCGGAATCTAAACTTCCGGAGGGTAAAGCAACCATAGTTGTTGAGTCTAAATTGGTAGACCGAATTGGAGGAGCTATGGATGTAACGCTTAAAGTTAACGGTAAACAAGTTGCTCAAAAACGCGTACCAAGAGCCATGTCTTTACACTTTACTTCTAACGCTACCTTTGATATTGGAACGGACTTAGATTCGCCGGTAGCTCTGGAATATTTTGATCAAGCACCGTTTGCATATAACGGAACCATAGGAAAAACCGTTATTAAATATACTGACGTTAAAAAATAAAGAAACGTTTTACGTTTCTAATTTCATTAAGAAGCCCGTATCTAATTTATTTTAGTGAACCGAACCTTTTAAATTAAAACAATTGGTAAATCGTGCTAATATTATAAGTAAATCTGACTTTGGTATATGGATCGGATGGTGTTTACACTTTGCTATTGGTTTTGTGTTCTTATTTGGTTATTTACTTTTTAGAGAAATATTACCCAATATTTCGGAGTTATTATATGCTTTAATGTTTGGTTTCTTTGCTGGTTTATTTGGAGTAATCGGTTGGAAATTTATGTTTTCTTTACACGGCAATCCGCCACAAGTTCCAAAATTTCCGTTTTATGTTCAGCTTGTTGGGGCGCATATTGTATTTAGTGGAATTGTGGCTACGATGCTAATTATGTATATTTCTTAGACCTAAAGGTAAGTGTTTATATACTGACCTCTAATTTTTTATATGGTGTTTTAATACTTATTGATACCTGTTGTGCATTTTAAATAATGCTAATTTTAATATTATTAATATTTCTATTGAAAACAAACTTATTGATGAATTGAATTGTTGTTAAGGCAGTTATTTTGGATAGTATTCTGGTTTTAAACCCTTGAAACGATTTAGCATAATTACGTCTTATCATAAACTGATCGCATAGTTGCGAGAATAGTGTTTCTATTCTTTTCCTCTTTTTCCTAAATACATAAGGTTGTTTCTTATACTGCTTTTGATTATTTCTCATAGGCGTGCTTAATGTTATATTACAGGATTCAAATAAATTGAGCTGTATTTCCGCAGATAAATAACCTCTGTCACCAATTAATGTACAATCGCTTATTTGCATTTTAATGTCTTTAAGATAATTGATATCGTGTACTGAGGCAGGACTTAAATCAATGCTCTGAAAAACACCATTTACAGAACAAATTGCATGTAATTTATGTCCATAATAATTAGAATTCTGTGCAGCACAATAACCTTTGTCCGGGAACGCATAAGTATCTTCTTTACAGATCTTTGAACGAGAACTTCTGGATAGTTTACAAACTTCCAATGGCATACTATCTACAACAAAACAATCTTCAAACTCATTAAAATGAGAAGCTAATTTTAATCTAATATCATTGAGATTATTGGCTAATTTTCGTCGTCTTCTGTTGTAAACACTTCGTTCTATTTTTGCTGTTATTGTTTTTGGAAGTTTTCTAAACAGGTCGTTTTCACTATCGATTCCCATAAATTCAGCTGTTAGGCTCAAACAAATTAGTTCTAAATCACTAAGTCTTGGCTGTCGTCTTTGATAAGCTAAAAGTTGTTCTTCTGAAATCTTTCTCAATACTTCCAATATTCTTTCGTAATTTGCATTTAAGTTGTTCATCATTAATGTTTTATAGCTAAAACAAATTACTGATTATCAGTAAGATGAACAACTTTTTTATTCTAAATCATAATGCACAACGGGTATAATACCTATCAAATAATACCCTTTTAAAAATTCAAAAATAGCTAACTTTACTAATGCCTTAACTCGAGACACATGTGCTTCCACACCTCACAAACCGCAAAAGTTAAAACCTTAGAACGAAAGTTCAAGGTAAAAATCAGTAATGTAAACTTAGAGAATTATTTCGATATACCTCAGTACCACTTAAACGGTTTTACACATCCTAATATGCTAGTTATCCCACAACAAAAGTCTGAAGTTTTAGCGCCAGGGGTTTGGGGAATCGTACCCGAAGGTACAAGTAAAGACGAGATTACGGGGTATTACAATGAGTCTTTAAAATTTGGAGGTGGTTTAAACGCAAGGTCAGAAAAGGCGTTTGAGCATTTTATTTATAAACACTCCATTATGGAAAAGCGCTGTGTAATTCCGGTGTCTGGTTTCTATGAACCTCATGAATATAAAGGTAAAAAGTATCCGTATTTCTTTAAAAATGAAGATGAATCTCCTTTAGCGCTAGCGGGATTATATTCTGTAGTAGGTGTCTTTCAACTCACATTTTATGTTCTTAGAATCGATAGGTTTATTTATAATCTAGAAAGCTGTATTTGTAGATGCAGAGACGACATAATTGGTTATATTTAATGTGGTTTGATTACAACTATTAAATCGGATTTAGAAATATAAAGTTGAGAAATAAAATATTATTTGATATAAATTTGTAGATTTGTAATTCGTATGAAGAAAGTATTCCATAAAATAATGTCCATGTTAATGGCTTTTGTAGTGTTATTATCTACAATGTCATTTAGCCTTAATATGCATTATTGCGGAGATATCCTGGTTGAAACTGCTATGTTCCAAAAAGCAGAAGGCTGTGGGATGGAAATGCAGAAACCATCTTCTGATAGTTGCTCTATTACGAAAAAAAATTGTTGTGATGAAAAGCAAGTGGTTGTAGATGGTCAAGATGAATTACAATTTTCGATTGATAAAATTTCTTTTGAACAACAAGTATTTATCACTTCACTTATTTACACTTATATCAATCTTTTTGAAGGTTTAGATAAAAATGTATCTACTTTCGAAGAGTACATGTCTCCACTCGTCATAAAAGATATCTTCAAGATTGACGAGACTTATTTAATTTAATTTTTAAACAATAGACTATTTTATCCTATGGCTACATAATGTCATAAGGATGATTTCTTGCATCCGGTGTTTTTCTAACATCAATGTCTAACTGTTTAATTATTAAATATATGCTTAATAAAGCTATCAAATTTCTTATCGAGAATAAACTCGTTGCGGTGCTGTTATTAGTCCTTTTTGTTGGATTGGGAACCGTAAACGCACCTTTTAATTGGGATACAGGGTTTTTACCTAGTAATCCTGTAGCAGTTGATGCTATACCTGATATTGGTGAAAACCAACAAATTGTCTTCACAAAATGGGATGGTCGTTCGCCTCAAGATATTGAAGACCAAATTACTTATCCATTAACCACATCCTTACTAGGGATTCCAGGTGTCAAAACTATTCGTAGTTCTTCGATGTTCGGGTTTTCAAGCATCTATATCATTTTTGAAGAAGATATAGAATTCTATTGGAGTCGTAGTCGCATTCTCGAAAAACTAAACTCTTTGCCAAGTGGATTATTGCCTGAAGGTGTAAATCCTGCATTAGGACCAGATGCTACAGGTTTAGGGCAAATATATTGGTACACGCTCGAAGGTCGTGATGAAAACGGAAAAGTTACTGGAGGTTGGGATTTACAAGAACTTCGTAGCATTCAGGATTACTATGTAAAGTATGCCTTGTCTTCTGCTAGTGGTGTTTCTGAGGTCGCTTCGATCGGTGGTTATGTTCAAGAGTATCAAGTTGATGTCAATCCAGAGCTAATGCGTCAATATAATATTGGTTTAAAACAGGTTGTAAACGCAGTTAAAAGCAGCAATCAAGATATTGGTGCCCAGACTTTAGAAATAAATCAAGCTGAATATTTGGTGCGTGGTTTGGGGTACGTAAAATCTGTTGAAGATATTGAAAATGCTGTAGTCACTTCTGAAGATTTTACTTCAATTAAAATTAAAGATATAGGTAAAGTATCCCTAGGTCCAGCAACACGAAGAGGTTTATTGGATAAAGAAGGAGCAGAAGTTGTTGGTGGAGTTATAGTTGCACGCTATGGTGCTAATCCGATGGAAGTCATTAACAATGTCAAAGCTCAAATTGAGGAACTTAAGGGGGGATTACCAACAAAAGTATTAGCAGATGGTCGAACATCTCAATTAACAATTGTTCCTTTTTATGATCGTACAGAACTTATTGTTGAAACCTTAGATACGCTAAATGAGGCATTGACATTAGAGATATTAATTACCATTTTGGTTATTATTGTTATGGTTTATAATCTAAGAGCTTCTATTTTAATTTCTGGATTATTACCAGTCGCCGTATTAATGGTGTTTGTTGCCATGAAACTATTTGACGTAGATGCGAATATTGTAGCTCTTTCTGGTATTGCTATTGCTATTGGGACTATGGTAGATGTAGGTGTCATTCTCGCAGAAAATATGATTCGTCATCTGGATGATGATAAATTACGGTTACGAGAAGATGGTACAGAGTTAACAACTAATGAAGTGGTTTATAATGCAACGGCCGAAGTTTCTGGAGCGATTTTAACTGCAGTATTAACCACAATCATAAGTTTTGTTCCCGTTTTTACAATGATTGGTGCAGAAGGAAAATTGTTTAGACCATTAGCATTTACAAAAACGATGGCTTTATCAGCATCTTTGGTTATTGCCTTATTTTTAATTCCTCCATTTGCAGCTTATTTATTCAGAAAAACATCACTAAAAAGTTCATTTAAAAATATTATTAATGGTGCTTTAATAGTTGCTGGGATTGCAATTATGGTTGTTGGATATTGGTTAGGAATTATTTTAATAGGTTTTGGTGTTACTGGTTTACTTGGAGTGTTAGGTAAACTAAACAAGAAGAATAGCAATCTCATTAATATTGTAATCTCTTGTGCTGCAATAATATTATTACTTGCCGAGTATTGGAGGCCATTGGGATTCGACAGAAGTATTATAGTAAACTTGATTTTTGTAGCAATTATTTGCTTCGGAATTTTAGGAATATTTTCAATTTTTAGAAGATATTATGGTCAAATTTTAAAATGGGCTTTAGGAAACAAACTATTGTTTTTAATGATTCCTGCAACTGTACTATTTTCTGGAGGGTGGATTATGAATAATACAGGAAAAGAATTTATGCCATCTTTAAATGAAGGCTCTTTTCTATTAATGCCAACCTCTTTGCCTCATTCTGGTGTTGAAGAAAATAAACGTGTACTTCAGCAACTAGATATGGCTGTGGCTACAATACCTGAAATTGAAACCGTAGTAGGAAAAGCAGGTAGGACTGACTCTGCTCTGGACCCAGCACCTTTATCGATGTATGAAAACATGATTCAGTATAAATCTGAATACATGCGTAATTCTAAAGGGAAAAGACAACGTTACAAAGTAAATGAGCATGGTGCTTTTGAGCTGAAGGATAGTACATTTATTTCTAATCCAAATAATTCCGATAATACTGTTTTTACCAAAGTTAATCATACTCAACTTGTCGAAGATAACGATGGTGAATTTTACCGTAATTGGCGTCCGAAAATTAATAGTCCAAATGATATTTGGAACGAAATCGTAAAGGTAACCAAATTACCAGGAGTTACTTCTGCTCCAAAACTACAGCCCATAGAAACTAGATTGGTAATGCTTCAAACAGGAATGCGTGCACCAATGGGAATAAAAGTAAAAGGGCAAGATTTGAAACA
Organism: Formosa undariae; assembly: GCF_042427615.1. Taxonomy (NCBI): domain Bacteria; kingdom Pseudomonadati; phylum Bacteroidota; class Flavobacteriia; order Flavobacteriales; family Flavobacteriaceae; genus Formosa; species Formosa undariae. The sequence continues at coordinate 43,802 of NZ_JBHMEZ010000009.1, read as the reverse complement.
AATTGAAGCGTTTGGTTTGCAACTAGAAACTCTTTTAAAGCAAGCGGAAGGTGTTAAGGTAGAGGCTGTTTTTGCAGATAGAATTGTTGGTAAACCTTATCTACTAATAGACATTGATAGAGAAAAAATAGCACGTTATGGTATATCAATAGAAGATGTACAAGGGGTGTTAAAGGTTGCAATAGGAGGAATGGCATTAACTCAAACGGTTGAAGGTAGAGAGCGCTATGCTATTCGAGTTCGATATCCTCGAGAATTACGTGGAAATCCAGAGGATATAAAAGGTATATACATACCTGTAGAGAAAGGTAATCCTGTTCCTTTAAGTGAATTAGCTACGATTCGGTATGAGCAAGGTCCTCAGGTAATTAAAAGTGAGGATACTTTTTTAGTCGGTTATGTACTGTTTGATAAATTAGATGGATTTGCAGAAGTTGATGTTGTTGAAAATGCACAAGCATTGTTTCAAAAGAAAATAGAGTCCGGAGAATTGATTGTTCCTAAGGGGATTAGCTATAAATTCACTGGAACTTATGAAAATCAGTTACGAGCGGAAAAAACATTATCTATAGTAGTCCCGTTGGCACTTACCATTATTTTCTTAATTCTTTATTTTCAATTTAAATCCGTTTCTACATCACTTATGGTTTTTACCGGCATAGCTGTGGCATTTGCTGGAGGTTTTATTATGATATGGCTGTACGGGCAAGATTGGTTTTTTAATTTCAGTTTGTTTGGTGAAAATATGCGAGACCTTTTTAATATGAAAACAATCAACTTAAGTGTGGCGGTTTGGGTCGGTTTTATTGCATTATTTGGTATTGCTACAGATGACGGTGTCGTTATGGCAACATACCTCACACAGACATTTGAGCGAGAAAAACCTTCTGATAAAAAGAGTATTAGAACGTTCGCATTGATGGCAGCAGAGAAACGTATTCGTCCGTGTTTAATGACTACCGTTACAACTATTTTGGCACTCTTACCAGTACTAACGTCTACGGGAAAAGGAAGCGATATTATGATACCTATGGCAATTCCCATATTCGGTGGAATGGTTATAGACATTACCTCTTACTTTATTGTACCTGTTTTATATAGCTGGAGAGAAGAGTTTAAATTGAAAAGAGCAAACAAATGAAAAGAATAATTTATACACTACTATGTTTATTCACTTTTAGTATTTCTAATGCTCAAAAATTAGAAACTCTTATTGATGAAGCATTAAATAATAGTCCAGAAATTCAAAAATTTGAATTGCAATATAACATTGCTTCAGAGAAAGTGAATGAAGTGAATGCAATACCTAATACTGAATTTGGTTTGGGGTATTTCGCTAGCGAACCAGAGACTAGAACAGGAGCACAACGTTTTAAAGTTTCAGCTAAACAAATGTTACCGTGGTTTGGAACCATTACGTCGAGAGAGAATTATGTCAAATCATTAGCAGATGCAAAGTATGAAGACATTGTTATTGCTAAGCGAAAATTGATGACCTCGGTATCACAATCTTATTATAATTTATATGCCAATAAAGAGAAGCAAGAGGTTTTTATAAATAATATTAAACTGCTTGAAACCTATGAGACATTCGCTCTAACCTCTTTAGAGGTAGGTAAAGCTTCTGCTGTAGATGTGTTTCGATTACAAATGCGTCAAAATGAAATGCAACAACTAAAAGATGTTTTAAATCAACAGTTTTTAGCAGAACAAACTAATTTTAATAAGCTTTTGAATAGGCAAAAGGATGTTCCTGTTATTCTTGTAGATTCATTAAACATACCATCAGAAGAATTTGAAATAAATTCAGAAGATTTAGCATTGCATCCCGAGCTATTGAAATATGATAAGCTTTATCAGTCGGTTGAGCAGTCGGAATTACTGAATCAAAAGGAAAGTAGCCCAATGGTAGGTTTCGGTTTAGATTATATTAATGTAGAACCGAGACCAGATATGGATTTTAGTGATAACGGCAAAGATATTCTAATGCCTATGGTTTCATTGTCAATACCAATTTTTAATAAAAAGTATAAATCCCAAACCAAGCAAAATGAGTTGGAACAGCAAGAAATTACAGTTCAAAAGCAAGAACGGTTAAATACTTTAGAAACACTTTTAAGTAGAGCTGTAACCGATAGAGTTTCAGCAAGAATAAGTTATGTAACTCAAACCAAAAATCTACAACAAGCTATGGATGCAGAAGAAATTTTAATCAAAAGTTACGAAACAGGAACGATTGATTTTAATGATGTATTAGATATACAAGAACTGCAGCTAAAGTTTCAAATGAACCAAATAGAATCAGTTAAGAGCTACTATGTTCAAAATACTATTATTAACTATTTAATACAGTAAATAATGAAAACAGTTAACACAATTATTTTTTTATTCTTAACATCAATTGCATTTGCCCAAGTAGGGACAAATGGAAATGACAGAAAAGAGGAAGGAAGAACTATAAAAGAGTATAACCTCACTATAGAGGAAAATGAATTAACGCTTGCAGGAGTGACTGCTAAGGGGATGACGATAAACGGAAGTGTACCTGGTCCCACATTAGAATTTAATGAAGGAGACCTTGCAATTATTAATGTTACCAACAAAATGGACGAAGAAACCTCGGTACATTGGCATGGATTAATACTTCCTAATTTTTATGATGGTGTTCCATATTTAACTACGCCACCTATAAAACCAAATACAACATTTCAATATAGAATACCTGTCAATCAATCTGGTACGTATTGGTATCACTCTCATACGATGTTACAAGAGCAGAAAGGAGTTTACGGTTCAATAGTTATTCATCCAAAAGAAAAAACACTGGAATATGATACCGATTTAGTCGTAGTACTGTCTGATTGGACAAATGAAAAACCAATGAATGTGCTTCGTAATCTTAAACGAGGAAACGAATGGTATCAAGTTAAGAAAGGAACAGCGGTACCACTAAGTAGAGTGATAAAAGAAGGTGCCTTGGGAGCTCAATTTAAATTTTGGCGTGATAGAATGGAAGGTGCAGATATTGCAGATATTTATTATCCTGCTTTTCTTTCAAATGGTAAAAAAGTGGCAGAATACCCAGAGTTTAAATCTGGAGAAAAAGTAAGACTTCGATTTATTAATGCATCTGCTTCGTCTTATTATTGGATGGATTTTGGAGCAGGAAATCCTATAATTGTTTCAAGTGATGGAGTCGATGTAACACCAGTAAATAAAAGTAGATTTCTCTTTGGTATTGCAGAAACCTATGATGTAATTGTTACCATTCCTAAAGGTAAATTAGAAGTCATAGCAACAGCACAAGATGGCTCTGGTAACACATCAATTCGTTTGGGGACAGGTAAACTTTTTCCAGCAACTGTAATAGATAGACCAGACAAAGTAGTCATGATGAAGCAAATGGCGAAAATGGATATGAAAATGGGAGCACCTGCAATGGTAGGTAATCAAAAGAAAAATTCGCCTGAAGTTTTAAAGGAAAAGTATGGAATGAAAATGAATATGGAAATGAGTAATAAGATGTCGATGAAAGATGCTAAGATGAATGACCAAATGGATATGAAGATGGATGATAAGGATAAGATGGAAATGAACACAGACTCAATGCCTATGAAACATGACATGTCTATGATGCAAAAAGATAGTACTTCGTTTGATTATAATGCACGTAAAACATATTTCAACTATGATTTTTTAGAGGCAAAAGAAAATACTACTTATAAGTCAGACATACCTGTAAATGATGTTTTACTGAATCTAACTGGTAATATGCAACGATATGTATGGAGTATAAATGGTGTGCCATTATCCGAAACTGATAAAATTAAAATTAAAGGCGGAGAGGTAACAAGAATAACCTTAAACAACTTAACAATGATGCACCACCCAATGCATCTTCATGGTCATTATTTTAGGGTAATTAATGAAAACGGAGAGCGCTCACCATTAAAACATACTGTGAATGTACCACCAATGCAGAATGTAATTATTGAATTCTATAATGAAGAATATGGAGATTGGTTTTTTCATTGTCACGTATTATATCACATGATGGGTGGTATGGCAAGAGTATTTAGTTATGACACACCAAGAGATGAAAGAATGGGAGCATATCCTGTTCAAAAGCTCATCAATGAAACAGATCATTATTATTCTTGGGGAAGGGCACGTGTAGGTTCAAATTTCACAGAATTAAACCTTATATCCAGTAACATTAGAAATGAATTTAGTTTACGAACGGAATTGGACTATAACAAAAATATTGAAGCAGAAGTAAATTATAATCGATACCTAAATGACTGGGTGCGTGTTTATGCAGGTGTAAACACCGAAACATCGACACCAAATTCTTATGACTCGTTTAATACTGTAGGATTAATTGGTGTTAAATACTATACACCTTATAGATTTAATGTAGATGTGAGTATGGACCATCAACTGCGTCCTAGAATTCGTATAGATAGGGAGCTATTACTTTTTCCTAGACTTTTCCTAGAGGGCGAATATGAATACAGAGCAGACTTTGGTTGGGTTAATGATTTAGAAAATAATAACTCATACGAAGGTGAAACCCAATGGTTGGTTGGAGCGTCTTATATTCTGTCACGAAATTTTTCAATCCAAGGAAACTATAACAACCGATATGGTTGGGGTGGCGGACTATTAGTAAGATTTTAAACAATAAACATAAACAATTACATAAATAAAAAAACAATGAAAAACTTAAAAGTAATAACAGGAATTTTAGCAATGACATTTTTAACATTAACAGTAATGTCTTGTAAAGAGGCTAAAAAAGAACATAACAATGATGAAGGTCATAATACAGAAATGAATCACGACAATAGTGATGGTCATCACGATAGCGATAATAAAGTAATGACAGTGAATAACAATCAAGACGAAAATGCCGAAATGATACTTAAAGATTATTTCAATTTAAAAGATGCTTTAGTATCTGATGATGAAGCAAAAGCAAAAGAATTTGGAGCAGTATTGAGAAAAAGTTTAGAAAATTTAGATGTTTCTAATTATACAAAGGAGGAACAAACAGAATTAAAAGAGATTATTGAAGATGCAGTAGAACACGCAGAACATATTTCAGAAAGTCCAATGGCACATCAAAGAGAACATTTTAAAGTTTTAAGTAAAGATGTTACAGATATGGTGGCTATTACAGGAACAGTAAATACTTTATACGAGCAATTTTGCCCAATGTACGATAAAGGTAGTGCTTGGTTAAGTAAAAGCGAAGAAGTACGTAACCCTTATTACGGAAGTAAAATGCTAAAATGCGGTAAATTACAGAAAGAGATCAACTAAATGAAAACTGTTAAAAAGATAATGATGGTTTTATTAGTTGCTTTCGTGGGAATACAATTTATTCCCACAGAACGCAACCAAAGCGATATAGTCCCTGTAACAGATTTTATGTTAGTTAATAAAGTTCCAAATAACATTAAAAGTAAGTTGCAAGTATCTTGTTATGATTGTCATAGTAATAACACTAACTATCCTTGGTATAATAAAATACAACCTGTTGCTTGGTTTCTAGAAAGTCATATAGATGAAGGTAAGACTGAGCTTAATTTTAGTGAATGGGATTCTTTGTCAAATAGAAGAAAGGGAAGTAAGCTTCGGTCAATAATTAAGCAAATAGAAAGTGACAAAATGCCATTAAGTTCATATACCATTATTCATAAAGAAGCTGTGTTTTCTGGAACAGAAAAGCAGGATATCATATCGTATATGAAAAAGTTAAAAGATAGTATTTCTAATTAATTTAATATTATGAAACATATATATCACATACAAGGAATGACTTGCAACGGTTGCCGTAGTCATGTAGAGAAAATACTTTCAGAAGTTGCAGGTGTTTCAAAAGTATCTGTAGATTTAGAAAAAGCAGAAGCAACAATTGAAATGGAATCACATATTCCTATAGAAACATTTCAAGAAGCCTTAAAAAATAATGGTGGGAAATACAGTATTCATAAACAAGGTGAACATCATCAGCATTCCGAAGATAAAAAGGAAAGGCAACTAAAAGGTGTAGGCACAGGTACATTTTATTGTCCTATGCATTGCGAAGGCGATAAAACTTATGATAAAGCAGGCGATTGTCCTGTATGCGGAATGGATTTAGTTGAAGAACAAAATCGATCTACAACTTCATCTGAACAATGGACATGTCCAATGCATCCAGAAGTTATAAAAGATGAAGCAGGTGCTTGTCCTAAATGTGGAATGGATTTAGTACCAATGGAAGCAGATAGTTCAGAGGAAGAGAAAACCTATAATAAGTTATTAAAGAAATTTAAGATTGCAGTAGCATTTACATTACCAATTTTTTTAATGGCAATGAGTGAGATGCTGTCCAATAATCCATTGTATGACATCATGGAGCAAAAATATTGGAATTGGATTCAGTTTGCTTTATCCATTCCTGTTGTGTTTTATGCAACATGGATGTTCTTTGAGCGTGCCTATAAAAGTATCAAAACGTGGAATCTCAACATGTTTACGCTTATTGGAATAGGTGCAGGTGTAGCTTGGTTATTTAGTGTTTTTGGCATGTTTTTTCCAGATATTTTTCCAAGTCAGTTCAAGACGGAATCTGGAGCAGTACATGTCTATTTTGAAGCAGCAACCGTCATATTAACATTGGTGCTTTTAGGACAGCTTCTAGAAGCTCGTGCACATAGTAAAACCAATTCAGCAGTAAAAGAATTATTAAAGTTAGCACCCAATAAGGCTATAAAAGTAGTAGATGGCGAAGACGTTGAAGTAACTATTGATGCTATTGAATTAAATGATATTCTAAAAGTAAAACCAGGTGATAAAATCCCTGTGGATGGATCTATAACAGAAGGGGATACAACCATTGATGAGTCTATGATTACAGGAGAACCAATTCCTGTTAATAAAACAATAAATGATAAAGTAAGCAGTGGAACAATAAATGGTAATCAGACTTTTTTAATGAAAGCTGAAAAAGTGGGAAGCGATACACTACTCTCTCAAATCATTCACATGGTTAACAATGCAAGTAGAAGTCGTGCGCCAATTCAGAATTTAGCCGATAAAGTATCAGGTTATTTCGTGCCTGTTGTGGTCATTATCTCTTTACTGACTTTTACGGTTTGGGCAATTTGGGGACCAGAACCAGTTTATGTTTATGCCTTTGTAAATGCTATTGCTGTTTTGATAATAGCTTGTCCGTGTGCTTTAGGTTTAGCAACACCTATGTCTGTAATGGTAGGTGTTGGTAAAGGTGCTCAAAGTGGCGTGTTGATTAAAAATGCTGAAGCGCTTGAAAAAATGGATAAGGTTACTACACTAATTGTTGATAAGACAGGAACAATCACTGAAGGAAAACCAACCGTTGAAACAGTAGGCTCTTTTGATGATGGTTTAACCGAAAAAGACATTCTGAAATATATTATTTCATTAAATAAAAATAGCGAACATCCATTAGCAGAAGCCACTATTAAATATGGAAAAGAACAAAATGCTGAAATATTAAATTCAGAAAACTTTAGCGCTGTTACAGGTAAAGGAGTGGAAGCTACTATTGATAATAAAAAAGTAGCATTAGGTAATCCTAAGATGATGGATTATGCCAGTGCAAAGATAACCTCGCAAATGGAGGAAAAAGCTAAAGACTATCAAAAGCAAGGTAAAACAGTTTCTTATTTATCAATAAATAAAACGGTTACTGGCTATGTAGTAATAGGAGATAAAATTAAAGAAACTAGTGCAAAAGCCATTAAGGAACTTCAAGATAAAGGTATTGAAGTGATTATGTTAACAGGCGATAATCACGATACAGCTCAAGCAGTAGCAACAGAACTAAATTTAACAGATTTTAAAGCCAGTATGTTACCTGAGGATAAGCTTAAAGAAGTAGAGATACTACAGGGAAAAGGAAAAGTAGTTGCCATGGCAGGCGATGGTATCAATGATGCACCAGCATTGGCTAAAAGTGATATAGGTATCGCCATGGGTACAGGGACATCTGTAGCTATTGAAAGTGCTATGATTACTTTGGTTAAAGGTGATTTACATGGTATAGTAAAAGCGAAAAATCTAAGTCACGCTGTAATGAAAAACATTAAACAGAACCTGTTTTTTGCTCTTATCTATAATACTTTAGGTGTGCCTATAGCAGCAGGAGTTTTATTCCCATTCTTCGGCATTTTATTATCACCAATGATTGCAGCATTAGCCATGAGTTTTAGCTCTGTTTCAGTTATAGCTAATGCATTAAGATTAAAAACAATTAAAGTTTAACTATAAAATCAAATTATTATGGAAAATTCAAATCAACACTCAAACAATGGAAACTATAAAACTTTTTTTTTAATGTTAGGTTTGTCATTTATAGCCATGTATATAACGATGTACTTAAATACTTATGCTATAGACCATGTGTATTTTAGCTTAACTCGCTTTTACATGGTTTGCTTAGGGATTTCCGCAATGGCAGTTATCATGCTTTTATTCATGTTGAAAATGTATAAAAACAAGAAAAAAAATTTGGCAATACTTATTGGAAGTCTAGTGCTTTTTATTAGTTCATTGGGATTAGTTAGAGCGCAAGCACCCATTGTGGGGGATATACTTTGGCTAAAAGGGATGATTCCTCATCATTCAATAGCCATCTTAACAAGTGAGCGTGCAGATATTAAAGACCCTGAAGTCAAGAAACTGGCAAATGATATTATTGACGCACAACGTAAAGAAATAGAAGAAATGAAAGCAATGATAAAACGATTAGAAAATGAAAAATAATAAAATAGTTATTTATATTGGATTGTTAGCATCAGGAGTATTGTTAGGATGGTTTATTTTTAGCAATTCATCTACAAAAGAATCTGAACACAACCATGATGTTGCTAAAGAGACAAGTCAATTCTGGACATGCTCAATGCATCCTCAGATTATGCAAACAGAGGCTGGAGATTGTCCAATATGTGGTATGGATTTAATCCCTGCAGAAAGTGGGAGTGATGGCTTATTAGCAAATCAATTCAAACTTACAGAAAATGCTATGGAGTTAGCTAATATCCGAACAACCATAGTAAGTAATGAAAATAGGAAGGATAATGCTATTAAGTTATCGGGGAAAATTGTTATTAATGAAGATGAAACAGGAACACAACCAGCCCATTTTAATGGTCGTGTAGAAAAGTTATATATTAAATCCTTAGGAGAACAAGTTCAAAAGGGGCAAGCAGTAGCCGAAATTTATTCACCAGAATTAATTAGTGCGCAACAAGAATTAATTACAGCTTATCGCATGAAAGAGTCACAACCCAATTTATATGCATCGGTTCGTAATAAATTTAAGAATTGGAAAATTCATGATTCTCAATTATCACAGATAGAATCATCTGGTAAAGTAATTTCACAATTCACAATTTATTCGCACGTCGCTGGGATTGTATCTGAAATTGTAGTTAATGAAGGTGCTCATATTATGGATGGAGCTCCTATTTTTAAGGTAACCAATCTTTCAACGGTGTGGGCAAATTTTGATGTGTATGAAAATCAAATTTCCCTGTTTAAAGTAGGACAAGATGTTTCTATTATCACTAATGCTTACCCGAATAAGCCATTTAATGGAAAAGTAAGTTTTATAGATCCCATTCTAGAAGCCAAAACTAGAACTGTGAAATTAAGAGTAGTACTAGATAATAAACAGAAAATTTTTAAGCCAGGAATGTTTGTTGAAGGAACAATTAAAAGTATGATTTTAAGTAAAGAACAAACAATTACCATTCCAACTACGGCAGTATTATGGACAGGAGAGCGTTCAGTTGTTTATATAAAAACAGACCCTACTCAAACTGTTTTTGAAATGCGGAAGATTACATTAGGTAATCAAATAGGTAATAATTATGAGGTTTTAGAAGGGTTGCAAGTTAATGATGAAATAGTAACAAATGGCACATTTACCGTTGATGCAGCAGCTCAATTACAAGGTAAGAAATCAATGATGAATAAAGAGGGAGGTAAAGTTATGACTGGTCATGAAGGGCATCTTGGTATGGAAAATAATCCTTCAAAGAATAATAAGAATGAGAGAATAAAAGTTTCTGATAACTTTCAAAATCAATTAAAAGTCATTTTTAATGATTATTTAAAATTAAAAGATGGTTTGATTAAAGATGATACTGATAACGTTACTGAAGAATCAATAAGGCTGTTGGATAATTTGTCTAAAGTCGATATGAAGCTCTTAAAAGATAATGAGGCTCATAATCAATGGATGTCATTAGAAAAAAAAATAAAAGCATCAGCCACATCAATCTCAAATATCTCAAATATTGAATCACAACGAAATTATTTTAAGCATCTTTCATCTCATTTAATTAGCACGATACAGATATTTGGTGTCAAAGAAAAAGTCTTTGTAGAGTTCTGTCCGATGGTAGATGACAACAATGGTGCGTACTGGTTGAGTAGGGAAGAAAAGGTAATCAATCCATATTTTGGAGGTAAAATGTTAACCTGTGGGGAAATAAAACAAATTATAGAATAATAAAATCAAATTTTAAAGAATGAAAATAATAGTTTTAAGTGTAGCTATAATAGCAACATTAAGTTATATAGCTTGTAAAATTGAAACTAAAAAAAACAGAAATATCAACTACTGAAATGTCCTTAGGAATGTAAATTTCATGTTTATAATTTTGATTAACAGGTGATTGTGTATTTTGTAAAAGTGCTATTGAGAAGGCTGTAAAGAAGGCTGTAAAGAAGATTGTAGAAGTTACAAGTACAAATTGGGATGTTAAAAAAAAGAAAATTGATGTTTCTTTTGATGATACCAAAACAGAAGCAATGTCAATTTAGAAGGCTATTTCTGCTTCAGATTACGACACCCAAAAAGTTGTAGGAAGTGAAGAAGCCTATAATGGTTTGTCAGGTTGTTGTCAATACGGCCATAATATGGAAATGAATCAACTATAATATAGGGAGCTTTATAAAAATAGATTCCTTATTCTTAAGTTAGCGAATAAAAAGTCTTATTTTAAAAAATAAGGCTTTTTGTTTTTTTTACAGTCTATCAAAACTAACCGTTATTATAGAAGACCTTAATGCATATTTTAGTTGTCTTTATAAAAATTTAAAAAGGGCCTCGCTCCCGAGGCCCATTATGATCTACTTTCCATTGATTATCTTCTTTTACTAATTTAAAAATGCCCGGTTTAGAGTCAGAGCGCATAGTATATTTTATCCACACGATTTCACCATCTATTGCTTGGTCGACAACTTTAAAATTAATATCAGAATTTTTATCTTCTATAAACATCTCCTGAATACTTGTAAGGTTGGCATAGGCAACAGCTGTGGTGTGTTTTTTAAGAGTAGGTTTGTCGTTGTGTAAAAAACTTGTGGCCACTATTTCTGAAGTTTTAGCAGGGGAATAAGTTTTGGTTTCGGAGCATGACAAAAACAAAAGAACGGAAGTAATAAAGATGAGATATTTCATAATTTTATCAATTTGGATGGTTTATAAATCGGTGCGATATTTTTAATTCTATATTGCGTTCGCCTTTCTTCTCGTTTAATTCTAAAATAGCCCTACGGTCATTAGATAATGAAAACTTGGGTAACACATAAACGAGTTTAGTCGTTTCCTGTCTTGCAATTTTTGACGGCATATTCTGAATGTAAATAGGCTCGAAATACAAACGTTGCAGAGATTTTTGTTTTCCTTTTTGTCGCGTTTCAACCGAAAGTTTTAAAAAATTCAAATCGAAATCTAAGCTTGATTTATTTTTAATCTGAATGACGAAATACAATTCTTCAGTATCAAAAACGATGTTATCTACACTTAGCTCAATCCCTTGATACTGTTTGTTAATCTTACCAAGATTCTGTTGTCTTTCTAGTAAATAATCACAGAATCTTTGATAGTAATAATCTCTACTATTAATTTTAGGTTCAACAGAATCAGTAGGTTTTGGATTAAGCGTTTCAGGTCTTTCATTTCCAATGCTATTAGACAATGGAATAAAGTAATTGAATTGAGATAACTCTCTTTTGTACTTTACAATATACGAAAAAATTGAACCGTTTTTATTGATTACCAGTAGATTACTTTCTTTTCCTGGTTTGGCTTGTAACAAGCCTAAGTGATTTTCGGTTTCACGATTGAAGGTAAATATAAAATGATCTGCACCTGTTATGCCCTGACGAATGGGCTCAGGAAAAAAGAGCGCCACGTTTTTAGTATCGTTGGCATAAATGGTATCTACTGCAATGTTTTTGTGAATAGTACCTTGCGCAAATGTGGTTACAGAACTAAGTGAAAACAGGAGGGATGATATGGATATAAATGGTTTCATAGCGTCGGTTTTAGAATGAGTTTGTAATTGTTTAAAACAGTCACCTTTATATTTCTGTTTTTACGTTTCAGCAATTTTGTAATGCCTCCAACTTGAGGTACACTAGGAATATTGAAATCTCCCAAAACATCGTCTAAAACTTCAGTAGAGATTTCGCTTCTGAAATTGTTTTCGATATAAATACCTTCATTGCCGTCTTGAACATCGAAAGCTTTGAGCTGCGTTTGGTGATGATTAATAGTCTTTATTTCAATTAAAGCGCGATTGGTTTGGAAACTTATAAATCCGAAGACAAGCATGTTTTTAGGCATAAGTTTATTGTTGATTAAGGCAGCTTTAGTTAATCGCATACGTAATCTGCTGTTGGTTTTAACCACTTGGTTGCCATCTACAACAACAAAGATGCTAGCATCTGTATTTGCTGTTATATAATTGCTGTTTTGTTGTGGAGCTGCAGCAAAAAATAATTGATGTTCTAAACCGAGTTCCTTGGCTGCAATCTGTTGGTTCTTTTTAATATCTATGGAATCTACAACCTGAACTATTTTTGGCTCGATGCGCTTCTTACCCAAATTTTGATAGCTTACTTCAGAATATTTAATTTTCTTGGAAGCATAAATACTATCTACAATACGTTCTTTCTCTCGATCTGGTAATTCAGGGTCAAAAAAGCCGAGGGAATCTATTAATTTTTCATCGTAAATACTTGGTGCATTAGTTTCGCGAACTTCTTTAAGATCGTTAATAGCGTCTAACTTAGAATTATATTCTTTTTGATTTGCGTCTAATTCGGGTACTTCGGTTTGCTGAAGACTTTTAGTTTCATTGTCGTCTTCTCCCATAATCATGACACCATATGATATGAGGAAGATGACGATTACGGCCAAAACCGTGGCAAAAACGATTTTATTTTTTTCTATTTTCATCATTTAGTTTTTTAAGGGTGTTTTCAAAATAATCTGTTATGAGTAGTCCATGTGGGTTGTTCGGAAAATTTCTATTCACGACCATAAGATTACCCGTGGATATTAGTTCGTAGGTGTCAATTATAGACCCTCTATTAATTTCAAAGATGGTAGTTGTTGTAAAACTGTAAGCGCCATTAGTTTCAATAATATTAGAATTGATACTTAAAACCTTCTGCACTAGTGAATATTGTAATAGGCGATTATACACACCATCTGCTTTCTTTTGGCGGTATAAATTGTCTACCGTACTGTTTCCTAACCAAAGTGCTTTTTCTAAATTACGTTCATAATTACTGGCATCGATATTATAGAAGTAGTTGTGAAATAAATCTAAATGTGCTAAAGCTTCAATCTTGAAATTTTCCTTTTGTGTAACGAGTTTCAGAGGTATAATACTACCATCGGTATTAATAGCAAAGGCGCTATTAAGTGCTTTTTTATTGGTGGTAAATGCTATCCAAACAGAAAATGTGCAGGTTAGAAATGCGCATATAATTACGGCTAAAACAATAAGTCTGTTTAGTTTTAAAATGGTATAAATATTTTTATATGGTGTTTGCATTTTAGCTTGAATTAGTTGGTAAATAATCTAAGGGTGAAGGAGGTTGCGCGTCTGTATAATTTAAATTTCAGAAATACGATGAAGCCTACAGAACCCAGTTGAACTACTGGAGCAAATAAGCCTTGTCCGAAATCTGTTCCAAAAAGATTCGTCCAAAAATTAGCATTGATTTCAGTGTAAATGGCATTTATAAAAACATTGACAAGGAAAAAGGCAGGAACAAGCATATACACAGCGGCATACAATTTGAAAAATGTAAATGCTAGCGAACGAAATTCTTTGAATACCGATAAACTAATCACTAGCGGAAAAAAGGCTTGCATTATTCCTAATAAAAAATAACGTTCAGCTAAGAATAATGGATAAATAAATAGATCTAAAATCCAAAGAAATAGGCTTGTAATAAAAGCTAAAATCTTGAAGCCATACAAAGGAGTTACTAAGGCTTCATAAAGTAAGGTCATCGCATTTTTAGCAACATCAAACAAATCAATATCCTCTTCAATAGGAAGGTCTTGCATTTGTAAAGGTAATAGGGCAGGAGCTGTGCCACGATATTGTCCTTCTATGGCAACAAGTATGCTATCAAAAAAGCCTAGCAGTTGAGTTGAAAAAATAGCTAGAAGTACTATCGCAAAATTTTTCATTAAATCTCCAGGACTTAATCCCCAGGTATACCCCTCTTTATTTGCGACGCCTTCGTTATATTTATCCAAAATATTAACTAGAAAAAACATGACAGCAAGTGTTTTCATTCCGGCAATGGTGTATTGCGAGAAACTACTGCCTTGTATGGTCTGAAACACCGAGTCGATATATTCTAATCCAATTCCTAATAGTATCGTTGCCATTTTTAATACTGTGTTTCACGATTATTGATTTTATCCTGCATTTTTCTAAATGAAATAATATCCTGGTATCGCCGTGTTTTGGTACTCACACTGGCAACCATTTCTTTGGACTCTTCTTCTTTTTGATTTAGAATTTCGGTCCGTTCGGCATCACTCATCTTTAGGTAATCACTAGACAAAATTTCATCTATAAAGTCCATAACGTCTAGAGAGTTTTCTACTATAGCAGTAAATGAATTAGAGACTCGTGCAACTTCCTCAGGCTTTATATAAGGACTATCCAAAATTTCCTTGAGATCGCCTTGAAGAACAGAAATAAGGCGCTGGTTATTTTGTCCAATTTCACGTACAGCTTTTAATTGTTTAACCACATCGTTTACCTTCTCGATGTTCTCTTTTTGGGTTTTTAGAAACTCGACTGTCTTTATAATGTTTGCCGTTTGTTTTCCAGATTCTATAAGCTGTTTTATAAGACTTACAAAATTGGTATTGTCGTAAGTAGGCATACCTTGAGCTTTCATTTGGAAACAGAAAAAAAAGGGTAGGGCTAGAATAAAAAATTTTAGAGTTTTCATAATTTTAGGTTTTAGAGGTGAATGCTTTGATGGCTTTTTGCATATCATGAGTTTGCTCATAAAGCATCATGATTTCTTCATTTTCTTTACCATCGGTTAGGTAGGCTGCGTAAACTTCTTTGGGAACTTCTAATCTGAAAATGTTACTTTCTTTCCCAATTTTAATAAACATCTCGGTATATTTTCGAGCACCAGAAAGATTGTTTTTAATGGATTTTAGTTGATTTAAATCGTGACTTGATAAGTACAGTCTTTTAACTAATTCGTCATAGCCTTTTTCATTATTTAGGCTATAAATAACTTGAGTGTTTTCTAGGATACTAGCCGAAGTTGAATTGTTCGGGAGCTGATTTATGGATTGAAGAATAATACCAATAGCACCATTTTGTTTTCGGATGGCTTGATAATAGAATTCTACGCTTTCTAGTACATTCTCAAATTTTAGTTGTTTGGCAAATTCATCAAATAGAATGATGCCTTTTTCTGCACGATTTTTCCAAATGGTGCGTTGTATCGCTGATTTGATAAGCTTAAGCATCACGGATAAAATTTCCTTATTATCCTTGACTTCATCCAGTTCAAAAACGATTAATCGCTTATCTTCAATTTTATAGGTTTGGTCTTCACTAAGCTCAAATAGAAAACTATATAGACCATCTCCGACATATTCAGACATTATGTGTAAAAAGTTAGTAATGTTGAAGTAGTCGGGATGGATTTTTAGGGTATTCAAAAGGTCTTTTTGATGCCCTTCTATAAAGCTATAAAAATCATCTAGGGAGTGATTGTCTAGGGTGCTATCATAATAATGACGTAAAATCTTTTTAATAGATACAGATTGTGCTTTAGTAACTTTTAAATCTGAAGCAAATAGTTCAAATAAAAACACAGATAAATCCTCAAGGCGTTCCGGTGTGAGGTCGTTCTCGCTACTAATATAAAAGGGATTAATACCAAGGTTTTTACCGCTTTCGTAACGAAGGACGGTGTATTTCTCAGGATACAGCTTAGCGAATTTTGTATAAGAACCACCTAAATCTATGATGACTAATCGTACACCACTTTCAAAATATTGACGTAAAATATTATTAGCTAGAAAGGATTTTCCTTCTCCAGTAGGAGCGAAAATGGCAAAATTTCGTGCTTTAATCCTTTTTTTGTCTTCATCCCAAACATCTTTTAAAACAGGGATATTGTGTTCCCGATCGTTAAAGATGATGCCCGTTTTATCTGATTTATAATTGGTGTTATTAATAAATAAACACAAAGCGTGTTTTAAATCTGTAACATATACATCTGCATTCGAAAAATTAGAGGAGAAGCAGCAGAAACTATTCAAAATATAATTTTTACGTTCTTCGCCACGTGGATAATAGGGTGTGATATCTAGTTCCTTAAACTCTGTTTTAATTTTAGAGGTTATTTTCTCTAACTCAGATACTTTTTTATGCCAATACATAACATTAAAATGACCTCGGATAATACGTGAATTGTCATCTGCATTAATCTGTGCGAGTATGTGCTCAATTTTGCCAAGTATAACTTTATTTTGAGATCCGAAATTTGAACTTTTGTTAAGTTCTTCAACCTTCTTGTCAAGTAGCTTACGCCATTTTTGTTTATCATCTAAGTAAAGGATTTGGTTTACAATATGATTTTCATTTAGCGTAAGTCCTATACCATCAACAAACCCTTGATGAAATACAAAATCGTCAGAAGTGAATTTCTCATTGGTTTTGCTACTTTGTACACTTTCGCCAAAGCACAGTTCGCTATTGATGGCAAGGACATCAAAATAATTTTCGCCTATATGGATGTTTTTTTTATCTAGTAAAATATCGGTGTCAAACCCTTCATTAAAACCATTAAAATATTCAGTCGTGAAATTTTGAATGTCTTGAAGATATAGTGGGTGATAGATTGTTTTTCGATTGTTATTTATAAAGGAAATAGCATCTCTAACAGCATTCCCAAAACTTTTTATCTTTTCATCTAATTCAGGTATTGTATGTTTTGAAACACTTCGAAACGGATTGACGTATTTTGGGTTATTTAAAGCTTTGTTTTTGGTTAAGACAAAAAACAAATAACTTCTATGGTCTAAATGTTCTCGACCTTTAAAATGATTATGAGTTGCTTTTTCTAGGAACGTATTATTAGGCAGTTGACTAGCTGTATAAGTCTTTTTTAAATAGACATCTTGTTTGTGAATAACTGTTCCAATAGGCAATGATTTAAAGGCTTGAAACCAGGTGCCGTGCATATCTTCAAAATCCTTTTCTGAAAGCGAATAAATTTCAGGAAGAGAACCCTCAAAACAAAAGATCACATTGCCATTATTGGCAAGAATGATGTTATCCTGAATATCGGATATGGGATGAAACGCTGAAAGGTTAATCTTATTCATAATCGAAGTCGAAATTTCTTTTGTTACTAATAATTTTAGGAAAAGGTTTTGAGAATTGAAATAAGTTTGGATTAGTACTTATTCGGGTTAAGAGGATATAAAGTGACCCATTAAAAATGAGAACGCCTATAATCATTTTGAAACTCAAAGAGAAAATGATGATAAGTAAGGAACCTACTATAGAGACAATCATTAACGCAAAAAGGGTAATGGGTAGTCCAAAAATTACTGCTCGTTTTCTAATGTTTTTATATACTTCATATTGTCTCATATTACACCACGATTCCAATTAAATAGGTGAATATTCCAACAACAGCCCCGGCAATAAGAACAAACACTAATACTCTTGTTATTCCCTTTTTTAAATCGGCATTCTCTCCGAAGAAGTGACCTGCATTAAATAAAAATCCTACTAGGAATATGACTCCTAATATGATAGGGAAAATGGTTCTAATGGTGTTGGATACATCATCAACTGAAGCTTCAATGCCTCCAATTTGCGCAAAAAGCGATGTGGATAAGAGCGAAATAATGACCGCTAAATAGATTGATTTTTTCATCATGTTTGGTTTTAGAATTAGTAATGATTTTGTTATCAGTAATTTACATATATTTGTTTGTAATTATCTAAAAATCAGATAATTAAATAATAAATTATATTTAATTCTATTTGGTTTTATTCGATGCTATTTGATGCCAAATTTTATGATTTTTGGAAGTATGCCTGTTGAAAACCTATAATTAAAAAATGAAAAAGGGTCTTAAAAACGTCAGTTTTGTGATTTTACTCCTCAACATGTGCATTTGTTTTGGACAAGACATTCATGTTCAAAAACGAATAATAATTGATGTTGGACACGGTGGAAAAGATTCTGGTGCAGTCGCTAGAAACGGCACCCAAGAAAAAGATATCGTTTTGGATGTTGCTAAGGAGATTTTACGATTAAATTCAGGTTTAGACCAACCGAATTTAATTTTCCTAACCAGATATAAAGATTCATTGATTTCATTGTCAGATCGGTCTCGATTAGCAAAGTCTTTACAAGTAGATTTATTTCTGTCTCTGCATTGTAATCATGCTAAAAACTATAGGGCTAGGGGAGTTGAAGTGTTTGCTTATAGATGTCCATCCAAGTATTCCAAGACTGCCGTTTGGATGGCCTACCAGTTGCAAAGCCAATTTAAAAAACAATTAGGATTTGAAAGTAGGGGCGTAAAATTTGCAAATTTTCAGGTTTTAAGAGATACTACCAAGCAATGTCCTGGGCTACTTTTAGAGTTGGGTTTTTTATCTAACCCAGATGAAAATAGCTTTCTGTCTTCCAAAGAAAATGCCACGAGGATAGCTTTAATTATTCTGAAAATTCTAGAAACGTACTAAAAATAAGAACATGAAAGAGCTGGGGTTAGAAATTATAAATTGCTTAAAAGCCATAGCGAAAGCCTTGATTTTAGAATTTTTGAAACGTAAAAGATCAAATAAAAATTTTTAAGAGCGTTTGTCTTTTGAATTTTTGTCAAAAGCAATTAAATTGAATAATTCACGCATTCGACTTCGAACTCGGTTCCCGTAGCGTTCTTCCAACTCTTCAGCATTCAGGTTGGTGGTAGCATGGGTTTTAATCTTGTGTTTGGTTTGCAGATAAAGCTCGTAACGTGATAAAAGCACTTCCCCCATAACATTCAAATCCTTACCATAATACCTGCCTGAAGGCTCAATGCCGAGGTCATCAAAACAGAAAAACTTTGTGTTTCCGTAATCTTCAATAGTTTTAAATCCCAAGTGATTAAAACTGAAAGCGATATTGCGACAGGGAATGATTTCATAAGGCCGTTGCAAGGGGGGGAGGTGTCGAATGAGCTTCATTAGGCTTGTTTTGCCACAGCCTACTGGTCCCGATAGCAGTATGCCTTTGTCTGGATCGATGTTATCTTTTTTGCAATTCTTGTGATCCTTGATCAGATAATGGCATAGCTTACGAATAATCACCAGGTCGTCGTCGTAGATTTTAAAATGCTCTCCGAAAAGTAATTTTCCTTTGGCGTTCAAGTAAATCAAAATCAGGTCAAAATCGTAGATTACACTTTTGCCATCAAATTTTCCTAGGGCATATTCTATGCCGCCTTCAATAATTTTAGAGGGGTTGTCCATAGTCTTTGTCTTTAGTGGTTCGTAAGTTGTCCTTAAAATGGGATACTTGTTTTTTGTTTGATTGTTTTCCTAGGCTGAATAGCTCAGTTCTGTCCATCCAATTTATGGCTATAGATTTCCAATCTCGAATGTCATTTCCATCGCTAGTTTTCCAGTCTCGGTTTTTGTAGTGTTCGAAGAATTTTTTTCCTTCATCAGCATTAAAATCTTTTTTAATAAAAAATAATTTTACCTCCTGCCAGCCCTTTGGCTGTTTTATATTGTTTACTTGTTTAGTAATGTTTATAGTAGATACCAGTGCTTGTCCATTAATGGGACGGTTGTGTACCAATGCTTGTCCTTTCATGGGACTGTAGTGTACCGGAGCTTGTCCATTATTGGGATTGTTGTGTACTTCTACTTGTTCAGATGTGGGACACTCTTGTTCAGTATTATGAGAATCATTTGAGTCCAAAACAGTCATTTTTACCATGCTTCCCTTGTATGGATTATGAGATGGAAAATAGCTTAAATATCCCCAAGAATTTAGGTCGGAAATACATCTGTGATATGTGGATTTTGAGCCGATTTTTGATGCTTGCATCAAATCCCCTCGATTAATGAAGAATACTTCTACAAAACGATTACTATTCCACTCTAGAAACAAGGCCATATATAGGCTGATATGAGTTGGATTCAATCTTGTATCAAGATGGAATTTTTCAAAAGCTGCGTGAAGTAACTTTATGTAATTCATAATCTACATATTTTTATCAATATCTACTTTGTTTTCTATCATAACCGCTTGAATTTCTTCGGCAGAATAGTAGATTATACCGCCAATACGTGTGTACGGAATGGTTCCATTAAGTCGCAAATTTTGTAAAGTTCCGGAGCTTATTTTAAGTAAACTCATAACCTCTGTTGATTTGAGATAGGTTTTTAATTGTCTTTTAGATTGTTCTGTTAACAATCGTTTGATGTCGTCGATTAATTCTAGTTTGAATTCGTGTAGATCGTCGGTGGTGATGATACTTGTTGGCATAATGAATGATTTTTAATTAAACATATAAGCTACAATTTTTAAGAGTGATGTGCTTTGGCGTGAATTGAGCTTCTTTTGACAAATTTGGGGTAGTTTAGTGGAATTTTCACCCTATCACAGCTCTACTAATGCCATATTTTAGCATTTGTCAAAATGGAGGGTTTTGTAATCTTTTCGACAGGTAATCAAGATGAAAATGCAGAAAAACGGATGGTTTTATGGGGATTTCAGTGCATAAGAATATTCACAAGAAAAATACCCCATAGGGTAGTAATAGGGAGGTAATTAAACTATGTGAAATTATTAGTCATTAGGGTCTACGCAATCTTTTTTATTCAGTTCATTTAAATATGCGATTAACATAGCATCGGTAAATTGAGTTGGTCCTTTTGATCTTGTTGCATTTTCATTACGAGTATTATAAAACCCTTTCATTTCAATATCAATAATTTCTTGAAATTTTCGTGCTAAATCTATAATAGTTATATTGTTTTTGGTGTGAAGTCCAGATGCACTAAGTAAAGAGATAAGTTCAACAAAAGCCGAAAAACCAAATGGCCATATTAGTTTAGTGTTTTCTGTATGGTCATTTAAGGGGATAGGGTTATCAATACAGAAGAGTCTCTTTTGAAGATAGGCAACAAAAGCAGAGCATGCCCTAAATTCTGCAAGTAGAGTGCTTTTTGGAGTATTAAAGTCTAAATCTTCATTATATAATTTTGAAATTTCAAAATGGGTATTCGAATTGTGTTTTCTCGTAAAATAATGCTCGTCAAAGTGAGTACTCTCTAATTCTAAATATTGCCCGAAATCTATGTTCCGCAAAAAGAATCGGTTAAAGCGATGCAGTTTAAATTTAATTAATTGACGTTGTGATTCCTTATCACATTTAGGTAACTCGAGTTCAAAACTAAATACTTTTAAAAAGTAAATAAGTTCTTTTTGAGGAACAATTTTAGTGTATTTAAAAAAATCAATTTCGTGTTGAGTAGATTTGAATCCATAGGTTATAACCTCTTTTCTAAGAAGCCGTAATACACGTCTAGATAATTCAATAGAACGCATTGATCTTAATTTAATTCCTGGGGAAGAATTTTGAATATTTAATAGTTCTTCTTTAAATTCAGTTAGTAGTTTCTGCTTCATATTATTGGTTTTAGGTTGTTAATATGAATACGTAATGCATTTAAAAAAATAGTAATGCTTAAAAAAACATGTCTCATTACAGAATACTATTTTTTTTTAAGCTTATATCTTAGTCATAAGATGATTTTCTAGATATTTTTTAGTTTGTTTGGTGTTAAGTATGGTTAATAGTTGTGTAATTGCCTGATAGTCATAAATATAGATAATTTTCTCTAATGGTTAAAAAATAAATATTTTTCATTCTAAGAATTAAAAAAAGAAGAATTTTTAGAGTTTATTTTAAGAATTAATTAAATTTACTCCTTAAAAATTAAGAATTTAATTATATCAGTTTTAAAATGTATAATGGCTACTTTGTTAAATATATGTTTTTTGACTACTAAAGAGATTCAGAATGCTTTCATAAAGTAAATTAATTATTACTTGTGCTCTCGGTAGTCTATTTAAATTTCACCTGCATTACTTACTCAGAATATTGCCTATATATTGCTTCAAAACCATTTTAGGTATAATTTATAATAATGTAGAAGTACAAAAAAAATAGATTTTGGGAACTCAGTCATAAATCCGATATTTCAGAAGGAATATGTGAAGATGGAGAGCACTTTATTATAGAAATATTTGATTTAACTGATAAAAAGGCAAAGTCTAAAAATATTGATTTACCTGACATATCCGCACTACTTTTTGTCATAAGCTGTTTTTTGTTACTTCATGGGAATTCTTTCAAATCGCTTTTTTGTGGCATAATGTTAATACTTTTCAAGGGGCGAAACGTATTAATGATGCGATGAGTTTTGTTTTGAATAGGACTTTGAGTAATTAAAAATTGATCACACTATCTAAGGCATCGTCTGCATCTTTGTGAATAAAGTTAGCTTGATAATTTAAAGTGGTTTTAAGATCGCTATGTCTATATAATTTTTGTAGCATTAAGGGATGTATACTATCTCCTGCTAAATTACCAAAACTATGACGTGCTATGTGATTTGTCAAAGGTTTGTCTAATTCACATAATTTGCCAATTTTTTTTAAGTTAGTATTTAATAATTTAGTAGCGTTTCTCGTCTTTATAAAAATATCTTCTGGATTATCTTTATCTGCCTGGCTTAAAAAAGGAAATACATATCCTTTATTGAATCGTTTAAGCTTCTTGTACTCCTTTAAAATAATTTCTGCTTTTTCAGGAATTTTTAAACTAACAGGTTTTTCATTTTTATTCATTGTATAATACAACCTGTTATCTTTAAAGTCTGTCCATTTTAGTTTTAACACATCTGAAATACGAATTCCAGCAAAATAAAAAGAGGTTAACCATACTTTTTGAGTGTGTCTAATTAAAGAATTTGAAGGAAGTTCTAGCTTTTCAATTTTCTCAATTTCTTCTCTATTTAAACCAATTTTGTTACCTGATTTTATTATGATCTTTTCTTTCTGGTCTGCAAATGGATAATATTTTTTATCCACAATCCCGTTCTTTATGGCAACGTTAAAAAGTGTTCTAATAAAAATGAGCTGATTCGTTATCGTTCTAGGCTTTTGTTTTAAATATACGGTACAAAAGTTTTTATACTTACCAATAAACGATTCGTCGATATCTCGGAATTTTAATTTTTTACTGTTTTTAAAGTGATTAATACTTTCAATAAAGCTATAGTCAGGATTTTTTGACTTTCTTATTCTGTCTAATCTTCTTATTCTAATGTCTTTAATAGACTGTTGTCTTGTGCTTGTTATTTTTAGATTTAAAAATTCTTCTAGATTATTTAAGGTTGAAATTTCAGATTTAGCAACGGAAAACACACCACTGTCATATTTACTTTTAACACGTTCATAAGCTAATTCAAAAAATGATTTAGATCCATTAGACCCCTTAAGTTTTTTCTTCGCTAACTTTGGTGTTATAGATTCTTCTGATTGAAAAAAAATGTTATTAGCTTCATTTAATTTTTTTAAAATAAAATTATTTAACCTAGCATAATTTGGATGAGATTTTTTTGCAAAACCTTTTTTATCATCCCAATCTTTTTCCAATATATATTGTCCTAACCAAGAGTAGTTGGTTTTGTAATTTTCACTTATTCGAATAGCTAAAGGAGCAGTCCCATCTAACTTTTGCTTATTTTTTCTTCTGACAACTTTTAGATTAGGCATAGTTTAATATTTTAAGTGATTATATAATTATAAATGGGTACAGAATAGGTACAGAATAATATGTGTTTATTTGCTAATATAACACTTTTAAATTTATTTATTTTATGTAAATCACTGAATTTTAGTGGTTTTTGGTTAGTTTTGGTTGTCTTTATATTAGGTTCATAACCCAGAGGTCACGAGTTCAAATCTCGTTCTCGCTACAAGTGTTTAAAAGGCTTCACAGTAATGTGAAGCCTTTCTTGTTTTTAATGGGGATAGAATAAGGCCTTGTGGGAGGTTTTATTTATTTTGGTGTTCTAGTTATTCAATATTAAAACTTATGATTTAGTGATGCTTTTATGCCTTTGTAGTTGTATTGCATATAGCTTATGACCACTATATATATAGAATAGGTTCGTTTCTGGAAAGGTTTTCGAAAAAAAGTTGATGCTATCCATGCTACTATTTTTCAAATTCTCCTCTAATACTTAGAAGTTAATTATTGGATTTAATTCGGGCTCTCTATATTTTTTTAAGCATTGTTGGTTGTCTTTAGAATACTGTATATCCTAATATTAGGGCTAATGTGTTATACTCTGATTTCCATGATGAATTCTCGCTTAAAAGATCTCTATTTGTTTGATATCTCATCTCCAAACTGTATTTATCTTGGAATTTATATCCAATTCCAAATGCCCAATTTATCCGACTTTCAATTTCTAAAGGTTGAAATATATAAGGAATACTATCGTCTATTTCATAATCAGGAGGCGAAGGGATATTATAATAATTATCAGTAGTTACATCAAATTTAATTGAAGAATCTAGATTTATCTCAAATACAGAGGATACATTGACGAAAATTTTTGATGTCTTGTTCAGAAAAAAGTAATACCTCAAACTTAACGGAACCTCAATTGATGCGTAATCAACTTCAATAATTATTTCACTATCTTTTGTTACACCTCCTCCAATGAATGCAGCAGAAATGTTTGATTCTTTTTCAGATTTAAAGCTTTGGTAAGTTGGCTCAATTACAATGGCTAATTTATTTTTGTTAAAGGGAAGAATAAATTCTGCTTCCACACCAAATCCAAACCTTATCTCATTATCGAAATCAATATCTTCAAAAACAGCACTGTTAAAATCTGAATTATTTAAACCCGATCCCTCACTATTAGGATTTAGTGTTAACGATGAGCTATTTAAGCGTGGTCTTAGAGTCAGATTAAATAAATCTTTCTTTTGCTTTTCTTCAAAATTTATAACTTGTTGATTGTAGCACGCGTTATAATCAATAAAGAAATTAATCAAATCACTTTTTTTATAGTCCAAACTCTCGATTTTAGTCATTTGGAAATTTGGACAATTTAAATCAGTCCATAACTGCTGTTTAAATTTATTGTTTTTTCTAATTTGATTTTCATTAGTTTTAAAACTTTTAAATATTAATTGTTCAATATTAGAGTGCTCTATACTATAAAAGTATCTTTTTAAATTAGTATCAATATATTCATATAAACTAGCTTTACCTTCTATCAACACTTTTAAAAAAAGTTGTTCCTCTTTGAAAGATGGGTTTTTGTCATTGTTTAACTTGTTGATATTCTCTGTCGACCTATCTATATTCACTGTATTTCTAATGTACTTTGAAATATTATCAACACCAAATTCTTTAACTGATTCCAATGTTGCATTTTTAGGCTCACTTTCTTCGGATAATTTGTATTCAAATTCCGTAGGATTATTTTTCCAATCAATATTCTTTATTAGACAAGTCGTTTTTTGATTAGTATTATCAATGTAATATCCTTTTTCAAAGTAAATTTGTGAATAACAATGATTGCTTATAAAAGCAATTAAAATGATGAAAATTTGGGTTTTCATTAGGCTTATAATTTTGGTTAAGTATTGTTATTTGTACCAGAAATAAGACATGTCTTGTCCCATAATATGGCTACAGGTTAAAATTGAATTTACACTGATAATTAATATATTATTTTTGGTATTTGATACATCTAAAGATAAATAAAATGGTATTTCGTTGTATAGATTAATTGTGTTTTTAGTGAATCTCTTAGTGTGTGATATTAGTAAAATAAGTACATCAAGGTGTTTTAACACGCTTAAAACTATTCCAGGAATTGGTCCAAAAACATCTCTAATGCTGGTGGTTTTACCAGCGGTAGTGAATTATGTAGTTATGCCGGATTAACCCCTGTAATACGACAAAGAGGAAGTAATGTAAAAGAACTCCCACGAATCAGTAAAACAGGCAATCAAAAGCTTCGGAATTCAATATTTATGTGCAGTTTTAATGCTTGTAAACCTGCCTACCGCAGGTAGGTATAACTATGCTTGCAAGCAATATACGACCGATTAGTAGCCAAAGGAAAGTGTAAAAAGTTAGCATTAATAGCTGGTTGTAATACCTTATTGAAAGATGCATTTGCTATTGCGAAATTAGGGTTATTATATGATGATGCTCATAGAAGTGCTTTAGTGAAAAATTAATGTAGTTTTACTTGTTTTTTACCACAGTACTTTGTTGGCAACTGGCTTTTATTTTGTCCGTTTTGTTTTTGGTGGATTTTGTCGTGTATCAAAAACGTCAGCGATTTTTATAAATCCGTTTTCCGGATCCACAGAATAAATCAGTTTATAGTTTTTGAATACTAAATATCGGTAATGAATTTCTCTTTGTTTTAGTAATTCTTCTTCTCCAATTAATGGTGTTCTTATCAACTTTTTTGGTTCGTTGATAATTCCTTTCAGAAGTTTTTTTGCAATTCTTGTACTGGCTTCTTTTTTGTAATATTCGTAGATTTCGTCAAGTTGAGTTTCAGCAAATTCAGACCAAATAATTTCCAATATCATTATTCGTATTTTTCCAAAAGTTCAGAACTGTTTTTAAATCGATTGTTTCGGAAATCAGATTCCGATTTGTCAATTCTTGTATTCAGTTCCTCTTGAGTCATAGGTTTAAATATTCGCTCGTCTGAAGCATTTTTTTCTTTTCTCAATATTTTTTCGAGAGGTGAAACCGCTTCTTCGCTTTGAAGTTTTAAAAATTCTTGTACAAATTCTATTTTTCGAGCTTCTAAATTCATTTTATTCAGCTTTTATCCAAGATACAAAATTATCATTTTAACCATCTGTTTTTCTTTAATTGACGAATTTCACAGCTTGTTGCCAACGGTTTGGGTATGGAGCATGTCCCGAAGAGCATGCACTATACCTGTTGTTGTAGGGCGTTTTTTATTTTGTTTTTCTCTTCGTTAGTTATGTTTTCCCATGTTGCTTTTTCATCAATCAACAATTCTAAGTTCAATCCTGATTTAACAATGTCCTTTATATGAAAGAACCAATCATATACAGTCCATTCTCTAATTGGCGTGGACTTAAAAGCTATTTGATTTTCATCCCAATATACTCCTACTGCTTCTCGATAAACGTATTGGTAAGTTGGACTACCTTGACCAATTAATTTTAAGAGTAGCTCATTTTGGTCATTGACGACTATTTTATTAATGACTTCATTTTTCATTTCATTTCTGGAATTTTCAATTTCAAAAAAATCTTCTTCATAAACTCAGTCTGCGAAATCTCAATAGTTTGTTCTTCTCTTCCGTCAGCTTTCCAATGTGTCACAGCGTTGACTGTAAATTCAAGAGTATCATTCATTCTTGGTGGCGAAAAAGCGTTCTCGAAGTCAGTCCAAATAGTTGTTTCTAAATTCTCCAATTTGGTCAAGTCGCAGTTTTGATTAGTAAAGTGGTCTGGTAGCCAATCCAAGTAGTCATTTAATAACTGTCTGCTCTCTTTGGAGTCAGCTTTGTCGGGGTGAATAGTCTTATTTATAAAGTCAAATGTTGTCTTAGTCTCAAGTCCGAGATTATACAATTCAATCAAGACATTCACGGCAAGTCGTCCACTTTTCATATAGTCAACGCTTATGAAAGAGTGAGTGAAATTGTGAATTGCCGATTTATAATTCTTGTACTTCATTGTCTTTTTTCAAATGTCTTGTCCTGAAATATGGCTACAGGTTAAAATTGCTTTTAGGCAGATAATTGATATACCATATTTGGTGTTTTATAATCTAAAGATAAATGTAATGGTATGTCGTTGTATAGGTTAATTGCATTTTTTGCGGCTCTTTTAGCATGTTTCACGTCAGTAACGATCTGGTCCAGGTAAAACTCATTTTTCAGGATTCCGTTTACATGTTCGGCCATGGCATTTTCTTAACAATGATTTTCTTCAGTCATGCTAATATCTATCTTTTTTCTTTTTAGTATTCGTGTATTCACATTACTACAGTATTGTATTCCTCTATCATAATGATGTAATCAAAAAAAAAAATTTTCAATTTTAATATCAGTTTTTAGCTGTAATTATTGCCAATATTTCATATAAGCAAACAAAGCACAAACCTTTTGATTCAGGATTAAAAACAGTATTTTTTTAAACCTTGTTAGTGATTCGTTATCTTTTAAATTTTCCAGCTAGATGCTAAACCCATTACAAATAGACTCATTATGCCTGTTGCAATTAGTAATATTATTGAAATAATCAGTATTATTTTGGTTAATACACTTTTCTTGTTAATTAAAGAGAGTATTAATGGAATAAAAAATAATAAAGGAAGTAATAATACTGAATCACCTGGAAAAATTCGCCAACTTAATGGGCTATCATTGCTAATCAATAAAACAAACCATAATAAAATTAATATAGTTAGTATCGATATGAAATTTAATGTCTTACTCTTGTTTTTTATCATATCAGTGTTTTATTAATGTCTTGTCCTGAAATATGCATGTTTGGTGTTTTATAATCTAAAGATAAATGAAATCGTATTTCATTGTATAAATTAATTGTGTTTTTGTGAATCTCTTAGTGTGTGATAAAAGTTAAAGAAGTCTATCAAGATGGATTAACTCGCTAAAAAATCATAACAGATATTGCAGCCAAAGGAAAGCGGAGAACCAGATTAATTACAGTTTGTAATACCCTATTAAAACAGGCTTTTGCTATCGTAAAATCAGGGTTATTATATGATGATGCTCATAGAAGTGCTTTAGTGAAAAATTGATGTAGTTTTACTTGTTTTTTACCACAGCACTTTGTTGTGGGGAGTTTTTATTTAAAGACATAGCTTGTCAAATTCCAAAATATGTGAAATATTATAGAAGGTACAATTGATTTCGATTTATAAAATAGTATTCCAGATAGCAATCCTCCAAATATTGTTATATAAGTTTGGTGAAGGCTAAAGTCAAGGAATTCATAAAACAAGGAAATGAATGGGATATGAATAAAGGCAAACATTAAGGATGATAGAATTATCGCTATTATAGGTTTGTAGTTCTGCAATAATCCACGAAGTATATAATTCCGAAAGAATAATTCTTCTGTGATAGGTACTACAAATATGGATGCTATTACACTCAAAGATGTTAATGGTTCAAGAGTGAAGTCAATATCAAATAATTCAGATGATATTTCTAGATGATAAAAGATATTTAAAATTGATTGAAAGAAAACAAATCAAATTCCTGATATTAAGGCAATAAAATAATATTTGGGTTCTGTTTTATCTAATTTTAGTAAACCTGATTGCTTAAATGATTTGAATACAAAGATTAAAAAAGCTAAAGTAATAATCGAGTTAACAAAATGGGATGCTTTTATCAAACTTACACTCTCCATTTCAGCAGGAATTAACAGAATCCAAAATCCGATAAATTCTAAAAAAAGAATAAATAAAAAGATGTGTAAAATTGCTTTCTGTAACTTCATTTTCAAATGTAGTCCAACGTTCTCTACTATGAGTAGTTGCAGGGGTTACCACTTAACTTTATAAGTACACACCAACAAGCAATTACTTATAGCTATAGTGGTGTGTTGTTTTTAATTTTTAACTTCTAAATTCAATCGACTAGGAAGGGATTTATGTTCAAATTGAGTTGTATATATCAACTAAAATATTTGAGATTTTAGACATTGAAGGGTCTTGTTCTTGAAGTGTATGCGGTCCTTCAATTGTGATTATTTCCCAATCCCTTGCTTCTGCTTTTTTTGGGGCACTTATTGTTCTCATATATCCAAATATTGACATAGCTTCAGTGGCAAGGATTATAGTCCCGTCCGTTTTAACGTCATTCATGATTTCTACGCGCTCCACATATGATTTTAAGGGATGTTTAGACATTGTTGGAATGGGTTCTCTTAATGCGTCCGCTGTTATAAGCCATCCATCGCCATTTTCTTCTGCAGATTCCATTGAAATTCGCGCAACCTCAGGTCCAAAAACATCCAACGTGTTTTCTCCATGGTCAGCTGGCGCACAATCAATATAAACTTGATGTTTTATCTTGTTTCCAACTTTGTCAACAACCCCTGAAATAACTGGTCCACCATAAGAGTGAGCTACTAAAATGATATTGTCTAAATTATTCCATTCTATTAAATTCACAATGTCATTTATATGCGTGGTTATACCAGTCTCTTTTGATAATAAGTGATTCCTTTCCCCCAGACCTGTCAAAGTGGGATTATATACTAAATAACCTTTTGAAACAAGGTCTGATTTGAGCAAATTCCACTGTCCTCCCCATTGAAAGGTGCCATGTACTAAAACAAAAACAGGTTTATCAGGATCCTCTTGTGAATAAATGTTTGAGGAGCTAAGACAAATAGTGATTAGGCAGAGCAAAAAGGTTTTGATTGGTTTCATGTTAAAGGTATTTATTTGTTACAATTTTTTAAATGTCTTGTCCTAAAGTATGGCTAAAGGTTAAAATTGAATTTACGCTAATAATTAATATGCCATATTTAATGCTTAATAATCTAAAGATAAATGAAATGGTATGTCGTTGTATAAATTAATTGTGTTTTTTGTGATTCTCTTAGTGTGTGATATTAGTGAAGGAAGTCTGTCAAGATGTATTAGCTCGCTTAAAAAAGATACCGTGAATTGCAGCCAAAGGAAAGCGGAGAACCAGCTTTTGCTATCTAAAAATTATAGTTAATACATGATGACGTGAGTAGAGGGGCTGTGGTAAAAGGTTAATGCATTCTTAATAGTTTTTTATCATGTTACTTTGTTAGTAAGTGGCTTAATCTTGAGTTTGTTCAATTCGATAAGTTCATTTTTGGTTAAAATTTTATCTATTGAATTCCAATCATTATTTTCTATCAGCGTTTTAATTTTTGTCCACTTTTTTAATTCCAATTCATTCTCGAAACGCATGCTGACTTCAATTAATTTATCAAGAATCTCAATTGATTTATTTACTTTATGCTGTTTAATTTCTGCGAACAGAATTAATAAATGACCGTTATAAGTATCAAATGTCAAATGTGAAGCTTGATATGGAAAAATATAGGGTTGATTTGTTATTTTTTTTGTCGAATTGTATTTTTCAAAATAGGGTAGAACGTTCCTAATAATTCTTTCAGATAGGTAATCGGCTAATAATAAGTATTCTTGCGATATTCTAAAGTGTTTTCTAATGGTTTTGTCGATTTCTTCAATTTTTTTCGAACCAACTAAATAATATTCTTTTGTAAGCCCTTCCCAACAGTATGGTACTAATCCAATTCGGATTTCAATAGTGTCTTTCGTTCCAGACCAACTTCCACGATTATCGACGTCTATAATTTCCAATAAATCATTTGTTAGTCGATAATGTTTTCTGCCTTTCTTTTTAAACCCGTATTCTTTCAGGTTTGCGCCAATTATTTCATTAAGTGCATTGAAAGCTGGTTTCCATTCCTCTTTTGGCAAGCTTTTAAAAACTTTGATTTTCTCGAATTTCGATATTTTAGATTCACAATTAAAGCTCTGTTCATCTGTTTTTCTGAAAATTCTGAATTTTTTCCAAGTCATTTTTTAACTTTTTACCAACAGCTAATATAAGAATTGTAGGGTGTTTAATGGCTGAAACCTTTTACGTTATCCCTAAACTTAGCATAAAGATACCACTTTATAGTTGTGACTAAAGCCGTTATTGTTTTTAAACTTTGTGCTCTGTAGTTTGCTTTCAATTGTTTAATTTATAAATGGAAGGCGATTGTTTATTAGTGATTTTTTTAGGTATTACTCTCATTATATTATTTCATGAATATAGTAGAAATAGATTTTCCAAATGCACTGTTTTCCCAACAGACCAACTTATGTTTACAATGTTTTTAGCATTCTTTTTTCTTGTTTTTTCAAGTTTTTAGAATGCTAATGGTATGTTCTTTTCATGGGCCAAACACTCTGTTATTATATAAGCGCTTTCAATAACTTGACAAGCACCTTGTCCTAAATTTGGAGTTGTAGCATGCGTCGCATCTCCGATTAAGCAAATGTTTTTATAATACCAACTTGGAATTGGTTTCAAGTCCACAATGTCATTGAAAATGATACTGCTTTACTCAGTTTCTGAAATTATCTTTTTTACTATCGGACTAAAATCAGATAATAATTCTTTTAAATTAACATCAGATAATTCTGCTTTATAGTCCGTTTTATAATTCGCAAGCACGCACCAATACACTTCATTTTCATTAATAGGAACAAACCCAAAACGCCTTCCTTTTTCCCATAATTCATTTAATTCGGTTTGATACTTTTTTAGAATCTCTATTTTTACGATTCCTCTACAACATACTTGTTTTGCAATACGCAGTGTGGTATTTTTTGTGAGTTATTGGCTTCTTCTATTTCTAATTATTGAAAAGGATCGTTCGGTTTTGGATAGCAATCCATAATTAAACACAATAGGAATCAGCATTTTGAAGAGAAAAAGTGTTTTGTCCATTTAGAAAGTCCTTTGGTTCTAGTTTTGTTTGTTTTCTGAAAGCGATTAAAAACAAATTACACGAGTTAAAACCTACTTTTTTTGATAATTCTTCCACTGTTATATTATCGAAATATCCTTCTTCAATAAGTCTTAGCGCGTCTTTTATTCTACAATAATTTATATATTCTTCAAAAGTAACTATCGCATGATATTTAAAGATATAGCATAAATGACTTTTAGGTATATTTATTGCTTTTACAAAATCATTCATTGAGAAATTAGGATTTCTAAAGGGATGTTTTTTATTAACAAAATATTCAATATTAGACACATAAGATAATGCTTTTTCCTCCACATTATTATCGTCTTTGTGGTCCTTAAGGTTTATAACATCTATTGAATTAAATATCCAAACATGATCATTAATGTTTATTTGGTTTTCTGCATCTATGTCTCTTTTCTTCATATCTGGATAACCATATAGAATTTCAGGATGAATCAGAATTTTGCCATAAATTAGAAACCATGGGATAATCACTAAGGCAGAATAGTGTTCTGCTCTAAATAATTCATTAGAATTTTTTTCATAATAGATTGAAAATAAAATTCTTATAAATAAAAATGAAGAAATGATAAAAATAAATTGTGTCCAATTTTTAATAACTAGATAATGTCTTTTTTCAAGGGAGTTACTTACATCTAAATTCCACAACTTAGTATATAGAATGTTAAAAGATAGTAACCAATACGCAAACACAAATACATTTAAACCAATGAAAAGTGAATTTTCAATAGACTGGTTTTTTAGGGTAGGGAAATGTTCTTGAGCTAAGGAAAAAATTAAAATAAATACAGGGTATAAAAAATGTAAGAACTGATTTTTATTAAAGTAATTATAGTCTTTTATTAAGGATTTAAAGTACAGATATAAAGAGGGGACTGCAATGATGTATATTGGTAAAATATATCTTGATGTGAATATTGACTGGGTATCTATAATTTCAAAAAAGCCAATGGTAATTGTCCTAATAGAACATAAAGTGAAAATTATCACTAAATAAATATTTACGAATATATTAGATCTATATGAAAATAGTAGGAGTGATATTACGAATAATCCAATAATTCCTACCAAAATCAAGGTAGAATTCACTAAAAAATGATATTGAGGCATTTACTTTTTTTTAAAGAACAATTAAATAGGTCGTTTAAATTTAATAAAATAACGATGATAGTCTAAGTAAAACTGCTGTTTTTTGATTTAATTTTTTCCTTTTTCTAATAGAATATGTTAATATGTTGTTTTATAGATTTTTAAATTTTTATCAATCAATTCAATATTTCGATAGAATGAATGGACTCGACACCAAAAACCGGATAATTAGTTAAATGACTCGGCGACTAGTGCATGATTATATATATAAATAATTGAAATTTGTAATAGATGTAAAACTTTGGGAGACATATTTACACCTTTATAAGAATGTATCGTTTTTTACTTGATGACCAAGTTTAAGACAAATGATAAATCAAAAAGTGCGGCAATATTATTGAAACATTATATTTTCAGTTCGTAAAGAATATCGATTGTAGCATGTCTGATCTGGAAGACTTAAATGATGTTTTAAAATTATTGGCAAATATTTATTGAACGATCAGACCTAACTCTTTTGACTCGCATTTTTTACCTAATTTTATTCAAATCCTGGAAAAAAATGAGAAGATTAAAATGCACTATATTAAATTAACGATACAAATGGAAGAATCGTTTTGGATGCTTTTAACCTGTTAATTGAAAGTGAAATTATGCGGGAAGAAATTTTACCAAAATGAATGTAAAATTTGTATAAATATTTTTAAATATCAGGTTGTTTTTGGATTTCTGATGTGATAATTAGGAATGCATTATTTACAAAAAAATACAGGGTTTAAATCAACAGTGTCACATAAGCTATTTTCCTTACTTGAAAACAGAAGGTTAAGAGAAACATCAAGTCGTAGTATCCGATGTTTTTTAATTTTCGTCAAACTTTAATTTCTTATTCTCCATTGCATGCTGCCAATTATTAGGGAAAATTCCGTGATTGTTTTCAGTTATGCTTTCCATTATTTGATGGACTCTATTTTGTATTCCTTTTGGTAGATCATAATACAAATTGTCTACTTTAGTCTTTCTTTCAAAGTCAAGTGTTCCATTTTGATGTCTAATAGCTTTTTTTATCCCCTTGTGATATGCTAATATTTTTATTCTCCCATCACTTGTTCCATTCATCCCAAAGGTTCCGTAAACCATTATCGGGTCTACGATGCCATCATCATTGTAGTCTTTCAGTTCAAAATATTTAGTCCAAAAAGAAATCGAATATTCTTTAGATACTTCATTTCCTTCTGGCAAAATAAAGTCTTTTAAGCTCCAGGCAAGTTTATATAGTCCATCTTTATAGGAAAAGCAGAAGGCCTCTATCGCGTTAAAATATTGTTCTTTTTCATTACATTCAAATTCATTTTCTGTCATTACGATAAAGTGTTTTCCTAATTTATCGTTGTACTCGTAAATGCTATAAATGGAATATTTGATTTGTAGCTTGGTCTTTAAGACATCCGTAAAAACAGAGTCGATCTCTTGTTCATTCAACTGTTTGCTAGATATTGTCGAGTCTTGGCCAAACCCTAGAAGGGAAAAGAGTAGGGTTAATAATAATATTAATTTTTTTTTCATCTTTTTTTAATGGCTACCATTGGTTTTTGGATAAGAATAGTTGTGTGTTTGCGTGTGAGGAATTTGGAAAGGAGATTGCGATACAGCACACGTAATTGCCTTTATTTTGCAAGAAATGCCAATTATTTTTTTTGGTGT
Organism: Formosa undariae; assembly: GCF_042427615.1. NCBI lineage: Bacteria > Pseudomonadati > Bacteroidota > Flavobacteriia > Flavobacteriales > Flavobacteriaceae > Formosa > Formosa undariae. The sequence goes on along the minus strand of NZ_JBHMEZ010000009.1, from coordinate 7,964 downwards.
TGTGGAACGTTTTTACAATCTTATAATATTAAATAATCCTTAACGTTTCTTATGAGTGTTATGTCCTTTAAATCATATAAATTTCAATTGCTTTTAACAGATTAACAACAATCTTTTCTGTCCGTTTTTTTCCTTTGGTGCGCGATGAACACTGGGGAGGACTTTACTCTGAGGGTGCTCAATAGCTAAGCGGTATAAATGGCCTAGACCTAATTTTATTGGTTGTGCCTCAGGCTTGGCTAAATAGTGTAAATCGAAGAAATTTTCACTTAAAAATGATTTAAAACCGTCCTCTGTTCCATGATATATTTTTTTAAGTTCATTACGTATTTCGGGAACAAGAATTTTTTGTTTGGCTTGAGAGTTTGGTAATATTTCACTTGACTCTCCATAATAAGTACACAAAAAGGTGTCGACAGGTACAGGAGATTGATCTACATGAAAAGAATAAACATCCGTTGGAAAAAACGGGTAGCTATCATCCCTATCATAGAAGTTAATCAGATTAAGTGTTGGCGACGCTCCTAGAGCTTTTAGGGTTTTTAAATCATTTAAAAGAACTTCACGTGCAAGCTGACCCTGTTCACTTAACTGAAGTTCTAGAAGGTCATTCGGATGAATTTCAGCTATATTCTCATGTAATTCTAACTTTTTAACAATCTCAGAAAAATCACCTACTAGTTTACGATTCCAACAAATTGCATTAATTTTTTCATGAAAAGCATTGGAAACAAAGTCTTGAAAATTAGTAACGAATTGAATTTGATTAAGTGTATGAGATATATTTTCCATGATGCGTATAAGTCTAAACTATTTGATAAAAGTAATAGTATTCTTTTGTGTTAATGTCCTACAGTGGTTTTGAGCGCGAGTTTTTTCCATAAGAAAAATGAGAAATAAGCAAACAAAGTTATGCATGAATTATTGAACTAAAATAAGTAATGTTTTTTGCACGTTTTTTATGCGTTTCTAATTTTATAAATCTGAATGTACATTATGGTCGCTAAAAACAGAATCAATCCGTATAATATAGATATCACCAGTATCCACATTAGAAATATAGAGATAAAATGTAAAATGAAATATTCGATCTTGATTAATGCCTAATTATATACTCTTTGAATTTAAATTTTGGTTTATTATAAAATTTCGAGTTGTTTTTTCAAATAGGCAGCGTATAGTTGCTCTTATATAATTGAATTTATCCATTTTAAGTTCTGCTAAAATTTGGGTCCGAACACCATCTAATTACTTTTTTATTCTTGTACTTAATGTTTAAGATTATATAGTCTCTATTTAGGAGGGAGCAAACTTAAATATAATGGTTTGTGTAAATGGAGTAGTGGCCATTAATATTTTACACTTTGTTGGAAGTCATTTTCTTTTTTTCAAGAATATAAAAAACTTGTGAATTTAATTGGTCTGACAAATTTTTATAAGGAGAGGTTTCTCTTTTTGTTATTTGAAAATATTTTAATATTAAGTTTTCAAACTTCTTATGATTGAAGCCAAGGTGAGAATCAATGAAACCCTCTAAGTTTCTAATCTCAGGGATTTCTTTTCCGAAGAAACATTTAATACTATTTTTTATATCTTGATAGCTGTTTTTCCCAACAGTCACTCTCCTTATATTTTTAATTAAGGAAGGGAAACCTATTTCAATGGGCACAGATATTATAACTATTCCATCGTTATTTAATCTATTATAAAATTCTTTCAGCATTATTGATTGTGTAAATTCGTTGAAATGCTCAAGAGTTTCAAAACAAGTAATTACATCAAACTTTTTATTTTTAAATTCTGTGAGCTTTCTGAAAACTTCAATGTTGTCGGATGATTTAATTTCCATAATTGGTTCAAATGCAAACAAATTGAGATTGTCTCTTTTTAAACTAAGTTCTGTTAGAAATTTATTATCCCCAGCTCCATAATCTAAAATACTTTTAAATTCTTTTTCCAAGACAAGTTCGATCGCAACAGAAAATCTTTTTCTATGTGAAAACCTTGCAATCAGATTTTTGCTATTATAAGTATATTCGGAGTAAACGTATTCTTTTTTCATTACCTCCAGCGGTTGTTATTTGTAACTTAGTGTTAACATGCACAGAATTTTCGGATTATAGACGTGCTAAATTTTTACGAACTTGCAAATATACCGTAATTTAAATTAAATAACTAGTTGTCTATAAGTTATATGTATTGCTAGGAAACGTTAATTTAATATATCAAATATTTGATTAAAAATTTCATTTGCAGTCCTATTTGCTTGATTTGTGAGAATAATAATTCCCCATTCTTTTTCTGGATTGTAGGCAAGAACACAAGATTGTCCTAATGTATCACCGGTTTTAGCAAAAACGACAGTATCATTTTCTCTCAGAATATTTAATCCCAATCCCAATTCGATAAAGGTATTCTTAAAGTAAGTGCTTTCCAATTGATTATTAATTGCTTGATTATTGGGCTTCAAAAGTAATCGGATAAACTTTAACATATCTGTTGCATTTGACTTCAATAGTCCAGCAGGAGCAATGACACTATTCCAATTAAAGAAATCTTGTAATTCACCTTGAGCATTATATCCCATAGTTACCTCATTACCCGCGTAGTCTAATGTTTTTGTTTTGCTCATATTAAGAGGGATAAGAATATTATTTTTTATAATATTCTCGTAGTTATCTTGAACGATGTTTTCTAAAATGTAACCTAATAGGACATAGGATATATTTGAATATTGATAACTACCATATGATTTGAGGTTTGAAGTGTTCATCAACACGGAATCTACCATTTCTTTTGTTACTTCATTTAATGGTTGCTTTGGATTAACTTCCATCAGTTCCTGAAAATTAAAATCAGGTAATCCAGACTGATGGGAAGCTAAATCACTTACCTTAATTTTGTTTTGTAAACCTGTATTCAACTCAAAGAAAGGAGGTAAATAATCGTCTATTGTGTTGTCTAAATCTATTTTACCTAATTCTACTTGTCGAGCAATTAAGTGGGCTGTAAAAAGTTTTGTAATTGACCCTATTTCAAAAATAGAATTCTGACTGATTTTTGTACTATCTGTTCGGTTTAAATTTCCATAATTAAAAAAGTGCTCTTCATTATTCTTTATAAAACCAACACTTATGCCAATTTTTTGGTTAAGATTGGAATTAACTTTAATGATCGAATCAATTTTGGTTATCATCTCTTGAGCAAAACAGGTGTTTATAAATATTAGAGATAACGCTATTGTAATATATTTTATCATTTGTGTTTTTTAAGTTCAATAATAAGAAGATACACCTTATGTGTGTAATATTATTTGTCTGTAGTGATGGATTATGTATAGTTAGGTTCTTTTTTAAATACCTAATTTAACAAATAAACATCAGATAAAATATCCATAACTTCAAAAAGTTAGACACTATTAGAGGGGCGTTTATTGCGTGATAGTGTTTTGCGATGCAAATCTGGTGTAGGCAAACAAAGATACTTACAATGATTAAGCACAATGTAGCAGTTATTTTTATACTGTGTACGGCAATGTATTTATACCTCGTAATTAAATTATCTTTTATACTATCCATAATAAGGATAAGTGTCCATTAATCTAAACATCTCTTTTTAAATAATTGTAATAACGTTTTCTGTATTACTCGAATAAATAAGAGGCTATAGAATTAAATGTTTTAACGACTACTTTTTTATTTAACATTTTTTTAACGCAAAATCAAACAGACCAGTCTGTTTGATTTTGTAGGTTTGTATTCAACTTTAAAATTAGAAGAATTATGTACGACATGAAACAATTGAATAAATTAGGAGCTTTAGGAAAAGGCGCACCTGCTACAATGGAAGCTTTTCAAGCATTAGATAAAGCAGCTATGGGAGAAGGCGCAATTCCTAAAAAATATAAGGAATTAATCGCTTTAGCAGTAGCACTTACTACGCAATGTCCTTATTGTCTTGAGATTCATAAGAAACATGCAATTGAAGCAGGAGCGACAGAAGAAGAATTAGCAGAAACAACTTTTATTGCAGCAATATTAAGAGCAGGTGCAGCAGTTGTTCATGGTACTCATCTTATGAAATAATTATTGTAATTATTTATAATGCGCAAGTCTCCCAATGGGAGACATTTGTGTTAAGTATCTATAAATAGTTGTAACCAGTTTCCCTACAAGAAAAAACTTATATTTATGAGTTTAAAGCTTTAACCAATAATAAAAAACCGATGTCGATAACTAGAAGAGATTCAACGCCACGTATGAGTAGAATTGTTGAGCATAATAATACCATTTATCTTTGTGGTCAAGTAGCAAAAGATGCTACTAAAGGCATCAAAGAACAAACGATAACAACATTAGAAAAGGTTGAAGAATTGCTTAATAAAGCGGGTTCCGACAAAAAACATATGCTTTCGGTAACCATTTATGTAAGAGATATGAAAGATTTTGCTGCAATGAATGAAGTTTGGGATGCATGGGTAGCGGAAGGTCATCAGCCAACACGCGCATGTGTTGAGGCGCGTATGGCTAGACCAGAATTGCTTGTAGAAATGTCTGTAGTTGCTGCAAAAATAACAGCCTAAAAATCCTAAAATAACTTTATACTTTTTGTCAACTTAAATTTTTAAAATCATGCCATCTAATAAATACCAATTTAATAAAGTATTAGAACGTAAAGGAACCAATGCTATGTCTGTTGAGGGGTATAGAGGATATCTTTTTGATCCAGAAGAAGATCTTAGTGGTAAATACTCAGAAGAAGATTTTATTAAAATGTGGGTGGCAGATATGGAGTTTGCTATCGCTCCAGAAATTATTAATGCTATGAAAGAACGCTTAGAACATCCGTTGTTGGGATATTCTATGGTAGCCGATCCTTCTTATGCGTTAAGTTTTCAGAAATGGTGTGTAGATCGTTATCAATGGCAGTTTAATACAGCACATTTAGTACACGCAAAAGGTGTTATTCCTGCTTTATATGATTTGATTGGTTATCTCTGTAAACCAGATGAAAAAGTATTAATAGTTACGCCTTCTTATGCCTTTTTTAAGCATGGAGCTGATTATAATGGCATAGAATTGGTGTGTTCAGATTTGAAAGAAGATCATGGTGAATTCCATATTGATATGGAGGATATTAAAAAGAAAGCATCCGATGAGAAATGTGTTTTGGCAGTTTTTTGTAATCCTCATAATCCAACTGGGAGATTATGGTCTACAAAAGAATTAGTTGCGTTTGGAGATGTTTGTTTAGAAAATGGACTGACTATTATTTCTGATGAAATTCATTGCGACGTACTTCGTAAAGATAAAATATTTACGCCTTTGGCAAGTCTTTTTCCTAATTCGGATAAGATTATTACGTGTATGGCGACAAGTAAAACATTTAACCTTGCAGGTAATTTGTTTGCGAATATCATTATTCCTAACGATACATTGAGACTTAAGTACAATGAGTTTTATTTACCTGTAGAAAACCCATTGAGTGTTGTAGCTGCTAAGGCTGCTTATTCAGAAGGTCATGCTTGGCTTATGGAGTTAACAGATTATTTAGATGCTAATTTTAAGTATTTAAAAGAACAATTAGACACACATTTACCCCATACAAAGTTTACAATTCCAGATGCAACCTATTTAGCTTGGGTAAACGTTAGTGCCTATTTTTCTGATAATGAAAACCTGACTTTGTATTTTGCAAGAAATGCTGGTGTTTTATTGGAAGGTGGAAATATGTTTGTCGCTAACGCTGATGGTTATATTCGATTAAACCTTGCTTGTCCTAGAGTAATACTAGAAGAAGGTTTACGTAGAGTTATAGAAGCTATTTTAGAAAAATAGTTGATTTTATAATTTGATAAAAAAAATGAAAATGTTCTAATTAGGATTATAAACTCTTTTAATCGCTTTAGAGCCAAGTTCAAAATAATATTTTAAATCGGACTGTAATTATTTACAGTCCGATTTTAGGTTGTTTTTATGGAAGTGATTTTTTATTTTAATAGTAAAGAACACAAATCTTTTGCTTCCTTAATTGGCCAATTTGTTTGATGTAAATAACTTTCGACTACTGCACCTTCGTAGAGTACATATATTTTTCGCGATAGAGACTTAATTTCTGCTTCTTTAATATGGTCTAAGTTATCTGTTATCAATTTAGAAATAAATTGAAGAAACTTATTTTTTTGATTTTGTATTTCAATTTTAATGTTCTCATGACCTCCTGAGAGTTCTGACACTGTTTTGATAGACCAACACCCATTAAAATCTTCGGAATGGTAGAATAATTCAAGAAAATCGAAAATAGCTAGTATTTGTGATTTTCCTTTTGGTTTGGAAGCGGTAAATTCTTCAATTTCTATATTAAAATTTGTGTCTTTGAAACGCAGAAAGGCAATACAGATTTCTTCTTTAGATCTAAAATGAGCATAAAGTGTCGATTTAGCAATACCAGCTTCAGAAACAATTTCATTTATTCCTGTAATATTATAACCATTCTTATAAAATAAGGATGATGCTGTCTCAATGATTCTATTTTTTATTTCGGAGTGTTTCACTTAGCAAATATACAAAACATTATAAAATAAGACAGGTCTGTCTGCTGTCTAATAATGCCTAACGCTTAATTTACGATACATTTTGTTAAATGTTTCAATATTAATGTTGTTTTGCCTTCCTTCCGCAACTACATAACCCGTTAAACTTTCCAGTTCTGTATTTTTTTTTCTGTTTCGAAAGTCGGAGTGCATAGAAGTGGTCGCGTCATCTGGAAGTGATTTAAGTTTCTCTATAACTAGCTCTTCCTGATTTTTATCAATATTAATTTGCTTTGATATAGCCAAATTCGTGACCTCGTTTATTAAACTGATTAACAAATCAGACTTTTCTTTACTCTTTAAAATAGTACCAATCTCTGTATCAAAGTACGCTGTAGCCGTAGCAATAGACGATAAAAAAATAAACTTCTCCCAAGTGATTTTATTAATGTCCTTAGATAAATTAGATTTTATATTTGATTTTAAAAGCGCATTCTGAAGAAATTGTAGTTTTTCATTTCCTCCAGTATCCATACCAAAGAATAATGAATGAACATGCCCTCTTTTTATAATCAATCCAGGTGCTTCTAATCTTGAAACAAGATACACACAACCCTTTGCAGTACGGTTCTTAGGCAGTTGCTTAGAGATCTTATCTTTACTATCAACTCCATTTTGTAAAGGTATAATTATGGTGTCATCATTAATAGCTGGCAATAGTTGTATTACAGTTTCCTTCAAGTCGTAGGTCTTGGTACATATTAGAATATAATCAACAATACCAAAATCACTTACGTTATCCGAAATTAGGTTTGGTTTAACAATCGATTCAACTTCATTGTCATTAATTCGTAATCCTGATTCTTGAATTTTTGTTAAATTATTTCCTCTAGCAAGAAAAAAGATATCAACCTCATTACTATCATAGTATGCTTTTGCTAGTAATCCTCCAAAGTATCCACCTATACCTCCAATTCCAGCTATTAATATTTTCTTTTTTGACATTTTTAATTTAATTGAGCTTAACCGTGTTTGTAAAAGATTAGTTGCGTGGTTTAAGTACTAAAGTTAGCAAATAAATCACAGATAGAAAGTCCGCGAGGAATTTCGTAAGTAGGCAAGAACTAGCAATTATTTTTATACGGCTTAAGTTAGCATTTTAATAAAAAGCACTAAATTAAGACCTATAAAAAGAAAGCACAAAAGAGAGGAATAAGGTTAATTTATACGCAGAGACTACAGATCTCGTCAACATTGAAAACCCCCTCTCTTTTTATTTCTTCTTTTCTATTTATTTTAAAAGGTATTCATGAACCTCATTCTTCGGTTTCTACACAGATTTCGTACAGTTCTATGAGGCTTTAAGACCTCGATTTTAAGTCGTTGAAACTCGCGTAGCTAGTCCTTTCAAATACTATATTGTTATGAATAA
>NZ_JBHMEZ010000006.1:0-559 GCF_042427615.1 Formosa undariae | reverse complement strand
GTTCCCTGGCGAGATTGAATCTATGGTTAATTTCTTATGGGTAGCAGTACATAACAAAAAATTCGGAGTTGAAATAAATCAAGCCTTTGAAGAATCATTTAATGGTTACGGATTAAATCACAGTATAGAAGAAGCAGCGATTAGCTGGATGATTGCTGAAAATTTCAGATTAGGAAACGAAATGAGTAGACAAACAGGAGAATACCGTCAAGAGTTTTCCTATCAGCCAAGAGGTCATGCAAAATATGCCGATGTAGTAAGACTTTTTGACTGGGACGCTTTCGAACAATTTAACAGAAACACTAGTGAGAGTTACGAGAATGGTGAAATAAACTATGACGACGATGTAAATAATGTGCCTACCGACGATAGATTATTGAGAATGTCTCAAGCCTTTGGTTACGATTTACGACCATTAATCCATTTCTGGGGAGTTCATCCTGACAATGCCACGAGTTTAGAAACAGAGATTAAAAATAGTGATCTTAAAAAATCGACTGCTATTTACGACCAATTAAGCTTTTACAAGACTATAGTTCCTGCCAATAATGAAGCATTT
>NZ_JBHMEZ010000005.1:0-559 GCF_042427615.1 Formosa undariae | reverse complement strand
GTTCCCTGGCGAGATTGAATCTATGGTTAATTTCTTATGGGTAGCAGTACATAACAAAAAATTCGGAGTTGAAATAAATCAAGCCTTTGAAGAATCATTTAATGGCTACGGATTAAATCACAGTATAGAAGAAGCAGCGATTAGCTGGATGATTGCTGAAAATTTCAGATTAGGAAACGAAATGAGTAGACAAACAGGAGAATACCGTCAAGAGTTTTCTTATCAGCCAAGAGGTCATGCAAAATATGCCGACGTAGTAAGACTTTTTGACTGGGACGCTTTCGAACAATTTAACAGAAACACTAGTGAGAGTTACGAGAATGGTGAAATAAACTATGACGACGATGTAAATAATGTGCCTACCGACGATAGATTATTGAGAATGTCTCAAGCCTTTGGTTACGATTTACGACCATTAATCCATTTCTGGGGGGTTCATCCTGATAATGCCACAAGTTTAGAAACAGAGATTAAAAATAGTGATCTTAAAAAATCGACTGCTATTTACGACCAATTAAGCTTTTACAAGACTATAGTTCCTGCCAATAATGAAGCATTT
>NZ_JBHMEZ010000004.1:0-1243 GCF_042427615.1 Formosa undariae | reverse complement strand
AATTTCAAATGCGGAAGATCCATCTACTCCATCAACACCGTCTGATCCATCAGTACCATTACTTCCATCTGCTCCATTCAATGACGCTAACCAATCTGCTTCTGTCCCTGTAAACCCACCTGCTACTGCGATTTCAAATGCGGAAGATCCGTCTACTCCGTCAACACCGGCAACCCCTTGAGGACCTTGTGCTCCATCAACACCATCTACTCCATCAGTACCGTTAATTCCATCTGCTCCGTCAGCTCCATTCAATGACGCTAACCAATCTGCTTCTGTTCCTGTAAATCCACCTGCTACTGCAATCTCAAAAGCTGAAGATCCATCTACTCCATCAACACCGTCTGCTCCATCAGCACCGTTACTTCCATCTGCTCCATCAGATCCATTTAATGATGCTAACCAAGCTGCTTCTGTTCCTGTATATCCTCCTGCTACTGCAATCTCAAAAGCTGAAGATCCATCTGTTCCATCAGTACCGTTAATTCCATCTGCTCCGTCAACTCCATTTAATGACGCTAACCAATCTGCTTCTGTTCCTGTAAATCCACCTGCTACAGCGATTTCAAATGCTGAAGATCCATCCGTACCATCTATTCCATCAGTACCGTTACTTCCATCGGCACCATCTGCTCCATCAGCACCATTTAGTGACGCTAACCAATCTGATTCTGTTCCTGTATATCCACCTGCTACTGCAATCTCAAAAGCTGAAGATCCATCTACTCCATCAACACCGTCTGATCCATCAGTACCATTACTTCCATCTGCTCCATTCAATGACGCTAACCAATCTGCTTCTGTCCCTGTAAACCCACCTGCTACTGCGATTTCAAATGCGGAAGATCCATCCGTACCATCTATTCCATCAGTACCGTTACTTCCATCGGCACCATCTGCTCCATCAGCACCATTTAGTGACGCTAACCAATCTGATTCCGTTCCTATAAACCCTCCAGCTACTGCAATTTCATATGCGGAAGATCCATCAGCACCGTTTAGTGATGCTAACCAATCTGATTCTGTTCCTGTATATCCACCTGCTACTGCAATCTCAAAAGCTGAAGATCCATCTACTCCATCAACACCGTCTGATCCATCAGTACCATTACTTCCATCTGCTCCGTCAGCTCCATTTAATGACGCTAACCAATCTGCTTCTGTTCCTGTATATCCACCAGCTACTGCGATCTCATATGCTGAAGACCCATCTGTTCCGTCTACACCGTCTGATCCATTACTT
>NZ_JBHMEZ010000032.1:0-352617 GCF_042427615.1 Formosa undariae | reverse complement strand
CACCTCTTACCATTCCGAACAGAGAAGTTAAGCCTATTAGCGCCGATGGTACTGCATTTGTGGGAGAGTAGGACGTTGCCTTTTTTAAATCTAAATCCTCAATACGTTTGTATTGAGGATTTTTTTTGGTTTATACTTTTTGAGAGTATAATACAACTAAATCTCAGGGGAATTATACAGGTTGACAATTGAAATAGAATTTAACCTTTGTTAAAAAAGAAATGCCTCGAATTTATCATTAGAACTTCTCTTCTGTATTATTTGTAAAATGCTAAATAAATACGTTTTTGTAGGATGTTCGAGCGGAGTCGAGAACAGCACGGTATTTTGTTATCCCCATTTTGTTTCTACGTATTATCTTAATGCCTTTATCAATCTTCAATTTTTAGTCTTCTTAGTTGTCTGCGATTTGTTTCTTTTATAACCCAAGAACATCATTGTCGAATGAGAAACTACCTTTATTCTATTTCCATATGACTAAAAATTTGAGAATGGTAAGTGGTAATAAATGCATTGTAGTTCTCTATACTCAATTGGCTAGGAAATGATAATATGGTTAAAGCTACTGGATTTGTAGATTTCTGTATCGCAGGTTGTATATAATCATACGCATTCATTTTAAAACCTAGTTTATCATAAAACCGAACGCGTTTCTTTTGAATATCTGTAGTTGCTGGTTCTACTTCAAGAAGAATTGGTTTAGAATCTGCTAGGCTTAGAAAATCTTTCATTAGCTCACTTCCTAATCCTTCATTTTGTCTATCTGGTCTTATAGCTATATGTTCAATATAACGTAGTGTTTCAAAATCCCACCAAAATAGTAATCCCACAAATTGGTCATCCTTAAACACAATTTGGCAGTAATAGTTATTTAATCCTAGAGTATGGACTTGTCCTTTAATATTTCGTCTTTCATTTTCAGGAAAAGATGTTTTATATAAATCCCAAACGTGTGAAAAATCAATAGACTCGGTCGATGTTAAACGTTTATATGTAATCATAAATTTTAAATAGTTTTGTACATCATATAATGTGTGCCTACACTTGGAATATTAAACGGATTTCCACTAATTGTAAATCCATTTCTTTCGTAAAATTTTACCGCTATTTCACGGGCGTTTAACCAAATCAAAATCCCTTGTCTTTCTTTTACTAGTGAATCACCAGCTTCTACTAATATATCTCCGTATTTTAATCCTTGATAATCTTGTAGAATAGCCATGCCACGAAGTTGGTATTGTTTACTTTCTGGAAATGCTTCATTATTGGTTTTCATAAATGTAACGACTCCAATCAAATCTGCATTAAAATACAACCCCAGATGAAATGTATCTATATGGCTATCGTTATTAAATTCACAATCTTCAATAGGTCGCCCTGGTCTTAAAACAGGTAGTCTAACCTTATATGTCTCCTGCGCATCTATTTGTTTTAGTGTTAAATGTCTATGTTCTTTGGTAATCTGCATACGTTTGAGGTGATTTAATAGGTATTGTTTTAATTAATGGTATTTATTACATCTATCGTTTATAAAAATGTTTAACAATTGTAGAAATAACTAAAGTAAAGTGAATGAATTTCTCTTAAATATAATCTTTAGGTTTGAGATATTAGATTCATAATTCAAACTTAATTATTTTTGCATTTCATTTTTAAAATTCAGGACTAAATAATGAGTATTGAAATAAATTATCGTCAACTTCAAAAGGAAGAATTATCAGAAATAATTCCATTAATGCAGAAATTTACTGACAACAAACACACGGATGGACTTTTAACTGAACGTTTTACAGAAATGTTTGAACAAAATTATGAGTGTATAGGCGTGTTTAATGATCAAATTTTAATTGGGATTTGCGGATTATGGTTTTCTACTAGACATTATAGTGGACGTAGTGTAGAAGTAGATCATGTTTATATTGATGAGGATTATAGGAGTAAAGGCATTGGTAAACAGTTTTTTAAGTGGATTTACGATTATGCGAAAGGTAAAGGATACGAAGCAGTAGAGCTAAATACCTATGTTCAGAATCATCCTTCACATAAATTTTACTATAATGAAGGCTTCAATATACTAGGTTATCATTTTGTGAAAAAAATATAAATTTTACTTGGATACTATTATTTAATATCCGTATATTTGCACCCGGTAATGCGAGAGTAGCTCAGTTGGTAGAGCGTCAGCCTTCCAAGCTGAATGTCGCCGGTTCGAACCCGGTCTCTCGCTCAAAGAGCTTCATAGAAATATGAAGCTCTTTTTTTTACTTTAAATCCGACAATTCACTACCTGTTTCCATTTCATAAGGCGTTTGATTATGTTTAAAGATTCTGGCCGATAAATTTCCTTTTAGAATAATTGAATCACCATTTACGTGTAACCAACTTCCTTCTCTTAGTCCTACTACTGGCTGCGTATTATAACACATAAACTCTTTTATTCGAGTTTCGCGAGTTTCTCCCATATGTTCACTACCTGATATAGGATCTAAATAATGAGGGTTTATATTAAACGGCACTAATCCTAGAGTTTTAAAACTTGGTGGGTATACAATAGGCATATCGTTAGTTGTATTCATAGTTAATCCACAAATATTACTTCCCGCACTAGTTCCTAAATATGGCGTTCCGTTCTTTACAACATCTATTAAAGCATGCATGCTATTGGTTTTGTATAACTGATTTACTAATACGAACGTGTTTCCTCCACCTACAAAAATGGCCTCGGCTTGCTCTATCGCTTCAGTTGTATTTTTAAAGGTGTGAATGCCTTCTACATTTATATTAATTTTTGAAAAAGCATCTTTCGCTCTATTTGTATAGTCATCATGGGAAATTCCACTAGGCCTAGCATAAGGTACAAACAGTATTGTATTTACATTCTTAAAGTGAGATCGTAATTCCTCTAATATATAGTCTAAATAGCCACTACCAAAAATAGTAGATGTACTGGCAATAATCATATTTTTCATCGTCGATAATTTATCGTAAATTTAAGTAATAGATGGTTTTAACAAAAATTTAAATGCCACTAATAAATTCTATAGCCGATAAGTCCTTAACTTTATTTAAAATTGATTTATGAAAAAATTATTACTATTTCTAATATGCTTATTTTCTATAGGTTCTTTAACCGCCCAAACTATTAACCGTGTGGAAATACTTGGACGTATTGTAGTCGCAGATACGGACGACATTGAAGGTGTTACTATTTACAATACCGCGTCTAATACAGGTACGATTACTAATGCGCAAGGGGATTTTAAAATAAAAGCTGGATTACTAGATACTATCGAAATATCTGCACTGCAGTTTGAAACTATTACCGTGAAAATAGATTTAGAAATTATAGAATCTAAACAGCTTACCGTGTTCTTGGTACAGCATATTAATCGCCTAAACGAGGTGGTTATTATGCCCTACGGATTAACGGGTGTATTATCTAAAGATTTAGGTAAGTTTAAAACCTTTAAGCCAGATTTAGAAAGCATTAACTTTGGAATAGATGATATTGCCGCATATGAATTTGCAGATGATTACCATTCTGAGGCAGATTTGTCTATTTTAAATCAAGGTGAGTTTTATAACGGACTTAATATCGTAGCGATTGCGAATACCTTTTTAAAACCTTTATTTAAAAAGAAAGAAAATAAAAATCAGAAAATAGTAAAAGAAACTGAAGCTAATTTAGGGTTACGTGGTATTTACTCTTTTTCATTTATTTCTGAAAATTTTGGAATTCCAAACGATCAGGTTGAAGCGTTTATTAATGATATAGATCTCAATATAAATTCTACTTTATTAGAAGCTGGTCAAGAAATGCAATTGATAGAATATCTTTCTAAAGAAAGTAAAGCGTTTTTATCTAACTAGGGTGTTTAGGTTTAAAATTCTCCTCTTCGGAATTCTTTGTGTCATTTTAACTAGTTCAAAGGTTAGCGCACAAACAGTACCGATAGAGGGAATCGTTAGTGGGGCAGATGATATAGAGAATATTCATGTGATAAATAAAACATCTAAAACCTTCACTATTACTTCGGCTACAGGTCATTTCGATATTCATGTAAAACTAAACGATACCTTAGTGTTTTCTTCAATACAGTATGCCGATCTAGATATTATTATTGATGCTTCAGTGATTGCAAACAAAGCTATATTGGTGAATTTAGAAGAATTTGTAAATACACTTGATGAAGTCGTTGTTGGGAAGGTTCTTACAGGTAATTTGATGCTCGATATTGGTAGTTCTACAGTAGAATCTGAAATTAATTTTTACAATGTTGGTATTACAGGTTATACTGGGAGAAGGAATACTCAAACAGAACGGCGTTTACATGAAGCGACTTCTGGAGGAGGTGTAGTTGGGTTGAACCCAATTATTAATGCGCTTACTGGCCGAACAAAAATGTTGAAGAACCATGTTAAATTAGAACGGAACGATGCGCTTATTAATAAAATTAGACAACGCCTCTCTGATGATTTTTTTTGCGAACATCCTTTAGACGAATTTAAGCATATGGACTTTTGGTATTTCTGCTCGGAGGATCCTTATTTTGAAAAACGTTGTAAAGACAAAGTGGATGTCGTTATCTTGGCTTTTTTAAATGCTAAATACGATCAGTATGTATTGAATTCAAAATCTACTTCAAATTAATGATGAAAACACACTTTATATTATGTCTCTTTATAGGAAGTGTGTCTTTACTTAAAGCCCAAAATCTTCAAACAATTATAGGTAAAATTGCGGGGAAAGATGATATTGAAAATATTCACGTTATAAATAAATCATCTAAACGTTTCACGATTTCAAATGTAAACGGCGAATTTTCTATTGAAGCCAAACTTAACGATACTTTAATATTTTCGAGTATTCAATACAGCACAAAGGAAGTTGTAATCGATGCTGCAATTCTTATTCGTAATACTCTGTATGTTTCCCTATCCGAAGACATTAATACCTTAGAAGAAGTGGTTGTAGGAAAAGTTTTAACAGGGAACTTAATGTTGGATATTGGCAGTTCTACAGCAAAACGAAATATTAATTTTTACGATGTTGGTATTCCTGGTTATCAAGGAAAGCCGAGTACGAAAGCAGAACGTGATTTAAGTGGTGCGGGAGGAGAATTTAAACCTATAATGCTATTGGGGTTATTAGGAGGTTCTCTTCCTGTAGATCCAATAATAAACGGTATTTCGGGCAGAACTAAGAAACTTAAAAAACGTATTGCATTCGAAAAAAAACATGAACTCATGCAGGATATAAGACATCGGTTTTCTAATGATTTTTTTAACGAACACCCGTTAAGTGAATTAAAACAGATGGACTTCTGGTATTTCTGTTCAGACGATCCTGATTTTAAGGAGCGATGTAATAGTAAGCTTGATATGGAAATTCTCACATTTTTAAATGAAAAATATGTGCAGTACAACAAGAATCTAAAATCAGAATAAATTTTATACCTGTAAGCACGTTGCTAATTTAATTACATTTACAGCTTAAATTATAAATATGAAATCCCTTAATTACTATTTCTTAATTTTTCTACTGCCTTTATTGGCTTTTACTACGATTCATAAATACTACGTAAGTATAACCGAAGTACAGTACGTAAAAGAGAAGCAATCTGTACAGATAATAACTCGAATTTTTATAGACGATTTAGAAACATTAATGCGTCAGCGTTATGAAGAATCTATTATTCTAGGAGGAGAAAATGAGTCTGATAAGGTTGATTATTATTTAGAGAAATATTTAAAGTCTAAAATCCAAATCCAAATTAACGGTAAAGAGACTGTCTTAAAATTTATAGGAAAAGAATATGATAATGATATTGCGATTTGTTATATCGAAATTCCTAAAGTATCTACAATTTCGGAATTTGAGATTTCGAATAACGTGTTGAACGATGTTTTTGAGGAACAACAAAATGTGGTAAGACTAGAAATAAGCGGTAAGAAAAAAAGTTTTATTCTTACAGGAAGGAATGATAAAGGATTGTTAAAATTAGATTAAACTTCTGTTTACAGTATAAAAGTGTTATTTTTCCAGTAAAAATCACCAATCAATTCTTATGAAAAGACTAAAGTACCTAATTCTTTCTGCTGTTTTTATTTCAGCAAGCGTTATGGCGCAAGAGCAAAAAACACCTGAACGTAAAGCAGGTCATACCAATAATAATAAGTTCAAACAATTATACGAGGAGTTCTCTACTCCTAATATGTTTAGAACTGGATCAGGAGCTCCAGGCCCAGCTTATTATCAGCAACAAGCCGATTATAAAATGGATATTACTCTTGACGACAAAAATGCAAAAATTTCAGGGTCGGAAGTTATTACATACACAAATAATTCCCCAGACGAGTTACGTTATTTATGGGTACAATTAGATCAAAATATGCGTGCTAAAGATTCTAAGACGCCTTTAATTGAAGGTGGAGAAGTTGCTGCAGCACAACAACCAGCAGGTTTTGTAAAAGATTATATGGCAGAACCTTTCGATGGAGGGTTTAATATCGAAGCTGTAAAAGATACACAAGGAAAAGATTTAGCGCACATGATTAATAGAACCATGATGCGTATCGAATTACCAAAACCATTAAAGAATGGAGAGAAATATTCGTTCTCAATTAAATGGTGGTACAATATAAATAACCATGTCGACGGACGTGGACGTTCAGGATACGAGTATTTCCCTGAAGACGATAACAGAGCTTATGTAATAGCTCAATTCTATCCAAGAATGGCTGTCTACAATGACGTAGAAGGATGGCAAAATTCTCAATTCTGGGGACGTGATGAATTCGCATTACCTTTCGGAGATTTCGAAGTAAATATTACAGTTCCTGCAGATCATATCTTAGATGGTACAGGGGAATTAGTAAACAGAAAAGAGGTGTACTCTAAAGAAATGCTAAAGCGTTATGAAAAAGCAAAAAAATCTTTTGACGAGCCTGTTGTTATTGTAACACAAAAAGAAGCTGAAGCTGCAGAGAAAAAGTTTAGTACAGATACAAAAACATGGAAATTACATGCTAAAAATGTACGTGACTTTGGTTTCGCAACTTCAAGACGATTTATTTGGGATATGATGGCTGTAGAAATTGGTGGTAAAAACATCATGGCTGTATCTATGTACCCTAAAGAAGGAAATCCATTGTGGGAACAATGGAGTACAAAAGCTGTAGCTAGTACTTTAAAATCGTATTCTAGGATGACTTTCGATTACCCTTATCATAAAGCAATTTCTGTTCATGCTAAAAATCAAGGAATGGAATATCCTATGATTTGCTGGAACTACGGACGTCCAGATAAAGAAGGTAAATATACAGATAGAGTAAAATTCGGGATGATTAGTGTAATTATTCATGAAGTAGGTCATAACTTCTTTCCAATGATTGTTAATAGTGACGAACGTCAATGGACATGGATGGACGAAGGGTTAAATAGTTTTACGCAAATTGTTGCAGAAAAAGACTTCGGAGAATCATATCCAAATGCATTATCGGAAGGACAAACAGCTTATCCTTCACGAAGAGGACCGGTTGCTAATATAGTGCCATATATGGGAGGAGATCAAGATTATATTGCTCCTATTATGACAAAAGGATTAAATACATATCAGTTTGGAAATAATGCTTACGGGAAACCTGCTACTGCTTTAAATATTTTAAGAGAAACAGTAATGGGACGTGAGTTATTCGATTATTCTTATAAAGAATATGCACGTCGTTGGATGTTTAAACACCCTACACCAGAAGATTTCTTTAGAACTATGGAAGATGCTTCTGCATTCGACTTAGATTGGTTCTGGAGAGGTTGGTTCTATACTACAGATTATGTAGACATAGGCGTTAAGGATGTTAAGAAATACTACGTTTCATCAGAAATAAATGAAGCGACTAAGGCGCAAGCAAAGCGTTATAATATGGAAGTTAGCGATTTGCCGTCTTTAGTATATATGGTTGAAGAAGGTAGTGAAGAGTTTAAAGAATCTCTTAAAAACGGAAATTCTATGGAAAACTCTACAACATTAAAAGAATATGTTATGGACAATTTTACACCAGAAGAGCGTAAAAAATTAAAAGAGCCTAAATATTTCTACAATGTTACTTTCGAAAAACCAGGTGGGTTAGTAATGCCTATTATTGTAGAATATAAATATGCAGATGGGACTTCTAAAACAGAAACGTACCCAGCACAAATCTGGAGACTTAACGATTTAGAAGTAAGTAAATCTATTGCTTCAGATAAGGAAATAGTTGGAATAACTGTAGATCCAAACCTTGAAACTGCAGATGTAGATACATCAAATAATTCTTGGCCAAGAGAAACAAAACCAAATGAATTTGAGGCTTTTAAATCTAAGTCTAAAGATTAATTAAAACATTATGTTAAAGCCAACTTTTTTAAGTTGGCTTTTTTTTATTTTTGTAACCAAACACTTAGTATATTTACATCGTGATACAACATTCTACATTTTTATTTATTAGTGGTACAGAAATAATGTTTATATTATTTATTGTAGTCATGGTTTTTGGTGCCGATAAGGTACCGGACATTGCACGTGGTTTAGGTAAAGGCATGAAAGAAATTAAAAATGCCACCAACGATATTAAATCAGAGATCACAAAAACAGCAAGTAAAAGTGGTTTAGATACCTCTGTCACTAAAGATGTCCAAGACCAATTAAAGCAGGTAAAGGACGATTTAGAAGACTTTACAGGTTCTGTGCGTCGTAAGATGTAATTACTTTTTTCTGCTAATCGTTAAGCCATCCCGAACAGATAACAAAACGGTTTCAATTCTAGAATCTTCTTTTAAAAGTGTGTTATACTCCAAAACAGCTTTTGTAGATAAATCTTTCGGATTTAAAGGTTCAATTACTTTTCCACTCCAAAGGACATTATCAGATAGGATAACACCACCTGGATTAAGATTGTCTATAATCAAGTTAAAATAATTAGGGTAATTCTCTTTATCAGCATCAATAAATATTAAATCGAAGGTTGGTTCTAAAGTCGGAATGATATCTATGGCACTTCCTAAATATTGATGTATTTGAGTTCCATACTCAGAAGCATCAAAATACTTTCTCTGAAAATCGAACAATTCCTCATTTACATCTATAGTGTGTAGCGTTCCCTCTTGTTGTAAACCTTCAGCCAAACACAATGCAGAATATCCTGTATATGTGCCTATTTCCAAAATATGTATTGGTCTTATTAACTTAGAAATCATACTTAAAATGCGCCCCTGATAATGCCCACTAAGCATACGCGGTTGTAAAATTTTTTGGTAGGTTTCTCTTGTAAGTTGCTTCAGTAATTTTGGCTCGTCTTCCGTGTGTTTTACTACGTAATCGTCCAATTCTTGAGGTATAAAGTGCATGTTCTTAAATTCTAAATATTACTTTTTTAAGTGTTGTTTTGGGTGTTACTTTTAATTATTCAAAAGGAATACTCAAAAGTCGGGCTTTTCGTTATATCTTTTTTAATCAGAAAAAGAATAAAAAAGGATGCCACTTCAATCCCTAACACAAATTTACTGTTGTTTTATAATGTAGGATATTCAATAAGAAAATTATTCATTTTTAAAATTTTGAGTCATCACTCTCTTTCCTTTTCTTAAAAATAAATCTAAAATCTCATTTGGAAATTTAGACATATCTATTCCGACATAAATTTGATATGCAGGTTTTAATCCGTTCTTTTTTTCCTTAAATATAGTACGTTCATACCAAACTATAGGGGAAGAGTCTGTAACAGTTGTGATATCTTGTTTGGTGATTTTATTTCTAGGGTACGTTTTAGAAATATAAACAGATTCAATATTTAAATACGTTCTATCAATTACTTCGTCACTAGCTAAGCTGGGGTCTACACGTTCGGGTTGTCCGTAATGTATCCAGTTTACCACTTGTTCTATCGTTTGGAGTTCATTAATTTTTGCATTCGTGTAATTTTTTACCTGTAATTGCGCTTGTGCTTGTAGGCTAATAAAAAGAATAAATGCACTTAAAAAATATTTCATATTATAAACTTTTAGTTCGTCCACCATCAACCGGTAGATTAATACCATTAATATAAGCTGCTTGCTCACTAGCTAAAAAGACTATGGCATTTGCAATTTCCTCGGGTGCTGCAAATCGATTTACAGGAATAGACTGTTTTAAATTTTCAGCAACCTCTTCTTCTGTTAGTCCGGACTTATCAGCAGTATCTTTAAGGATGTCAAATAGACGATCTGTAGCTGTTGCGCCAGGAAGTACGTTATTTATTGTAATACCAAATTTGGCGACTTCGTTAGACAATGTTTTGCTCCAACTAGCTACAGCGCCGCGAATGGTATTACTTACACCAAGACCATCTAGGGGTTGTTTTACAGATGTTGAAATAATATTTATAATGCGACCAAATTTGGCATCCTTCATAAAAGGAACAACCGTTTGTGCTAGCACATGATTACATTTTAAATGTTGCGTAAAGGCGAGTTCGAAAGCATTGAGTGTTGCCGTAAAAATGGGGCCAGCAGCAGGACCTCCCGTGTTGTTAACTAAAATATGAAAGCCATGATTTGCGGCAATAAAAATATCTAGCTTTGTTTTTAAGTCTGTTGGATTCGAAAAGTCTGCCACGATATAACTATGAAGTTCAGGATTTGGTAATTCTGAACACACGTGTTTTAATTTTTCCTCGTTTCTTGCAACTAAAGTGATTGTTGCTCCCTCTTCTGCTAAAAGAAATGCAGTGGCCTTTCCGATACCTGCCGTACCGCCGCAAACTAGCGCGTATTTATTTTTTAAGTTGAAATTCATATAAAATAGATGTGAATTTTAAGATGCAAAAATAAGGATTATAATATGTTAGCGATTAAAAGAAGGAAGAGATTAACATATAACAAACAAAAACGCTTCAGTTGTTAATTACAACTGAAGCGTTCATCATATATATAGACGCGTATCGCGGAATGGTTACACTTTATATACGTTTGAAATACCTGATTTGGATGTCGAAATCAAGATTAATTTCGGAATTTATTGATTTTCCTTTAATAATTTAGGAAATTTCTTTTTGAAAGCATTTGTTCTAGGTACAGAAACATTTTGAATATATCCGTTATTTGGATGATGTTTCTTGTAATCTTGATGATAATCTTCTGCTATCCAGAATTTTTGAAACGGCATGACTTCAGCACCAACTTTCTGATTTAAAGATTTTTCTAAAAGTGATTTTTTCTTAATGATAATTTGCTTTTGCACATCATTCTGGAAAAAAATAATAGAACGGTATTGGGAACCATGATCTGGCCCTTGTCCATTAACTTGTGTTGGATCTTGCGAACCAAAATAAACATCTACTAAAGTCGCAAAATCTATTACAGTAGGATCGTAAATAACTTCTACAGCTTCTGCATGTCCTGTTCTTCCTGTATTACTAGCCTCGTAAGTTGGGTTTTTAGTGTGTCCGCCAGAATATCCAGAAATTACTTCTTTAACGCCAATAACACTGTCGTAAATAGACTCTACACACCAAAAGCATCCGCTTGCAAAGTAGGCACGAGCTTCGTTTTTAGTAGAAGCGACTGCTACCGGTTCTGCATTTTTAATAGCATCTTGTTTAGAATTGGTTTGGGCTTCGTTTTTACAACTAAAAGCAAACACCGTAATCAGTGTAAGTATGGATAGTTTTATGGATTTCATATACTGTTTTTTTAGTCAGTCGGATATTTATAGTAAACCTTAAAAAGATAAACGTAAAAAGTCTAACTATAAAGCTAGACTTTTTCAATTGTGAATTTTAGAGACACTATTTCGTTCCTATAAGTCGTCTTGAAATTATAATTTTCTGAATTTCGGATGTGCCTTCATAAATCTGTGTGATTTTGGCGTCACGCATTAAACGCTCTACGTGGTAATCTTTTACAAAACCATTTCCGCCATGTACTTGAACAGCTTCAATGGTGGTGTCCATAGCAACTTGCGAAGCGTATAATTTGGCCATCGCTCCAGAAACGGTATAGTCCATATTTTGATCTTTTTCCCATGCCGCTTTCATACACAAATGTCGGGCGGCTTCAATTTGAGTCGCCATATCTACCAATTTAAAAGCAATAGCTTGGTGGTTACAAATAGCTGTTCCAAACGTTTTACGTTCTTGGGAGTATTTTAAAGCCAATTCGTATGCGCCAGAAGCGATACCTAAGGCTTGTGCTGCTATACCAATTCTACCTCCTGCAAGTGTTTTCATTGCGAATTTAAATCCGAAACCATCTGCTCCAATTCTGTTTTCTTTCGGAACCTTTACATCGTTAAATTGCAAAGAGTGCGTATCACTTCCTCGAATTCCGAGTTTATCTTCTTTTGGGCCGATATCAAATCCTTTCCAGTTTTTTTCAACAATAAAGGCATTAATACCTTTATGTTCTTTTTCGATGTGTGTTTGTGCTATAACCAAATAAAAATCGGCTGTACTCCCGTTAGTAATCCAATTTTTAGTACCGTTTAAAAGATAATAATCGTCGTGTTCTATCGCAGTTGTTTTTTGAGAAGTTGCATCACTACCCGCTTCAGGTTCGCTTAGACAAAAGGCGCCTAATGATTCTCCT
This sequence comes from Formosa undariae, assembly GCF_042427615.1. Lineage (NCBI taxonomy): Bacteria > Pseudomonadati > Bacteroidota > Flavobacteriia > Flavobacteriales > Flavobacteriaceae > Formosa > Formosa undariae. Next base: position 340,016 of record NZ_JBHMEZ010000032.1, on the reverse strand, counting down.
GTTGCTAATTTTGTAAGATATTTTTGTTTTTGTTCTTCGTTGCCAAAATGTTCTAAACCCCAACATACCAGAGAATTATTAACAGACATAACTACAGATGCAGAGGCGTCTATTTTAGAAATTTCTTCCATCGCTAAAATGTATGAAATGGTGTCTAAACCACTTCCTCCATATTTAGGGTCGACCATCATACCTAAAAAACCAAGTGCTCCCATTTTTTTTATTTGTTCTTTAGGGAATTCTTGTTTATTATCGCGTTCTATTACTCCAGGTAATAATTCTGTTCGTGCAAAATCGCGAGCAGCATCACGAATCATGATGTGTTCTTCGGTAAGGTTAAAATCCATAATTTCTGAAATTAATTGTTGATTTATCAAAAGGCCTTCTCAAATATATATTATTATTGGTAAATATGTAAAAAATGGCATTAAATTTTTAAGATATGTTAAAAAATAATTATAATATAATTGGAGTCATGTCAGGAACGTCTTTAGACGGAGTCGATATTATTTATGCGAGTTTTAGCTATTTTAATACTTGGGAATATACAATTATAAAATCAGAGACAATTCCGTATAATTCAGATTGGTTAACTGTTTTAAATCAGTTGGTTAGTTGCTCTAAAGATGAGTTGAAAGAGATAGATAAAACGTATACATCGTATTTAGGAACTCTAATCTTGCAATTTATTGAGAAACATAAATTAAAAGACATTGATGCCGTATGTTCTCATGGGCATACAGCGCAACATGATCCGGAACACGGATATACCTATCAATTAGGAAATTTGCCCAAACTAGCGCGAATTTTACGACAAGATGTGGTTTGCGATTTTCGCGTCCAAGATGTGGAACTTGGAGGACAAGGAGCTCCTTTAGTGCCTATAGGCGATGCGTTACTATTTTCGGATTTCGATTTTTGCTTGAATTTAGGCGGGTTTTCAAATGTGTCTACAGAAATTGATGGTGAACGTATTGCTTTCGATGTTTGTCCGATGAATATTGTATTAAACCATTATACTAAAATTATTGGATTCGATTATGACGATGGCGGAAAATTAGCGGCATCTGGAATGGTACATGCAGCTTTACTTCACGAATTAAATGCGTTACCTTTTTATAAAGCAGAATACCCAAAATCATTAGGATTAGAATGGGTTATGGCTCATGTTTTTCCTTTAATAGATAGTAAGAATCTAGAAACTCACGATATATTAAGAACGTTTGTAGAGCATATCGCGATTCAGATTGGAAAAATTTTACCAGTAACAAAATCAGTATCATTATTAATAACAGGAGGCGGTGCTTTTAATTCATTTTTATTAGAACGTTTAAAGGCATTAACTACTTGTGAGATTACAATTCCTAACCAATTAGTTATAGAATATAAAGAGGCTCTTATTTTTGGATTACTCGGAATACTAAAATTAAGAGGTGAAATTAATTGTTTAAAGAGTGTTACAGGAGCAAACAGAAACCACTCTACAGGTATAATTTATTCACATACAAAATAAATGTAAAATTAAACTTTCTGGATGTTTCATTCTTAATAAAGGGCCTAAAGCAGACCTGAAACAGGTTTTTAAACCTGCTTTAAGCGGGTAAATAGTGTTAAATATTTATAATCTACAATGGATTTAAGTGGGCTTAGCTTGATTCTTATGTTAAAAAACTAAATCTGAATTTAGTTATTTTATAATGTTGTGCAAGATTGAATAAAATTGATATTTTTGTTAGAGGATATTAAACAATACATAGTGCAAAAAGAACCGTGTGTTTAATATACTTAAGTAGAAAATTAAACGTTAATAATTCATCTAGTAAACTATTAAATAACTTATGTTAAACGCCCTTATTCAAAATCCTACAGAAGGAGTTGAAGTATTAACAGATACAGAACCTGTTAAGAAAACGCTTTCAATAATCGAGTTAATCAGCAGCGGGGGAGTTGCTGGACAATTTATTATTGGTCTCCTTTTTATTCTATTAATCGTTGCGCTCTATATTTATTTTGAACGTTTATTTGCTATAAAGGCAGCGTCTCAGATAGATCGGAATTTTATGAATGAAATCAAAGATCATGTTACCAACGGTAAAATAGATTCTGCTCAAACCTTATGTTCACAACAAAATACACCTGTATCTCGATTAATCGGAAAAGGAATTTCTAGAATTGGAAAACCTTTGGAGGATATAAATACAGCTATAGAAAATGCTGGTCGTCTTGAAGTCTATGGTTTGGAAAAGAATGTAAGCGTTTTGGCTACAATTTCTGGAGCAGCACCCATGATTGGATTTTTAGGAACCGTAATTGGGATGATACTTTCTATTTTTGAAATCGCGAATTCTGGTGGGCAAATAGATATTAAACTTTTAGCAGACGGACTTTATACTGCCATGACTACTACAGTTGCTGGTTTAGTTGTTGGTATTGTCGCTTACATTACTTATAATCATTTAGTGGTAAGAACAGATAAGGTTGTATATCAAATGGAATCTAATTCATTAGAATTTTTAGATCACTTAAACGAGCCAATTTAATATGAATATTAGAGGACGAAATAAAGTAACGCCAGAATTCAATATGTCGTCTATGACAGATATTGTATTCTTGCTACTTATCTTTTTTATGTTGGCATCGACTTTGGTAACTACAAATGCTATAGATGTTTTGCTGCCAAAAGCTAGTGGTAAAACAGAAAATAAACAAACCATAGCCGTTAGTATCAAAAAGGATTTAACGTATTATATCGATCAAAAGCGTGTTGGAGAAAGTGTTTTAGAACATGAAATTATAAATGCTTTAGCTAACGAAGATAAACCTACCATTGTGTTACGTGCAGAGCAATCTGTTCCTGTAGAACATGTGGTAAAGGTGATGGATATTGCAAATAGAAATAAATTTAAAGTGATTTTGGCAGTACGTCCAAATGATTAATATGAAATATTTAGAAACAAAACATGAACGCAATTCGGCAACAATTACACTATTAATTAGTGTGATTCTTTTGTTGTTAATGTTTGTTATGGGGCCACCTTATATGGATCCGCCTGAGGAATATGGCGTTGCAATAAATTTTGGAACTACAGATTTTGGTAGCGGAAACGTACAACCAAACGAGCCTATTAAATCGGAACCTGTTAATGTGAATAAAGTGCCGGAAGAGGTTACAGAGCCTGAGCCTGTAAAACCTGTTCCTGCTGAAGCGTCCCAAGTTAAAGAAAATGTACTGACCGAAGATAATGCTGAAGCTGTAGCCATTAAAAAGCAAAAGGAAGCCGATGCTAAAGCAAAAAAAGATGCCGAAAATAAAGCAAAAGCAGTAGCAGATGCAAAAGTAAAAGCGGAAGCCGAACGTGTGGCTAAAGAGCAACGCGAAAAAGAAGAGAAGAAAAAGAAGTTAGATGCCTTAATTGGAGGAGTAAGTAAATCTGATGGTACAGCAAAAGGTAGTGAAGGAAACGATAATAAAGTAGGCGATAAAGGACAATTAGATGGCGACCCATATGCTCCAAGCTATTTTGGAGGTGCAGGATCCGGAAGTGGTGGCGTTGGTTACGGATTAAATGGTCGAGGTAAAGCTAACTTTAATATCGTAAAACAAGATTGTAATGAATCCGGATTGGTTGTGGTGCGTATAGAGGTAAATCAACAAGGTGTAGTAACTAAAGCAGAACCAGGAGTTCGAGGTACTGAAAATACAAGTAAGTGTTTAATGGAACCAGCTCAAAAAATTGCTATGTCTCACAGATGGAAACCCGACCCAGATGCACCAGCAAGACAAATCGGTTTTGTAAGTATAAATTTTAGTGTAGGTCAATAAATTATGACATATCAAGAAACCGTACAATGGATGTTTTCTCAACTTCCCATGTATCAGCGTCAAGGCCAATCGGCGTTTAAGAAAGATCTTAGTAACACCATAGCGCTAGCGAATCATTTGAATCATCCAGAACACCATTTTAAATCTATTCATGTTGCTGGTACTAATGGAAAAGGTTCTACAAGTCATATGTTAGCGTCTATTCTTCAAGAAGCAGGATATAAAGTGGGGTTGTATACATCGCCTCATTTAAAAGATTTTCGGGAACGTATTCGGATTAATGGTGCCAAGATTTCAGAAACCTTTGTAACGGATTTTATCGCTTCTAATGAAGGATTCTTAGCACAACAAAAATTATCTTTTTTTGAAATGACAGTGGGTATGGCTTTCGATTACTTTAATAAAGAAGAAGTCGATATCGCCGTAATTGAAGTGGGTTTAGGAGGTCGATTAGATTCTACAAACATTATAACACCCGAAGTTTCTGTAGTCACGAATATAGGATTAGATCATACGCAGTTTTTAGGAACGACTTTAGCTGAGATCGCTTCAGAAAAAGGAGGGATTATTAAGTCTAAAGTTCCTGTTGTAATAGGAGAGACTCAAATTGAAACTGAATCTATTTTTAAAACTATTGCTGAAAAACTAGATTCTAAAATTGTATTTGCAGATCAAACTATTTCTAAAATATATCCAAGTGATTTAATAGGAACCTATCAAATTAAGAATATAAAAACGGTTTTACAAGCGATTGAAGAGCTAAGATTGTTAGGGTATTCTATTTCTGAAACACAAGTGAAAAAAGGTTTGCTAAATGTTATGAAAAACACAGGGTTGCAAGGGCGTTGGCAAGTGTTGCAAGAACATCCTAAAGTGGTTTGCGATACTGGGCATAATAAAGAAGGGCTTTTAGAAGTAATGAAACAATTGGAATTAGAACCTTTTGCAGCATTACACATGGTTTTTGGCGTGGTGAATGACAAGGACGTAACCTCTATTTTACCATTATTACCTAAAACGGCGAGATATTATTTTTGTAAACCCGATGTACCTAGAGGAATGCCTGCAGAAAATTTACAAGCTAGTTTTATAGCGTCTGGATTTGAAGGAGATGTTTATAATTCTGTAAATGAAGCATATAAAAGCGCGCTGTTACACGCCAAGCCAGATGATTTTATTTATGTTGGTGGTAGTACTTTTGTTGTTGCAGAAATAATTTGAAAAAAAATAAAAAAAAGTTTTTGTAGTATCAAAAACAGGTGTATATTTGCACACCTAATAATTAGGGCGCATAGCTCAGTTGGTTCAGAGCACTTGGTTTACACCCAAGGGGTCGGGGGTTCGAATCCCTCTGCGCCCACAACAGCTTCTCGACGTGAGAAGTTTTTTTATGATTTTTTAGCTTAGTAAAAAATCAAATTGTATTGAATACCTAATATAATATTAGGGCGCATAGCTCAGTTGGTTCAGAGCACTTGGTTTACACCCAAGGGGTCGGGGGTTCGAATCCCTCTGCGCCCACAATTACACTCTAATCGCAGGGTAAATCACACAACATATTGCAAACATTAAGCTTAAGAAAGCCTGTAAAATCAAGCTTTTCGCCTTAATCCCTAACTTATTGCAATATGAACTCCACCACAACGTATTTTGACACAAGAGTTGACACAAGCAAAGTCTATGTGCCAATGAACTTTAATTTTAAACCTAGAAACTACGAAAACAGTTCTGGAAAATCTCCTGTTTACTTACACGTAACCTCGAAAAACAAGCGTAAACGCATACATTTAGACGTTTATATTAACACTCAATATTGGGATGATAAATCAGCCAAATTATCTGGCCCAAAAGAAATTGTTTGTGACACAAATCTAATTCTCGATAATATCCGTGCCAAGATCACGAATATTCAAACTATGTATAAGTTATCGTCCAAAACGTTAACTATAGATTCTTTTATGGAAGAGTTTAATAATGAAATGCCACGCGTAAACTTCGTGTCTTTCATGAAGAAACTTTTAGCAGATCGAAAAAACACAATTAGTCCAGCTACCTACGAGAAAGAATATTCTATTTACAAGAAGCTTTACGCTTATAAAGAGGAAGTTTTATTTTGTGATATCGATAATTATTTTTTCCTAAAATATAGAAGCTATTTAGCTGGATTAGGGAACGTAGCTACAACAAGAAATGGAAATGTGAAAGTCATTAAAAAGTATCTTCGTATAGCGACCAAAGCAGGTATTAAATTACCAATTGCCCTGGACGATATTGCCGTGGGATCTACAAAAGGAAACCGGACATACTTAACAGCATTTGAGGTTAAATGTTTGTACGACTATTTTACAGCAACTTATATTTCTAAAAATATTAAAATAATTTTAGGATACTTTCTATTTAGTTGCTTTACTGGATTAAGAATTTCGGATGTCATGAATATTAAACGTGACGATTTGAAGCACGGAGTTCACACATTTAACCACATTAAAACAGGAAAACAGCAGGTTATAAAGTTAAATGGGAAAACGAAAGACATAATTGGAATGTGTCCGGACCTATTTATTACCAAATATTCAGATCCTTATATTAATGAAACTTTGAAAAGTATTTCAGCTCACGTTAACATAAACAAGCACGTTACATTTCACGTGGCTAGACATACATTTGCTACTAATTTTATATTACTAGGAGGTAATGTTGTTAAATTGCAAATGCTATTAAACCATAGCGATATTAAGGACACTATGGTTTACGTTCATCTTGCTGAAGGTGAAAAAAATACAGATATGAATTTAATGGATAACTTATTTTAAAGTTAAAATCTCAGCTTCAACATTCCAAATACCTCTACTTACCAAGTCTTTTGCTACAGATTTAATTATGTTATTATTTTTGTAGCAATAGACTTTATTCCTGATTTTTAAATCACGTAAATTTTCTTCCGTCATTTTAAAAGACCACTTAAATAGTGATCCGGTTAACCTTATGTTTAACCATTCTTGGTAATCACTTTCGTAGATAGATTGAATAAGTACATAAAAAGGATCTTGCGCTAGATTGCCTCCAGTTCCGTTATAGAAGATTAATTTTAATTTACTAGAATCATCTACAAAATGATGTGCTGTTTTTACACCATTACGCTCTATGATAGGTAAAGGAACTGCATTTATACTAATTTCTGAAGTGTCATCGTTAGTCGTAAAATTATTAATGGTTATTTTATTTTTCTCGATAAATACCTGGTCATAACTGTATTCATCAGATGTTATATCTTGAAACTTTAACAAGTAAGAATCTCCTGAAGACTTGGTTATTAGAGGTGCTTTAATTTCATAATTACGTAAATCCTTAACATCTGCAGGTGCTAGTTGATTATGTATATAATTTAAACCTACATAATCAGGCACTGAAAAATCTAAATCAAGATTTTTCCAATTTTTTAAAATCGTCATTAAATCTCCGAATGTCATATCCGGCACACATTCTGTTAATTTAATATCGTCTGGAGCAACTAATGAGGGTTCAAAATTTCCGCTTCCATCATACGATGAAAGCTTAGTTATTGTTAAATCTGATATAGCCTCGGTGCTAATATCGCCTTGGTAACCATCAGGAAACCGTGTTCTGTTTCCTTCAGATATCATACCAATAATTCCATCACCGGAAATATACTCTACAACAATATCTACTTGATAATAAAATGTGCCTGATTGCTCGTAATGCGTTAAGTGTTTAACGATATACTCACCTCCAAATTCCAAAGCGATTGCTCCCCAACTATACCATTTTCTAATAAATAAATTACCGGCAATTCTATAACGACCATAAGACGGAAGTGTATAATAATTAAAAAAATCACCATACCAATTCCCTCTTATTTGATATTCAGAACTAAATTCAGACATTTCCACTAGCCATGTGTCACTTGTGCCATTAATGGTTGAATAGTATTCTGAAACTTCAGAGAATAAAGCTTTTTTCCAGTTAACATCGTTTACTAAATCGCCTGTTATTTGTCTGCCAAACTCTGCAAATCCAACCTCTAATACATGCATTAAATAGGGCTGTGGTTGCATAATATTTCTATTCAACTGCAAATCGTCCACCGCATCATATTCATTTTCAATAAAAGCGCTTCCAACTCTTTTATTTAGTAAACCTTCAAAAGCTTGCCACTGATCACTGTCTGTGTCAAATTTATCTACATGTACTGCAGTGAAATTATGTGACACTTCAGGCCACGACTTACTAACCACACTATTTGCGTAGTCATATATATTACTATAAGGCGTATCGTCTAGATTAACATAATCTAAAGCGAGCTCGCTTAATTTGGTGTTGTGATTTGGTAAATCCTCATATCCAAAACGGATAGAAATACTCGCCTCACGTCCTGTAATATCTTCAATTTCTAGTACAGCTTCATGCTCTACCCCTAAATGATAACAATATCCTGACTCAATAGTTTCGGAGGAATCGGAATTATAACTTAATATATCTCCAAGCTTTTCATTCAATTCGTCTGTTATCGTTACTGTGATAGGTAACGTTTGTTTTGTTAAAAATCGGTCGCTAAACCAATGATTTTCATCTACAATAGACATGTTGTAGTTAGTAAGATCTAGCTCGAACTTAGAACAAGTAAATTTCTCCATCTTTTTTTAGATTTACATCAAATTGAATAGTATAGGCGTATAATTCCTGGTCGCTGTCGTAGTTTGTTATTTTGGTTGGTCTAGGTACTAATTCTATATGGTTGCCATCGTCGCGAAGTAACCAGGCTTTTTTACCGTCAAGAATCGCATCAATTATAGTCTGGTTTTTTCTAAAAACAACACCCGTGTTTACCGTTAAAACCACTTCACTTTCACTATCTACATTTTCAATAACACGATTTAAATCGCGGTAATAGCTCACGTTTTCTTTTTGAATATCTGAGGTTAGCACAATCGAACCAGTACACTCTAATAGCTCTAATACCTTGAAACTATTTACAAATGCAATATGATTGCTGTACTTCTCTTCAGGAACTACAGCGTATACTTTGGTAAATGTATTCCCGTCTGAAACGACTTGAACACGAACAACGTCTCCTGGTAAATAAGCGGAAAAATTAAAATAGTATCTAAATATATTTTGAGTTCCTGTAGAGTTAGCTGCTACTATTACTGCATCATCATTGTTTTTCTGAAGCTTCACGGTGTAATAACCTTTATCTACTAAAAAATTCACAATTTCCCGACTATTAGGAGTCACTCGTTTTATTCCTTCCGGCTTTGTTAGTATGCATTTATTCGCTGTAAAAGCATCAGGCTTTATACCTGCCACAAACTTCATGTCATGAATAGTCTTGTTGTATACAGAAGCTTTCGCAGTTTTATTAATGATATTCACAATAGCTTTTACAGAAGCAGGTTTGTAAACAGGTAGAACAGGGTATATTGTATCGAAATTATTGAGCATTCCAAAATCTGCTAAAGTAGCTGGCTTATCCATTAATCGCTCTACGATTTCCCCAATATGAATTTGAGTTTCATTATTAAAATACGGTAACGTATAGTCATAAGTAAGCTCTTTAGTTAAAAATGTTACATAATTATACACCGTAAAAACAAGTTGTAATTGTACATAATTAAGGGCTTCATCATAACCAGTCCTTAGTAAATTGTAAACTCTAAAATATTCCACTTCTTTGGTAAAGTTATAATTACCATCATCCAATAAGGTGTATACTGTGCCGGCAATTTCATATACTACTGGTAAAAAATATTCAGTGTCATCTGCAGCTGTAAGCACAATATTGCCTTCGTATTTTCCTTCGGTTAAATTTTCTGTAATTAAAGGAGTTACTGTAAATGTACCTGTATCTGTTCCAGAAGTACCAGACAACGTTAACCAGGAGGGTGTTGTTAGTGTATAAGCACCAAAACCAAAGACACTAAAATCTAAAGGTGTCGCCTCTCGTAAACCAATTACAGCGAAAAAAGATAAGCTTGGTGGATTAAAAATAAAGGTTTCGCTTTCGAAAATAGTAACCAAAACCTGAACAATTGTTGAAAATCCTTCTGTGTTTTGAAAAGCTATTTCGGTTAAAAAAGTAGATTGTGGCACTGTAGCCAACCCTGATTTAAAAGTAATATTTAAGTCTACATTTCCTGGTGCAGAAATTATTGTTTCTCCAGGCGTTGATGTGTCGCTAATTCCAGTTCCTGTAATTGCTAATAATGGAGACGTGACCAAGGTCCAACCGTAAGGAGAAGATACAGATAATGTTTTAGAGATTGGTAAATCACCATTTCTAACATACACATAAGATAAACTTTCTGGGGATGTTGTAATACTTCTTGGATTAACAACATGTAAGATTAAGCCATAATTTACTTGATCTATATTTTCTCGTAATCCAGTATTTTTATTCCTAGCTGTTACCCCAAATATCATATTTCCGTTATAATCCCCTTCTAGTAATAAACTTAAATTTTGAAGCGTAACAGTAGTTGTAACCTCTAAATTAAATTTAGTTATAACATAACGCGGGGTCGCAGCAGTAATCTCTCCTGAAACTGTAAACCAGTTTAAATTAAAATTTTCTGAATACGCAAGTATGGCAATACCTATTTCATCATAGGTATTGCTAGGAAGTGATGTAACATAATTTTTTATTCTAGTCTCAATATCTACGGGAACAGGAGTTACTGCGCCTAACTCATACGTAATTTCTAAAGTTGGAGAAGGATTAAACTCCCATCCATTTGCTAACGGGGCATTACTTCCAGATAGAGAAAATCCACGTGTTGGAGATATATTTATATTATAAGCCATAATTAAAGAATATTTACGGGGATTTCTGAATCGTCTTGAGCGTAAATGCCATTTACTTCTACAAAATTGACTAAGGCATTATACCAGATCTCAATATTAAATAAGCTTCCTACAATTTGAATCCTGTCTTGAAATACAACTGAATTAAATACAGCAATATGCGTCTGTATCTGGGTAGCAAACCAATTATATATATCAGGATCGTTAGTTACAAATGCAACTAACTTTACGTCTTCTAAAGCAGAACCTTGAATAATTTTCGCTACCGTTCCTGTTAATCCAAATGCATTATTGACAAGAGTTTCTGTGAATTGATTTTCTAATGCATCCATGATATTATTACAAACCACATTTGCATTCTGATTCGCAAATACGCCCTCGGTTGTGTATAGAGAATATGCCATTATATTTTACGTTTTTGTTTGAATTTATTATACTTTTCCTGTTCTTCTTGAAGCTCTTTTAAGTTTTTAAAATTGGTACTAAGAACCGCCATTACTCCATTTTTATTTAAAGCATCCAGCAACTCATTGGTTTTGGTAAGTGTAGCCAAGAGTAAAGGGTCTGAAGAATTAGACTGTGCAGAAAACTCTGGTGTACTGGTTTGATTTTGATAATACCCCGTCTCGTAACCTTTCATTCGGGCAACTTCGCCATATAAAGCTTCTTTTACATATGGGTTCATTTGCTTCATCGTACCACCATCAATAACCATTTCAGGCCAATTCTTACCACCTTCTCCAGCTAAGAAATAAGTAGGTTCGTTTACCATACCTGAAGTGGTTGTTCCTCCATATTTCGCATTGAATACCTTACCGTCCTGTTCCCGTTGTATGTTTTGATACAAACCTTGTTCGTAACCTTTTGCAGGAAGTGGTGCCTTAGCCACTGTAACTGCTTGCGCTAAACCTAATGCACCAACGACACCTGTTAATATACCGGCTGAAATACCAAAATCGAATTTAGGCACTTGCGCCCATATCCCCATAATAGCAGTTGCTGTATTAATAGCAATAGCCATTAAAGCAGCTTCCTTTTCACGTTTGGCTTGGTTGTATGCTATTTCAGCTTTTTTCTTTTCAAGGTCAGCATCCATTGCAGCAACACCTTCATTATACTGACGTTCGGTTATCATGCCTTGGTCTAATAACTCTTGGTGCCGTGACTTTTTAATATCTGTAGTCTTCTCGAAATCTGCCAACTCACGAGCTTCTCCTGCTGCAACAAATTCTTGATACATGGCAAAAGCTTCACCCATAGCGCGCATACCTAGAACTGCAGCGTTAAGCTTCCCTACGGTAGTATCTAAATTAGCAAACGTACTATCCCATTGTTCCGGAGTAAAACCTAAAATATCGGCTTGACCTCCTATAAATTGTAAATCGTCTTCACCGCCTTTACCACTCATTTTTCCTAAAAGAGCATTGATTTCTGAGATCGACAATCCAAGTTCTTTAAGTCTAGCTTTTATGGCGTTTACCTGATCTTCTGAAAGGACTTCTAAATCGAATCCTTTAAATTCTTCAGCATTCATTACGTTGAAGAATTCTGCTTTTACAGTTGCTAAATGTAATTTTTCGCGGACTAAACGATCTTTATTGTATTGTTGAGTTAAAGCCTTTTTAGCCTCTTCATTATCGCCTAATGCTACTAATTCGTTATTAAATGCGGTTTCACGATCTATCTCTGCCTGATTAAATGCATCTAAACGCGTTTGTAAATTATTAGTAATTCCATTCTCTAATATGGTAGCTTTTCTGATTTCGTGTAGTTGGTTCTCGCTTTCTATCTGGGCATTCAATTCTTTATTTTTAGCAATATAATCGTCGGCTAAACTGGTGTCTCCTTTAGCGATTGCACTGTTAATTGTGCCTTGACCTATAGTTTGATTATTTAAGTCTTCGATTTTTCGACGGTGATTAGCTTCTTCTATAGCCATTTCACGCTCAAAACTATCTTGTATTAATTCTAGGCGCGCATCTTCACTTGCACGTTGTAGTTTTAATAATTCCTCTGCTCTTTTTTTTGCCGTATCTATAGTTTTATCTGGAGTCCCTGTAGGCTTATTTATGACTGCTATCCATTTTCCATTTGAATACTTATATGTAACGTCTCCAATTGTTTTTACATCTCCTTCTTTTGGACCTGCATCTCCAGTTGGTACTTCTGGAGTCGCAAAGAATGCATCGGCATCTGCTTCTGTAAATTCTAACTCTTTAAGTTTCGCGTTTAAATCGGCTAATTTTTTATTCTTATTATACAGTTCCTGGTTTATGCTACCACTTTTTAAACGTGCTTGGTCCAAAGATTGGTAACCTTCTAAGCGTTCTAATTGTTGCTGTTTTTCTATAGCAGAAAGGCTACTAGCGTTTTTAATAGCTTCAATATCCTGTTTATTTACTAACTCGAAACCTTTACGTTCTTGATCTAGTTTTGATTCCGCTGCTTTTTTCTGAGCCTCTAAGTCTGCAATAGCATCTTTTACACCTTGCCGTCTTGACACCAAAGTTGAAGCTTCCTCGTCTGCAGATATTCGTTTTAAACGAATCTGCTCCCGAACAGCTGCAGTATTTAAAATATAAGCACCCGTTTCTTTATCTATTTCTATAACAGACTCGCCAAACATGTTTTTTAATCTAAACATTACAGTGTCTAGCTCTTCTTTTTGTTCGATGGTTGGTTCTAGAACCGCATTAAGTTCTTCGTACTTTTTTAATAAATTCTGACCTTCTGATACTAACTGCCTATTTGCTTTCGCAGTTTCGTAAGATACTTTTACTTCTTTATCGAATTGTTCGTTTACATCTTCAATAGCTCCTATTAGTTTACCAAACCATGAGGTTAATCCTGTAAGTCCGGCAATTACTGTTTCTGAAGAAAACGCACCAATAAGTTTCTTTTTAATTTTATCTAAAACCCCTGCTAAATTGTTGTTTTTTAGAGCGTATTCATCTGTTAACGATGTAGCCTTTTCGAGCGATTCATTGGACGTTAACTGTCTTTTTTCTAAAAGCTCTGTGTTGTTGGCTAAAGCAGAAAGGGCAGCAACCCCACGATCTCCACCAACTTCTAAATCTTCTAACTGGATTAACATTGCTCTTAAACCTGCATTATTTCCGTTTAATCCTTTTAAGAATTTAAGCATAGCGGCATTGGCATCTGTCTTTAATAAAGTCGTAAAGTCTTCTAGTGTTTCTCCAGCTATATTTGCATATAAATCTGTGTTTTTAAACATGTCCATCCAAACCTTATTCATAGCGGTTGCGGAGACTTCTACAGATTGTCCAATTTCATCGAATGTCGCAGCGTAGGCTAAATTATCTTCTGCAGATACATTTGCTTGTGCAGCAATACCGGCTTGTCGCTTTAAATAATCAACTAAAAATGAGGCATTGTTAGATCCGGATGCAGAAACTTCATTAATTGCAGAACCTAAAGCGAGCATTGAATTCTTAAAGTCTTTTCCTGTTTTTTCCCCGACTTTATAGACATTAACCATTTTACCGACCTCGCGAATAGCCGTGTCGCTTAAATCGTCGCCCAGTGCTACTTTTAATTGGTTAGCTACTTCAACAAAATCTTTTACATTTTTAACACCCTCAATACCTAATCGTCCAGCTTCTTCTGCGAGTTGCAATAATTCTATACGTGCGGTTCTGGTTTTAAGCAGACCGAAAGATTTAGTAAGCTCGTCGACTTCGTCTTTAGTTAAGCCGGTTGTTTTTTGTACGTTAGATTGTGCATCTGAAAGTTTACCATTATAATCTATTAATTGCTGAATAGACAATACGATACCTGTTAATGTCGCTATTACCGATGCACCTAATGCGGCGTAACGGTTAAACCCATCTGCAATACCACCAAGCGATAGTTTTGTTGCCTGAGCGTTTGTTTTTAATTCTTTTAATCTAGCGTTTACACTTTTTAAATCTGCATTAAGACGATTATAATCTGCACTACCAGGAACCATATTTCGTAACTGTAGCCTTAGTTGAGATGCACGAGTAGTTAATTGAGCCATTGTAAGACCTGTAACACCTATCTGCTTTTGCAGAAGCGCCATTTGAGTTTTATTACTCTTTATTGTAGCGGTATTGTCTTTTATTGTAGCTGTTAATGTTTTGTATTCGGCAGTGTTTTCCTTGCCTTGTGCAACTAACCGTTTTTGTTCTAGACGATATTGTTTATTCTCTTCGTTAAGTTTACGTGTAGATTTTTCTAGATCTAAAAGTTCTTTTTGTGCTTCATTGCCATTAACGACAATGGAAAACCTCATTTCTTCGTCTAAAATTCTTTTAGCCATAATGCGTTACATTTCTGTAATATTACCGCTGTTTATGGAGAGCATTTAAGACATGAGAACGCATAAAAAAAACGCCAACATCGAGATGCTGGCGTTTTGAGTTTAATAATTAATTATCTACTTTTTTAAAATGAAGACTATTTGCAGGCATTGTAGCAAACTGATCATCATCTACTAAAACAAATTCATTTGTTTTTAATTCCCAAAGGCTTTCGGATTCTACCAAAATACCTTCTGTTGTTGTTAGTTCTATAGTGTTGCGAAAGAACAGCGCTTGATTATTTTCTTTAGACATATCGAAAATTATTGAAACGCGAAGCCCACCCTTAGGTGTGTCTAAACAGTCTAGGACTGGATTTACCCTGTTTTCACGAGGGATCACCATAGACGGACTTCTATATTAAAATATGTAGTTTCGGATTTCTCCTAAACCTGTTTAGACGATGCTAATTTATATAATTATTTAATAGAAATACAACCTTATGGCTTAAAGTTGATAATTACCAAGTATCCTGCTTCTCGAGATTAGATATAACCTGCGGTAAATTTTCATTAATAAAGCTAACCCAACGTTTTTGAGACCCTTTTTTTAAGGTTTCTAAAGCGACTGTTCCGTAGCGAACATCATTAATTTTGAAGTTATTAATAGTTAGCTTGTATCTACCTTCTTTAAAGATTATTAATGCGTTATAGTGCATTTCCATGGCAGAACCGTATATCATTTTTGTGAAGAAAGATTCTCCTTTTACTCGGTCTTCGCTTATCTCCGTATCATCGTAATTTAATTCCTTTAAGTTGTTTTCAAAGATTTTAAGTCTAGTTTGGATATCTCCTTCATATTCTTGAACTTTTGTGAATTCGTATAGATTTAAGGATTCATTAAATGTGACTTCTTGGGCCGAAGCATTTAATGATAAGTAAGAAATTGAAACGAATAGAATAAGTAATTTAATTTTCATAATGTATAATTAAAATTGTTGCAATTTATTCAAGTACCTTAATCTATTAAAGATTTCATCATATTTACCAAAAACACGGGATCTACTTTCACCTAAAACCTCTAAGTTTTTTAATTTTATGGCGGTTCCTGTCATACAAACCATTAATATTCCTTTACCACTTCCTACTTCAGCGTAATCAATATCAGTAGCAATTACGGCATTCCCTCCTAAATCATAGGTTTGTTTTCTTAATTGAAACATGCATAACTTTTCTCCAGTTCTTAATTTTGAATTATGTCTGCCTGATGATTGTCCAAAAAAATCGGTAAAAGAAGAAGCAAATTCAGTAACAACACCAGTTCCTGTAGTAGATTGTCCAGTAACCATTTCGAGAGTGTCATAATCCCAATGTAAAGGTGAATGGGTTGAGACAACAGGTATCTGTTGAATTAGATCATTAAATCTGTCAGTTAAATGATTTATTTCTTTATTCATTTTCTGTGACGCAATCTTATATTTATCTCCAATACATTTAGAACAATAACCTTCTTTTGGGGTTTCCTCATACTCATTTATTATAACAGTTTGTTTATGATCAGACTGAACAACGCTTTTTAGTAATGTGGTTTTAAGTTCTGTCCCACAATTTGGACAATTAGAGTTCTTATTCATATAGTAAAGTATTTATTATGAGTAGCTAAAATAAAAAAACCCATCGAGAAAGACAGGTTTAGTTGGTTTAAGTTGGTTTAATATCTTTTAGTTTCTTTATCTGTTCTAAAAAATAATACACTTTTTGTCGTTTCTTTTTAGAATTAGCAACATCGCTATGCAGAAATACGTTAAGTAGTTCTGAGGTTATCATTTCAATGTCTTCTGGTGGGAAAAAATCGGATAGGTTGGTTAGCCAGTCGGTAATCTGGCACTCATTGTTAATAGGCATATAAATAAGAATTTAGAGTTCTTATAATCTAACTATTAACTACCACTTTGGGAGATTGTATTGTAAAGTTCTTGCATTTGTTCCTTTACGGCTTCGGTATATCCAAAATGTAATCGCTTTACAATGTTGTTAGCATGACCATACAATATACGGTTATGTATAGGGTGATTCTTTTTTCGTTTTTTTCCTGCTTTACTTTCGCGCGTTCGCATATCTACAAAACGGTGCTTAGCTAAGTGATCGTACTGCAGAGTTGTATCTGTAACTTTAAATCCTCGATCACTATAAAAATTAGAGGTGCTAAAACCACGACTTTGCATAAGTGAAGTTTGAGCACCATCGATAGCCACAGATTCTTCCTGTAATTGCTGTTTAATGAAAATGTTTTTCAATATTTGACTATTGGCATCAGTTCGCTTCTGGAGCAGGTTCATATAATTTTAATTTATTAGCTCGCCATAATACTTCTAGCTTGGTTGCTACCGTAAAGCGATGTCTAAGGTTATAGGTGGTCTTTTTATCGATGCCTAATTCTGCCTTTAGTACTTTGTTTTTTAATACTGATTCTAGAGCATCGTTAATATCTTGTTCGGTCATAAGTGTTAATTGTTAAGGTCGCTTAATATAGGACTTTTTAATTAACTATCAAAATTAAATTCTACACTCCAACCATTACATTCTGCTTTTGCCCAAATGGGAGTGATACGAATACTTTGAGCATTTAATTGTTTCATATACATACAGCCTGCGGCAGAATAATCGAACTTATCTGCAATCATTTTTTCTTTAATAGCCGTTGCCGTTAATAAAGTTTCTTGCATAATATTTAAAAACTCGTCGTGATTAACTTCGCTGTAACTGGTTTTGTTTAATACCAGAAACATGGTATCGGCTTTAAACTGTAAATCGTCTACATTCTTCCCGTCTGGATTAAAGTCTGGAATAACACAAAACAGTAAATGATTGTCGTGTTTGCTTCGGTCTTCTAAAAATCGAATCATTTGAGAATCGTCGACAATAACTTTATTAAAATGAATAGCGTCAATACTATCTTGTAACCGTTGGGTGTAGCCTTTAAGGAAATTAATGTCTATCATTTTGTTTTCGATTTAGATTTTGCTTCTGCAGCTTTAGCTCGTGCCTTTTCGTCCTGGTGTGTTTTTGTAATGTCGTAAAGCCGAATAAGTATTTCCCATAAGTTTGTTTCGCGAACCTCTGTATTGCTACCAAATACACCAGACTCTGAAATTTGATATTCGATGCTCTTTAAACCAATGCCCGGCATACCGCTTGATATTTGTTTTTCGGTAGGCTCGTCGAACAACATGCCTATACGTATTTGCTCACCATTTAAAGTGATTTCGCTATTGGTTAGGTATTCGTGGAAACTGGCAAACAATAAATAAAAGCCATAGGCGTAACCGTCAGGTAATAGTTTAATTTCTTTTACACGATCTTCTATTTTATGCTCGTTGTAACGTTCCCGAACATCTCCATTATAATTAGGCAACCGCTTTTTTAACCAATGAAATGCTCGTTTTTTACGGTAAAATACAGCCATTAAAAAGTATAATAATTCAGGTTCTTTTGTTTTGTTGAATTCCATAAAGAAGTTAAGCGCATCGCTATACTCACCTTCTGTTACATTTTTAAACGCATCTGATGGTCCATAAAACGTACACCATAATGGAGCAATGGTTGGAATGGGGTTGTGAATAAAATTTAGTTTTATCCGTTTTTCCTTAGCACCATCTTCCTCAATAGTTTCAAAATAAGATTCTATTAATTGAGATAAAGCGTAAATATTAGCATTCTTTTCTTCTTCGTGAGCTTCTGTAATGTTTTTGGTTGGTTTAAGATTTAGCAATTTGTAAACGGCCTTAATTTTAAAAGCTTCTAAGTCTATTTTATGCGCGTTATATTTCGCAATAAGATTACACATGTTAATGTATTGCTCGCTGTCGCATTCGGCTAAACATTCGGGCAGATACATATTTAGATTACGTTCTGGAATGTCCAAGGTTATCATAGTTTAACAAATTTAAGTTTACTGTTAAATGTTAAGCCATGCGCTCTTAACGCTTCACCATATTGATTATGAACTTCGGCAACTATTTTTTCTCTATGCTTAAATTTAGTTGGAATGTACTTGCTACGTCCGCCAATATTATATTCTTCTAATAAAAACAACCGTACTTTCTTTACCAGAGCAATACGGTCTGAATTTTTAATAATAATAGCGTCTTCTATTTTACCATTAATTTCTGAAATGATTTGTTTAGGAAAGAAGCGTAACCAAAATTTTAAAATAAGTTTTCTTAGTGTTTTCATGTGTTTTATTTGATGGTTATTTGATTGATTTAAAGTGCAACAAAACCGTCGCAATCGTCGAAGCCGAAAAACGGATCTGTAGGATCTAAGTTTTCTAAGTCTTCAGTGGTTGGTTCTGGAGCAACAAAATTTTGAATTTCTGTAAGGACTTGATCCGATAGCTTCTTGAATTCTTGTCTAGCGAGTTCGGTTTCCATTTTAGCAGATGGTAACTTTCCTTGAGTAGTCATTCTGTCTGATACGTAACGCTGAAGAATACCTTCTGGAAATAGCGTAACACGAAGCACTCCCATACTCCAAGCTAAAGCAGAGTATATGCAAGCATTCTTAATAAGCTCAACCAATTCTATTTCTTCTGGATCTAATTCGGTTCCTTCTATTATTTTTGCTTTTAAAGCGGTGTTTTTAATCGTGGTTATTATTGGTGGAATTTGCTTTTCAGCAATACGCAGTCCTGGTATTAATTTAAGTAATAATAAACGTGATGAAATAGGGAAAGTATCCTCAAAATCGTCTATTGTTCTCACATAATAGCGTTGTGATTTCGCGTAAGCATCGGAAGTTTTCCAAGTCTCATTTTCTTCGTCTAGATAATCGATAAGATTGTCTAACGCTTTGTAATATTTACGCTCGAACGCTTCATCGTCTCGATCAATCATCCACTCGAATGGCACTTTAATATGTTCGTCTACCCGGATTTTTCGTCCGTTGTTACCGTGAGTAATATCAGAAGACTTCGCATAATTTCTATACCCTTCTAAAGCTATTGGATAACGCACACGTTTAATTAAAGTTACATCGCCTATATCTTCAGATTCAGCTTTATAAAATGCTAAAGCTTCTGCATATACTTCTTTTCCTATTAGCTTAACAACTTCTATAGTGGCATCCTCTAAATCTGATTTTAGTTTTTCGAAAGAAATATCCTTGTCAATATGCCCGATTAATTCATATAATTCTGAGTCTCCCGATTTGCTCCCGTAGTTAAATAGTAATTCCATAGCTTATGTTTTAGGATTTCTGTCTTGTGGCGAAGTATCTTCCATTTTCTTTGTTCCTAAATGGTAGAAGCCAAGTTTTAGTTTTTTGGTTGGGAAATTGGCTTTAATAGCATAATTAATTGCCTTTAGGATTATCATTTCTGGAATATCTACAGATGTAGCCAAATAGTTATTTAATGCCTGATATTGCTCACTACCACTATCTGATTTACCTTGCTGACCAACATTAGCCAATGCAGAATGCACACCAGTAGAACCGGTAAGCACATGATCTGCACGTTCACTGATTTTGATTTGAGCAGTAACATAATCTTTAATATTCTGATCGATTTCTTTAATCGTCCAGCCGTGTTGTAATAGGTTAGTTCCGTCTACCTCTAATCGTAGAGTAGTGTGCAGAAATTTTCCAACATTATCCTGTCCAGATAAAACAGCGGTAATCTTTTTAAGATATTTTTTTTGATATTCAACTAGCATTGAATCCTTATATTCAATGCCTTTTTTTGTGCAGGATTCATTTATTTTTCGCTCCGCTTGGTCCCAAAAATATTCAGGCGATTGGATGTGATATTTTATGTTGATTGAATTGTCTGTAAGCGCCTTGAAAATTACAGGCACAGCAGTACTTCTTTTTATCCACTCTAACGAACCATACAACTCTGGAATAGTATAGTACTCTGTACAGAAGGAGTACATATTGCTATAAAAGATACTGTTCTTATGAGCGAAAGGTTTCTTATAATCGAATTTATGATAGGCTTTAGCCGATAGTATAGAATCTACGTTTTTAAACGCCCAATCTGTAATAACAACGTGAGTCGGCTTATGGTTTTCTAACGATGCAATGTGAGTTGCTAATCGTGCCTTATCTGGTTGCATATGCTCTAGTTTAGCAATAGCCTCTGTTCTGCCGCTTCTATTCCCTCGCTTTAAATATACCTTAGAGAATACTCCTTTTAAGTAGTTATAATCGACCACACATTTTAGTATATAGTCTTCGTATTCCCAAGAGTCTAACCATTCTTGGATCTCGGCATCTTCCTGCCAATTGTATATAAGTTCGCCTTCTTTAAACTCTTCCTTATATAACTTAGGTCCTTTACCCCATAGCATATTAGCCTGTTTATTAAGAGAGCCTGGTGCAAGGTGATTCTGTAGTACCGTCTCTTTAATAATGGTAGGTAGATTATTAGTATCTCCATAAGGATGAATACACCACTCACCAACAATATTCTGTTGGTTGTTCCAATTTAGAGTATCGGTATTACTTCTATAACCCTCAAAATCTCTAGGCGTTTCTGTTACTTCGAATGTAAATGCGACATTACTATCGTTTACAATGGCATTCTTGCCTATGAATTCAATTTCCATGATTGATTAGCTCTCCGTTAAACTTGATTATTAATGGCAAATGAACGTGCTTCGGTTCATCCGTTTCTAAATTAGTATAAGACAGCAGGGTGGTTGATGATGTTTGCCTTGCCACACGTAACAACGCCTTATTAACTACAACTAAACCCTTGCTGTTTTTTTCTGCTTGATTTAGCCCGATAAACTCCATACTAAATGGAATGCCATTATTAGAAAAGTATCGCATCTTCTTTATCACTTCGTATGTAACCATATTACTGTATTTAGTACAATACTAGCTATAAGGCACGAAATCCTTTAAGACATGAAAAGAGCCTTTATTGGTTGGTTCTTATACACTTCTGAAAAGAAGGGTAAAAGAGGCTAATTGGTTGGGTGCGCTGAGAAGTACCGCCAACACTAGGATTGTCATATGTCCATGGTTTTTTACATGAACACGTGCAAACACGGCTTTTAGCGGGACGGGGTATAACATCATACAAAAACAACACTCAACCCGCTACGCATGGTTTATTAGTTGTTTTTTAGATGTTTACATTTTTTTGTTTTTTATAAGGTGAGTTTTTTCGAGTTTTTTAATTCTGTTTTCACACTGTTTAGAACGTGTTTAAATAAGTGTAAGACGCACGTTTTAAGGGTGTTTTGTTGTTTAAAAAGTCGCTTATTTGGGTACTTTTTTGTATCTTTAAGTAAGTTAATAACAATAAAATTTTATAATTATGAGTACAAATGCAAAGGCAAAAGCGCCACAAACGGAAACAAAACCTAAAGAGGTTTTAAAAAAAGTAGAAAAAAGCAATACAGAGGTAAAAGATCTCTTCAACCCGACTGCAGAAAGCAGAATTAAAAGAGCTGAAAATTTTAAAATCTTAGCAGACAAATTCAAGTTTCTAAATGACAAAAACGACGATCTACAAAAATTTATTGTTTCGAGCGATGGAACAAAAGAAAAGATTGTTTTAGAAAATGCGCAAGGCTTCAAATTTGAGGTTTCAAATTCTAATGTAATTGAAAAAGTTTTAGATGTAGTTAAAAGCGAATTACAGAATATAACCAACGAAGCAGAAAAAGAAGTTTTAACCTTTCAAATATAACAAACAAAATGCCCTTACATTTTGCGGATGTGAGGGCATTAATAACAATATATTTTATCATGACCACACGACAAAACACAAACAAATGTAATCCTTTTTTAGTAAGTAATCAAGTTAAAGAAATTTTAACTCAAAAGGGTTTTTCTTCACTTTTCAATTATTCTGATTACGATTATTTTAAAAACCAATGCAAAAACGCATTTAACAAAGCCGTTGCAATAGCAGAGTTATTTATCCAGGAGGCAACACAAGAAAAGAACGATTTTAACGAATACATTTTTTAATTATGGTTAGCCTTTTAGACGTTCAAGAGATTGAAATCTCATACAAAAATAATGTACCAAAAGCAGACCGTTATATTATTACATGTTCCCAAGATGCTTATGCAGTTTTTTTAAAAGCATTCCATGAAAAAGTTGAATACAAAGAGCTTTTTTACATCATGATGTTAAACAATTCTAACGAAGTTTTAGGAATTACAAAAATAAGCGAAGCAGGTATTACAGGCACTTTAGTAGATACTAGAATTGTTTTTCAAACTGCATTAAAAGCACATGCAACCGCTTTAATACTTGCACACAACCACCCAAGCGGAAAACTAGAACCAAGCCAAGCAGATAAAAATTTAACAAGCAAGCTTAAAACAGCAGGCGAATATTTAGACATCAAAGTTTTAGACCATTTAATTATAACCAAAGAAGGACATTTAAGTTTTGCGGACGATAACCTTCTATAACAAATAACAATTTTAAGATATGACCACAACACAAACAACTTTAGCCGAACAAATGCACCAATGTGCAGACAGAACCGAGCGCAAACAGCTTTTAAAAGCATTAAGCAACGAAGCAAAACAAATTATAGAGTTAAACGGACTTGACAAACGAGTTAACGAAGTTTTAGTGCAAATGATGACAGACGGCACGCACAAAGAATTTAATAATTTTTGGGAGTGGAAAAAACAAGGGTACAAGGTAAAAAAAGGTGCAAAAGCTTTTTTTATATGGAGTAAGAAACGAGAAGCTACAAAACAAACCGAAAGCGGAGAGGACGAAGAATTTAAATTTTTTAGTCTTGCTTATTTGTTTTCTAACGCACAAGTCGAACCGTTAACAAAAAAAGCAAATGCCTAAATCTGTAGACGTACCAACGGAGTTAAAAAAGTTTAACTCCGTTTTTAATATGTTGTCACGCAAATACGATGCGAGCCAAGTTTTTAACGACTTTCTAACAATTGTTATTTGTTGTATGTGCAGAGAACAGCAGGAAACTTTATATTTTGAAACTATAAAAAGATACGAAAAAGACGAGTTAAACCAATTTGCACAACTTTTTGGAGAAATAGCGCTTATTTATCACAATGCCGAAATTTTAGGCAAATGGTGTGACCCTCTAGGGCAGTTTTACGAAGCCTTAGCGAGTAACTATAAAAAAAGTAGTTTCGGGCAGTTCTTTACGCCTAAAGCGATTTGCGACTTAATGAGTGGTTTTATTTTGGAGCCAAATACATTTGGTAAAAAAGTAAACGAACCCGCTTGCGGAAGTGGGCGAGCTGTTTTATCTGCAAATAATTATGCTCCGGGTAATTATTATATTTGTCAAGATTTGGACCCGATTTGCTGTAAAATGGCAGCTATAAATTTATGTTTTCACGAGGTTAGGGGAGAGGTGCATTGCATGGATACATTAAGAATGTCAGACCCCACACAAAGCTATTATATTAATTACGAGTTTTGGAAACATAAAACAAAGCTAATAATCATGAAATAAACCGCTATAATAGGCGGTTTTTTTACGTCCAAACTAAACGTAAAATTAACTCAAAAAAAATCGCCCTAGGGGGCGATTGTCTGCTAACACCTGTTAGCTATATAAACTTTGTGAATCCTTTCATCTTCCAAATCCTCAACCCCAGAAACTCTTACCAATTCTCCATTGTACATAATAGAATCACTTAATTCAAGAGGTTTATCTAATTCATAATCAATATGCACGCGCTCAAATTGTCCTGTAATATTTTCTCTCATAAAAATTACATCCCAACGCTCACCGTTTTTCAATATTCTATTATGGGAATTTGTTTTAAATTGAAACAAAATTTCATTAATCTGCTTTCTCTTTTCATTATCATTCAAATAAACCTGCATTAATTTATATAAATCAATTTCGCCATCAGATCCACTTTGAAATTTTAATTTATCACAAAAACTTATTACAGCATCGTTAATAGAATCTATGTTTCTCTTATACTTCTCTTTAGTTTTATTCATATATATTAGTCTCTGTTTTTTAATAAATACTGTAATGTTTCAAATTCCTGTTGTGTGAACCACCTACCTCTATTAGCTTGTAAATCTCTTAAACGCTCAATTTCATCACTAATAAAAGTTATAAATATAAATTCTTTAGGCATATCATCTTTAAAAACAAGTAAGAAACCTCTATATCTCCTTGGCGATTTTGAATCTGAAGATACCACATGATTTAAGCTCTCTAAAAGTTCTTTTTTACTAGAATGTAAAGTTAAACAGTAGTCTTCAGTTATTGTGTTATCAGGAAGGTTTAGTTTGTCAAGAAACGTATCAATATCGAAAGCTCCAAATTGCTCATTTGGTTTTGGTATTGTAGAGTCGCAATAATAACTCAGTTCATTTATTGTAGAACTCCCGTACAAACCTAATGGATTATCTTTCGGAATATTCAATTTAACACCATTGGCCATTTCAAGATTAAAATCACTGCATTCATCAATAAAAATATGCGTGTAACGTTTACCATTATCCTTATTTAAGGAATCTTTCCTAAATGAATCTGGTGATAATCGCCTAGTTTCTTCAAAAAATGAACGCTTTCGTTCAGAATGCGCTTTCATTTCTTTATCCCAAAAATTTATCAATTCTTCATTTAAAGGTGTAGCTTCTTCAAAACAGGAACGTGAAACTTTACCGTCTTCAACTTTCATTTTATGAACAAAGGATTTCTTACTTACACTTAAACATTTGTCAGCTACAGAAGATTTACTCATGTTATCATGTAAATCTTTCTTATCTTCTGAAGAAAGCGTATCATAAATACTTTTTTCAATAGCTATAACATCGGAATAAATCCTAGTGTTTTTATAGAATTCCGAAGATTTATAAATGTTAACGGCTTCATCAATATTTCGATCAAGCCACTCATTTAAAAAATGCACATCGGTTTGAGCATACATAATTCCTTCCCCTGATATATGAGATATGTCAACCGTTACTTCTGGGTGATTAATCATTTCATATGAGAATTTTAAATCTAGAGCTTTTAACCTCTCAATATTCTCCTGGTACTTCGCTTCTTCGTTGGTCATTGCTTTTAATCTTTTAGTTGTATTCAATAAAATCAAATTGATTTGTAAAGCCGTTAAATCTAAATTTTAATTCGACAACATCATTTACTTGATCTCCCTGAAAACTAATACTTCCTGTTGGCCACTTTTTTTTAACAGAATAAATATTACCGTCTCTAGGTTTTTCAATTTTATTTAAATCACCCACTGCCTTCATTTTTAATTTAGCATCATAACTTGAAGCCCATCTCTTCGTGAAATTATCTAAACTAGAAGCATCCATCTCCTCACTCTGAAGTATATGATAATTCAGTGTTCTAATTCTAGCTACGCCAGTAGATGATTTAAGAGCATCCTTTACAAATTCTGATTTAAGCTTTAAATCTTCTAAAAGAAGTGAAATGTTTTCTGTGGTCATAATTATTTTGTCTATAATCAAATATACCTAAAAATCAAATAACATCGGGTGCACTCATACCTGTATTACTTCGTTTATCTGCAATATTTACCCAACTAGATCTGTATATTAAATATTTAAAAGCATCACTAAAGTTCGTACTAAACATGGGTCTGTGTTGTAATGGCAAGGCCTCACTACTTTTATCTTTATGTATGGTAGTTGTACTTTTTTTGTCTTTTCTTATTTTGGTTTTTGTGAGCTCTAAACTACTCTTTAAACACTTGCACTGAAATTTATCTATCTTTATTTTAGGCAAATTTGGGTAATATTCTCCTAGCAATTTCTTTGCAAAACTGTATTCCTCTTCTTGTGTAATAGTGGCTTGATTTCGGGACATTAAATTAACTTTCCATCCGGTACTACTACCATTGTATTTTTCAATATGATCTTTAATTTCGTACGCCCAATCACGTTTCAGTTTTTGGTATTGGTTCCCCGATCTGTCATAATACAAGTCTAGAACTTTGTATTGGTGATGCTGATAAAAATCTATAAACTGCTTCGCCAATTCTTTACTCGAATGTGGTGCCAACGTCCAAAACTCCTTTAAACAATAAAAATAATTTCCAGAAGGTTGCCCAGTTACCATACTACACATATCGCCAAAGTCCATTCCTGCTTCGATAGGTTTTTTGTGCTGAATATACTTCAATCCTAAACTTACACTCTGGAAATCTTCGCCTATAGCGTACTTCTTATAATAATCGTCTATAACGCCATCGCTCATGTAATGGTGTGCACCTAAATGCATGTAGAATCGCTCGCCCTTTTTTATTTCGGCTTTAAAACTTAAAACTGCAGTTTTAAATTCCTCTACGCCTAAAGACTTCAAGGCATCGCTAAAGTAACCAGGTGTTAAAATATCTGCATTTACTAAAGATGAAGCGACGTAAAAGAACGTCGTGTCTTTTCTTGCACGAATCCAATAGCCTTTCCATCTTGCATAGGCTTTTTTCTGACGTTCAATTTCGTTGAAATCGTTGAATTTTATTGCTCTGTAATAGGCTTTTTTAATCTTATTTAGTTCCAAGCCTACCTGTAACGCCAATAAAATACGGTCTTTATCCATATTTAGCGCCTGATTCAATATCCAGTCGTGATCGCCTTCGGCAATATTAGGCATATCGGTAGTGGCCGTCATACCACGGTAATAAGGCGAATGTCCAAAATGCGTATAATCTCCACGCATTGCAGGAAATAACTTCTTTAATTTCTCGAAATTGGTATTCCGCGCTTCATCTATAAAAATATGTTGGTAACTGTTACCTGCCAGTCCTGTAGGTTGTGCCAAACTTCCTAGGTTATAAAAGCATCCATTCCACATACTAATAGTGTGTTTAAACGTCTGTGGTGGCTTGTAAGGCTTCTCAAAATGTTTCGGAGGCCGTTCATCCAAAACGTAATGAACACCTTCCTGCAGCCCTTTTCTTTGGCTCCATCCCTCTATTAAAGTAGGTACAATGTTACGCAGGGCATTGTCGTACGTATCTGCAACAAAGGCGAGGTTACTTCGTGGCATTTCGTACATAATGTCGATAGAACGATCTGCATGAAAGTCTGATGTTTTTGCACCACCACGTCCCAGAACTAAAAACGCATTTTTAGGACCAATCATGTCTACAGCTTGTTTTAGCCAACTGGCATAGCGACCTTCTACGTCGCCATTCTCAAGACTTACGTGGGTCTTCGTGCTCATCTAAAAATAATTTTACAGGCAAGGTGTTCGCCTCCTGGTGAAGTCTTAATTTTTCGCGCTCGCTAATTTCTGGCAAGCCGTCTATTAAGTTCTTTAAATCTGTTCTGTTAATTTCTGGAATACCTAAGAATTTAGCATCTACACTATACATTTTAAACGGTTGCGTATAGGCTTTTTGGTCTACTTCTACAGGGTCAGGCTGGTCTAATCTTAAAGTCTTCGCCATATCGATAAGTATCTTATTTGCTGTACCAATATCTTTAGGATCTTTAGCAAGCTGAATCGCTAACAAATAGTTTTTTTGCATGTACTGCGCAATAATATTTCGCCAGGCATCGCTACTAATTTGTTTATCGGCATAGAAATACTCCATCGCATCGTTATAGATGTTGCTGGCAAGGTATCTCGACAGTTTTTCAACTTTCATTAAATGCGCTACTATAGCATCTTTATGCCCAAATTCGTCTATACGCAAATGCATACTTCGGCATTTATCTAACAAATCCAAATACTCCACTATAGCAGGATCTGTATTTGCAGACTCATCTTCTATTTTGCCTGTATTTACATATTCGTAAACATGGGAAAGGGTAATATCTTTAAGTTTCAGAGCCATAAAATATTTTCTTTTTTAAATTCTCTGTACGCTGTAATTCCGACAGATTAAGGTATATCTGTGCAGATGTTATGTTTCCCGATTTTGCGCCTTCCAATTGCTTCTGGTGAATCTCGAACTGTGCCTGAAGCACACCTTTATTAAAATGGGTACGGATTAAACTATCCGGATTAAACCAATCGCGCATAAATGCTACTTCGTCTACATCTAAATACAGCGCTATTTTTTCGGGCAAGTAATTACATGCCGCCAAATCTTCTATTTGTTCCAGTTCTTCTTGGCTTAATCTTACTTTTGCTTCAATACCAACTTCTACAATTTTATCTAAAGTGGGAACCTCAAGTTTAAGCTCATGGCATTTATTTCTTATTAAAGCCCAGGCCATACTAGGAGAGCCACATTTTGCCTTAAAACCATGAATTAAATCTGTATATGTTTTTTCTGTTCCCATATATCTAACAAAAGAATTGTTCTATTTTTTCGGAATGCGCTAATAGGTTTATAATTATCATTGATAAGATGAATAATCGTGTTCGTTGTTTAGAAGCCTTTCCAATACTATTTTTAATATCATGTACAGAATCAATTACAAAAATTGTTACTAGAACTGCTATTATAATTTTTAACCACATAATTCTTATTTATAAAATTTGCTTTTAAATAATTTTACATGCCATTCTATTATACTTGGAAGATCTTCGTCCCCACCATTGTTTCGCGAACCCATCGAATAACTAAAAAGCCTATGGTCAAATCTGCAATAGTTTGACCCCTCAATGCCATTATCAAATGCCATTTTTTTCCACAACCATTTTTGTTTAATTAGCCAAATCTTAATTTTATCAAATGTTTTTAGCTCAATATGTTTTGGTTTTTCCATTATTGTCAATGCTTTACCCCACAGCTACAACGCCACCGCTTTCCGCTTTAGCTCGTATATGGGAATTTGTGAATAATTCTTTTCTAAACTCAAATAAGCCCCTTGCGTTAGCAAAGGTGTATTGTTCGTAATAGGCGTTTTCTGCCCAGTTCCCCGAGCCTTCAACAATGTAATGATCTGTTGCAGTTTCCATAATGCAGACTTTAGCATGTACCCAAGCAAACAGTACTTTTATGTTTGGGCGGTTGTTTACCATGCTACATAAATTGTCTATAGTTTTAGGGTTTCGCCTAATCATACTATCACTAATCATTAAGGTAATTTGCTCCACCATGCCCGCATCGTGCAACTCTATTAACGCATTCACCACTTTGCTACTAATGCTATACGTACTGGCGTACAAATGCTTTATTGCGAATTGCTTGCACACGAACGGAATGAACGTGAACGCGTTAAACGAATTGTCTGTTTGCAAGAAGAAGAACTCTTCCTTACTTGGTAACCGGGTTAAATCCTTTTCTAGAGATTCTAATTTTTCGAAATGAGACAGTAAATATCTACTTTCAAATTTCTCTGATATTTTTAAGGTGTTTACCTTCTTTTTAGTGTTGGAAATGTCAAAATATTTACTCATCAAGTTTGTGTATTTTGGCGATTAACTCACGCTCTTCCTGTTTTAGTTTTAGTTTGTTTTCAAACGCTTCGCGCTTGTCTTTATCTGTAATGCTTTTTAATTTTTTAGTGTCACGATATATATAGTTGGTTAGTAACATATGCCGTTTAACAGCCGAAGCTTCACGCATAGATTTTACTTTTTCGGTCAGTTTTAAAACCCTAAAAACAGGATGTACACCTAATACTTTTTTTGTGTCCTGGTAATAATTAAACTCGTCGTAAATAAGTTGGTTCTCTGCAAAATTATTATTGGCAGAAAGTGCCGTGGTATACAATTGGTCTGCTGTTAAAGTTGGTGTTGCTGGAGTGCCATCTGGATTATAATAATTGGCTTTAAGTGTGTTAAACAGATGCACATAATTATCTAACGCTATCTTTTTCTGAGCATATAATTCTTTAAACTCACGAGGGCAATCCGCTTCGTATAGAAACGGAAATTGCTCGCGTAAAGGTTTATATGCTTTATTTACTTTTTTTCGGTGTCCGCAGTTATTTCATTAGCATTAACTGTAGCTTCAGTAGTTACGTCTGTACCTTCAGGAGGAACATCTCCCAAAACATTAGCAGAAGCTTTCTCGATCATCTTGTTTTGTTCGTCTTCAGTAATATCTATACCTGCAAAGATTTCGGCTTTCATTTCTGGAGTTACCTTTTGGCCCTCGCTCATAGCTTTTACCACGCGGCTAAATGCAGTTTCTCTTACCGTGGCTTCACGTTGTATCGTTTCGGCAGCTGTAACTTCTAAATGCTTTGCATTCGCATTGTCTATAAAGTCCTGAATCGCTATATCTAAATCGGCATTCTTTCCAGAAGCAGCTTCAATTTCGTTAACCTTGCAGTATTCTTTGCGTTCTTTATTGCCAGGCGCTCCTGTGCTCCATTCAGGAACTTTAAAACGTGGTACTTGTTTTTTTATAAGCTGTACTACTTTAGGTGCTTTTTTTACCAAATCGGCATCTGCAATGCCATAGGCTTGTTTTAAATCGTAAACTAATTCGCTTAGTCGCTGTGGCGAATAACCAGATACATTATGGTAACGTACAACACCGGGATTTGCATTTTCCGAGCGCATATAAAAAGACAGTGCCTGATTATATTGCCCTTCTGGACGAATAGACTCGTCGCTTAAAAAGGTAATGACTTCATTTCTCATGAGTTTTGAATTTTAAAATAACAATTGTGAGAGTGAAGATGCGAAGACTAGCCAAATTTGTTTAAGACATGAAAAACCCGAAACTATTACGGCTTCGGGCTCTTCGCTATCAATCTTATAAAACTTCGCTACATGGTAAATATAATTAAAATATACTTATGTGTATATTATTTTGTCCTTAAAATGTTTTGTTTAAAATAAAAAACCCCAATACATGAGTATTGGGGAATGACATTGACTAATAATAAGAAAAAGATACACAGCTAAGATAGTTAAAATATACATATGTGTATATTTTTTAATTTAAAAAAGCCCTTAACATCACATTAAGGGCTTTTAAACAAACCAACTAACACTAAAAAAACACTTTTATTTTCGTGATACTTCTATTAAATATGTTGCTGCGCCGTCGTTAAATACACTTAAATTAATAACTGCATCTTGTAACGCTACCCAGTCGGTTCCTGCTGTTAGCAATACCGTTGCTGCTGTTCCTGCTCCTGTACTTAACGTAGCTGGAGCAACACCACCGCCACCAATTAAGCTGACAACCTGACCGTGTTCCAGATCTATACTTGCAATATCTACTGCATCTGTAACAGCAAAACTTGGTAATTGGTAAATATTACCATTAGCCTCTAAAACTGCTAAATCACCGTCAGTAGCTTGGAAATATGCACCTTCTGTTAATACACCTGTATAATATGCAGGTAAATATTCTACCGGATTTGGCTGCTCGAAGCTTAACATGTGCTTCGTTCCTTCTTTATTCGATTGAAAGGTAGGAGATAGTTTTAAAGGTGAACACTGTGTACCGTACACATTCATAGAATTGTCTCTACAATTCTCTTCAAAAATAAGCGCAGGTCTACCAAGCCAATTTTGTATAAACTCTTTAATATCTAAAGACTCGCCTGGATGCTCGCCTTTAAAGGTTTGGGTAAATACTTTACCGTCTTCTGGTCCATCTACTTCAAAACCTGCATCAATAGTCTCAGGAGTCATGTAAATACGTATCATATTAGCGTTTGGCTTTAATACGTAATTACCTGTAGTTTTCACACCTTTACTGTCGCGCCCAGGATACGCTAAAACATCATCTGCATCTACTATTGCAACATTAGGTTTTTTTGCTTTGTAGGCACCCGGGGAAGCATTCCCCGTGTTTCTGCCTACACTTAATTTTATATAAGTCATAATTACTTAAATTTTTAAAAGATTAAAACTATGCTGCTGCAATGGTTCTTGCAGTTTCCGTCCAAACACCGTCTATATTAGCAAACGTAATATTATCGTCTCCATCGGCTAAAACAGCAGCAGATCCAATTGCAATATTACCTGCTACATTAGCAAACGTTAATGCACCACCTGCGCCACCATTAATTACAATGATTTTACCTTCTACACCACCAGTTATAGCAGTTACAGTTGCAGCACCTCCTTTGTAAGCGAAAGACTTACCAGAGTTAGCATCTATTGTTGTGCCGTTAAAATCTATAGTTCCTGTTGGTAAAGCTTCAGGTGTAGCTGTGCGCTTCACTTCTGTAACCGTTCCGTCTCCATTAGCAATTAATGTTAATGTTCCGCCAGACTTTAAATTGAAAGCAACATCTCCAGTTAAACTAATTTTCGTACCATCGGCAACCGTTGTAGCACCTGCTAAACTTGTGTTTCCTTTTACACGAATAATTTGTCCTTCGTACGTATTAGAGAATTCTGTAATTGTAGTTTTCCAACCTGCAGACACTTCTAAATTGCTGTATTTCGCGTTTACAACACCAGTTTCATCATCGAAAACAGGAATGTAGAAATCAGATTTAAATAATGGTGCATCGTTACTCCAGATAGATTGTACTTTAAATTCTAAAGGATCACCATCTTTTGTCGTAGTTCCAATATGAATTAAACGAATACCTAATTTGTAATCTGCAAAAATGTACATAATACGTTTTAGCATTTCGAAGTGGTATTTACCTTTTTCTGCAGGAATGTTTTCAAGAACTTCGATGTTATCATCGAACGTAATAAACATACAGTCTAACCCAGTAAGATCTACTAAAGGTTCAAAATCGATATTATTGTAATCTTTTGGATTAGTAGGGTAACCAGAATAATCGTTATACGTTCCGTGCGTTTGCTCGTAACGTCTTTTATATGCTTTTAACCAATCTGGAGATAAGTATAATTTTAATCCGAATTGCTCGCGCACATCGTCTGGCAATGCTTTAATTAAGGCATCGATATAATCTACTATGTTCGCTGTAGTTGGTAACCCTAACTGGAATGGCTTTAATTTTTTAGTTACAAATATTGCTCTCCAAATTTGGAATAATAAACCATCCTGTCTGTTAATCATTCTACCAGCTTCTGTAGCATCGTCTGGAGTTGCTACGTGAATGGCTTTAATAGAAGAAACTCTATCTTCAACACGTGCTTTTTTGTCTAATTCAGACACTAAAAACATTACGAAAGACACTTTGTAAGCCTGAGAACCTTCTTTGTTCATCATGTTTAACCAAGAGGCTTCCATTTTCTGAAGGTTGTATCCTATAAATTCAGCATCAATTTGTACTGGGAAGATACGTCCTTCTTCAGCTTCAATTTTTTGCTTATTTTTTGGTAACCATGGTAATTTTCTAGCTTGTGTAATTTCTGCAGAAACAATTGTTCCGTCGCTTACTTTATCGTCTACATTTAAACGCTTAGGCCAGAATGCCGGTAAACCAAACATATCACGGTGGAGTGATTTAATTTTGTCCGGATTTTCTCTGTAGTATAAGTCCACATCTCCATTCAGTTTTTCAACCTGAACTTTATCAGAGAAATCTGTTGCCATAGTAGTATGTCCAGCAGCTAACTTGTTCCAGTTTCTTCCGTCGAAAGAATCGTACCCTTTGTTAGAAGCAAATAGGTGAGATGCAGAATGCATTACTTTAGCAGCACCAGGAATAGCATTTATAATTGCTGCAGGAACATCGCCTTCTGCACTATCTGCTAATTTTTGAATTTCTTGTTTCATTCCTGTAATTTGGGCAGTTAAGTCTCTATTTACAGCTTGTAATTGTGTTGCAAGTCCTGCAGCATCATTAGCATCTGTTTCTAGTAACTTTTCTTTTTCTTCAGCGCCAAGAGATGTTTGATCAAGCATTGCTTTTAGTTCCTTGTGAACTGCAGATAATGCAATTTGTTTACTGCCTTCCGCATCTGCAGCTTCAGTAATTTCTTTGTTAATAGCACCAAGGACAGTGTCTAAATCAAAAGATTCGCCAAGCGCATCTTGTAATTTTTGTTTATCCTCGTCGGACACCGCTAAGGCATTGTCCTTAATTGGGACTTCTGCGCCCCATCCTAAAAACGCTGCAAAACCCAATAGGGTTTGAGTAAACGCTTTCGATTTAAATCCTTTCATTTTGTTCGATTTTTGATTAATGATTAAATAATTTATAATTGAGTTTTTAACTCCGCATACATGTTGGCGATATTTACCGCCATTTTAAAACTGCCAATCCCATCTATAACATTAAGTCCTAAAGCTTTATCGGCATCATAGGTTGCACCAGTAAGAACCCCTGCTTCTTCACGAAGTTTAGGACGCCCCGCAAGCACCGCATTCTGAAACTTACGTGCCATAGGGTTTAAATGTTCAGCCTTAATAGCTTCATAATTACCTTCTAAAGCCAATTTGAAAACTTTATTCTTATCACCAGAAACATCTGCATACACTTCGTGAAATACATATCCTTTTTCTTCCCAGTGTTTTTTTGCATCCATAAATTGAGACACAACCCCCACAGATCCAAATCGTGCAGAAATATCATTGTCGGCCATTATGTAATCACATACAGAAATAGCCACCCAATAATGAAGCGACATACAAGCATCGGCAAGACCAATTATAGGTTTTTTCTTTTCTAGTGCGAATTGCAAGAATGGACCAATAGCGCTAACTGCTCCGCCTGGACCATCTAGCTTTAAAATAATTGCTTTTATGTTTGGATTAGAATTTGCATAAGACAGCTCTTCAACAATATCGGTAGCACCATAAGTACAAGCCGTACCGTATTTCATAGCGGCGCCAATCATACTAACCACGGCAATACTCCCTATAGGGATTTCTGTTCCTGGTCTTAATCGTCTTCCGGAATCATCCATAATAGATAAGCAACTATCTTGCTCCTCTAATTGCTGTACGTTAGGCATGCCTTTTAATAAATTGTCTACCATAGGCGCTGCGCCAGATATCCAATTAACATCTAGTAGCCATTCACCGCGAAAGAGATCGTTTAAAAGTGGATTTAATTTCATTGCTTAAATAATTTCTACGAAGATGCGTGAAGCAGTAGAAATCGTTTAAGACATGTTTTTTTGAAGGTAATAGGAAAGAATATTTTGGTTACTGAATAAAACCAAATATTTTAAGAGCAACTAGAATCAAAACAATAACAAGTAATACCTTAATTATGTTTTTTGTAATTGGGTTAGTGTAGAACCAGAACCTAGAATCTCGATCAAAATTTTTCATATTAGGAATTTAAGATATTTAATAGAAAATTACAAGTATGAATCTAATTAGGTTAACCAAACACCACCCCAAAAACTAACGCAACAATGGCACCAATAGAAAAGCCTAGGAAAAACGAACTTGTTTTCTCCTGGGCTTTTCCTTTAAAATACAAGAGGTCCAATTCGTGCTGTGCATCTTTCCCTGACAGTTCCAAACCTAGTAGAGCAATTTGTTTGTTTTTTGTATCGTTTAAACTCTGTAAGAAATTAACCTCTAGGTTAAGTTTTTCGATATTAGTATTCGATATTCTAAGCTCTATTTGGGTAGCGTTAAGTTGAGCCGTTCGTAATTGAAGTCTTAAAATAGATTCTGCGACACGATCCATCTGTGCTACCGAAATTATAACAGCATCTTCGCCCTGGTATTTAGTCTTTACGGGTAACAAGCTCTGAGAATATAATGAAGCGTTCATTATAATTCCCACGGCGATAAGTAGCAATTGCTTTTTCATTGAATTCTATTTTTTTATTAGCATCTTCTAAATCTATATTCTGGGCATCAATTATTTTCTGAAGGGAATCTAAACGCCTTACGTATTGAATAGAGTCTAAACGAATACTTTGTTGCAGGACTTCATACTTCATTTTATAGATCTCCGATTTGCCGTCTAATTCTTGTTTATACAGATCGTAAATTTTCTTAGATAAATTGGGTTTAAAAACAAGTGCTAATACAAGTATTGCACATGCGCATATTATAATTTTAGTGGTTGTCGAGATCTTATTCATAGTTGGATTTAAAATTAAAGCGGGGTCTTTTTAAGCGTAATACATTAAATAGATTCCTCCTTTCTGTTAGTGACACTTCCGGCTAGTGCCCCGCTTTATTATGGGAATAATATTCCTAGTTGGTTTAAGCTATTGTATAAGTTTTTACCAGGACAAAGTGTGCCTTTATAATCGCGATGGCCTTTAATACCTTTAATTTTTAGTTCTTCGCAAATCACTTCGGTCAACATAGTAAATGCTTGCATCGCTTCGGAAGTGGGTTGCTCTGTCTCGAAATTCCCTAGAAAGACAATGCCTATTGTATTGGTATTGTCTGCAGAATTATGATAAGTTCTTTTTTCTAACGCATTAAGAAAATGAATTTCGCCATTTGGCTTAATCGCTAAATGGTAAGCGATACCCGGCCAGCCTCGTGTATCTACGTGGTAACTAGCAATATCTTTTAATTTTTGAGTGCCAGGCGCTGCAGTATGATGTACAACAATAGTTAAAGAATCGGTAATGTTTCTATCTAAATACGCTTTTACTTCGCTCTTAGGCAGGTCGCTTGTATCTACATGATCTACTACTCCGAATGTTAATGCTGACACTGAAATAAGAAGAATTAGTTTCCTGATTATATTTTCTTTCATTTTTTTCGATTTTTGTATTTCTCGATGCGTGTTTTAATCTTTTCCTCGAAAACAATTAAGTTAATGGCGACAGTTAAAACCGCGGCGATAAGCCAAATATATCCGGCTATTAGATTTATATTGGCAAGCCCTCCGATAGTCCCGCTTCCTAGAGTAGTGAAAATTGATATTTTGGTTTGTGCGTCCATTGTAATGTATTTTTATTTCATTTTATTTTACTCGTTGTAAATATTGCTCTCTTGTTTCTTTTACATAAAGTGTGTCCCTAGAATATGTAGGGTAGAACTTTTTAGCGTGAGTGTTGTCATAAGGTATGAATACAGTCAGGGAGTTGTTTTTTGACACCGCAATATTAAAAAGTATTAAGCTGTCGTTACTTGATACCGCAACAACGTAAATACCTTCGGGAAATGTAGATATATTTTGTATTTGCACCTCCTTGGCCCCATCTGTGTAGAACTCAAACACATTGGTATTTCTTCTGTTTATAAACTCTACTTTACGGATTCCAAACTCTGTTTTTAAACACAGTGCGTCTCCTTTTATTTCTTGGGTTAAATGAGCTACGTCCGGGCTGATATTTGGCTTTAACGTTGCTTGTGAAAATCCTGTCAGCGATGCCAACAGGATTAGTACTACTATTATTTTTTTCATAATTAATGTTTATAAGGTTGAAACGTAATCGCCTGCATCGTCGTAAAATTCAATTGTGCATCCCCTTGTATCTTTAGCATAAATTAAATCACCGTCTGCACCACCTAAATTATTTGTTGCTAAAGCTATATTTACTCTTATTAAGCATCCTGTTTTTATGTTGAAAAACACAATATTGTCGCCGGTGTTATTTCCTAAAGTAAGGGACTTTATTATATTTATTTCTGTAGCGTTACTAGATTCGGCAAATGCTCCATACTCTACAGATGTTGCATTTGGGAAATCAAAAACTTCAACACTTGTGTTTCTAAATGTTTGATTTCCTACCACTGTTAAGGGGGCGCTGAAAGAGGTCATGTCTGTACAGTTTCTAAAGCACCCAGAGCCGGCACTTGTTAATGATGTGCTATTAAAAAGTGTTATTCCCGACCCTTGAAAAGCAGATGTGCCTAATGATGTAATTATATTATTTACAACAGGTTTGTTTAAATTTGAGGTATTGTAAAAAGCAAAGTTACCTATCGATGTTAAATTTGAGAAATATATAAAATCCTCTAAAGATGTGTTATAAAAACAATAAGATCCTACGGATGTTATCGCCCCTCCAAAAGTTAAGTTTTCCAATAAATTAGAATCCCTAAAAACGCTACCCGATAAAACCCCACTAAACGAAGGTAAATTTATACTTATTGCGTCTGTTTCTCTAAAGCATCCAAACCCTAAGACATTTGCATTATTGACTTCAATAATACTTATTGGCGCTTTATAAAAAACGCTTCCGCCTATAGTAGTAGATGCGTTAAATTTTGCTTCGTTAAAATTAACAGCTTCTCTAAAAATTAGATTATTTGTTATATGTGCTTTTAATCCTAAGTCGATATAATACGTTATATTTAAATCATAGGCAAAGGCATCTAATATAAGGTCATAATCTACGTCAATAAAAAATTCAATATTACTTCCTATAACTTTCAGTCCTTTAATTTCGCTCTCAGTGACTGGTATTAAAGTGTCTTTATAGACCATTTTTTGAGAAACTAAAAAAGGAGTGTTTAAAACACTGCTTACCCCCCCTATAAAGGTATTAGGCAAATAACCCTTCTCTCCCGAAACTATTCCTGCTCTTCTTTTCATAACCATTCAGGTATTAAATCCCCCTTAAACTTTAAACGTATAATATGTCTCAATTTGTTTACCCATGTCCATTGCATCCATTTGCATCGTTCGAAAATTCTGTTTTCACCATAATTCAAGGCTAGCATAATACGTATAAAATAGAGGTCTGGTTGCTTACCTACGTACCCAATTTGATTAAGGTAATCGTGTATAAATGCGGCAATCTCCCAATAGTTCCCATTATTTTCTACAACAAAGGTTGCCCCGTCGTAATCCCATTTGTACAGAATAAAATTACGCCATGCATGTTCCAGAGCATTTTCTATCCACTCTATGCCATTACACTGTTGTAACAGGTCTTGGTAAATATTTTTTTGTTCGGTCTTATTTAGGTCGCTATATTTCATTTGCTAGTATAAAAATGTTATCTAATTCGGTTTCTGTTATTCCTAGTGCTGTGGCTAATGCGTTTAATTGCGCATCTTCACGTTCGTAAAATTCGGCATAGTGCCATTTTGTAAGCGTGGTTTCTCGTAAAGCTTCGTCGGGGATACTTGCTATTACGGCTTCAATACTTGCTAATGAAACTCCACTTTGTATACATGCTAACCTAAAATGGAGCTTCTTTACACTAGAAGGAATAAGGCTCTTTTGGTAGTTTGTAATTTCTTCTGGTGTTTTATCACTAATTGCATAAGCATAACATAATTCTTCGTTTTCATTTATGTAATCGCTTAACGTATTGGCTTTATTTTGCGTTGCCACATCGTAAGGCAAATGCACTACGTTACGCCAACCGTCGGCATCGTGAAGGTCTGTACGGTTGGCATAACCGCCATCTATCTTTTCTACACCACAAAATTTGTTAGGTAGACTTGTTAGAAAACCACTTTGTTGTAAGTGAGGATTCTTTTCTGCTATTTCAGGCGTTATTTTAAGGGCTTTGCTCATTCTGCTGTTCCGTATGTTGTTATTATTTGAAGTCCACCAACTGCAGTATTATACATGTTTACAAACACGGTGTTTTTTGTGCCATCTGCTTTAAATTCCCCGCTGGTAAGTGTAGCATTTACGACTCCAAAAGTTTGGGTTGTTGTGCTTTTTACCGTTCCAGTAAACGCTTTTGTCTTTCCAACTGCAGGCAGATCGGTAATGGTTACACTTGTGTTGCCTGTTAGTGTAAAATCGAAATGAGCTACTGCGTTTGCGCTTAGGTTTATTGATCCGGTCGCAGTTGTATTTTCTAATACTGAACCGCTTATTTTTTCTTCTAGGAAGCTTGAGAGTAGGACATAAACCGTATCGAAATACGCTTTAAAATTAGCCTTCATGTTAGCATACGAAATTCTAAACCAACCCAGTGTTGCATCTTTAAAATTAAATTCGTCTGCATCTACTAAAGAGGTGTCTGCAGCAGATGGAGCGTTCATGTTGTCCTGATCAAATGCATTGGCTTCTTTACCGTCGGGATCGTAAGTTGCTTTGTCGAAATACCCGCTTAAATCTATTGGGGTACCACCACCACCTTCTCCAGGAACATATGGCATGATGCTTAATTCTAGCGAAGCATCTAAAAGAATATCTGCATTTAAAATAGTAGGGCCAACACTTACTTTACAATTAGATCCTGTAAAGGTCATTGCTGTTATACTTGCAATATGAGTGCGTGTTTGGGTTTTGTTATAAAACACTAAACTAAAATTGAACGATGCTTTTAAATCGTTAAATTTTGCTAGGTAACTACTAAATCCGGTATTAAAATAAAAATCGGTAACATAACCAGAGGTTCCATTATATTGCAGGTTTAGTTTTTCGGCTTCTGGAAATACAGGTGCCGTTGTGCTTTTGGCACTAACAGTAAACGATCGGTAAGATAAACTAGATGTTACTGCTACAGCTTCTCCAGCTGTAAGCGTTCTGTAATCTGTAGCGATGTTACCTGTGGTAAATCCTAAATATTCGTAATAGGTTTTATTGGTGGTTACGTATTGCAGGAATCCAACGGTTTGGTATTCCTGATTCTCTACTAATTCGGCAGTATTAAGATAATTATGTTCTATAGGCTTGTTTGCCGATATTAAATCTATACCCAATATCTTTACCAATTCGGCTTTGCTAACTTGGTAGCTAGAACCATCTGGATGCTCTGTGTCATCATCTTGATCTACCACATAGAACTGCAAATTATTACTTGCAGTATTTGCAAGCAAAGGTTGCCTATCTGTTAATCTGGAAATATCTGAATTCTCCTCAGCCATTGGTATTAAATTTTATCAAACTTAATCCTACATGGCCATTTTATTTAAGACATGAAACCTACACGTAATTTAGTCCGCGATTACTTACCGCAGTCTGTACTCGTCGGCATGTTGCATTACTTTTTATTTCGCGTTCGTAGTATTTCTGAAGCGTTTGTTTAGAAAATCCGTATTCTAATAAGTTGTATGTGTCCAGGAACACTGTAAGCGCTTCGGCAACGGTTCGTTTTTTTTCGAATAATGTCGTTTGCGAAGATGATGCCGTGTACCCAATTACAAAACTGGTAAGCGCCATACGAAAAACATCTTCTAAATAATCATTAATAAGTTTTGCACCCGATTCTGGCATACGCAAAAAGGTATGCTTACCGTTTTGCGCCTTGTAAATATGACCGAAAAAAGAAGAGCGTTCCCGATTCTGAATAGATAAAAATGCCTGAAAGTTTTCTATACGTTCGGGCCTATCCGACTTTACCAATAAGAGACGAATAATTTTACCCAGATTAGATCGGGTAGAGATTTTGGCGGCTTTTACTTTTTTCGTTAAATACTGAGCCTCGATACCTTCAAATTCCTGATAAAAGAACGGAATAAGGTGGGGCCTTATATTTACAGGCACTATAGATCTCGACATACACGAGGTTGGTTTAAACATTAAACGCGCCTCCGTCTTGGAATACAAACTGTAGTCCATCCTGAAACGCAAAATTAGATTGAATTATGAAGCCTAAAGACTTCGTGCTTTTTTGTGTATATGTGATTTGTGTACGTTTTTCGTCGCTTGAAGTTTTACACTTAGGTGGCGTATTTTGGTAGAGATCGTTATCTCCGAAAAAGAATTTTGATTTATTTGTTAGCTGGATGGCTAAAAACTTTACACGCTTAAACTGGTCTATGCGTTCACCTCGAAAGGCGTCTGTAGTAGGTAAGATAAATACAACCTGTTGGGTGTAGATGGTGCCTTGTGTCGTAGTTTCTGAAGATTCTTTAACCTGAATAGATCCTGAACTTACATAAAGTTCATCTTCTACAGCATCGGCAAGCGTAACATTAAAGAATCGTCCAAGCGCATCACTTACTGAGGGTGTTGAAATGGCGTTAAAAAATAAGCCGATTTTACAAACTGTAGGCGAAGCAGGAACACGTTTAGAATTATCTATACTCACAAGGACTTTTTTAATTTACTTAAAAGTATATCTTTTGAACTTAATATACAAATCTGTATAGTTTTAAGTTTTGAGTCTTCCTGTCAATATTCCCTATAAAAAACTGTAACTCTGTAACCTTGCTTTGAAACCCTTATAAACACTCACTTTTTTAGTTACAACCATTTTGTAACCGAGAGGTTAAAGGAAAAACCATTTTTGTAACCTTTTCTTTAGTTACATTTTTTTTGTAACCTTAGTTACAATTCAATTATAAAAATGTAACCTATAAATCCCTTTAAATACAGGGTTTTCCGTGATTGGTTACAAAGTTACA
Organism: Formosa undariae; assembly: GCF_042427615.1. Lineage (NCBI taxonomy): Bacteria > Pseudomonadati > Bacteroidota > Flavobacteriia > Flavobacteriales > Flavobacteriaceae > Formosa > Formosa undariae. Next base: position 297,151 of record NZ_JBHMEZ010000032.1, on the reverse strand, counting down.
GTTTTTTTTTACTAGAACTTAGAGGGGTAAAAGGGGAGATTCCCACAGCCCGCATTTGGCCTGTTAGGCGCTTTTAATAATTAGTGTCCCGGGGCGGCATATAATAACGGAGAATTACGCTTCGCTGTATTTATTTAATTACTGTCCAGGAGTGGCATATTGGAATGGATGTTCTTAAAGGAAGTCTCTTCTATATAAATTGATACGACTTTGTATCAATTCAGGAGCTTATTTAGTTTCTCTGTTTATATTTGAATATATAATATTTAGGCCTTTTAAGAAGGGCGCAAAAAAAGTAAAAAATTATGACTTTAGGAGAAGAAACAAGTAAAACGTTATACAGCAATGTTGATAAGTTTGTTCTGTAATCCGAATGTTTCGTAGTAATTTTACATCCGTTGGTCGTCAACGGCTTGAACAAAAAAACCTGAAGTGTCCGCTTCAGGCTTTTGGGAGAGATTTTATTAACCTCAAAAAAATATATTTCGGAATGGAAATAATCTGTTTTTTTATTTTGGCAACGGCTTTCGTTAAAGCTGTTACTGAATTAATCAAAGCAACTAAACAGTAAAGTTTAGTTGATTAATCGTTTAAAACAGTCCCTAGAGTTTTTCTCTGGGGCTTTTTTGTTTTTATATTCGATACAAATATATAACATATATTAAAAATAGGACATCTGGTTTTTAATTTTTATTAAAAAAATAGGACATCTGGTTTTTTGACACCTTAAACTAATCTGTTTAAAATCAATAATATCTTAAATATTCGAACAAACATTCGCTACCGTCTAGCATAACCATATCGTCTGGTAGCTCTGGTATAATAACATTTACTTTTAGTTTTATTAGTGTGTATTTACCGTTTGGAGACACGGTTAAAGTGTATGTTTTGCCTTTAAATTCGTTATGTATCATTTCTAATACAGGCTCGTCTTTTATAACGAATACAATTTCTGTGTTTGCTGGAGGTGGTGTTGGTGTGTTTTTATCCATGAGTTTAGTTGTTACAAGTCCATAACCTTTTAGATTCGTCTACATACTGGCTGTCTATAATTAGTTTTTTTGCCTCTAATAGATTATCTATATAATCGCATTCGTAGGCCGTGTCTTTTGGTCTTTTGCAAATTTTTTCAGCTTCATCTTTAGTGAATTTGTGAGCGTTATTAATATCGCAAGTATATCCATTACGTCCTTTTTTCCACCACATTAATGCGTTTCCTAAATACCCTTCGTTTCTTATATAATACATAGTCTTATTTTTAAATGATTAATAGACAGGAAAACCAGTTACATGGTTAATCCTTCTTTCCCAAAATGGAAGGTTGTGTTGTGGTTGTGGTTTAGGTTTAAGACTAACGGCTTCTCTTTTAGGAGAACCACTGCGATGGTATTTGCCTATAATGTGCTTTAATTGTTCTGGAGAGAGCGTTAAATTATTTAACCGCATAAATTTTCTGACTCTAGAATAAGGGACATCAAGCTTCGCACACATATCGTTCATAGATGTTGTGGTGTAATTATTGGTTACGTAGGTTTGTTCGGTTGGGGTTAGTTCTGCTTTGTTACGTGGTGTTTTCATAAGTGTATTGTGATTTAGTCGTTGGTGAAAAAAACAGGAGGTGTGTTTATACGTATGTTGTAGTGAATTAACATCTTTCTCTGCAAAGACCTCTACAGTTATGTTTACATTCATTTCCTGTATCAGTACAGATATTAGGAGAACTCACCACAACACTATCTATAGGTAATGTTTGCCCTTTAGGTTCGTTATTAATTATATCTCTAAGTCTTTTCACAAAGTCTGTATTTCTATTTTCTCCATAAACATCAATCAGTCTATTATGTATAAACTCTAGGTGTATTTTATCTTCTATATTCATAATTCATTTATTTTAATTCGGGCAATCACTACCCATAGATTTAACATTAAGGTGCATTAGAGACACATCACTACAACAATTCCAATTATTACAATTAGTACTATTGTCGGTAATATAAAATCACCAGCAGTATCCTGCCCTACAATCATTGGGTCATTTACTAAATCATCCCAAGCCATATAATCTTCTTCTTTAAGTTTGTCTAAATATTCTTTATCGATCATAATTCAAATAACGCACCCTAACACTTTATATAAATAAGTGGTTGGTGTGCTTGGTCTTTAAGGTTAATATTTAATGTTTGTTTTGTGCTTGTGTACGGTATTTTTTCCTTCGGAAAAACCACCTATTCATATAATTTAACGTTATCTCTCTAAATAAAACCTTTAGCAAAATCCCATATAATCGGAATTAAGCACAGGGTAATGAATACTATAATAAACGCTACTAGACAGTCTGCTAAATTGGTTTTTGGTTGTGGTTTCATAATGCTTTTAGATCGTTTAAAAATTCTTGGACTACGATTTTGTTTATCTTCCAGTTTTGTGCCATAGAGTATTGTGTAGACTTTACAGCCGAATTTATTCTGACTTCGCAGTCTTTTAATTCTTCTTCGTATTTTTTAATTAAGTCTTCTATTGTCATAAGATTGTAGTTTTAAAAATTAGATACTTTACTTAGGTACTCTTCGGTGTTTTCTTTTACTTTTTTACGTTCCCTTTCAATAATTGGTGCCCATCCAAGGGCTTTGTTCCAAATAATATTTATCCCCATGGTTAAGACTTCTGTGGTGTCTGTGCCATTAATTTTTAACTCGGGATTGTAAGTGAAAACACCTGTTTTAAGTGGACGTTCGCGTTTGTTTAATCCGAACTGGCACCAAATACCGTTTTCGTAACCACGTTTTCTTGCTTCTCGAGCTAATTTTGTTTGCGTGGCCATTTGCGCTATTGTCAATGGTTTCCTCATACTCGCTTTCTTTTTGTTTTAGGCTTCGGAACCATCACTTTAAAGGATTGCTTATAAGGATCGAACTTGTACTTCGTTTTACAGCAATAGCATTCTAAATCGGGCATACAGGAATCAATATCTAAAGATTGGGTGCTTTGATTTTCGGTGTCAATCCTGCTTTCGTTATATTCTCTAAATGCTGTACCGCACTTAACACAGGTTATCACTATAGATGCGCGAATAGTTAACGACACTTTATCTAATGGGATATTGTTTTTTAGAGCCGTCTCCAGGTTCTTATTTCGTTTTACAACTAAATCTCTATGGAGTTGATTTGTTAGGTCTAGCGGTACTTCGCTTTTGTAATAATCGAATGGTTTGGTCATGATATTTGTATTTAATTGTTATTAATCGCTTCAATTAAAAGGTTTTGATTTCTAATAATTCTAGGGTTGTAATTGTATCTTAAATAATCAGTTAACATCATCTGTTCTGACAGATATATGTAATCAGTTAGTTTTATGGAGTGAATAAAATCTGCTCTATCTATTCGAAATCTAAAACTACCATCAGGATTCTGTTTTTTAATCCTGCATTCAATATCTATATATTTTATAAATTCATTGTTTTCATATCTTGTGCAAACAGGCCAAAAGCAACTGTCCGGATCTATTAACCATTCACCATACAATACCGCAAAAGAATTTATCATTAATTGTTCATTTTGATTAAGCTTAATATTTAAGAAATCTATTAACTTATCGTTTTTAACCGTTTGTATTACTTTATTTTCTAATCCCATATTAAAATGTTTTTCCGCAGACTTTACAGCTTTCAATCGTATCAAATTCATCTTGAGGAACGCATGGCTTTATAGCTTGTCTAGGACTGCAGTTAATTGGTTTTCCGTTATTGATTTTAAATTTTTGGGTTTTACCCTGGATCTTTAAATACGTAATTTTCATTAAGCCTTACGTTTTAATTCGGTAGCACGCATCATGTATAGCTTACTCACTACAGGCCTATATGTTTGGGCTCCTATAATATTTAAGTAGCCTATAATTCTGCTAGCCTGGTCTAATTCTGAAGGGGTTTTGCAACCTGAAAAAATGGCTACAATTTCATCGTCTCTGTATGTTATGGTTCCGGTCATGATTTTATATTTAATTGTTATTGTTACGATCTTTAATTTCGAAAAGTGAAGCAGCTACATAAACCATAGTCTGACGCATGTACATCCGGAGCTCGTTCCAGTCGGTATCTTCATGTATTTGATACTGTCTGTTATCTACCTCGCCATCTTTTATACTTTTAAGCCAGTAAGGTTGCCCGATTTTAGGTACTGTTTTGTTTATCACTCTTCCGTTTTCGGTTACAAAGGCAGTCGTTTTAAAATCGGCTGCCGTTGCTACTCGTAATTTGATTTCTACGTGTAGAAAGTCTTGGTTCTGTATTGCTACTGTTTCCATAATTAAAAAGGTAAGTCGTTTTCTAAATCGTCGGCAGATTGCTTAGTAGCATCTGTGGTTGAAGCTGCAATGGCTTCGTCTTTTTTAGGTACTTTACTTTTTATGTAAAACACTTCCTTAGTTTTTCCGTCAACCTTCTGCATTTTTCTGCCATTTTCGTCCAATCCAATTTCCTCTGGATTAAAAATCCATTCGTTGTATTTTGCGTAAGCAGCTAGTTTTTTCTTAAATGAAGTCGAAGAGAATTTTAAACCGGTTTTCTGCTTTAAATCTTCGAAGGCTAAATCTTTAACTACGAAGTTGTCTAGGTTCTTATGTGTTTCTTCACCTCGCATCTCGTCGGTAACCATATCTGCAAAAAACACATCTGCCCAGTCCTTAAATGAAGCTCCCATTTCGCTTAATAGATTACGCATGGACACATTACCCATTGGTGGATCTATCTTTTTATTCTGAGCCAAATAAAACTGTATACATTGTGCGCAGAAATTGTAAAACTGATTCCATTCTTTAGTGTCCCATTCCTTAAATAATGTTTTACCATTAAAATCGTCTGAAACAGAACGGCTTTCTCTATACTCGTTATCCTGGTTAAAGTGGTAGTAATCTGAAAATACAACGTACAGTAAACGACGTGCTAAAGACGGATCTAAATTGTTCGGAGGATAGTTAGAACTAAAAGCCATTTTCGGCACCTTATCGAAATTGATTACGAATCGTAAACCATTTTTATTATTCACTTCTAAATCTCCAGTTATGGCAGAGAAAAAGAAACCATAGTCTAAATACTGATTGCAATCGTCTACCAATATATAGTCTGTGTCTTCTGTAATACCGTGATAAATAAAATCGTCGCTCGTTTTTTTTGGGTCACGCCCTGGTATATAATGGTTCTTTTTTAAGAGTTGTTGAATCGCTTTTTGAAACACCGATTTTCCAGAACCCCCATGGCTTTCAGAAATATCTGCAAGCTTATTGTCCATAGCATAAACTGCCCATGGTTTGTGTGGCGATTTATAAGTATGAAGCATGTAACCAAGAGCGAAAATTTTATTTATTAAATGCTCTTTTTGTTCCTGACGTTCTTCTGGTAAAAGGTTAGGTCCTGCTATATTAAATTTGTTTGCTTCTGTATAAGCAATGGCATCTTTAGAAGATGGATCTCCTAGGTTCTCTTCAAATTCTTTGCGCCAATGCACACGAGAAGCATTCGTTAGAAACTGCAAAAACATATTGTCTTTAGCATGAATTGCGATATCCGGATTACCATGCACATCTTTACTTATTGTAAACTGTGGAGCTGTTTCCAATAGAACATTGTGTTCAATCTTTTTGTTTTCCCAAATAAAACGATCTACATCACCTCGGTTAATTTTTTCGATTGCTGCAGGTGTAATCTTTAAAATAGCATTATCGAAAAACATGTATTGCGTATCACTTTCAGATGATGAAAATTCAATATTAAAAGCATCTAATTTGTTTAGTGAATTCGCATTTAATTGTTTGCTGTAAATTAAATCGCGGAGCTCGATAGGTAACTGACGGCTTTTTAAGAAGCCATGCACAAAGGTTTCAATCTCTACAGGCAATACTTTACGCACGATGTTTCCATCTAAATGCACAAAGTGGTATCCGTCTTTTGTATGCTCGTCTTTAATTCTGCCGAAGCCGTTAAGCTTTAAAAAATTGTAGAATTGCGTGTGACGGAAATTAAATTTTAATCCTGTTTTAGTGTAAATCTTTGTCCAAAACTGCGCAGGTAAAGCATTCTCGATTAACTTCTGTAAACGGTTAGAAAATGAAGCAAATTCGCCTTCTTTGTAATAATTAACTACAAAATCTTTAAAATCTTTACATGGGTTACCACGTTGGTCTTTTTTTAATTTTAAATAGCTCGGTAACATCAAGATTTTAATATCCAAATAAGTAAGCGCTAATTTTTGCGCCTGCTTTACACCTGTAGAATCTATATCTGCTATGTAAACAATTTCTTTAGCATAGGTTTGTAGTTTACGGTATTCTTCAAAATTTAAGGTTTCACTTTCTGAGTTAAACCAAATAGGGAAGTAGCCAAAGCTTCTTAAATTAAGTCCGTCGCTTCCTCCAGATACTATAAATGCATAATCTACACGCGGGTCTTTTTTCTTACCTGTTTGCGCTTCGCCTTCCTCGTTAATGGCATCGTCCATCTCTTCATTCTCCAGGCGTTTTTTATTCTGCTTGAATTGGTTCTCTAATAAATCCATTCCGTATATAAAACGTGCAGGTTTCTTTCCTACAAAGCTGAAACGGTATTGTTTATTAAACGCTAATGGCTGATAGATTTTTGCCCAACCTTCATGGTCGAATGCATAAATAGGAAACGTTTCTGTAGCTCCTAATACAAAAGCTTCGGTCGCTTTACAAAATGTATAATCACTAATAGCTGTTAGGCTAAAATCGTGGCAATGTGAAGCTTTAACTGCAGGACCAAGTAGGGCTAATTCTTCAACCGTAAATTCAGGTTTTAATGTCAATAGATAATCCTTTGCTTTTTCGGCTTCCTTTAAAGGCCTAGTTTCCCAAGTTGGCTTAACTTCCGTCCACGCTTTATCACTTCCTTTTACACGAAATTGGGATGCTAAAAACTGAACAGCTTCTGCAAATGTTTTATCGGTTTCAATCATAAACCAACCAATAGAATTACGCTCTTTTTGGTCGCCACCAAAGTCTGTAACGTGGTAATGCCCATCTTTTAACCGTAAGCTTGCCGATGCTGTTTTCTCGCCAACACGAGCTTTAAATTTTTTATCTCTAGAAGTAAGAGCATCATCTACTTGAGGGAAAACTAATCTTAAAATATCTAATCCGTTATCGGTCGCATTAATTACGTCCATCCATTCTACGTATGCCATAATTATATGCCTGAATTAAAAGAGTTGATACTTGGTTCTAGTTTATCATTAAAAAATGTAGCTATTGGATAATCTATTTTAGCTTGAAGAAACTGTAATTCCTTCCTGTTTACATTAATTAATTTTTCGCGTTCTAATTCGGTGAATAGATCGCTAGTTTCTATTTGTTTGATTCGGCTTTTTACCGTGTTTATTTTAGATTGAGTATTCATTCGAATATTTATTAGATACAATTAATAATGAAAGCGAAAACAGTAATACCACCGATTATGAGAAGGCTATACATTGCACATTGATAATCTTTAGCTGTTTTGTTGTAAGGTTGTTTCATATTAATTGTTTTAGATTTTTTTTAAAACCGCCGATTAAAGCGGTTTTCACATACATATTGCTCACATAAGCACTTGAAAGAACGTAGTATTAAGCTGTCGCTTAAATAAGGTTTAGCAAGACTGCAGCAATTACTGCTTCTGGCTTTGTTTGTATATCTAATTTTTGGTATAGCTTTCTTTTAAATACATGAAAAGAACCTAGAGGCATATTCATTTCTTCGGCTAGGTTATCGTTCGTTAAAGAAGTGTGAAGTAGTTTTAGCAATTTGATATCCATGTTAGTTAAAGGATTGCCTTTGTATGAAATTGATTTACAAACTTTACCTTCTCCTTTGCAAGATCCGCGAAGTGGGCAATCCCAATATTCGCCTTCTTGCAGTTCCATGTCTTTAATGTCTGGAGTGAAATCTAATCCACCGAAACGGCATTTTACAAAGTTTTCGTGGCGTTTCATTTCTGAGTCCGGGTGCCATTCTTTTAGAATGTCATTAGCTTCTGGTTCTGCAACCAATGCATCTTTTAATACTTGGTGATATCCATATGGCAAATCGTGAAAATCTATCATAGCACCATTGTTAAAGGCTTTGACTTGATTGTTATGGTTGAAAAATTCGAGGTTAGAGCATGCAAGCCCTGGGTAGATACGTTGTGTGGTCATAAGTATATTGTTTAAATGTTCTCTAATGTCTTTTGCAGTTTCACTTTTGCTTTTTTATTCTCGATCGCAACTTCTAGAATAGCATTGAAGATTACTGCGTTTTTAAATGTGCCAAATTTTACCTGTCGAATAGATTGCAGAGGAACAATAACACCTTCGTCAAGAAGCTTTTTTTCTACTTTTTTAGAATATCCGCTAGGCAAATGATTTTTAAGTAAATCTTTAACCTTTGCTCGTTTATGCGAATGCACATCGTAGAGTGTGTATAATTTGTTTAAATTTGTCATAATTCGTTAAAACTTATATACAAATATATACACATAAGTATATAATAACCAAATTATATTCAGAAAAGTATATAAATAATTTTCTATATGGAAAAATTCGGCCACAAATTAAAACAGTTAATTAAAGAAGAACATAAGACAGTATCTGCCTTTGCAAAGAAAATAGACATGAATTATACTCAAGTCTCCAGGTACTTGAATGGTGACAAACCAAGTGTCGATTTTTTAGAAATTGTAATGCGCGAATTCCCAACCTTAGATTTAAACTGGTTGTTGCGTGAAGATTCTAGAACAGATCTGCAGCTCTTAAATGAAACTCAAGGAGCGTACGAATCGCCTGTAAATAATGAAGATTTAATAATGGGAATGGAGAAGCTTTTAAACCAGTTAAAAAGCAATTTGTCACAAAAATGACACACACCAAAATAATGTATACTGATTATTAATTAGTTAACTCTTATGTAGGAGTCCCTCTGCGCCCACAAGCAAATAAAAAAGCTTCTCATTTTTTGAGAAGCTTTTTTTGTTTTTAATAGTATTGTAATCTTAGATTAAATCGAGGATGCGTTCTAATCTCATACCTCGTGAAGCTTTGATCAGAACAGTAGATTGTTCTAAGTCCGATGGGATCAAGGCGTTTTTAAAGGCCTCAAAAGTATCGTATGCTTGTATTTTGTTTGAAGTTGTTTTGGTTGCATTGAAAAGTGTTCCAACAACGATCACCTTGTCTATATTTAGACTGTCTGCCAAATCGATAATATGTTGGTGTTCTTGCTCCGCAGTTTCTCCCAACTCAAACATATCTCCAATAATGGCGATCTTTTTAGAATCTTTTAATACATGAAAGCTTTCTAAAGCAGCCTTCATACTGGTTGGATTCGCATTATAAGCATCAAGGATTATTTTAGTGTCCCCTTTTGTTATTATTTGAGATCTATTATTTGATGGCGTATACCCTTCAATAGCATCCTTTATACTCGTGTTTGAAACTTTAAAATAAGATCCGATAGCTATTGCAGCAGAAATATTCGTGAAATTGTATGCTCCAATTAGCTGACTTTGTACCTGTAGATTTTCGTAGCTGGTAATAACAAATGGATCTGCATTTATTAGATCGATAACCGTTTCTGTGTGTGTTGTTTGATCACCAAAGGAAACCGTTTTAATGTCGGCTGTTATTTCTATTTGTTTATCGTCTTTAGCATTAATAAAAGCAAGACCATTAGTCAATTTTAAAAAGGCATATAATTCCGACTTCCCCTGAATAACACCTTCAATGCTTCCAAAACCTTCTAAATGGGCTTTACCGAAGTTCGTGATATATCCAAAATTAGGTTTTGCTAGTGTGCAAAGAAATTCTATTTCTTTGAGGTGATTTGCACCCATTTCAACAATGCCTATTTCTGTCTTATCATTCATAGAAAGTAGCGTTAAGGGCACGCCAATATGGTTGTTTAGATTACCTAGGGTTGCTGTGGTTTTATATTTTTGAGAAAGGACAACATTTATAAGTTCTTTGGTTGTTGTTTTTCCATTACTACCTGTAAGCGCTATAATAGGAATGTTTAAATAATCGCGATGATAAGATGCTAAATTTTGTAAAGTCTCTAAGGTATTGTTAACTACGAATGTCTGTCCTGGAATGTGGTATTCAGAATCGTCTATTATGGCATATTTAGCACCGTTATCTAATGCTTTTTTAGCAAATGTATTCCCATTAAAATTATCGCCTGTTAAAGCAAAAAAGAGGTCGTTTTCTTTTACTAAACGTGTGTCTGTACATACGGTGTTGCAACCTAAAAACAGGGTGTGTAAATCTGATGTTTTCATAATATAAATGTATAAAAAAAGTCCTAACACTAGGTTAGGACTTTTGAAATAGAATTGATATTTGTGTTTAATTTCTCGATTTTGTCTCTGATCTCGTTTTAGAACCTACTCTAGACATTGCACATCTAAATCCGATGTAGTCTGTCGCCATATCTTGTGGGAAATAACGTCTTTGTGCAGGGTCTAACCAGTATTCTCTATCTTTCCAAGAACCTCCTTTATATACGCGAACTTCATCGCTAATTAGAGAGGTTTTGTTGTTGGACTTGTCGTATTCTCTAACAATGTTTCCTGCTGAATCTCTACTTGTAGAGTTTTTAGGAGAATGATACATGTTATTTGTTTTCGAGTCATCGCCATTAAAGTCTGCATAGTAACGTGAAGAACGTTTATCACCATCTCTAAAATCACGGTTATCACTTGTAGAGAAGTTAGATCTTAAATAAGTGTCATTGTCGTCAATAGGAATCTGTAATAGATCTCCAGGTAAATTTCTAGCTACAATTTTTCCGTTACTTAAGGTGTCGTATACCACATTGTCTGTAGTTACTATTTTTACTGTTCCGTCTTCGTTAATTGCATTTTTAGTGTAGACATTACCTCTATAGTAGTTAAAGTCATTAAAGTCATCATCAACTATTGGGCGATACACATCGGCTACCCATTCGGCAACATTACCTGCCATATCGTAAAGTCCATTGTCGTTTGGCTCATAAGTTTTAACGGCAGCAGTAATATCTGCATTATCGTCAGACCAACCAGCTATTCCACCGTAATCACCTTTACCTTGTTTAAAGTTTGCCATTTGGTCTCCCATTGATCTACGTTCTGAAGAACGTGTATATTGTCCGTCCCATGGGTATTTTTTTCTACCTCTGTACGTATTATATTCTCTTAACTCTGAAAGGCCAAGAGCTGCATATTCCCATTCTGTTTCTGTAGGTAGTCTGTATGAAGGTGTAAGGATTCCTGATTCACGAGTTGCGTAAATATTTGACTCGTTTCCATCTTCATCAGTTCTTACATTTCCTCCTCTACCGGTTGTTTTTATCTCTTCGTTTCCAGCAAAAGTTTGTGATGGAGCATTGATGTATGCACCTGTACTAAAGTTTGAAGTTGCAGTCGATTCTGTAAGTAGAGCATCTTTATCTAAATATCCTGCTCTAGCTAGGTTATATTCATTAACACGGTCTGTTCTCCATTTTGAAAACTCTACAGCTTGTATCCAACTTACTCCAACTACAGGGTATTCTGCATAAGCAGGATGACGTAAGTAATTGTCGGTCATAACTTCGTTGTAACCTAATCGGTTTCTCCAAACTAAAGTGTCTGGTAATGCACCGTTATATATCGCTCTAAAGCCTTCTGTTGTTGGTGGGAAAACACGTTTTAAATGATCTAAATATTCAAGATACATGATATTGGTAACTTCCGTTTCGTCCATGTAAAAAGATTGAACGTGTTGCTGTGTTGGAGTATTATTCCAATCATGCATAACATCATCCTGAACTTGACCTTTTGTATACGTACCTCCTTCTATAAACACCAATCCTGGAGCTGTTTCTTGTTCTCTGTACTGAGTGTTGTATTGAAAACCTCCATCTCTGGAATTAATTTCCCATCCTGTCGCCCTCGAACTATTCTTCGAATCAGAATTTTTACAGCTAATAGCGGCTAAAGCGAGTGTTAAGATTAACATGCCCTTTATAGTTACTATGTTTTTCATATTCATACTTTTGAGTAAGCAAAATGTTTTATTTGGTGCCGCAATATATGAATTTAACCGCATACTGCAAGCGTTTAAGATGTTTTTGAATTAAAAAATCGTGCGCTTTAACTTGATTTCCAGTCATTATATCGATGTTTTTTTCTGCAGATATTCATGTCCTTGTGTACGGTAATAACGCTCGTTTACTAAATTATTATTGTACTTTTGACTCGTTTCTTAAATTAAAACTGAGGTTTTATATTTTTATTGTATGTTAAACGTTATTTAAATAATGAAAAAAACAGCTGTTTTACTACTAATATTCTTTTCTTTTATAGGGTATTCCCAACAAAAACAATTTCAACTAAATTGGAAGGGATATAATACTATTACATCAGGTGGTTTTACTATTCAGGTACCCGGGTTTAATGCAGATAATTTCGATTTTAGTGTTGAAGATGGTTTGAGATTTGTTGCGCAATGGGAATTGAATACGGCTTTAAATGAAAACTCTGCCAAATTAGAAGATGTCATCTACACTTCAATTTCGAAATCAGAATTAAAAGGCCTTGATATATCTACTATTCCTGAAGCCTTGGAATTTAAACTTTTTAAATCGGAAGCGCGCTTTAAATCCTATGGGGTTTTAGAAGTCTCTCCTATTATTAAGGATGGTGAAAATTCATTTAAAAAAATCACGTCTTTTAAGTTAACGTATGCAACAACAGATTCCCGTAATAGTACAAGTCGAAATATTGCGGCCACCAATAGGGTGTACAGTTCCGTTTTAAAAACGGGTGATTGGTATAAGTTTTATGTGGATACTACAGGTGTTTATAAATTATCTAAATCGTTTCTGAAAGATTTAGGTGTCAATGTAAATAATATAAATCCAAAGCAATTAAAGATATATGGTAATGGTGGACAAATGATGGCTTATAAAAATTCGGAAACCCAATATTTTGATATTACCGAAAATGCTATAAAAGTGGTCGGAGAAGACGATGGTTCTTTCGATGATAGTGATTATATATTGTTTTATGCTGTGGGACCAAAAGGGTATAATGCCGAAAGTAATACGAACATAAATAGTTATACCACGAGAACATCTTATTTCTTAAAGGTCGATGGAAACGACGGTTTACGAATTCAGCCCTTTGTAAGTTCGGCAAGTCCTGCTAATATAATTGTAGATACACATCAGACGTATCTATTTCATGAAACAGACGATTATAATCTGGTTAGTGTTGGACGTCGTTGGTTTGGAGATCGTTTTGATGTGTCCTTGGATAAATCTTTTAAATTCAATGTACCCGATTTAGTAACTACAGAATCTATAGCATTTAAAACTTATGTGGCATCCACTTCAGATAGTCGTTCCACGTTCGAGGTATCTGTAAATGGTTCTTCTCTGGGGACCTTAAGTCTTAGTGGGGCAAGTGATCCTTCTTATGCTAGTGAAGCTTATATAGCTAGAAATATAGAAAGTAATAGCTCCGATATTACAGTGGACTTAACATACAACAAGCAGGGTAACCCTAGTGCTTTAGGTTATATAGATTATATTTCGATAGAAGCAACTCGTGATTTGCGATTTTACGGAAAGCAATTCGGATTTTATAATAATAAGGTCGCTTTAGCTAGTGGAGTGGTTGAGTATCGGGTAGAAAATGCGTCAAATCTGTCTGAAATATGGAATGTTACCAATCCTTTTTCGATATCATCATTGTCAAATTCCGCTTCAGAAGCAGTTTTCAGTTTTAAGCGTCCAGCTGGTGGTTTAGAAACATTTGTTGCGGTAACGTCATCAGATTATTATGTACCAGAACAAGATTCAAACTCTAGAGTCGAAAACCAAGATTTAAAGGGATCTGTTTTTTTAGATGAAAACGGAAATTTTCAAGATGTAGACTATATTATAGTGGCCCCCACAAATTACTATTCACAAGCGGTTCGTCTAGGCGAAATTAATAAAACACAATACGGTTTAAATGTAAAGGTCGTTACCTTGCAAGAATTATATAACGAGTTTGCTTCAGGAAATCAGGATATTGTTGCCATTCGAAACTTTGTAAAATATGTATACGACAATGCCAGTTCGCAAGATAAGGCATTAAAATATTTATGTATGTTCGGGGATAGTTCTTACGATTATAAAGGACGCCTATCTAACAACCAAAACTATGTGCCGTCATGGCATGCGTATTCTAGTTTTAGTTTAACAAGTTCTTTTATTTCAGATGATTTTTATGGAATGATGGATGAAAATGAAGGTGCTATGGTAAGCTCAGATCGTTTAGATATTGCAGTGGGTAGAATTCTAGCAGATAATCCAAACCAAGCAAAAACTATGGTCGATAAAATTGAACGCTATTACAGCGAACCGTCTTATGGAAGATGGCGTAATAGTGTGGTTATGGTTTCTGACGATGTGGATGAGTCGTGGGAGTTTATTCTTGAAGAAACCACAAATAAGATTGCGGATGAGATTTCAGAAAAAAAGCCATTTATAAATGTTACCAAGATTCACTCTGACGCTTTCGAACAAGAATCTTCTGCGGGAGGAGATCGGTATCCAGCAGTAAATGAGGCTATGGTAAATGCGATGGAAACCGGTGCATTAGTTGTAAACTATTTTGGTCATGGAGGAGAAGATGGATTGGCTCATGAGCGTATCTTTCAGCAACCAGATGCAGATGATTTAAACAACACCTATAAGATGAATTGTTTTATTACGGTGACGTGTGAGTATACACGTTTCGATAATCCGTTACGAGAAACAGGAGGAGAGATTATGTATTGGAATCCTGATGGAGGTGCGATTGGATTACTCACAACAACACGTCAGATTTTTGTTAGTGTAGGTATAGATTTTAATACAATTTTAAGTGAGTATCTATTTTCTTATAATAGTGGCGATAATTATTCGGATAATGAATATCCATCTATGGCGGAAGCATTGCGTTTAACTAAAACAAATCCTGCTGTGTCAAGTTCTAGTCAGAGACATCTAGTGTTTTATATTGGAGATCCAGCGATGAAATTAGCGATACCTGAGCCTAATATAAAACTCACTGAGATTAATGGTAAACCCATTTCTGGAGAGGTCGATACTTTAGAAGCTCTGGGGAGAATGTCTTTTTCAGGAGAAGTTGTCGATACTGCTGGAAACCTGTTAACAGATTATAATGGTGTGCTTGCATCTACTATTTACGATAAAGATATAAATAGGAGTACACTGGGAAACGACAGTGATTATATTATGGATTTTACAACACTTGGGGAAATTATTTTCAGAGGGCAAGCGTCGGTAACTTCTGGTAAGTTTAATTTCGATTTTGTAGTGCCTAAAGATATTGGTGTTCCTATTGGTTATGGTCGAGTTAGTTTTTATGCCAAAACAGATAGTCCTATTCAAGATCAGAATGGTGCAAGTATAAATACCATAAAAGTAGGTGGGATAAACGAAAATGCTGTAGAAGATAATATTGGACCCGTTGTAAATTTATATATGAATGATGAAAATTTTGTAACAGGCGGGATTACAAACGAATCACCATCGTTATTAGTGAAATTAGAAGATGAAAATGGTATAAACACAGCGAGTGGAATTGGGCATGATATTGTGGCAATTATAGACGGCGACGAAACAAATCCATATGTTTTAAACGATTATTATCAGACAGAAGTGGATGACTATCAGAGAGGTGTGGTGACGTATCCGTTTAAGAATTTAGAATCCGGAATTCATACATTAACAGTAAAAGCATGGGATGTTTACAACAACTCATCGGTATCCGAAATTCAATTTGTAGTACATAATCAAAATGAAGAACTGGTGATTTCAAATGTATTAAACTATCCAAATCCGTTTGTAAATTATACAGAATTTTGGTTTAATCACAATAGTTCGGGCCCTTTAGACGTTTCTATACAAATCTTCACTGTCTCCGGGAAATTGGTAAGAACAATTAATGGACAAACAAGTAACAATGGTACATCATCATTATCACGAGATGTTGTTTGGGACGGAAGAGATGATTTTGGAGATAAAATAGGAAAGGGAGTTTACATTTATAAACTTAAAGTTAGATCTGTATCACTTAATAAAACAGTCGAAAAAATAGAGAAACTTGTTATCCTATAATAAAAATATATATTTGTTAAATAAACTAATTTAAATGAAAACAACACTATTAGCAATTCTTTTTGTCTTACTAGCCATTAATGTTCATGCACAAGATCCAACAGTTATAATTCCAAATGCTAACGATTCTAGAGTCATCACTACGGGAATGCCATTTTTATTAATCGCAGCAGATGCTAGAGCAGGAGCTATGGGAGATATGGGAGTTGCAACCTCTGTAGATGGGTTTTCTCAACAATGGAACAATTCGAAATATGCGTTTTCAGAAGCAAAATCAGGGGTGGCTTTAAGTTATACACCGTATTTAAGTAGTTTAGTGAACGATATTTTCTTAGGAAGTTTTACGTATTATAACCGTATAGACGAGAGAAGTGCGTTTGCCGGAAGCTTTAGATACTTTTCTTTAGGAGAGATTCAGTTTGTAGATAATGAGAATTCTACGCCTTTTGATGTAAAACCATACGAATTAGCTGTAGATGTTTCTTATGCTTTAAAGTTGAGTGATCAATTCTCAATGGGGGTTGCGATGCGTTATATGCGTTCGGACTTAAGATTAAATATAGGGAATAACGACGCTTCTGCGGCAGGTACATTTGGAGTAGATATTAGTGGATATTACCAAAGTGAAGAAGAAGCTTACAACGATTTTAATGGGCGCTGGAGAGGTGGATTTGCCATTCAAAATGTTGGTCCTAAATTTAAATATGATGAAGAAGGTTTCGAAAACTTTCAACCTACGACCTTGCGTTTAGGGGGAGGTTTTGATTTTATTTTAGATGAATATAATACCATCTCTGTAACTACAGAAGTTACTAAATTATTAGTGCCGACTCCTCCAATTATGGGAACCGAATATCAATATACAGATGAAAATGGAAATGGAGTATACGACGATGGTATTGATACATTAGGAAGCCAAGAGTCTACAAATAATGGTGTTATATACCAAGGACAGTCAAGTGACGTCGGGTTTATGAAAGGAATGTTCCAGTCGTTCGGAGATGCACCAGGCGGTTTTAAAGAAGAAATGCAAGAGTTTACATGGGCGTTAGGAGCAGAGTATATGTACCAAGATTCTTTTGGGTTTAGAATGGGGTATTTCCATGAAGCCGAAAACAAAGGAGCACGTCAGTTTTTAGCATTAGGAGCAGGCTTTAAATACAATGTAATTAATATAGATTTATCGTATTTATTCTCGACTTCAAAAATACAGAGTCCTTTGGAAAACACATTACGTTTTTCTTTAACGTTTAATTTAGGAGCAGGGACATATAGAGAGTACTAAATACTATTTTAAGTACTACGATTTTTAAAAAACTATTGCATCAAGCAATAGTTTTTTTGTTATAAATAGTTTTATATCTTTAGTAAAGACAACTTAAGATGTTTTTTAATGAAGATAAAAAAAATAGAAACGCAATTTGAAGTTTACGACGATGTCAACGAACTTCCAAAAGACGTTTCAGAATTAATGGCAGAAGCCGTTAAAGCGCGTCTACGTGCGTACGCTCCATATTCAAAATTTTTAGTAGGTGCAGCCATTTTATTAGATAATGGTGAGATTATTACAGGTAATAATCAAGAAAACGCGGCGTATCCATCAGGCTTATGTGCAGAGCGCACCGCGATATATTATGCAGGGTCTCAGTATCCAGAGGCTAAAATAATACGGATGGCTTTAATAGCGGGGTCTGTTAAGAATAAAACAACAATGCCAATACCTCCTTGTGGCGCATGCCGACAAGCCATTTCAGAATACGAAATTAATCAAGATTTGCCAATAGATATTTACTTTATGGGTGAGTCTGGGGAAGTGATGCGTTCTAAGTCGTTATCAAATTTATTACCTTTAGTCTTTGAAAAATCAGTATTATAAATTTTTTATGTAATTTTTACGAGATTCAGCTTTTTGGTTAACCACGAATGTGTTACTTTTGTTTCTCGTTTTTAAATTAACGCTACTCATGCAAAAAATCACAAAGGAAACATACATTAAATGGTATGAAGACATGTTGTTTTGGAGAAAGTTTGAAGATAAACTAGCTGCAGTATACATTCAACAAAAAGTAAGAGGATTTCTACATTTATACAACGGACAAGAAGCCATATTAGCAGGTGCTTTACATGCTATGGACTTGTCTAAGGATAAAATGATAACCGCCTATCGAAACCACGTACAGCCAATTGGTATGGGTGTGGATCCGAAGCGTGTTATGGCAGAATTATTCGGAAAAGCAACAGGAACATCTCAAGGTTTAGGTGGATCTATGCACATTTTTTCTAAAGAACACCGTTTTTATGGTGGACATGGAATTGTTGGAGGTCAAATTCCTTTAGGTGCAGGTATTGCTTTTGGTGATAAATATCATGGTAGTGATGCTGTAACACTTTGTTGTTTTGGTGATGGTGCTGCTCGTCAAGGGTCACTTCACGAAACATTTAACTTAGCAATGTTATGGAATTTACCAGTTGTTTTTGTTTGTGAAAACAATGGTTATGCAATGGGGACTTCTGTTAAGCGTACTGCTTCTCACGAAGATATTTGGAAATTAGGTTTAGGGTATGAAATGCCTTGTGGACCAGTAGATGGAATGAATCCAGTAAAAGTTGCTGAAGCTTTCGATGAAGCTATTCAGAGAGCTCGAAGTGGAGGAGGACCAACTTTCTTAGAATTAAAAACGTACCGTTATAGAGGTCACTCAATGAGTGATGCGCAACATTACCGTACAAAAGCTGAAGTAGAAGAGTACAAAAAAATAGATCCTATTACACAGGTAAAGGATATTATTCTTTCTAAGAAATACATGAAAGAAGAAGATCTTAAAAAGATCGATGCAGACATTAAAAAACGTGTACTTGAATGTGAGAAATTTGCAGACGAGTCTCCTTATCCAGAGAAGAGTGTAATGTACGATGTTGTCTACGAACAAGAAGATTATCCATTTTTACAACATAAAATATAAGCTATGGCTGAAATTATTAACATGCCTCGTTTGAGCGATACCATGGAAGAAGGTACCGTTGCAACGTGGTTGAAAAAAGTTGGAGATAAAATATCTGAAGGAGATATCCTTGCTGAAATCGAAACAGATAAAGCAACAATGGAATTTGAATCGTTTCATGAAGGAACTTTACTTTTCATTGGTGTCCAAGAAGGAGAAACGACTAAAGTAGATGAATTATTAGCTATAATTGGTGAAGAAGGTGAAGACATTTCTGCACTAACTAGTGGTGGTTCACCTGCAGCCGCAGAAGAAACAACAACTGAAGCACCAACAGAAGAAGCTCCTGCAGCATCTACTGCTAGTGCCGAACTTCCAGAAGGTGTGATCGTGGTTACTATGCCTCGTTTAAGTGATACCATGGAAGAAGGTACTGTTGCTACTTGGTTGAAAAAAGTTGGTGATAATGTAGAAGAAGGAGATATCCTTGCAGAGATTGAGACGGATAAAGCCACTATGGAATTCGAATCTTTCAATACAGGAACTTTATTATATATTGGATTACAAGAAGGTGAATCTGCAAAAGTAGATGCATTATTAGCTATTATTGGCCCTGCAGGAACAGATGTTTCTGGAGTAGCTAGTAATTTCGGTGCTGCACCAGAAGCTCCTGCCGCTAAGGCTGAAGCTCCTAAAGCTGCAGCTCCAAAAGCAGAGGCGCCAAAAGCCGCTCCTGCTGCTAAAGCTGCTGCACCTGCAGCAACGCCTAAAGTAACTAGCGATGGCGGACGTTTATTCGTGTCTCCATTAGCTAAGAAAATTGCAGACGAAAAAGGATTTAATATTGCAGATATACCAGGTTCAGGAGAAAGTGGACGTGTTATTAAACGTGATGTTGAAAACTTCGTACCTAAAGCTGCCGCACCTGCTGCCGCTGCCGGAACTGCTGCACCAGCATCAGAAGAGAGTTTTGAAGAAGTTAAAAACTCGAACATGCGTAAAGCGATTGCTAAAAACTTAGCAAAATCGAAATTTACTGCACCTCACTACTACTTAAATGTTGAGTTTGATATGGATAACGCAATTGCTTTCCGTAAGGAAGTAAATGCTGTTCCTGATACTAAAATTTCATTTAATGATATCGTAGTTAAAGCTTGTGCAATGGCTTTAAAAGAACATCCTCAAGTAAATTCTCAATGGTTTGACGACAAAATGAGATTAAACAACCACGTACACATTGGTGTTGCGGTTGCTGTTGAAGATGGTCTTCTTGTACCAGTTGTGAAATTTGCAGATCAACGTAAGTTGACTCAAATTGGTGCTGCGGTTAAAGAATACGCGATCAAAGCTAAAACTAAAAAATTATCACTTGAAGAAATGGAAGGTAGTACTTTTACTATCTCTAACTTAGGTATGTTCGGTATAGAGACATTTACATCTATTATCAACCAGCCTAACTCAGCAATTCTTTCTGTGGGAGCAATTGTTCAAAAGCCAGTTGTAAAAGACGGAGCTATTGTAGTAGGTAATACTATGAAACTTTGTTTAGCTGCCGATCACAGAACTGTGGACGGTGCTACTGGAGCTTTATTCCTTCAAACATTAAAAGGATTTATTGAAAATCCAATTTCGATGTTATTATAATCGAAGTGAACACATATTTAAAAAAGCCATCCTAGTGATGGCTTTTTTTATGCGTTAAATTTTGCTTTTATATAAAGTATTACTAAAAGCGATGTCAATTCAATGTGGACAAGTATATTTGTTATAGATATTATTTTGAAGATTAAACTCTCGTATTACATTATGAAAAACGTTATTATAACAGGCACAAGTCGTGGCATTGGATTAGAACTAGTGAAGTATTTTGCTGAAGCAGGACATCAAGTGTTAGCCTTGTCTAGAAATGAAAAACCGATATCGGATTTAAAACTTAAGAACGTCGCTACTTTTTGTTTCAACTTAGAGGAGGATGCCGATTTCGAAAAAGTGAATCGCTTTGTAAAGGAAAATTGGAAACAAGTGGATGTTTTAATTCATAACGCAGGCGCTTTAGTTAATAAGCCATTTTCAGAATTAACAAAAGCCGATTTTCAAACCGTATATAAAACGAATGTCTTTGGCGTTGCTCAACTGACTCAAACCATACTTCCGTTTATGCTAAAAGGAAGCCATATGGTTACCATTAGTTCAATGGGAGGTATTCAAGGCAGTATGAAATTCCCTGGACTTGCTGCTTACAGTTCTAGTAAAGGTGCCGTCATTACATTATCAGAATTACTTGCCGAAGAATATAAAGAATCTGGAATCGCATTTAATGTGTTGGCTTTAGGAGCAGTACAAACAGAAATGTTAGAAGAAGCTTTTCCAGGCTATATAGCGCCAACAACAGCAGAAGGTATGGCGAGTTATATTTTCAATTTTTCATTAACAGGACATGCTTTTTATAATGGGAAAGTGTTACAAGTGTCCTCTACAACTCCATAATTATGAGTAAATATAAATGTGTGATTTTCGATTGCGATGGTGTCCTTGTCGATAGTGAAGCCTTAAGCAATGGTGTTTTGGTAGAGTTAGGTAATCATTATGGTGCAAATTTAGATTTAAGTTCTGCCATTAAAATGTTTAAAGGCTGTTCCATGAATGCGTGTATCGAAAAAATAGAGACTTTAATTAATAAACCTTTACCTGAAGATTTCGAGTCGCAATATAGAACCTTAAGTATGGAAGCTTTTAAAAACCATATAAAACCTATTAATGGTATTAAAGAGGTTCTAGAACAATTAGAATTACCATTTTGTGTCGCATCAAGTGCGCTCGAAGCTAAAATGAGGTTAAATCTAGAATTAACCGGTTTATTGGATAAATTTGAAGGCCGATTATTTAGTTGTTATACCATACAGAAATGGAAACCAGATCCAGCTATCTTTCTTTGGGCAGCGGAATCTATGGGGTTTAAGCCTGAAGAATGCCTTGTAATAGAAGATAGTTATTCTGGTGTTACAGCGGCTAAAGCTGGAGGATTTGATGTATTTGGCTATACTGCAGACGATATACATAATCAACTAAAAGGCTATCCAACTTTAGAATTTAATAACATGAATCAATTAATCTCATTAATTCAAAACGCGAAATAAAAGAGGCCATTCTATATCAGAAAAAAGACTAATTTTGCTCGAAATTTTTAACAAATATGCAACATACTACAGATACCATTTTAATGGTTCGTCCCGTTAATTTTAGAATGAACGAACAGACAGCTGTTAATAATTATTATCAAACAGCGATGAAAGGTGTTTTGCCAGAAACGGTAAATGTAAAAGCACAACAAGAATTTGATAATTTTGTTGAGAAATTAACAACCATTGGAGTACAAGTTATTGTAATAAATGATAACGAAAAATTGGACACTCCGGATTCTATTTTTCCTAATAACTGGATTTCATTTCACGAAAATGGTACGGTGGGATTGTATCCTATGTTTGCAGAAAATAGACGTTTAGAACGTCGTGAAGATGTTTTTGATGTACTAGAAGAAAAAGGTTTTGTAATTAACGATGTACTGGATTATACGAGTGCCGAAGAAGAAGGCTTGTTTTTAGAAGGTACCGGAAGTTTATTATTAGATCGTGTAAATGGAAAAGCATATTGCGCATTGTCTGCTAGAGCCGACGAAGATTTATTTATAGAGTTTTGTGAAGATTTCGATTATTTTCCTGTTGTTTTTACAGCTTATCAAACGGTAGAAGGGGAGAGAAAACCTATCTACCATACTAATGTAATGATGTGCTTGGCAGAGAATTTCGCCGTTATTTGTTTAGAGAGTATAGACGATAAAAAAGAACGTAAACAGGTGCTTCAGCATTTAAAGGAAAGCGGAAAAGAAATTATTTCGATCACAGAATCTCAAGTAGAGCATTTTGCAGGAAATATGCTTCAAGTTCGTGGAATTAACGATGAGTTATTCTTAATTATGAGTAGTTCTGCACATCAATCATTAACGGGGTCTCAAATTAATACCATTACTAAACATTGTAAAATTGTACATAGTTCTCTAGATACAATTGAAGCTTGTGGTGGTGGAAGTGCACGCTGTATGATGGCTGAGGTATTTTTGCTTAAAGCGTAATTTTCTATTAATTGTAAAGATCTGTTTGTTTTAAATGAGGTAACGTTGTTTATTCTCGGATTTTAGAGTCCGTTGGAAACGTTTATATCATCTTTCCATATTACAATCTTTCCCTTTAATGTGATAAAAATAGTATCTTTGGCCTCTTAATTAAATCAATTGTAATGAGTATACAAGAGTCTTTGTCGCAACACGTCAAACAAGCCATAAAATCTATTTATAATGCCGAATTAGAAACAGTAGAATTTCAGTCGACTCGTAAAGAGTTTGAAGGAGATATTACTGTGGTCGTTTTTCCTATGTTACGCGTTGTAAAAGGAAATCCAGTTCAAATTGGTGAGGCTGTTGGTGCATATTTACTTAAAGAAGTAGAAGATGTAACGGGCTATAATGTCGTTAAAGGATTCTTGAATATTGTAATTGCAGATTCTTATTATCAGAATTGGTTTAATAGTATAAAAGCAGAACCTACTTTCGGATATGTAACTCCAATTGAAGATGCTAAAGCTGTTATGGTAGAATATTCTTCTCCAAACACAAATAAGCCGCTTCACCTTGGACATATCAGAAATAATTTATTGGGATATAGTGTTGCCGAAATTTTAAAAGCTTCAGGGCAAAATGTATACAAAACTCAAATTATAAACGACCGTGGTATTCATATTTGTAAAAGTATGTTGGCTTGGGAACGTTTTGGAGCTGGTGAAACACCGGAAAGCACAGGTTTAAAAGGTGATAAGTTAGTCGGGAATTACTATGTAAAATTCGATCAAGAATATAAGAAGGAAATAGAAACTTTAAAAGCAGATGGACTTTCTGAAGACGATGCTAAAAAGCAAGCACCAATTCTTTTAGAAGCACAAGCCATGTTGTTAAAGTGGGAAGCAGGAGATGAAGCCGTTGTTTCGCTTTGGAAAACCATGAACCAATGGGTTTACGATGGTTTTGAAGTGTCTTATAAAAACTTAGGTGTAGATTTCGACTGTTATTATTACGAAAGTGATACGTATTTACTAGGAAAAGAATTTGTTGCCGAAGGTTTAAAAACGGGAGTGTTTTTCCAGAAAGAAGATGGATCTGTATGGTGCGATTTAACTGAAGAAGGTTTAGATGAGAAAATCGTTTTACGTTCAGATGGTACCGCAGTGTACATGACGCAAGATATTGGTACTGCCATTCAGCGTATAAAAGATTATCCAAATGTTGGAGGTTTGGTTTATACCGTTGGTAACGAGCAAGATTATCATTTTAAAGTCTTATTCTTAATTCTTCAAAAATTAGGATTTGAATGGTCTAAAAACCTATTTCATTTAAGTTATGGTATGGTAGATTTACCAAGCGGAAAAATGAAGAGTAGAGAGGGAACTGTTGTCGATGCCGACGATTTAATTTCTGAAATGGCTGAAACAGCAGGAGAAATTTCTGAAGAATTAGGAAAGTTAGATGGGTATTCGCAAGACGAAAAAGACGAATTGTATAGCACAATTGGTCTTGGCGCTTTAAAGTATTACATCCTAAAAGTAGACCCTAAAAAACGAATTTTATTCGACCCTAAAGAATCTATCGATTTTCAAGGAAACACAGGGCCATTTATTCAGTATACCTATGCGAGAATTCAGTCTATAATTAGAAAAGCAGACTTCGATTATACGATAGATACTCCAAAAATTGAATTACACGAGAAAGAAAAATCGTTGCTAAAACAATTACAATTGTTTCCTGAAGCGATTCAATTAGCAGCAGTGCAATATAGTCCTGCAATAATTGCAAATTATACTTACGATTTAGTAAAGGAATTTAATTCTTTCTACCAGAATGTATCTATTTTAGGAGCAGACGATTTAAATGAAAAAATATTTAGAGTGCAGTTGGCTCAAGCAGTTTCTACAACTATAAAAAATGCGTTTAAGTTATTAGGAATTCAAGTTCCAGAACGCATGTAATTTTAAAATTGTTTTAAGGAAAATATGAGAGAAAAATTAAGACAAATTGCTTGACTAATTTAGAATCATAAATATATACTCAAAAAATATAAACGTATTAGTGATAAGCTAATGCGTTTTTTTTGTTTTAAATTTAACGTCGCTATAACGGTTGGGTGTGTTTACAATATCTATTTTTATAGATTAAATGGTTAAGGTAAAAACACATAATAGTTTCATTCAATTTCTCAAGATTTTTAGTCTTGGAATGCTTTTGTTATTGTCTCCATGTTCGGTTAGAACGAGTTTACAATCCGCTTTACAACTTGATAAAACTGAAGTTACTAGTAAAAGTAAAATAGCTCAATTAAATAGGAGTTGTGACACGTTTGAAGTCTCCGAATTTAGTACTTCAGACAATAGTAGTAAGCATATTAAGATTGCTGGAATATTACCTCTACATTCAAAGTACATTGGCTTAGAGACCGTTTTGGTTTTAGAGAAACCGATTCCTTTTCTTGCACAAAGTAAACGTGTTCATCCTTTAAAAATTCCGCTTTATATTTTGTATAAAAATAAGAAAGATGTCATTTTAACGTAACGATCAACTACGTTAAAATTATTTTTCATTTTACAAAATATACATTCATGAATACAAATATATCGCAGTCATATACTACGGCTGGTATGTTTACTCTCAGCTTACGTTTAGTTGTGGGGTGGACTTATTTTTCTGCTTTCTGGCGCAGATCAATATTAGCAAATAAATTAGATCCGGAAACAGCAGGTTATATCGGAGAAAAATTCAATCATTTTTTACCAAACGCTCTAGGTATAAAACCTATAATTCTTCATTTAGTAGAAAACCCAGATTCACTTTGGTGGGCAATGGCTAGTTTTACTATTATAGAAGGTATTGTAGGACTATTAATTATGCTTGGACTATTTACACGTTTAATGAGTATAGGCGTGTTTAGCTTGGCTATGGGGATTCTATTAGGGTCTGGTTGGATTGGTACCACTTGTCTTGACGAATGGCAAATAGGTGTCTTGGGAATCGCAACAGGATTTACATTGTTCTTAACAGGAAGCGGAAGATATTCTTTAGATTATTACTTTATGAAGAAAGGATTTCCTATTACCAAAAAAACGATGTTTAAATGGTTGGGTTCTGGGCCACTTCCGCTAACAGAAAAGTTTGTCTCTAGAGTGACTCTTGTTGGTGCTGTTGGAATATTATTTCTAACTCTATTTACTAATCAGTATTTCCACGGTGGTGTTTGGGGAACTTTACATAACAAATCGGTAAAGCCTAAAATTGAAATTTCTAATGCACATATTAAAAATGAAACATTAAACTTTGAGGTTTTTAGAGTTGAAGGTGTCGATGTCTATGGTTCTTTTCTAATTGGAATTGATGTTATGAATCAGGATAATCAATCTGTTTTATCATTAAATGGGGAACAATTAGCTGAATTTAAAACTGAAATGATTAGTAATAAATATGTGGCCAAAGTAAAACCTGGAGCACATAGCTTAATTATTCCATTAGGATCTCGGGCCGAATTAAAGTTAATAGATAATCGTTTGAAGCTTTTACCAAAAGGAGAATTGACTTTAAAGCTAACAGATATTAGTGGGATAACTTGGGAACAAGAAATCTCTATGAATTAAGTTGATAAAGAGGCTTTAAAACAAAAAACGTGTTAGAAATTCTAACACGTTTTTTTTATGAGTATTTTATTTAGATTAGTCCAATTCCCAACCAATGGTAGTTTGAAAAACATAATCGGTAGTTGATGCACCTTCAATAGGTTGACTATCGTAGTTATGTGTTAGACCTAATTGCACAAAGAAATCTAAAGGTAAATCATATTTAACATTAAGATTTAAATCGGTTCTTATACGATCACTTTCTGTTAAACTAGGGTATACTACAAATTTAGAATATAGACTTAAATCGTCGTAATCGAACATATTTAATTCTAATGATAAAAAGGCTTCTAAACTGTTTTTTGTTTTAAGTGAAGGGTCTGTATAGTTTTCATTGGTCCAAGCTAAACCAGTACCTGTTGCAAAATATACACGATTTGAATGAATAAAATATTTACCAATACCTCCTTGTGTTGAAGAACGTAATTTTAATAACTGCTCGTCGTTAGATAAGAAATCGGCATTTGCTAAAGCAAACCAATCACGTTTCATAAAGTATTTTGCACCAATATTTGCATCTGTACGTTTGGTTTCATCTACATCGTCCTGATTACTTCTAACGGAGTTAAAACCTGCGGTGAATCCCCATTTATCTGCCGTATAGCCTATATTACTTAATATAGAAAACTGCGTTAAATTGTTAGTTTTTGCAAAGTTAAATCCGATAGATAAGCTAGCATCTACACGCGAAATAAAACTACCTTTTATAGCTTTAATATACACAATATCTTCAATATCACTTACCAATTCTATATTATCCTGTACAAGTGTCACCTTTCCTTCTTCACCAGGTGTAGATTTAAGAATACTATTAATTCGTCTTCCGTCCGATAAAGTCATTAGGTAGGTTTGGTTACTACTTACCTTAACAACTTCTTTCCATTTTACTTTAAAATCGCTGTCGCTATAAGGAGTTTTTATTGTTAAAACGCCTTTAGACATTTCCTTAATTTCTCCAATAAGTTTATCGTTATTTTTAAGGACTAAAGTGTCATTTTGAGCACGAATTTGATGAATTGATGAAATTAAAAAAGCTAAAAACAAGATGTGTTTACACCATTTTGATGTTTTAAAGTGTTCTAACATAGAATGTTGGTTTTAGTAGTATTTAAGCTGTAATGATAATATTTATTTGATCGGTGCGAAGATAATAAACTTTGGAGAAAATGAAAGCAGTCGAATATTTTATCTTAAATATTTGTTAATTCTTGTCCTTTTTTGATTAAAAAAAAAGCATCATATCTTTTCAAATATGATGCTTTAGTTTATGGTAATAATTTTTTAAACTCTATTTTTTTCTTAATTCAAAAATATCTTTTCGTCTATCTCTTAAGTTTTTTACACTTCCAAATTGGTTAAGATTTCTAAGTAGGTCGATATCGACGTCTGCTATTAAAATCATTTCGGTGTTTGGTGTTGCTTCAGCTTTAATCCCGTTTGCAGGAAAGGCAAAATCACACGGTGTAAAGACCATAGATTGTGCAAACTGAATATCCATGTTATGGACCTTTGGTAAGTTACCAACACTTCCAGCTATGGCGACGTAACATTCGTTTTCAATGGCACGTGCTTGTGCGCAATGTCTAACTCGAGAATATCCGTTTTGAGTGTCTGTTAAAAATGGCACGAATAAGATGTCCATTCCTTGATCGGCTAGCAATCTGCTTAATTCTGGGAATTCAGAATCATAACATATCAGAATACCTATTTTACCACAGTCGGTATCGAAAGCTTCAAGCTTGTAACCACCTTCCATTCCCCAGACTTTAGCTTCGTCTGGTGTAACATGCAATTTTTCATAGCGTTCTGTCGTACCATCTCTTCGGCATAAATAGCCAACATTATACAGTCGGTTGTCTTCAGCGATTTCTGGCATACTTCCCGTAATAATATTGATGTTATAAGAAATAGCTAGCTTAGAGAATCGTAAAACAATTTCTGCAGTGTGTTCAGCTAAATTTCTAATTGCATCAGGTTCCGATAAATGATTATCGTCTGCCATTAACGGTGCATTAAAAAATTCAGGAAACAAGGCGAAGTCACTTCTATATCCAGAAACGGCATCGACAAAATATTCTGCTTGTTGCATTAATTCATCCAAATCGTTATAAGGACGCATTTGCCATTGAATTAATCCTAAACGAACTATCTTTTTTGTAGTAGCTGCTTTGGTTTCTTTCTTCTCATAATAAATGTTATCCCACTCTAAAAGCACGGCATAATCTTCAGAATTACTATCGCCTTCTAAATAATTTTTAAGCACACGAGTAGGATGAAAGTCGTTAGAAATTTGAAAGTTTAAAACAGGATCGTGAATCTCTTTACGTTTTACTTTATCAATGTATTCTTTAGGACTAAGCTCGTTAGAAAATTTATGATAATTAGGAATACGTCCACCAAAAGCCAAGCCTCTTAAATTAAGACGTTCGCACAATTCCTTTCGGTAATCGTAAAGACGTCTACCTAAGCGTAAGCCTCTAAATTCTGGTTTAATAAACACATCGACGCCATAAATAACGTCGCCGTCTTTATTATGGGTGTTAAATGTGTAATTTCCTGTAATATCTTTGTACGTATGCGCATTGTCAAACTGACTATAATCTACAATTATAGAGAGTGCACAACCCGCAATTTGGTTGTTTATTTTTATAACAACTTGTCCCTCTGGAAATTGTTTTAATAGGGTTTCTATTTGATGTTCTCTCCAATAGGAATCGGGCATGCTGCTGTACGACTCAATCATTGCTGCTTTAAGTTCTTGATAATCGTCAAGACTTAAATAAGCTAATTCAATATTTTCAATATCTTCCATGAAAATCTGTTTACTAGTATTTTAGGGGCGAAATGTACAAATTAATTAATCAGCTTTTTAAATTAAATTGAGGTGCTAACTTAATTTTTTTAGGCCTTCATAAACGACAATTCCAACGGCATTAGCTAAGTTTAAACTACGGACGTGTTCACTAAAAAGTGGAATTTTGAAAAGGTCTTCTTTGTGGTTTTCAATTAGTTCCTTTGGAAGTCCTACTGATTCTTTTCCGAAGATGAGAAACATATCATCTTCAAAATTGATATCCCAATGGTTCTTTTCGCCGTGACTAGACAAAAATGCCATTTTTTTGTTTTCATTTATTTTGAAAAAATCTGTAATAGAATCGTAATACGTCACATTTAGATGTTGCCAATAGTCCAAACCTGCGCGCTTTAACCGCTTGTCGTCTATTTCGAAACCAAAAGGTTTTACTAAATGTAAGTTAGAGCCTGAGGCCAAGCTTAATCGACCAATATTTCCCGTATTATTTGGTATTTCTGGCTCAAAAAGAACAATGTTTAGTGGCATAATGTAAGTGGTATAGTAATAGAAAAAAGACTTTTCGTTTTCTGAAAAGTCTTTTTTAAAATTTAATTATTTTTTATTTTGTTGTTCTTTAATTGTTTCGCTATTCATATCGAACTTTCTGGTGTCCTGATCGGTATTTGCCGTAGGATTTGTTGGATTCGATTGTTTTTGTTTTGGATTAAATTTCTTTTGATCTTTAATAATTCCCATGATATTCATTTTTATTAGTTCATCCATAAGGTATAAAAATGAATATTCACAGGTCGCCAAAACCGTCTTAAACCCTTGTTAACAAACGTTAAGCTTTAAGTTGTGGTTTAATTTTAGATGTGAAATCTCCAATATTATTAATACCATTTTCGGTAATATACTTTATAAATGCACTTCCAATTATAGCTCCTTTGGTGTATGTTGCTGCCTGATTAAAAGTTTCAGCATTATTAATTCCGAATCCGATGATTTGTGGTGTTTTCAAATTCATATCAGAAATACGTTTAAAGTAAGCGGTCTGCTCGTCTCCAAATCCTGACTGACTTCCAGTTACACTTGCACTACTTACCATATAAATAAAACCGTTAGAGATGTCATCTATAAACGCAATACGATCGTTAGACGTTTGAGGTGTAATTAAAAAGACGTTTACCAATCCGTATTTCTCGAAAGTGTCTTGGTAGTGGTCCTTGTATTCGTTTACAGGTAAATCAGGAATAATAAAGCCATCGATACCAATCTCTTGACATTTTTTACAGAAGGCCTCTACACCATATTGTAAAATAGGGTTGAAGTATCCCATTATTACTAACGGTATTGATACTGTTTTTCTAATGTCTTTTAACTGTTCGAATAACTTTGCTGTAGTCATTCCGTTTTTTAGGGCTTGCGTAGAACTTGCTTGAATGGTTGGACCATCGGCTAATGGATCACTAAAAGGTAACCCGATTTCAATCATATCCACGCCATTTTTTTCAAGGTCTTCAATGATGCTTACCGTATCGTTTAAACTAGGATATCCAGCGGTAAAATATATAGACAATAATTTTTTGTCTTCTTGGAGTTTTTGATTTATTCTGTTCATAACAGTTTTGTTTTTTTCAGTTGAATTAGATAAATACTAATTCAGGTAAATTCTTTTTGTTCGTAAGTCTAAACAGGTTACATGTTCTCTATATTCAATTTAAAAACCTTTCTAATGTGATGCTGAAACGAGTTTAGCATGACGATCTGTTGATGTTTTAGTCTTAATTCAATATTAACACATCCGTCACCCTGAATTTATTTCAGGGTCTCATTATTTATTATTTCGTGTGATACTGAAACAAGTTCAGTATGACGCTTCGATTTTGTTTTAGTTTCTACCTTTAGATTTTTACTAGAGTATTAATGTCTCAAGGGTTGGATTTTTCTGTTTTATTAGATTCAATTTCCAGACTCTTTTCCAGTTTTTTAGTTGTTTCTCTCTAGCTATTGCTTGTTTTATATCACTAAATTCTTCATAATAAATAAGGTCTTTAAGATTATACTTTTTAGTGAAAATAGAACCAATCCCATTTTGATGGTTTGTAATACGGGTAATCAAATTAGAGGTTACACCAATATATAGAGTTGTTCTATGTGTATTGGTTACTATGTAAACGAAACTTGATTTCATTTTTGCTATTCTCTTGTGTGATGCTGAAATGAGTTCAGCATGACGCTTCGATTTGTAATTTGTTTTAGATCATCTACGTCAACCTGAATTTATTTCAGGTTCTCACTAGAGAATTAGAAAGTGAATTATAACCTTTCAATTAATTTTTATACTCTGGTGTGATATTGAAACCAATTCAGTATGACGCTTCGAATCATATTTTTAGATTCTCACTAGCGCATTACATTCTAGATTTTAAAATAATCAATGTAATTCTGTAAATCTTTATCACCACGACCAGATAAACTTAATACAACGACCTCTTCTGGCTTGAATTTTCTATTTTTAAATACAGCCAAAGCATGAGAACTTTCAATAGCGGGAATAATACCTTCTAATTTACAAAGTTCCATTCCAGCGTTCATAGCTTCGTCATCTGTAATTGAAATAAATTCAGCACGGCCTGTAGCAAATAAATTGGCATGCATTGGTCCGACACCAGGGTAATCTAAACCGGCAGAAATCGAATACGGTTCAGTGATTTGTCCGTCGTCAGTTTGCATGAGTAAGGTTTTACTTCCGTGAATAATACCTTCTCTTCCTAAAGCAGAAGTGGCTGCACTTTCTCCTGAATCTACACCTAAACCAGCAGCTTCAACAGCGATTAAATTCACGTCTGTTTCATCTAAATATTGATAAAAAGCCCCAGCAGCATTACTACCACCTCCAACACATGCAACAACATGGTCTGGTTTTGTACGTCCTTCTTTTTCTTGCAATTGCCATTCTATTTCTTGAGATACAACAGATTGGAAACGAGCTACCATATCTGGGTACGGATGAGGTCCAACTACACTTCCAATTATGTAATGCGTATCTACCGGATTATTAATCCAATCGCGAATTGCTTCGTTAGTCGCGTCTTTTAACGTACGACTTCCAGATAGTGCTGGAATAACAGTCGCGCCTAACATTTTCATACGTGCCACGTTTGGTGCTTGACGAGCGATATCAATTTCACCCATATATACAATACATTCTAGGCCCATAAGTGCGCAAACCGTTGCTGTCGCCACACCATGTTGTCCAGCTCCAGTTTCGGCAATAATACGTTTCTTACCTAAGCGATTGGCCATTAAAATCTGACCAATAGTATTGTTTATTTTATGTGCTCCAGTATGGTTTAAATCTTCGCGTTTAAGATAGATTTTAGTATTGTATTTCTCGCTTAATCGCTTTGCGAAATATAACGGAGATGGTCGCCCAACATAATCTTTTAATAACTGGTCGAACTCTTCTTTAAATGAAGGTTCGGCCATAATTTTTAAATAGTTTTGGCGTAACTCTTCAACGTTAGGATATAGCATTTCCGGGATGTATGCACCTCCAAATTCGCCATAATAACCTTTCTCATTTACATTGTAACTCATGGTATGTTGTTTTGCAGCTATGTTGCTAAATAATTGCTTTTTAAATTGTTTTACACGGTCAAAATCTTTAAAACCTGGCTTGATTTCAAATTTACTATTTACATCAATGGCATAACAATATTTTGATGCTTTACTTTTCGAAAATTCTAAAACATCTTCTATTTCAGAATCTCCAATACCTCCACTTAAAAAATAAGGTTTTGTTGAAGGATACTGTTCAAGAATATTCCAATTGAAGGTATAACCATTTCCGCCAGGAAGTTTACCTTTTGTATCGAAAAGGAAATAATCGCATACGGTTTCAAATGGTTTTAAAACATCAAAATTAAATTTATCCTTGATGGAAAATACTTTAATAATTTCAATATTAGGAAGCTCTTCATTTATTGTTTTACAATAATCAACCGATTCTTCTCCATGAAGTTGAACTGCTTGCAAATTGTTTGCCAAAACGGTTTTAATGACGGTATCAGTTGAAGCATTTACAAATACACCAACTTTTTTAGTGCTTTCTGGGATGTTAGGAATTTCTGTGTTTATAAAACGTGCCGATTTATCGTAAAAAATAAATCCCAAATAATCAGGTTGTAAACTCCCTATTTCTGTGATGTTTTCGGGGAATTTCATACCACAAACTTTTAGTTTCATAACTATTGGTTTAAGGCATTTATAAACTCGGTTGCACTTGCTCCTGCATTGTCCGTTTTCATGAAATTTTCACCAATAAGAAAACCTTTATAACCATAGGGCTGAAGTATTTTAATGGCTTCGATATTACTAATACCGCTTTCAGATACTTTTACAAAATCGTTTGGAATTAATGTGCTTAATTCCTTACTGATGTCTAGCGACACTTCAAAAGTTTTTAAATTTCTATTGTTTACACCAAGCATATCTAAACTTGGCATTAATGATTTGTGAAGTTCTTCTTCGTTATGCACTTCTAAAAGTACATCTAAGTTTAAGCTTTTTGCGAATTCTGAAAACGTTTTAATTTCTTCTCGCGTTAAAATTGCCGCGATTAATAAAATCACATCTGCACCGTAAGCTTTGGCTTCAAGAAGTTGATATTCATCTATGATAAATTCTTTGCGGAGTAAAGGCAAGTTACAACTCGCACGAGCGGTAAGTAAATCGTCTAAACTACCTCCAAAATATTTGCCATCGGTTAGTACAGACATTCCACACACTCCAGCATCTTCGTATCCTTTTGCGACATCAAACACATTTAAATTATGGTTGATGACCGATTTTGAAGGAGAACGACGTTTATGCTCTGCTATAATACCACTTGTACTTGCTTTTAATGCCGCCGCCAAAGAATTTGTAGTTCTTGTAAACAATATAGATTGCTCTAATTGCTTTACAGGAATAAGCGATTTTCTTAATGCAACTTCTTTGCGTTTATCGGCAACAATTTTATCTAAAATATTCATACTATTATGCACTTAAATGGACTAATGTTTTGAATCGTTTTAAGGCTTCTCCAGATTGTAAAGATTCCTTTGCGGCCGCAAAACTATCGGTTATCGATGTGTCTTTTACCGTTTTTATGGCCATGGCGGCATTCGCGCAAACCGTATTGTTTTGGGCTTCTGTACCTTTTCCTTGTAGGATACTCATAAATATATCTGCAGCATCTTTAATGGTGTCTCCACCAAAAATGTCTGATTGTTTTATTTTTTGTACTCCAAAATCTTCAGGGGATAACATGGTCTCAGAATGATTCGAAATCACTTTTGTTTCACTTGTTAGTGAAATTTCATCATACCCGTCTAAAGCGTGTAGAATCGTAAAATTCTTGTCTGTATTCTGATATAAATAACCGTATAGCCGCGCTAATTCTAAATTAAAAACACCTACCAATTGGTTCTTCGGAAACGCGGGGTTTACCATTGGACCAAGCATATTAAAGAATGTTTTTACACCTAATTCTCTACGAATTGGAGCGACATGTTTCATCGCTGGATGAAATAGAGGCGCGTGCAACACACAAATCCCCGCTTTTTCTAAACTGTTTTCTAAGAAGCCGGCATCGTTGGTGAATTTAATTCCTAAATGCTCCATCACATTACTAGAACCAGAAATGGAAGAGACTCCGTAATTTCCGTGTTTCGTAACATGTACGCCTGCTCCTGCAGTAACAAAAGAAGCTAATGTAGACACGTTAAATGTGTTTTTTCCATCACCTCCAGTTCCGCATAAATCTATTGTGTTATACCCGGATAAATCTACTGCCAAACACAATTCTAAAAGCGCATCTCTAAAACCTTCTAACTCGTCCGTGGTGATGCTACGCATCATATACACTGTTAAAAATGAGGCAATCTGACTTTGGTTATATTCCCCGTGAGAGATGTTGACCAGCACACGTTTTGCTTCTTCTTTCGAAATATGTTCGTCGTTTATAAGTCTGTTAAGTATCTGTTTCATAATTAACTATTTATCCAGTTTTTAAGCATTTGCTTTCCGTTAGGTGTCAACACCGATTCTGGGTGATATTGTACCCCGCGAACATCGTAAACTCTGTGACGTAAAGACATAATTTGTCCGTTTTCATCGAAAGAAGTAGCTTCCAATACATCTGGTAATGCATTTGAAACGACCCAAGAATGATAACGACCTACAGGGAATGTCTTGTCGAAACCATCGAATAATTTTTCGTCGTCTACACACAAGGTAACGTCTGTAGCTACACCATGATACACATTATCTAGGTTTTCAATGCTTCCGCCAAAAACTTCGGCCATAGCTTGCTGACCTAGACACACTCCTAAAATACTTTTAGTTGGAGCGTATGTTCTAATAATTTCTTTTAATAATCCAGCTTCATCAGGAATTCCTGGGCCAGGAGATAATACAATTTTGTCGAAATTTGCAACCTCGTCTAAATCAATTTTATCATTTCGTTTTACGGTAACTTGGCACCCTAAATCTTCTAAATAGTGCACCAAATTGTAGGTAAAACTGTCGTAATTATCTATAACTAATATATGTTTCATTTTGTACACTATTAAATGTTTTTAGCTAAATCTATAGCTTTGGTTAAAGCACCTAGCTTGTTGTAAACTTCTTGTAATTCGTCTTCAGGTTTCGATTTTGAAACGATTCCTGCTCCCGCTTGCCAATGTAGCTTGTGGTCTTTGCTTAAGAACGTTCTAATCATAATCGCATGATTAAAATTACCGGTAAAATCCATAAACCCGATTGCTCCACCGTAAAATTCACGACTTGTTTTTTCGTATTTTTCAATCAGTTGCATCGCTTTATGCTTAGGTGCGCCACTTAATGTTCCTGCAGGAAATGTGTCTGCAACTACTTGCATGGTGATCGTGTCGGCATGTTTTTTACCAATTACTTTACTTACTAAGTGAATCACGTGCGAAAAGAATTGCACTTCACGATACGTATCTACAGTAACTTGGCTTCCGTGACGACTTAAATCGTTTCTTGCCAAATCGAC
Source organism: Formosa undariae (assembly GCF_042427615.1). Lineage (NCBI taxonomy): Bacteria > Pseudomonadati > Bacteroidota > Flavobacteriia > Flavobacteriales > Flavobacteriaceae > Formosa > Formosa undariae. Next base: position 260,430 of record NZ_JBHMEZ010000032.1, on the reverse strand, counting down.
AAGCATCACATGTTCTGCATTTTCTTTATCGTCTTTTGCTAATTTTTTAGCAAGTTCTGCATCTTGTTCATCATTACCTGTACGCTTAAATGTTCCTGCAATAGGGTGAATTTCGGCATTACCATCTTGTACAATCAGTTGCGCTTCCGGAGAACTTCCGAAGATTTTAAAGGTGCCGTAATCAAAATAGAATAGGTAAGGGGATGGGTTAATACTTCTTAAGGCGCGATAGACATTAAAGTCGTCTCCCTTAAATTCTTGAGAGAATTTTTTAGATAAAACCAATTGAAAAACATCGCCTCTAGCACAATGTTGTTTGGCTAAAACCACATTCTTTTTATATTCTTCGTCTGTTAAGTTGGAAGCAATGTCGTCTTCAGGAGTAAACTGATAGGTTGCGAATTGATTTGACTTTATAAGCTGATTTAAGTCATCGATATTATTTTCGCCATCGTAACAATGTGCAAAAATATAAGCTTCATTATTAAAATGATTTATCGCGATTATGTTTTGGTAAACCGCATAATATATATCGGGAATACCTAAAACCTTGTCTTTTTTAGTGATCTCGATATCTTCGAAATAACGAACGGCATCATAACCTATATATCCAAAAATACCATTATTTATAAATTTAAACTCTTCATTCTCGTCTGTCTTAAAACGTTTGGTAAAGTTGTGAATCTCTTCAGTAACCATACCGCGTTCTGTAATAGGTTGAGAAATGATTTCACCATTAGGAAATTCCTGAGTAATCGTTTCGTTTTGGACTTTTATTGAGGCAATCGGATTACAGCAAATGTAAGAGAAACTGTTATCGTTAGCGTGGTAATCGCTACTTTCAAGTAAAAGACTATTAGGGAAACGATCTCTAATTTTTAAATAAATGCTAACCGGTGTAATAGTATCGGCTAATATTTTTTTGTAGTGTGTTGTGAGTTTAAATTGTTTCATTTTTTTGTAATAAAAAAAGGCTTGTCGTGAATGACAAGCCTTGTTATTTTGAGTTTAAAATATACAATAGGTTTAGTTCACGAAGATTGAATTTCGAGAGCTCCACCACCAAGTAATATTTAAATTTGTGTTCAATTCTTTAATTATTTGATTCAAATATAGGAATGTAAATTTAGTTATCAAATTTTTTTAGAAGAAATTTAAAAAGAGAATTCCTGTAGGTCCGTAAATTAATACATAACACCACAGGAATTTAACTCATTCACACACTGTAACTAACAATTGAATTAGGAATGTTAGAATTTTAAAGACACATTTAAGTCAAATTCGTTATAAATGGCTTTGTCTTGTAAGTCGTCGAAGAAACTCGCCGAACCGTATTTAATATCGTATTTCGTTCTGTCTATTTTAAAAGCTGCTTTTGCGGTACCTTCTGCAACAGTCATATTAAATGTTACAGGCTTTGTAATGCCTTTAATAGTTAAATCTCCAGTTACAGTATAATCTGTAGCTCCACCTTCAACTTTAGTAAACTTTAAGGTTGCTGTTGGGTATTTATCAGTTCCAAAAAAGTCATCTGCCTTTAAATGTCCATCTAATTTGACCTTAGATTTTCCTTCAAGATCGGTTGTGTTTATAGATGTCATGTCCATAGTGAATTCACCTCCGACTAATACTTTTCCATTGAATTCTAAAGATCCATCTTTTAATGTGATGGTGCCGTCATGTTGTCCTGTAACTTTGTGTCCTGTCCAAGTTATCTGGCTTGTTTTTACGTCTACTTTCTTTGTTTTTAAAGCTGAGAACGATGCTACTGTGATTGCTAAAACTAATAGCATTGCGATTTTTACTGTGTTTTTCATTTTAATTTATTTGTGTTTGGTTACTATTTATAATGGATTACTATTGTTATTAATTGATTTCAATTTATTAGTATTTTGTACTGTTGGTTAGAACCTTATGATCTTAATTTAGTAAGTAAATAATTCAAATTTTCTAATTCCTCTACAGATAGATTTGAGGTCACATTATCTTCGGTTTTATTAATATTCGGATCTATTTCTTTTAAGAGTTTCAGACCGTCTTTGGTGATGAAAATGTCAACTTTTCTTCGATTTTTCTCACAAATGAACCGTTCTACATACCCTTTTAAAATAAGTTTATCTACCAGACGTGTAGTGTTACTCATCTTATTAATCATTCTATCTTGAATGTCTTGTAGGTTTGCAGGACTTCCTTTTTTACCTCGTAAAATACGCAGCACATTAAACTGTTCGTTAGAAATGTCGAAAGATTTTAAAACAGGGTGGGTCATATCTTTTATCCAAATGGCCGAGTACGCAATGTTTAATACGGTCTTTCTGTTTAACGGAATGGGCTGACTTGTTTTAAGTATGTCTTCTAACTGTTTCATGTACAACTATTGTATATACAAATGTATAGTATTGTGCCTTTATAAAGTACACTCTTTTATATAATCTTTTGTTAAAGATTGTATTATAGCTTTTGTGGATGCCTCTGCATTAAAAATCCGAATTGTAGTTATTGAGTTACGGAGTAGAAATAGTTTAGTAAATGTGAGGAAAACAAACCTTGAACAAATAAAAGGATCGGAATATGTAAGACTTCTTGTTTTTTTTCGATTATATATTAAAGAAATTATAAATTTGTAACCAAAACATATATACTACAATGGCAGATTTAACACAAGAGGAATGGGTAGAGCAGTTAGCTAGCGATAGCAATGCTGTGATTTTAGATGTTCGTACAGACGATGAAGTAGATCAAGGTTTTATAGAAAATGCTAAGCATATTGATTTTTATTTAGGTCAAGAATTTGTAAATCAGCTTGATGAATTAGATAAAACAAAAAACTATTATGTGTATTGCCGTTCAGGAGCAAGAAGTGGTAAAGCTTGTGAAATGATGGATCAATTAGGAATCGAAAATGCGTATAATTTATTAGGCGGATTTAATGAATGGGATGGAGACGTTGCAGAGCGCTAAAATTAGATGAAAAAAATAAGTATACTATTTTGCTTGATATTACTGGTGTTTACATCATGTAATCACCAAAACAAAGGCGTGATTGAAGCTGTTACTGCAGAAGAAATGCAATCTCTTATACATTTAGACGATGTACAATTGGTTGATTTACGATCTGAAAAAGATCGGCTATTACAGGGTTATATCGCGAATTCACAACATATCGATTTTAATTCTGATACGTTCGAATCTGATATTGCGAATTTAGATAAAACAAAGCCGGTAGCACTATATTGTAATTCGGGAAAGCGAAGTGCAGAATGTGCAGAAAAATTAATAGAGGCTGGTTTCGTTAAGATTTTCGATTTAAAGGGAGGTGTCTCCGAATGGAAACATCAGGGCAAAGAACTGGTAATAGATTAGATTTTATTACGTGTTAAAACAAAAAAAGCAGGATTAAATTATCTCTAATTTAATCCTGCTTTTTTTTAAATAACTCTAATGTGTTTTAAAAGAGCAATTGGAATTATTTGGTAAACGAAATGGAGTCACCTTCTTTAAGTTGCCATGCATCAGCTAAACCAGAATTAATTTCCAATACATACATTGCTGGTTTATGTGATAATACAGTAGTTTCATCCATAGGTTTTGCGTTTTTAGCAATCGTTACTATGGTTTTATTCTCCCCGATATAAATAATGTCTAATGCAAACTGCGTATTTTTCATATAAAATCCACGAGGTTCTTCATTAGGAAAAACAAATAACATGGCATTCGTATCTTCCATAGAAGATCTATACATTAAACCTGTTTCACGATCGTATTCCGTATCGGCAATTTCAATATTTAAAGTCTTAATTATGGAGTCCGTTTTAGCTTTGTAAAGCTGTAGTTCGCCTTCTTTATGAAATGAAATTTCGGTAGGTGCAAGGTTTACTTTTTTATCATCTTTACAAGACGTATTTAGTATACAAACAGCAAAAACGAGAACAAATAACTTAATAGACTTCATAATAGTTTATTTTTAGGCTTTTTTAGAGACTCCTTTATAGACAAACATAAAGTAGAATCCAACTAATATAAATGGGATACTTAACCATTGTCCTGTGTTTAGAGCCCATGTTGCGCGATCGTCTACTTGGGCTTCTTTTACAAATTCCACAAAGAATCTAATCGTCCAAAGTAGTACTAAAAAGAGTCCGAATAAGAAACCTGGATTGTCTTTTTTATTGGTTTTAGAATAGAGAACCCATAAGATAATGAATACAAATATATAGCAACCTGCCTCGTATAACTGTGCAGCATGTCTGTAAGGTACCGCATCTAATAAGTTTTGAAATTGCGGATTGTTTGCTATGGCATTATAAGCTTCTTTTGGATCTTTAAGTCCTGTTAACTGAACAGCTTCTCGTTTGCTATATTCATCTTGAATAAAACGAACACCTAAATTCGAATCGGTGATTTTTCCTATTATTTCTGAATTGATAAAATTTCCAATTCTAATAAAAATGGCACCTAGAGATACTGGAATCACAATGCGGTCTAAAATCCACATTAACGATTTGTAGTTGTGTTTCTTCCTGTATAAATACATTCCTACAATAATACCAATAGCGGCACCGTGACTTGCTAAACCTTGAAATCCTGTAAACTCTAAAGTCGGATTCGTTCTTATAGGTAAGAAAATACTAAGAAAATCTTCTTTAAACAATTCAGGTTGGTAGAATATAACGTGACCTAAACGTGCACCAATCATGGTTGCTAAAACGGTGTATATAAATAACGGATCTAAATATTCTAAAGATACCTTTTCTTTTTCATAGATACGTTTCATGACGTACCAACCTAATAGAAAGGCTGTAACCCACATTAAACTGTAGAAATGAAGTTGAAAATTACCGATGATCTCAATTCCTGAAGTAGGATTCCAATCGAATTTTAAAAAGTGCATAGTATTTAGTTTTCAATGCGTAAATATAGACATTTGCACAAGGATTAAAAAAGAATAGCGTGTTAAGGACTCTTAAAATATAGTACGTTAAAAAGAATAAATTAAGGAACAGGATCGTATCCAGAGCCTCCCCAAGGATTACAGCTTAAAATCCGTTTTATGCTTAGCCAACCGCCTTTTATAAGTCCATGTTTTGTAAGTGCATCTTTAGTGTAATGCGAACATGTTGGATGGTATCTACAAGACGCAGGCGTTAATGGAGATATAAGGGTTTGGTATATCTTTATTAAGAATAAGAAAGGTGCAATTAATAAACGTTTCATGGTGATATAAAAAACGGACAAGTGAAAATACTTGTCCGTGTTATGTTTTTAATTTGTCGAGAATGATGTGCCGTCTTTACCGTCGTTTAGTTGAATACCAACGTTCGCAAGTTCGTCTCGAATCTTATCTGATAAAGCAAAGTCTTTATTGGCTCGTGCTTCTTGACGTAATTTTATAAGTAAATCTACAGCTCCAGTTAATTTATCTTTACCTGTCTCTATTTGAGATCCGTGAACTAAACCTAAAATATCAAATGTAAAGGTGTTCATGGTCGCTTTTAATTCCTGTAGATCGGCTTCGGTAAGTGTCGCTTTTCCTTCTTTTAATTGATTGATGAATTTTACACCTTCAAATAAATTAGCAATTAATATTGGAGAATTAAAGTCGTCGTTCATTGCATCATAACACTTCTGTTTCCATTCTGCAATGTTAATTGAAGATGAGCTAGCAGCTTTAAGTGTCTCTAAATCTGAAATAGCATCCATTAATCGGTTGAAACCTTTTTCACTTGCTAACAAGCCGTTATTCGTAAAATCTAGGATGCTACGATAATGTGCTTGTAACATGAAAAAACGTGCCACACTTGCACTAAAAGCTTGTGTAATATTCTTGTTTTCTCCAGTAAATATTTCTTCAGGAAGGATGTAATTTCCTGTAGATTTCGCCATTTTTTTACCATTCATAATCAACATATTGGCATGCATCCAATAGTTAACAGGTGTTTGGTGATTACACGCTTCGGCTTGAGCAATTTCACATTCGTGGTGTGGGAATTTTAAATCCATTCCGCCCCCGTGAATATCAAAATGTTCACCTAAATATTTTGTACTCATAGCAGTACATTCTAAGTGCCAACCCGGAAAACCATCGCTCCAAGGCGAAGGCCAGCGCATAATGTGCTGAGGTTCTGCTTTCTTCCAAAGTGCAAAATCTTGTGGGTTTTTCTTATCTGTTTGCCCGTCTAAAACACGTGTATTGTGAATTAAATCTTCAACATTTCTTTTACTTAATTTACCATAATCGTTGGTTTCATTAAATTTTAAAACATCAAAATATACAGAGCCGTTAACTTCGTAGCCAAATCCATTATCGATAATCGTTTTTATTAATTCGATTTGTTCAATAATATGGCCAGTCGCTGTAGGTTCGATACTTGGCGGTAGAAAATTGAATTTATTTAGAATGTTATGAAAATCGACAGTATAACGCTGTACGACTTCCATAGGTTCAATTTGCTCTAAACGTGCCTTTTTAGCAATACGATCTTCTCCTTCGTCTGCATCGTTTTCTAAGTGTCCTGCATCTGTAATATTACGGACATAGCGCACCTTGTAGCCTAAATGTTTTAGGTATCGAAAAATAGTATCGAAAGACATAAAAGTTCTTACGTTTCCTAAATGCACATTGCTGTAAACCGTAGGTCCGCAAACATACATCCCAACATTACCGTCGGTAATAGGAGTGAAAAGTTCTTTTTTTCCTGAAAGTGAATTGTAAATTTTAATGCTTTGTTGCTTGTATAGCTGAGGCATGTTCGTGCTGATTTAAAATTGCGTCTCTAATTTAATGTACTCGATAAACTCTCTTCGGGTGTCTTTTTCTTTAAATTTACCTCCGAATTCGGCAGTAACTGTACTGCTTTCGATATCTCTAATTCCTCGCGCATTTACACATAAATGTTTCGCATCTATAATACATGCAACATCATCTGTGCCTAAAACAGCTTGTAATTCTTTTACGATTTGAATAGTTAATCGCTCTTGAACTTGAGGACGTTTCGCATAATAATCTACAATACGATTCATTTTAGATAAACCTACAACATTACCTTTAGAGATATAAGCAACATGTGCTCTACCTACAATTGGTAAAAAATGGTGCTCGCAAGTGGAGTATAGGGTGATGTTTTTTTCAACTAACATTTCACCGTATTTATACTTATTGTCGAAAGTAGACGCTTTTGGTTTGTTACTAGGGTTTAAACCGCTAAAAATTTCTTTTACAAACATTTTAGCAACACGGTTTGGAGTTCCTTTTAAACTATCGTCGGTTAAATCTAGTCCTAATGTTTCCATGATTTGGCGAACATTTTCGTTTATAGATTTAATTTTTTCTTCATCCGAAAGTTTAAAAGCATCTGCAATCATTGGAGTATCTGTAGCACTTCCAATATGGTCGTCGCCATAAGCATCAAACTCTTCTATATTATTATCAAATTTCATTTTCTAAAAAATAATATTATTTTAATCTGCAAATATAAGTAATTCAGTTTTCTTTAAGTTTGAATTGGGAAACTTATTAATTGCTGTTTGGTTGTATAAAAGAAACAGGTCTGAATTCAAAAAGAAAACAGACCTGTTTTTTTGTTATATAGTCGAATTATAAAGCGAAACTTACTGAAAATGTTAAACTTGAAATTTTAGTATCTAAAGAAGTCGTATCTGTTAAACCTACATTATAGAGCTGATATTCTGAATCGCGTTGTGACTGGTCGAAAGTGACATCTAATTTTGTGGTTCCAATGCTATATCCTAATCCAACAGAATAGCCTGTTAAGTCGCCAATAGTTTCTCTGTTTTTATAAGGGCTTTCTTCAAAACGATACCCACCTCTAAAGCTAAGTTGTTTCAATCTGTATTCCCCACCGACAGCAAAAGAAGATGCGCCTATTAATTCGTTACTAATAATCTGATTTTGCTTGTTAAAGTTTGAGTCGTTTTCTGGTTTGAATTTTGAATTTCCGTAATCTTTATACGCATAGTCAAAACTTATTAAACCATTGCCTCCAAAAATATAAGCTAAACTTCCCGAAAGTTTTCCTGGTGTTTTTAATTGATATTCTGGATGAATATTAATAATTCTAGGATCTACAATTTGAGTTATGTCTCTTCCGTTTTCCGATCTAACAGTAGAAATATATTGAGAAGATTCTTCTTCAATAGTATACCAAGTAGGAGAGTTGTAAGTTAAACCGACTCTTAAATTATCGGTTGCTTTGTATATCGTTCCCACTTGAAATGAAAAGCCGCCACCTATAGTAGATAAGTTGTTTTCAAAATCTACCTGTTTCACAACAGAACCATAATTAGAATTTCCTTCTTCAAAATAAGTATAGCGATCGTAGTTTATAAAATGTGTATTAAGATTAAGTCCTAAATACAATCTGTCGTTTACCTGAGATGCAAAATTTATTGCAATTTTACCATTGTACCCTGTGGCAGAATAGATGTAATGCTGATTGAATGTTCCAGGAGCAATGTTAGATGTATACTCTGTATTATCATCTTCAAAGTTATTTGGTTGCAAAATATAAGATTCATATCCTAAATATGCTTGTTGATTTCCAAACCCATAAAATTTTCCTATTTCAGAATATGCTTGAGAAATAGTTTCATTGGAAAGTGCCGAAATCTGATCTAAACGTTTTCCTTGTGCATTCGACAAAAAATAACCATCGATAGAATTGGAGTTTACACCATGCGATGCCCAATCGTCTTTAAAGTCTTGAGTTTTATCATAGGTAATTGCTAAAGTGAATTTTTCGAAAGAACTATTCATATTCGGATTATAAAACACGAAGGCTGTTCCTATTTGAGTGAATTCGGTAAAGGAATTAGAAAAAGAATCTTGTCCGTTAAAAAACTGGGTATCATTGTCTACATTTATGTTTGTTAACGAAACTGACATAAAGGTATTGTTAAAAACTGCCGATCCTGCAGGGTTCAAACTCGTGGCAGATAAATCTCCTCCTAATGCGCCAAAAGCACCACTTAAGGCTCTAAATCTTGCAGATCCTACAATATTGTCTTGAGAATATCGTACTGCGTCTGTTATGTTTTGAGCATAAAAAGCAGGCACTGTTAAGATGCCTGCTAGAATAAAAACTAGTATTTTAAAATTCATTATAAATATTATGTTTTTTGATTATTTACTATCTACCACCACTTCGCGTTGATCCTGTACTTGATCTAGAACTAGAACTGCTAGAGCTGCTAGACGATCGTGTTGGAGCAGAATAACTTCTGCTGCTACTCGATGAAGATCGACTACTGCTATTGTAAGACCTGTTTGTGCTACTGTTACTATTGTAAGTAGGTTGGGTTCTGCTATAGGTATTCGAATTGTTGGTTCTAGTAGCATTATAATTTCTACTTGTTCGTGTTGTTTGGTATGATCTTCTACTTGAAGTATTCGCTGTATTGGTTCTAGACTCACTATTTCTAGTTAAGTTTTGATATCTACTGCTGTTAGTACTCGAATTGTCTCTTGTAGCGCTATAACGCGTGCTGTTTAAATATCTGTTATTGCTGTTGTAAGCCAAACCTCTTCTGTAACCCATATTATTTCCTCGGTATCCATTATTATGATACCCTTGGTTCCAATATCCTGGATAGCCATAGTGACCTCCGCCGTAACCGTAGCCATAACCCCAGCCACCGCCGTAGCCCCAACCTCCATAATAAGGAGGGTAATAACCACCGCCCCAGCCCCAGAAAGGTCTGTTCCAGCCGGCATAACCCCAACCATAACCATAACCGTATCCAAATCCGCCACCATACATAAATGGATCGTTATTATAAATAGTTATAGAAACACCTTCTGTTTCTTGTCCCCATCCACCATTACCATTGTAATCGTTTTGGTTCGTGTATGTATCTGTATACGCATTACTTTGGTACGTTTCTACATCTGTAAATACAGAATCTTGTTCCATTTCTGCATTATAACTTTCTATTTCTTCATTTTTATCTTTGAAATAGTTTTTATAATACACATTTTCTGCAGTGTCATAATCTTGGTAAACCACAACTCTGTTATTGGGAGAACCGTATATTCCATCGTTATTTTGCTGTGTATAATATTCTTGCGAACTTCCACAAGATGAAAGCACAAGCAAGCTGCAAAGCATTATAAAAAATGGAGCCTTTTGTGTTAATGTATCTTTATATCTCATATCGGGAGTGAATTTATTGTTGAACATAACAAAAATAGTTAGTTTTGCTGAACTATTTAATGTATTTAACATAGTGGCAATATTTATGCCACAACTAAGATATGAGTAAAAAACTTACAAAAAGAGCAGAAGACTACTCCAAATGGTATAACGAATTGGTAGTAAAGGCTGATTTAGCTGAGAATTCTGCCGTTAGAGGATGCATGGTTATTAAACCATATGGTTATGCTATTTGGGAAAAAATGCAAGCCGAATTAGATCGAATGTTTAAAGAAACAGGACATCAAAACGCATACTTTCCATTGTTTGTCCCTAAAAGTTTATTTGAAGCTGAAGAGAAAAACGCAGAAGGTTTCGCAAAAGAGTGTGCAGTAGTTACACATTACAGATTGCAAAACGATCCAGATAACCCTGGAAAATTACGTGTAGACCCTGAAGCAAAACTAGAGGAGGAGTTGGTTGTTAGGCCTACAAGTGAAGCTATTATTTGGAACACCTATAAAGGATGGATTCAATCGTATAGAGATTTACCGTTGTTAATTAATCAATGGGCAAATGTTGTGCGTTGGGAAATGCGTACACGTTTATTTTTACGTACGGCCGAATTTTTATGGCAAGAAGGGCATACAGCTCATGCCACCGAAGCAGAAGCTATAACCGAAGCGGAATTAATGAATAATGTGTATTCAAACTTCGCAGAAAATTTTATGGCCATTCCTGTAATAAAAGGATTGAAAACGGAAAGCGAGCGTTTTGCAGGAGCAGTAGAGACCTATTGTATAGAAGCATTAATGCAAGACGGAAAAGCACTACAAGCAGGAACGTCTCATTTCTTAGGTCAGAATTTCGCAAAAGCATTCGATGTCAAGTTTACATCTAAGGAAGGAAAGCAAGATTACGTTTGGGCTACCTCTTGGGGCGTGTCAACACGACTAATGGGCGCTTTAATTATGACGCATAGTGATGATCATGGTTTAGTACTGCCTCCAAACTTAGCGCCAAATCAAGTTGTTATTGTTCCTATATATAAGACGGACGAACAATTTGATGAGGTTTCTGAAGTAGCGAATACTATTATGAGCGATTTAAGAGCTCGAAATATTTCTGTAAAGTATGATAATCGTACAACTTATAGACCAGGTGCCAAATTTGCACAACATGAACTACAAGGTGTGCCATTACGAATAGCTATAGGACCTAAAGATCTTGAGAACGGTACTGTCGAATTGGCAAGACGAGATACATTAACTAAAGAAGTTGTGGCTTTAGATGCACTTACAGATGTTGTAGAGGGATTAATGACTACAATTCAAGACGATCTTTATAAAAAGGCATTTGATTTTAGAGCAGATCACACCACTAAAGTGGATACTTTTGAGGAATTTAAAGATGTTTTAGAAAAAACTGGTGGTTTTATTTTAGCCCATTGGGATGGGACTAACGAGACCGAAGATAAGATAAAAGAGATCACAAAAGCGACAATACGTTGTATACCAGAAGATTCGGTAGAGGAGTCTGGTGTATGTGTCTTTAGTGGAAAGCCGTCTAACAGACGTGTGTTATTCGCGAAAGCATATTAATTTTAATTTTTTTTCAAAAAACTTTCAAATATTGTTGTGACATTCAAAAAAGGTTGTATATTTGCACCCGCAATGGGATAATTAGTAACAACAAATCACATTGAAAGTTTTTTGAAAAAATGTTTTGCAAATAAGAAATTAAGTTTTATATTTGCACACTCAAAAAAAATAATGGCCCGTTCGTCTATCGGCTAGGACGCCAGGTTTTCATCCTGGTAAGAGGGGTTCGACTCCCCTACGGGCTACAATCATTTAATAAGAAAAGATCAAAATGGCAAATCATAAGTCATCGTTAAAAAGAATTAGAAGTAACGAAGCTAAACGTTTAAGAAATAAATATCAGCATAAAACGACTCGTAATGCTATTAAGAGATTACGTGACGCTGAAACAAAGGAAGATGCTCAAGCGTTATATTCTAACGTCGTATCTATGATCGATAAGTTAGCAAAGAAGAATATAATTCATGTTAACAAAGCGGCAAACCTTAAATCTGGTTTATCTAAGCATATCGCTGAACTTTAAGACATACCTAGTTATATAATAACAGAAAGCTTCTCAGAAATGAGAGGCTTTTTTGTGTTTAAAATATTTCTGAACTCAGTCTAGCATGAAGTAGAAGTATTTTAAACAATACTAACTAAACTGTATCCTCACTACAGGTATGTGGTTTATGAATTAAATAATATTACAATGCTTAGGGAGTTAAAAGTCTTTTTAGAAGTATTTGTGGTTCTTTTAATATAATCATTCAAAATAGAGCTGTAATTACATTTATTAATGTATTAAGTAATACATATTATTTTTTTGTTCTCGACTCCGCTCGAACACCCTGAAGCGACAAGACGTTTTATTGACTTTTTCTCATTTATAACTTTTCGAGATTGCGCCGACATTTGTTTAATAAAACAATATGATGCATGTTCTGTTCTCGACTCCGCTCGAACACTCTGAAGCGACAAGACGTTTTGTTGTCTTTTATCTCATTTATAACTTTTCTAGATTTCGCCGACATTTGTTTAATAAAACAATATGATGCATATTCTGTTCTCGACTCCGCTCGAACACCCTGAAGCGACAAGACGTTTTGTTGTCTTTTTCTCATTTATAACTTTTCTAGATTTCGCCGACATTTGTTTAATAAAACAATATGATGCGTGTTCTGTTCTCGAATCCGCTCGAACACCCTGAAGCGACAAGACGTTTTGTTGTCTTTTTCTCATTTATAACTTTTCTAGATTGCGCCGATATTTGTTTAAATAAAACAATATGATGCATGTTCTGTTCTCGACTCCGCTCGAACACTCTGAAGCGACAAGACGTTTTATTGTCTTTTTCTCATTTATAACTTTTCGAGATTGCGCCGACATTTGTTTAATAAAACAATATGATGCATATTCTGTTCTCGACTCCGCTCGAACACCCTGAAGCGACAAGAGGTTTTGTTGTGTTTTTTCTCATTTATAACTTTTCGAGATTGAGTCATATATAGCTGTTTTAAAAAGGATGTGAAAGGAGTTCAGGGGTAATTAAGAACAATATGCCCTTAAACCGTAAAATTGAAATAAAAAAAATCTCAGATTATTTAAATCTGAGATTTTTAGTTTTAAGAGTTATCTACTTTAAAAGTGGAGACCCTGTTTAGTATTTGTGATTTTGGTTACTCAATAATAACACGTTTGCTTACAGATGTTCTATCTGCTCCATTCACTTTAAGAATATAAATTCCTGAAGCTATTTCCGAAACATCGATAGCGTTATTAACTAAGTTTGAAGCAGAAAGTACTTTAGATCCAAGTACATTGTATAATTCTACAGAGTTAATTTGAGTACCGTTTCCAGATTTAATATTGATGCTTGAACTTGCAGGGTTAGGGAATACTTTTAAACCAGCTGCAAATGCATTGTCACTTACAGATAATGTAGATCCTATGTTTTCTAAAGTTATTGAATAAACATAATTTGTTGCATCACCAGTAGACCAATTATAGTCTCCGTAACCGGCATTACCACCAATTCCTCTAGACATGATAGCAATACTTGTTTCATCTCCACTATTAAAAGTGTATTGATAAAAAACGCGATTATTGTCTCCTGGATATTTAATAATTTCTTCAATTAAATTGTTTTCAGTTTTTTCAGTTTCTGAAATGTCACGATAACCAAAATCTCTTTGAGGTTGTTCTGTGGCATCTGTATAATAAGTAGGAGAATAATCCTCAACATAAGCAGAACCTTTAAGTATTCTAATTTCTAAATCACTTGGGGTTTGGTCATCATCGACACTATCAATTCGTCCTTCGTAAGTTAAAATGTAGTATTTATTTGGTACAACTGCTATTTCTTGATAAATTAAATCAGCTTGTCCAGCATCATATTTTAAAGCATTTTTGTCAGGATCGTTAGCCTCGTTATATTCCTTCTCTTCAGTCGTAAGTCCTGATGTAGATGATCCCGGTTGGTCTCCTAAATCTTTGTTGATCCATTGTGAACAACCACATTCACTCCCTGAGCTTTTTGCGATTTTATAAAAATTTCCATTTTGCACAACAGGTTGTGTTTCTTGAGCAAATACAGATAATGATGCCATTAGGCATAGTGAGAGTAGAGTTTGTTTCATAGTCTTTGTTTTTAAGTGTTATAATATTTGTTTTTTTGATTGGATAACCAATCTGGTTAACCAAATATATGAAAAAAAATGATGCAGAGATTTTTTATTTTTAAAGTCGCAACAAAACAGCTTGTATATAATTAATTTTATGCTTAAAACAGTTTAATATTAAGAGTATGATAAAATATTAACGGATATGACGGATTTGAGGTTGAAGTCCGTGTTTACTAACATTAGAGCCTTTTTTACTAAGAATAAAATATAAGTAATTGTTAATGAGGTGTTAGGTGTTTAATTGGGCTCTTTTTTTTAAAAAAAATCTCAAGTGATATATCACTTGAGATTTTAAGTATTATTTATAAATATTTAATGCTATACGATTTGCACCGTACTTACACCATTACTTTTCTTTGTAATTTGAATTTGAGTTGGAATACGTTCTTTTAAATTCTCGACGTGAGAAATAATCCCAATTAATTTGCCTTGAGATTGTAATGTTTCCAAGGTTGTGATTACCGTTTCTAAGGTGTTATTATCTAAAGTTCCGAAGCCTTCATCAATAAATAAAGAATCTATTTTTACGTTTTTACTCGCTAAATCCGATAATCCTAGAGCCAGAGCTAAGCTAATAATAAACTTTTCACCACCACTAGACGTATCAACCAATCGCACTTGATCCGTTTGGTAATGATCAATTAAATTAAAATTAAGCTCTTCCTTAGGCTTGTAATCGGCTTCCATTTTTAAAGAATAGCGCTTATTTAAATTGTATAGATGCACGTTGGCAAGATCTAACAAATGTTTTAAAGTTAAACGTTGTACATAGACATTGAATGCATCTTTAGAATTTCCTATTAATTTAAATAAAGCTCTCCAAGTGCCACATTCTTTTTCTTGTTCAGCTATTTTTTTGTAAATGTCCTGATTTCTGTTTCTAATTTCTTGGTCTTTTCTAAAGGCTTCTTTAATCTGACCTTTTGTAGTAGAATATCCATCTCTTTTCGCTTTTAATTCACTTAAAGCCAATTTACTATCTGCTTCCGACGTTTCAAAGTTTTTAGCTTGGTTTAGTTTTTCTAATGCTTTTTTATGTTCCTCTTGTAGTGTCTTTAACTTGAGTTGATTATCCTTTAATCGCTGTTTTGATTGTGTAAATCTCTGTTTGTCTTCTGGAGTTAAAAGTGCTTTTTCTATATCCTCTCTATTTAAGAAACTACTTTCCTTAAGCAAGGATTGAAGTGTATTGTCTAAAGCTGATTTTTCTTTGTCTAAAATTTCTAGGTCCATTACATATGATTTTTGCAATGTCTCTTTTTCTCTCTTGGTGTCTAAAAGGCTTTGTAATTCTTTTTTTGAAGTATCTAGGTTTTTTGTTAATTGAGTAATGGTATCCGATAATTGTATTCTTTTACCTTCTACCGTAACTTCTAGTGGTAATATAGCAATTCGATCTGCTTTTATTTTTTCTGCTATTATTCTACTTTCTTCTAGCGCTTTTGTGTATTCTTTTTCAGAATTAATATAGGTCACCAACTGCTTATCTAGGTGTTCTAATGCCGTATTACCTACAGTAATTTTCCCTTTAAGTGCTTCAATATCTTTTTGTGTTTTATTGAAGTTTTTAATTTCTTTCTTTAAGGCTTCTATAAACGAATTTATATGGTCTATTTCTGGTAATTTATAGTCGAATCTAGATAGCTTTGAGATTAGATTTTCTTCCAGAACGGCAGTGGTCTGCGTTAATTTTATAATGGATTTTTGCCTTTGCTCAATTTCTTCATCGGCATTTTTAATAGTTTCACTTAGTGTCGTGTCCTTTGTTTTAAAGACTTCTATCTCTAATTTTAGTTTATCGAGTGTTTTGGATAAATCATCTTTTTGAGATTGTAATTTCTGAGTAGATTTAATGGTCTGGTCTAAAGCTTCTAAAGTGTTTCTACATTGACTTAACTCAATTTTTATTTGTTCAGAATCTGTTAATTCGCAACTTAATTCTAATGATTTTGCTTTTAATTGAAGTGCTGTAATATCTGCATTTATGGTTTCTATCTGAGAGCTATAATTTTCAATTTGCGTTTTTAATGCAATTTCTTTTTTCTCTAAATTGGATTTAGATTCTGTTAGTGTGTTTAAGTATGCACGTCGTGTTTGTACCTCTAATTCTGATTTAGAAACGCCAGCAGTTTCCAAATGTTTTGTAAACGGATGCTCTATAGAACCGCATAATCCACAAGGCTGTCCTGGTTTTAAGTGCCTACGATCTGCATCGTATTTGGCAATACTTTTCTCTAATTCTAATATTTTTTCGGCATCGCTAACTGTAGTGTTTTGCACGACTATTTGCTTAGTTAAGCGCTCCAGTTCTGTTTGAAACTGTTTTAATTCTAATCGCAGTTTTTGTGTATTCGTGGTGCACTTTTCTAAAGAGGCTATTTCTTTTAGCGTGTCTTCTGCATAGTTTTTAAACAGCTTCCAGTCGGCTTCAGTTTTAGATATTTTATCTTTTTTAGAGATAAGATCGGACAATTTATATTTATCTAATTCTAGAGAAATGGTTTTAATTTCCGAAGCAATAGTTTCTATCCCTGTTGTAGAGTTTTTAAGCAATGTTTTATTGTTATCTAATTCGGAAGTCCTTAATGCTATAGCTTTCTGTTTGTTTGTAACGAAAACAGCATGATCATTTAAGGTGTTTTTAGAACTTTTTAAAGTGGATAAATTTGCTGCCCAATTAGATAATTCTGCGTCGACTTCTAGTAAATATTTATTTTCAGAAACAAAATCTGCTTTTGTTTTGATTTCCGATTCTGTTAGAGTTAATGCTTTAGAACGTTCCGATTGTTCCTCCTTAGTCGTTTTAATTTCGAGTTTTAATGCGACTAATTTTTTTTCAGATTTTATTTGATCATCCGTTTCTACTTTTAGCGCACTATCTAATTTTGTAATGTCGTCAAACTTCGGTTGCCAATCATTAAATTCTTTTTTAGATGCTTCTAATAATACGTTTTGTTTTGTACTTAATTTATCTAAAATTTCAATCTTAGGGTTTAATGCCGTTAACTCCGCCTGTAGTTTTTGTAATTGGTTGGCTTTTTCTGTACTGTGCTTTTTATTGGTATTAAAATTCTGAATGAGTTCTTTAAACGGTTCTGCTTTTTCATTCAAGTCTAATAAGTCAAATTCTTGTTTGTTTTTTTCAAGATGACTCGAGATTATATTAGCATGTTCTTCGAGTTGTTTAGACTGAACTGCTAACTCTTCAGATTTCACATACCAACTTACAATTTGTTGAAGCGCTTCTAATTGGTTTTCAGAATCTTTTAATTGTGTATCTAGTTGATTATTTCTTTCATTTAACTCGTTTTTAGCATCATCTGTCAACACATCATCAGCATTAATCTTAGCTTGAATATCTTTCAGTTTAGTTTCTTCTAAAGATTTTCGGTCTAAAATTCCTTGTCCGATTTTTTTGTAAATTTCTTCACCTGTAATTTGCTCTAATAGCTTTCCTTTCTCTGTGCCTTTAGCCGATAAAAATGAAGCAAATTCACCTTGCGCAAGCATAACAGATCGTAAAAACTGACCGTAATCCAATTGTGTCACGGTTATTATGTCGGCAATAACAGCCCGTTTTTGTGACGATAAAATGGTGTTTGTAGTTAGATTCTTTAAACTCACTTCTTCCTGCGGATTGGCATACGGGCGTCCGGTAGTATGATGGGCTAAACGCATTTGCCAAGAGGCTTCGTAGATTACATTTTCATTTTCAAAAGTAACACGACTAAAAGCATGATTAGCACCGTGACTTACAACATCTAACAATGTACCTTTAGAATTGTTAAATCGAGGTACACTGTGGTATAAGGCGATAGTAATAGCATCTAAAATAGTGGTTTTTCCTGCACCAGTAGATCCTGTGATGGCAAATAAACCAACATCTTTAAAATGGTCGTCTTCAAAGTTTATAACACTTGGAGAATCCGATTTTAATGAATTTATATTCTGTAATTCTATTTTTAAAATTTTCATGACTAAACGCGCTTATTGGTTTCTAACTGCTTGTAGGATTTCTTCAAACGCATCCATAACTTTTGGGTTTTTGTCTAAGTCAAAATCCATTTCTTTACATTTTAGTTTAAAAACTTCTGTAGGTTGTAATTCTTTAATCGATTTGCTATTAGCTAAGAGTTCTTCGATGCCTTTAATTTTTCGTTGCTTTTTTAAAGAAATTTTTAAAATTTCGAAGGTATAATTCTCAGCTTCTTTTTTTAATTCATCTGTATTTATAGAATGTGGTTCGTCTAATACAATTTCTATCCAAGGTGTTAAATTATAATTGTTGGTCTCTATCTTTACAAATTGGGAAATACAGTCTTGAAGTGTTCCCGATAATCTTTCAATGTTTCTAAAATCAGGAATAATATCGTCTGCAATGGCTGAGATTTTATTGTTTTCTAACGTTAATACAATTACTTTTTTATCGTAATTAATTTCACTAAAACTTAACACATTTGGAGATCCAGAATATCTCACTTTCTCGTTTCCTCCAATTATTTGTGGTCTGTGTAAATGTCCTAGTGCGACATAATCGAAGTAGGCGGGGAAATCTTCGGCACCGATATGGCCCAAAGTACCAACATATATGTTTTGCTCACTATCCGATACAGAGCCTCCCATGGCGAATAAATGTCCCATGGCTATAACAGGAGCTTCCGTAATATTAATTTTTTGGCAGTGTTCTGCAACTCCATCATAGTGATGTATTAATGCCGTTTTATATTTGTCGGTTAGCTCTTCAAACGTTTCACCAGCGGTAGCGCGTCTGATATCGCCATCTCGTAAAAAAGGAACCGCTCCAATAATTACTTTTTCATTATTAATATCAATTTCAAAAACTTCATCTTCTATATGCTCAGACGCCTTTCCTATAACCTGTATAGACAATGCTTTTAGTAAATCTTTTGGAGCATTCAAAGTACCAGGCGAATCATGATTTCCCCCTGTGATTATTACCGACTTACAGTTTGTGTTTTGAAGTTTCATCAAAAAATTATAATACATGTGTAAGCTTTGATTGGATGGCGAACCACTATCAAATACATCTCCCGAAATTAATAAGACATCAATATTTTTAGTCAGGATATAGCTTTCCAACCACCCTAAAAATAGTAGTTGTTCCTCTACTTGAGATTGTTCGTGTAATCTGTGTCCTAAATGCCAATCGGCAGTATGAAGTATTTTCATGTCGTTTAATTTAATTTTTGCACATTCCGAATGTCTTTCAACATAAATGATATGAGTAGGGGAGGTACTACAAATGTGGGAATTTATAATCCATTCATTAATTATTCAAACATAATGAACGTTCCTTTAAAAAGAAATATTTAATACCGATAGATTTTAATCGAAGTCATTTTTTAATGTAGGTATAATTGACGTTGATTTGTTTTGAGAACTTTAATATGTAAACGTATAGATAAACTATTATAGGTCAGCGATTTTGAATGCGATGGGTTTAGAACGGGTTTTATATTGTTTTTTTAAAATAATTTCGTAAATGTTAACAGCATGCCTATCTTTGTGCCAACAATTATAATTTAAACAAGTTAAATATGAAAAAACCCACTATCGGATTTATCGGACTAGGCCTTATGGGAGGTAATATGGTTGAAAACCTTCAAAAGAGAGGTTTCGAACTAACCGTAATGGATCTTAATAAAGACGAAGTTGCAAAAGTTATCGCTCGCGGTAATGCTACTGAAGCTGCTACACCAAAAGAATTAGCTGAAAAAAGCGATATCATAATGTTCTGTCTTACAACTTCTGCTGTTGTAGAAAAGATTGTTTACGGTGAAGAAGGTATTTTAGCTGGTATTAAAGAAGGTTCTGTTTTAGTTGATTTTGGAACTTCAATTCCTGCATCTACAATTAAAATTGGTAAAGATCTTGCTGAAAAAGGCGCAGGTATGATTGATGCTCCACTTGGACGTACACCTGCTCATGCAAAAGATGGATTACTTAATATCATGGCCGCTGGAAATAAAGAGACTTTCGAGAAAGTTAAACCTGTTTTAGACGAACAAGGTGAAAACGTATTCTATTTAGGAGCTCTTGGTGCTGGACATACAACAAAGCTTATTAATAACTTTATGGGAATGACAACTGTAGTTGCTATGTCTCAGGCTTTCGCAGCTGCGAAACTTGCAGGAGTAGACACACAACAATTGTTTGATATCATGTCTTCTGGACCATCAAATTCTCCATTTATGAAATTCTGTAAGCACTACGCTGTAGATAACGTAAGTGATTTAGGTTTCTCTATTAATAATGCGAATAAAGATCTTGGATATTTTGTGCAAATGATGAATGATCTTGGTTCAACTTCTGCAATTGCAGAAGCGACTTCTTCTAACCTTCAAGCGGCAGTAGCTGCAGATATGGGAAGCGGAAATGTGCCAGAAATCTTTGATTATTTCGTGAACTTAAAGAAATAATTTAAATATCCCTTTTTGTATTAAAAGGGATGTTTTTTATAGAGAAAATAGATACAAAGAATTGTATATTAAATGTTGCGTGTTTGTAAGCCATAATTTTTCGTAAAGAAATCTGACTTATAAAACACGCAATTTTTTTGTTAAAAAGTTAAAGCGGAATTGATATTATTCGCCATTATTATTTTTTACATAAATTAATTTATGTTTGCTTTTTTGATTTACTCTTTGGTCTATTTCGAACTCTCCAATAGATTTTATTAAGGGAGTAAGTTTTTCGAACCCATAATTTCTTGAGTCAAAATTGGGTTGCTTTTTTTGAAGTAAACTTCCAACGTCTCCTAGAAAAGCCCATCCATCTTCGTCTGATAAATCTGAAATAGTTGTAGCGATTAGTTTGGTTACCTTTGGCGTAATTTTATCGATACTATCTTTTATAAGATCTTTCTGGTTAATATTTTCTTTCTTTTCGGTTTCGGTTTGCTTTCTTATTATTTCGATGTAGATAAATTTATCGCAAGCCACGATAAACGGATTTGGTGTTTTTTTCTCTCCGATGCCTATCACTTGCATACCAGCTTCTCTTAATCTGGTTGCTAATTTGGTAAAATCACTATCGCTAGATACAAGACAAAATCCGCTTACTTTTTCGCTATAAAGAATGTCCATTGCGTCAATAATCATCGCAGAATCGGTCGCGTTTTTACCAGAAGTGTAGGCATATTGTTGGATAGGCGTAATGGCATTCTGTAACAGTAGGTTTTTCCATTTGGATAAGTGCGGACTTGTCCAATCGCCATATATTCTTTTAATTGTTGGATTGCCATATTTTGCAATCTCTTCCATCATTTCCTTAACGTCGGCAGATGGTATATTGTCTCCGTCTATTAATACGGCTAAATTCATATTCAAGTTGTTTTTTTGTATGACTTCTTATTAATACTGAAGTTGCTTTTTATTGAATCAGATATATTCAAGCATAGGAACTAATTTAGCGAAAAAGGATGGAATTAGAATGTATTCCGAAAGAATTTATATTTAGACTATAAATTAAATGTGATAACCCATTTTAAAAAGTCTGCTGTTTTAAAGTTTCGGTAAATTAAAAGGTAGAAGCAGAGATGTTATATTTCGTTATAACAGTTTGTTTTTAAGGGAAACCTACAATTTGATCGTTTTTTCTTAAAACTATAACCTTTTAGCAATCGTAAATACAAATTCACTGTATGAGCCGAGTTCTGATGATACTGTAATTATGCCGCCTAAACTTTCTACAAGATTTTGTACTGTAGACAAACCTATACCGTGCCCTTTCTCTCCCGTATTGTCCAAATGACCAATTGTGACAAATAATCCAAAAATAGTTTCAAGTTTTTCTTTTTCTATTCCTCTGCCGTTATCACGAATTTTAAATTCATAGAAATCGTTATTATCACGTGCTTCTATCTCTATAATCGTTTTTTCCTTATCTCCATATTTAAGACTATTACCTATTAAATTAATGAAAATTTGTTGTAGAGCCGTGCTATTACAATTGATATCAATATTTTTTTCAGGCGTTAAGATTTCGCAGTTATCTTTAATGCTCATTAAATCTATAACATCTTCTAATAAGTCGTTAATTCCAAATTGTTGGGTATCATCTATATCGTATGAGATACATTCATAATGGTCTAAAATTTTTGTAATGTAATCACTCATAGAAAGGGACGACTTTTTTAAATAGTCTAAATATTCCTTTCCCTTATCATCTATCTCATTACTATATTTCTTTTTTACAATATCAGAAGTTAGTATTAAATTGGCCAATGGCATTTTAAGGTCGTGAGAGACTACACTGGCAAATTCTTTTAGAAGTCCGTTATGTTTTTTAAGGCTTTCTTTTGTAATCGTTAATTCGTTATTCTTCGTTCTTAACAGTAAAAGTCTTTCTACTTGTTTCCCTAATTTCTTTAATGCCTCTTTTTGTTCGCTAGTAAGAGCGTTAGGTTTATGGTCAATAACGCAAAGTGTGCCCAAAGGAATTCCTTGCTCTGTATTTAAAGGTATCCCTGCATAAAAAATTACGGGGGTTTCAATCTGGGTCAGAGGATTGTCTATAAAACGTATGTCTTTTCTTGCATCGGGGACTTCTAAGATCTCTAAAGGGTCTAGTATGGCATGTGCACAGAATGACATATCTCGAGACGTTTCGCAAGCTGTCAATCCTTTTTTTGACTTAAACCACTGTCTGTCTGTGTCGATAAGTGAAATTAGTGAAATGGGGGTACTGCAAATAAAGCTTGCCAGTTCTGTTAGATTATCATAATCATCATCTGCAACAGTATCTAAAATTTTAAGACTATTTAAAACTTCAATACGCTCCGTTTCGTTGTATGGTAATTTAGCAGGAATCATTTTTTGTTGTTGAGGATTGGTTTATCAAAAAATAAAGGTAATCATTTTCTTGATTTTCACAATCCGAAGTTTTTATTACATCGAATTAGACGTTTAAATGTAAATTCTAATTACCACTGCTTGTCTCTCAAAATTTATTAAATAATGTAGTAGATGTAGTTCTAGAAATAAGGTTTGCTTTTTGATAGATTTGAATTACTGTATTTGGATGTATTTGTTTTACCACAGTATTTTGTTGTGTTTAGTTTTTATTAAATTTAGCTAGATAATCATCGAAACTGCTTGAGTTTTCTGGTAAATCAAAATCACCATTCTTTGGTGCGGCAGTATGACCAAATACGTTATAAAAATTTTCAGATTCCTTAATCCAAAATACGGAAGTCGTTCCAGTACTTCCTGGACTATTATCAGCACCGAAATTTCTGGAATAAATTTCAGATTCTAATTGAGAATCTAGAATTTTAAAATCAAGACTTTTGCTAGATATTTTGTTATAACAGACATACATAAATTGTCCGATTGAATTATAATTAAAATTAAGTACTTGGCTCAACACATTTGAATTAATTAAATTTCCATTTCAGTTCCCAATCCAGAATTATATGTACGATGTATTCTGTTGTTTAATACTTTTAATTTGTTATTGCTATTAGCTATAAAATCAAAACTATTGTTATGTGTTAATTCACCGTTGTTGTTATAAACTCTACATATTTGATTCGCATACCCTTGACCTTGGATAAAATTATTTCTACCAAGTAAGTAAACATTATTGTTTTCAAAATAAACATCATCTACTGTGGGATAATCGGGATTTAAATCGACTTTTTGGGTATTTATAGAATTTCCAGACAGATTAAATATCTTATAATTTAGAGTGTGTTCCTGCGAATCCCAAATCTCGGTGTATGCTAGAAATCCACTTGGATGACTTCTTAGGTTTGCATAAATTGTCTAGTCCTGAAATATTGCTACAGGTTTAAAAATATATTTAGTCAGATAATTGATATACCATATTGGGTATTTTATAATTTAAAGATAAATGTAATCTGATTTGGTTGTATAGATGAATTGCATTTTTTTATGTAAACCTACCTACGGCAGTTGGGTAAAACAAAGCTTGCTGTGATATTTATGAGCGTATAGTCTCCAAAGGAAAGAGTAAAAAGTTAGCATTAATAGCTGTGTGTAATAAGCTACTAAGACAGGCCTTTGCTATAGCCAAATCAGGGTTAACTTATGATAATAATTACAGAAGTGTTTTAATGGAAAATTAATGAATTTTTATTTGTTTTTTGCCACAGTAATTTGTTAGCACCAGTTATTTTTTCTTTAGTTCAATTAATCCACCTGATTTGCTTAAGAAGTCATCTCCGACTAACATTGGACGTAAAGATAGGATTAAGTAAATTGTCTAAGAATTGACAAATGGCAGGTAATAGAAATAAAAAAAGCTTCCAATTTCTTGGAAGCTTTTATACTCTAGTGACCTCGACTGGATTCAAACCAGTAACCTCTTGAGCCGTAATCAAGTGCGCTATTCAGTTGCGCCACGAGGCCCTTTTTTGTGGGTGCAAATATATGAGGTTTATTAAAGTCTACCAAATTATTTGACTTTAAATTTTAATAAAAATCATCTATAATTTTTACACAAAAACGAATCACTGTGTAATGTTTTGTGATTCAGTATGTTTTAAACAATTTCTGCACTTAAGCCTGCTTCTAATAATTTAGAACAACGCGGCTCTAATTCTTTATACGGACCCGTTTTTACAGTGCATTTGCCCTTATAATGTACAATTATAGAACATTGCTCTGCTTGTTCTGGTGTATGTTGACATACATAAACAAGCGTTTCTATAACATGATCGAAGCTATTTACGTCGTCATTATACAACACAATTTCATTTTCTTTCTTCTCCTTGGTTTCAACGAGAACCTCTTCTAATACTTCTTCTCTAGTACTCATTTTAAACTTTTTTACTAATTTAAAAATTTTAGAGCAACCCAATTATTTCGCTCTATTTTTTCGCTTAGTTTTAACATATTGGCATTACATTCTGCCTCAATGGTCGGAATATCATCATTATAAAAGCCACTTAAAAATAAAGTTCCGTTTTCATTTAAACAAGAGGCGTAAGTTTTAATGTCGTTTAATAAGATGTTTCTATTAATGTTTGCTATAATAAAATCGTAAGATTTTCCTTCTAATAAACTCGCATCACCTTCGTAAACTGTGATGTTGTTACAGTTATTGCGCTCTACATTTTCCTGACTGTTTAAATAACACCAATTATCGATATCGATAGCATCTAAGGTTTTAGCACCTCTCATTTCTGCCAGTATCGCTAAAACGCCAGTCCCACATCCCATATCTAAAACAGATTTACCTGTAAAATCAGTTTTTAAAATGTGCTGAATCATCATATGTGTAGTTTCATGGTGTCCTGTACCAAAACTCATTTTAGGCTCTATAATAATATCGTACGCCGTATCGAACTTATCATGAAAAGGCGCACGAACCGCACACACATCATCTACAACTATAGGGTTAAAGTTCTTTTCCCATTCTTCATTCCAATTGGTTTGTTCAATATCTTCGAAAGTGTAAGTGATTTCAAATTCGTCTGATTCCAAAATTTGAATATCTTCAAGAATGTTATCATTCCATTCTTCCTTCTGAATATAGGCGGTAACACCAGTTTCTGTTTCAACAAAGCTCTCAAATCCGGCATAACCCAATTCTGCGATTAATATTTCTACACCTGGTTGTAAAGGCGTTACTTTAAATTCGTAACCTATATATATTTCTGCCATGTAATTTTTTTGACAAATTTACTAAGTATTACGCAGATACCGTTAAATTTGTCCTAAAACTAAACAGTCATGAACAAAATTATTGTTGCCCTTGTATTGCTTGCTATTGGTTTTACTGCAAAAGCACAAAATGACAATGATATTAAGCTCGCAGCTTTGCCTTATTATACCTTCGGAAAAGGGGTTGGGTTAACGTCGCCAGACAGTATTTTTAAGCTAAATATTCGTTTTAGAATGCAAAACCGTGCGACGTACCTCGAATCTGATACCGATAAAAATGGCGTGGAAGCAATGGTTAGACGTATGCGTTTAAAATTCGATGGATATGTTGGAGATCCTAAATTTGTGTATGTTGTACAATTGTCTTTTGCGCCTGGCGATGTAGGTGTGATAGAAGATGGCGATAATATAAATATTATTCGAGATGCGGTTGTGTTTTATCGCCCTAACGAACATTGGAATATTGGTTTCGGACAAACAAAATTACCGGGTAACAGGCAGCGTATAAACTCTTCTGGAGCGTTACAGTTAACAGACCGTTCTATAAATAATGCGAGTTTTAATATCGATCGTGATTTTGGTTTGCAAGTGTATTATCTAAATGAAAAACCAGAAACATTCTCATACAATATAAAAACAGCGATTTCTACCGGTGAAGGTCGGAATTGGACAAAATTACCGGAAACAGGATTGGCATATACAGCGCGTTTAGAGTTGTATCCGTTTGGTTCGTTTACTGATAATGGTACTTTTTTTGAAGGTGATATCGCTCGCGAGCCAACTCCGAAACTAATGCTTTCTGGAGTGTATCACTACAATGATGGCGCACGTAGAACGCGAGGTACTTTAGGATCAGAGTTGTTTGAACAACGCGATTTAACATCTCTTTTGTTTGATGCTATAGTGAAATATAATGGTTGGGCTTTCCAAACGGCTTATATGAAGCGTATGGCAGACAATCCGATTACTTATAATCCGGAAGATACTAGCGAGTTTCGTTATGTCGTTGCAGGGGAAGGATTCGATGCACAAGCGAGTTATATTTTTCCAAATAATTATGAAATTATTGGACGTTACTCTAATCAGAAACCAAATCAGGATGTGGATTTAGTGATGCCGGAAACAAATCAATACAGCTTGGGGGTTACCAAATACATCTGGGAGCACAGTTTAAAGCTTCAGGCCGAATTAACGAAAACAGATTTTACGTTGAATAGTAATGATACTGATAGTTGGTACTTGCGTTTTCAGGTCGAAATCGGAATCTAATGTATTAATTATATAAAAAAAAGAGGCTGTCTTTGTAGTAAAGACAGCCTCTTCTTTTTATGATATTTTGTAATTAAAACGCATTTACAATCGCGAAGAAATCTTCAGCATTTAAAGCTGCTCCTCCAATTAATCCACCATCCACATCAGGCTTAGAGAAAATTTCTTGTGCATTTCCTGGCTTCACACTTCCACCGTATAAAATAGAAACACTATCTGCAACAGCAGCACCATATTTATCTGCTAATGTTTTTCTAATAAAAGCATGCATGTCTTGAGCTTGCTCAGGACTAGCTGTTTCTCCTGTTCCAATTGCCCAAACAGGTTCGTAAGCTAAAACGATATTTTTAAAAGCATCTGCTTCTAAATGAAATAATGCATTTTTAATCTGGCTTCCAACAACGGCTTCGTGGTTTCCAGATTTTCTGTCGGCTAATTCTTCTCCAAAACAGAAAATAACACGCATATCATTTGCTAAAGCAGCATCTGTCTTTTTAGCTAATAATTCATCTGTTTCATTAAAATACGCACGACGCTCACTATGTCCTAAAATTACAGTTTTTACACCTACGCTTTTTAACATGTCAGCACTAATTTCACCAGTATATGCACCGTTTTCAGCAAAGTGCATGTTCTGTGCAATAACTTCGATAGCGTTATCTTTTAAGGTGTTGTATGCAGACCAAAGGTTTGTAAACGTTGGTGCTACCATAACTTCAGCATTAGAAGTTATTGTGCTGTTTTTTAGTGCAGTTAGCAATGTTTCGGTTTGTGCTAAATCATTGTTCATTTTCCAATTTCCTGCAACGATGTTCTTTCTCATAGTTTGAATGTATTAATTTATTTATTGAAGTTTTACCTTGGGATCTAACCAGGCATAAACGATATCTACAAAAATATTGATTATTATGAATAAAAGGGCTATAATTAGCACAGAACCCATAATAATAGGTAAATCTAAAGTATTTAGGGCATTTACTATCTCTTTTCCTAATCCATTCCATCCAAAAACATACTCCACAAACACAGCTCCGGCAAGCATAGAAGCGAACCAACCTGATATGGCAGTTACTACAGGATTTAATGCGTTTTTTACAGCGTGCTTTTTTATGATTTGAAATTCGGTTAGTCCTTTTGCGCGTGCGGTTCTAATATAATCTTGGTTAAAGACTTCTAGTAAGGAATTTCGCATAAGTTGAATAACCACTGCTAACGGACGAATGCCTAAAACAAGGGCAGGAAGGATTAAGTTTTTCCATTTAATATGCATCGCTTCACCAAAGTCGTCGAGTTCGTATAAACTCCCTGTCATTTCCAAATTGGTGTATTCCTGAAGCAGGTAGCCAAAGACCCATGCAAATAATATCGCACTAAAAAACGAGGGCACACTCATTCCAATTGTACTTAAAAACTGTATGCTTTTATCGATAAAAGTATCTTTGTATAAGGCTGAAATAATGCCTAAAAACACGCCTAGAATAATGGCTATTAAAATAGCTGAAACGGCCAAAACAAAAGTGTTTGGTAAGGTTTCTGCTAAAACACTACTTACTTTTTTGCCTTGCTTGGTAAACGATTCTCGTAAATATGGTGTTTTTATAACGACATCGGTTTTCCCTATTTGAAATAGAGGTAAAGCGTTATATTTTCCGTTGCGTAAAAATGTATAATCTTTAGGATTGGTAGAATGGAAGGATACCAGCGATAAATCGTTTAAATAATACCCGTATTGCACATTTAACGGTTTGTCGAAACCGTATTTGTGTTTTATTATGGCTAATTGTTCGCTGTCTTCATTTTGACCCAACATCATTTGTGCGGGATCGCCAGGTAACACATTAAATAAAAAGAATATAACTGTAACTACACCAAACAATGTTAGTAATGCATAAAATAATTTATTGAGTATGTAGTGTATCACAGGGTGTCGCTTAATTCACTTTAATAAGGTTTAAATCGTCAACATCGTTCCAATGTACTTTTTGTGTTACGGTTCCTTTTTCTAAAACTAGAATCCCTGGATTAGAACGTACAATGGTTTTTAATGCCGTTTCGTCGGAGAAGTAAAAGTCAAAATTAAAATGATATTCTTGTTTTAATTGATTTTGAATGTCTTCGCCTGAAGCCGTTAATCCAATTACTTTATATCCGTTCTTTTTGGCTTCATCTCCTACATTTTTAATGGCTTGTAATCCTAAATTTTCGGATTTTTCCAAGCTGTAGGCGATCAATAAAACCACATGGTCGTCGTGTAAAATTTGTTCTGTATAATCTTCGCCATCACGTTCGATTGAAAAATCGTGTATTGGGGCTTCGTAACCAGGATCTATAATATCTGTATCCACGCTAATAAACTCGCCTTCTACAGTCGGGTAGGACCCTTTTGTGGTGTATACTTCCTCTTTTCCGTTTACGTTAAAGGTCCACATATAATCGATATCTGCTTTTTGAGCATCCTCTGGAACAATCATATTCTCCCATAGATTGGCACCTACATTATATGGCCTGAAATCTACAGTTGGTAAATGCATTAGGACATGATATGCGAAACCTAAACATCCAATAAACCCTAAAAGAGCCATCACGGTAGTCTGAAACACACTAAAAACAGGTTTAATATAGCGAACCCCAGCAAACAAGATTAATATGAATACTAACAGAATAATGTCCTTAGAAAACGATTCCCAAGGTGTTAATTTTATAGCATCTCCAAAACAACCACAATCTGTTACTTTATTAAAATACGCCGAGTAGAAAGTTAGAAACGTGAAGAAGATAATCATGAGTAATAAACTCCAAACCGTGAATTTTGGCTTATAACCTATCAATAAGAAAATTCCTAAAAGCACTTCAAAAACGACAACTAATATTGAAATAATTAAAGCGTAAGGCTCTAAAAAAGTTAAATTAAGAACTGCTGCGCTAAAATATTCTTCTAACTTGAATGAAAAACCAATCGGGTCATTTAGTTTAATTAAACCTGAAATGATGAATAATACACCAACGAAAATTCTGCTTATACTTACTAATGCTTTCATGGAATTAGGAATCTTTTTTTTAATCTTAAATTTTATTAACGTCTAAATGAATTAATGCAAACACCGAATAATTAATCATATCTTGATAGTTGGCATCAATCCCTTCGCTAACCAAGGTTTTTCCTTTGTTGTCTTCAATCTGTTTTACACGTAGTAATTTTTGCAGAATTAAATCTGTTAACGAACTCACACGCATATCTCGCCAGGCTTCTCCATAATCATGGTTTTTATCCATCATTAATTGCTTGGTTTGTCCAATTTTCTCATCATATAACTCTGTAGCTTCAATAGTGCTTAAATCAGGTTGTGTGGCAATACCTTTTTCAAGTTGAATTAAAGCCATGATGCAATAATTAATTACGCCAATAAATTCAGAAACTTCACCTTCATTAACTTTTCGAACTTCATTTTCTTGTAAACCTCGAATACGTTGTGCTTTAATAAAAATTTGGTCAGTTAAAGACGGTAATCTTAGAATGCGCCAGGCACAGCCGTAATCTTTCATCTTATTAATAAACAAACTTCTACAATTAGTAATTACTGCGTCGTATTGTTTTGAGGTATCTTGCATAAATTGAATTGAATTTTCCGTAAATTTCGCATAATTTAATGGAATAACAAACTTAAAGCTTTTCTATATCTGTTTTGAATAAAACTATCAACTGCAAAGGGCAACTTATCGATATTTCTACACCGTCTGTAATGGGGATTTTAAATCTTACTCCAGACTCTTTTTATGATGGTGGAAGCTATAAAAATGAACAAGACATTATTACGCAAGTAGAGTCTATGTTAAATGAAGGCGCTACATTTATAGATGTTGGTGCATACAGCTCTAGGCCAGATGCCGATCATGTTAGCGAAGCAGAAGAGCTGGCTCGTATTTTACCCGTGGTGGACTTGCTAATTAATACGTTTCCTAATCTTATTTTATCGATCGATACTTTTAGAAGTCGCATCGCTAAATTGTGTATTGAAGCTGGAGCGTCTATAATTAACGATATTTCTGCAGGGCAATTAGATCCGTTAATGTTGGAAACTGTTGGGGCATTAAAAGTGCCTTATATTATGATGCATATGCGAGGTACCCCACAGAATATGCAAAAACATACAGATTATAACGATTTGCTAAAAGAACTATTGTTCTATTTTTCCGAACGTATGGCTTTAGCCAGACAACATGGCATAACAGATATTATTATAGATCCCGGTTTCGGGTTCTCGAAAACACGAGAGCAAAATTTTGAACTATTAAATAAATTAGAACTTCTAAATATTACAGAATTACCAATGTTAGTTGGTGTTTCTAGAAAATCGATGATCTACAAAACTTTGGAAAACACGCCCCAAGAGGCATTAAATGGGACTACTGTTTTAAATACAGTTAGCCTACAAAAAGGAGCTTCAATCTTAAGAGTGCACGATGTAAAGGAAGCAATGGAATGTATCACGCTTATAACGGCTTTAAAACACTAATATGAAACAGATTTATACAGTATTAATTTGCTTTTTTTGTTTGTCCTGCGCAATGGATAAAGAATTGCAACTTGCAGAAATTCAACATTCTGAAATAACACAAGTTTTAGATGTTTCTCCAGCATATGTATTTTATAATACGAGAGAAAAAGACAGTGTAGAATTAAATAAGCAAAACTTAATTAGTACCACAAATTGGTTAGTAAATGTAGATAAGCGGTTAACGTTGCAACAAGCGATTCCCGTTATCTTAGAGTTACAGGAAAAAAAGAGAAATGCATCTCACAAAAAAGAAGGTGTTAAAAATTATTTTACAGCTTTTAATCCTGAAGTTAAGAATTTGCGTTTTATTGAATTTACAAACGTGAATTATAATTTAGACCAAGCAGTAGAAGATTATGTGAAAACGTCTAAAGAACAACCTGAAGTACTTACCTTTGGTTTAGATGGTGCGCATTTTCAGAATAAGAAGTATACGGTCGAAGCTTTGGTAGAGGAATTAAAATCTAAAATAGATCAACGTCATATCTTTGTTTTAAATTTCGAAAATCAACTGTCGTTTCAAACGTATATGCATATAAAAGATTTACTTTTAACCATTACAAATGCATCGGTGTTAATCAATACCAGCGAGTTTATATTTTAGTCTTAAAATTGTTACATTTACATAAAACAGCTACCCTTTGGAAATCTTTAGTGATCTTTTAAAATTTACATTAATAGACATCATTGATGTCTTTTTAGTCGCATTCCTGCTTTACTACGTCTACAAATTAGTAAAAGGGACAGTAGCGATAAATATCTTTATAGGTATTGTAATTATTTATATTATTTGGAAAATTACGGAAGCTTTACATATGCAGTTGTTAAGTAATATTCTAGGTGGCTTTATTAGCGTTGGGATGTTTGCTTTAATTGTAGTGTTTCAGCAGGAATTGCGTAAGTTTTTATTAATGATTGGATCTACTAATTTTAGTAAAAGTAGTCAGTTATTAAAACAACTTAAATTTTTAAAAACGGAAAGCAACGATGGCACAAATGTGGACGAAATTATATCTGCATGTACAAAAATGGCATCTACAAATACAGGAGCTTTAATTGTTTTTGAACGTAATAATAATCTCGATTTCCTGGCGCAGACAGGAGATGAAATGAATATTACAGTAACACAACCTATTATAGAAAGTATCTTCTTTAAGAATAGTCCGTTGCATGATGGAGCTATAATTATTGCGAATAACATTGTAAAAGCAACACGTGTAATTTTACCTGTTAATAACGAGAAAAATTTACCACAGCGTTTTGGTTTAAGACACAGAGCAGCCGTTGGTGTTTGTGAAAAAACCGATGCCTTAGCCCTTGTTGTTAGTGAAGAAACAGGGCAAATTTCTTATTTTAAAAATGGTGAATTTATTATGTTTGAATCTACAGAAGAACTTAAAACATTAATTAAAAACGATCTGGTTTAAGCAGATCGTTCTTTCATAAATTGTACTTCATATAGGTTTTTGTAATACCCGTTTTCATTTCTAAGAAGTTCTGAGTGTGTACCTTGTTCTACAATTTCACCCGAATCCATAACAATAATTTTATCGGCCTTAATAATGGTTGCTAAACGGTGTGCGATAACTATGGATGTTCTTCCTTTTGTGATTTTATCAGTAGCTGTTTGAATGAGCTGTTCCGAATACGAATCTACAGAAGAGGTGGCTTCATCTAATATTAAAATACTCGGATTAGTCACATAAGCACGTAAAAACGAAATTAATTGGCGTTGCCCAGAAGAGAGCATAACACCGCGTTCCTTTACATTGTAATCGTAACTATTTGGTAAGCTTGCAATAAACTCGTGCACTCCAATATCTTTAGCGGCCTGAATAACTTCCGCTTTAGTTATGTTAGGATTATTTAATGTAATGTTATTTAAAATGGTATCTGCAAATAAGAAAACATCTTGAAGTACGACCGCAATTTGCGAACGTAAAGATTTTAAAGTAAATGCTTTAATGTCTTTAGAGTCGATTGAAATTACACCTTTGTCAATTTCGTAAAACCGATTCAGTAAATTAATAATAGTCGATTTTCCTGCGCCAGTGGCTCCAACAATAGCAACAGTTTGCCCTGCTTTTACTTCGAAAGAAATGTCTTTTAAAACAACTTCATTTTCAATGTAACTAAAACGCACATTTTTGAAAGAGATATCCCCTTTAAATTGATCTGCGATGTCTGTTCCAATGTCGTCTATTTGCGATTTAGTATCGATAACTTTAAACACACGTGTAGCAGCAACCATTCCCATTTGGAAGGTGTTAAACTTGTCTGCTATTTGTCGTAATGGTCTAAATAACATAGGAATCATCATAACGAAAGCTGTTAAATCTCCTAAAGACGATGAGTTTCTCATTACAGCATCTAATCCGCCGTACCAAGCCACCAAACCAATGGTTATAGAACCTGATAATTCTGCGATAGGAAAGAAGATGGAGTTGTACCAAACCGTTTTTAACCAACCATTTTTATGACGTTCGTTAATTTCTGTAAAGTGATTGAATTCAGTGTCTTCTCTTGTAAATAGTTGCAGGATTTTCATTCCTGTAACCCGTTCCTGAACAAACGAATTTAAGTTAGATATTTCTGTGCGTACTTCTTCAAAGGCTTTCTTCATATATTTCTGAAAAACCCGTGTCGCATATAAAACTAATGGAAGCATTAAAAAGACAATTATACTTAGTTTCCAATTTATAAAAACCATAACACCAGCCACAACAACCATGGTTAAAGCATCTCTAAAAATCATAAATAAACCTTCTCCAAAAATATCTGCTATGCGTTCCATATCGGTAACAGAACGTGTAATAAGTACGCCAACAGAGGAGTTGTCGTAATACTTCATTTTAAAACGAAGCATATGATTAAACAATTTTACACGAATATCTTTAACGACACTTTGACCTAACCAACCTGAATAATAAATAAAAACGAGCTGAAAAATAACTTCGAAAACCAATAGCGCTACCATGATTAAGATATAAGGTAGAAAGCCTTCGAGTGTTTTTGTTGCTATATTATTATCTATTGCCTGTTGTAATATATAGGGTCTTATAGCTCCGAAAATAGCCAATAAAACAACAGAGATAAACACTGCGGTAAATACTTTATTGTACGGTTTTATATATTCTAGTAAACGTTTAAATAAACTAAGGTTTACGCTATTTTTTTTATTGTTATCCATTTATAGAACTATCGATTCAGGGTAAATAATTTGAGTTAAATATAGGCCTTTAGCGGGTACCGAATAGCCCGCTTCACTTCGGTTTTTAGATGAGATAATGCGATGTATATCGTCTACTTCAAGTTTTCCTAAACCTACATTAATTAGGGTGCCTACAATGGCACGAACCATATTTCTTAAAAAACGGTCGGCCGTAATGGTAAAATGTAATTCGTTTTCTACGGTCTCTAAATTTACCGCCATTATATTACAATTATACGTTTTTACGTCGGTATTCGTTTTAGAGAAGCATTGAAAGTCTTTATATGCTAATAGTAAACTTGCAGCGGTTCTCATGTTTTCAATATTCAATTTTGGTTTAACCCAATAGGATTCTTCAAAATTAAATACATTTTTTTGAAGTGCAATACGATATAAATACGTTCTGCTTTCGGCATGAAAGCGAGTGTGTGCATCCGGTTTAACAGGAAAAACACGATGTAAAGCGACGTCTTTTGGTAAAAACGAATTCAACTTATAAAGTAATTGGATGTCGTTAAATTCACCTTCAAAATCAAAGTGTGCAAACATCTGTTTGGCATGTACGCCCGTATCTGTTCTGCCGGCTCCCATAATCGCGATTTTTTCTTTTAAAATAACAGACAAAGCCTTTTCAATAACTTCTTGTACAGAGATTGCGTTAGGTTGGTTTTGCCAACCGTGATAGGCTGTTCCGTTATAAGAAAGTTCTAAAAAATATCTCAAGAATAATCGTATTTTTGTTAATGAAGCACAAAGATAATTAGTTTTCCTTGTTTGGACTCACAATATTCCCTTAATGATAAAAATCCTTCTCCTTTCTGATACCCATAGTTACATTGACGATGATGTTTTAAAATATGTAAAGCAAGCCGATGAGGTTTGGCATGCAGGAGATATTGGAAGCCTGAAGGTTACCGATGCCATTGAAGCATTAAAACCACTACGCGCTGTGTACGGGAATATAGATGATGCGCAGGTACGACGCGTATTTCCTGAAAACAACCGATTTATGTGCGAAGGTGTCGATGTTTGGATTACACATATTGGTGGCTATCCAAACCGATATAATATCCTGATTCGAGATGAAATTAAAGTCAATCCACCTAGACTTTTCATCTGTGGACATTCACATATTTTAAAAGTTATGCCGGATAAAAAATTGGGGTTATTACATATGAATCCAGGAGCCATAGGGAAACACGGATTTCATAATGTACGCACCATGCTGCGGTTTACTATAGACGGGACAGATATAAAAGATTTGGAAGTGATAGAATTTAAAAAATAAAAACCCGAAGCACAACCTTCGGGTTTTTTACACGCACTAATACTACTAAGATAATAGGTTTAACGTAATCGATCTACAGATTTTACAAGATCTTCATCCTTTTTAATGGCTTTATTAGCTAACACTAATAATACGATAGAAATTATAGGAAGGAACATCCCAATACCTTTCTCAGAAACGTTAGTTTCTCCAGATAAGTTTAGAGACTGATAAACGAAAAATCCTAGTAAAAAAAAGTTTAATATGATGTTTAGACGGCCCAATACAAATTGAAGCTTTCTATTTGAATACATGAATATGGATACTAACGCTAATAGTGCAGAGCCTAAAAATAAGCCTAAAGTCACTAAATTATCGATTGCATACACTAAGACACCTTCGGTATTTGTCCATAAATTAAAGACAAATATAAGGCCACTGCTTACAATGGCTGCTAATAAAAGGTAAATAGTTTGTATACGTTGTATCATTCGTTTTTTATAAACTAGACAGCAAAAATAGCAGTTTCTTTGAGAATATTAGTATAAAATATTAAAATAAAAGTTGTATAATTGCAATAACAATGTACAACACTCTTTGTTTTAGATTGTTAATTCTTCAGAATAAGATCAAATTTTCTTCAGAATAATTCAATATTTAAATTCTAATCAAATATTCAATTGAACATCAATGTTTGAAATCTCTCAATTAAAAGAAATGAAACTTCCTGAGTTGCAGGAAATAGCGAAAAAATTAAATATTCCTAAGTTTCGGACTCTTAAAAAACTCGATTTAGTATATCAAGTACTAGATCACCAGGCAACTAACCCTAAGGCTGTTATAGAAGTCAAGACCGTTGCAACAGAAACCGTAGCACCTCAAGAAGAAGATGCTTCAAAAACTAAGCGTGAACGTGTAAAAAAGCGTGTTCCTTCAAAGGCGGTAAAACCAAATACAAATACAGAACCAAAAACTGAAGAAGCAGTTGTTTCCGAGGTAAAAGAAGTTATAGAGGAAGCTCCAAAACCAGCACCGGTTAAAAGGCAACCTGTTAGAAAACCTAATCCAAGGCCAGTAGCAGCAAAAGCACCTCAAGCAAAAGACGACAATTCTGCGACTCCAAGTAAAGAAGATAAAGGTCCAAAAGCACCAAATGCTCCTAAAAAGGAAAATCAGCCTAATCGTCCAAAAAGAGAAAATCCCAATCAAAAGAAAGATGGTCCAAATCCTAGACAAAACAATAAGTCTAACGGAAATCAGCATCCTACTAATAATGGAAACAAAGACACTAGAAACCGTTACAGAGAACCAGAATATGAGTTCGATGCAATTATTGAAAGTGAAGGTGTTTTAGATATTATGCAAGATGGTTACGGTTTTTTAAGATCATCTGATTATAACTATTTATCATCTCCAGATGATATTTATGTATCACAGTCTCAAATCCGTTTATTCGGATTAAAAACAGGAGATACTGTTCTTGGTCAAGTAAGACCTCCAAAAGAAGGCGAAAAATATTTCCCTTTAATTAAAGTGAGTAAAATTAACGGTCAGAATCCTAATGTAGTTAGAGACCGTGTATCTTTCGAACACTTAACACCATTATTCCCACAAGAGAAATTTATTTTAGCAGAAAAGCAAAGTACGATTTCTACGCGTATCATGGATTTATTTTGCCCAATTGGTAAAGGACAACGTGGTATGATTGTTTCGCAACCTAAAACAGGTAAAACGATGTTGTTAAAAGACATCGCAAATGCCATTGCTGCGAATCACCCTGAAGTATATCAGATTATTTTATTAATCGACGAACGTCCGGAAGAGGTTACAGATATGCAACGTAACGTACGTGGTGAGGTTGTAGCATCTACATTCGATAAAGAGGCACACGAACACGTAAAGATTGCTAACATTGTTTTAGAGAAAGCAAAACGTTTGGTAGAATGTGGTCACGATGTGGTAATTTTGTTAGACTCGATTACTCGTTTAGCACGTGCTTATAACACGGTGCAACCTGCATCTGGTAAAATATTAAGTGGTGGTGTAGATGCGAATGCATTACACAAACCAAAACGTTTCTTTGGTGCTGCTCGTAATATTGAAAATGGAGGTTCTTTATCTATAATTGCTACGGCACTTACAGATACAGGTTCTAAAATGGACGAAGTTATATTCGAAGAATTTAAAGGAACAGGTAACATGGAACTGCAATTAGACAGACGTATTGCTAACCGTAGAATTTTCCCTGCTATCGATTTAATTTCATCAAGTACGCGTCGTGACGATATCTTATTAGATGAAACAACAATACAACGTATGTGGATTATGCGTAAATATTTAGCAGATATGAACCCTGTTGAAGCCATGGAATTTATCAATGATAGATTTAGGAAGACAAGAAACAATGAAGAGTTTTTAATTTCTATGAATAGTTAGAAATAACACTTAAAGATTTTTATATAAAAAGCGGTTATCTTAATATAAGATAACCGCTTTTTTGTTTGCTAATGTCTGTTTGTAAAAGACACTCTAAAACGTAAAATCGCCCACATAATTAATTATATGGGCGATTTCTTTATATATAAGTTATGCTGTTGCAGCTAACGAATTTTGGTTGTCCTGATATTGTTTTGGACTACAGTTATATTTTTCTTTGAAAATTTTTGAAAAATAACTTCTACTTGTTAACCCAACAGTATAAACAATTTCTGAAATGTTTAAGTCTGAGGTTTTAATTAAATCTTCGGCAGTCTCTACACGTACGTTTCTAATGAAATCCGTTACCGTTCTATCGTGTAATAATTTGAAACCTTCTTGTAATTTTGAAGGTGTTAAACCAGATTTAGAACTTAAATACTTTAAAGTGTATTGTTTTTCTGGGTAATTTTTAATGAAAACAGAAAGATCTTTTATCGTTTCCATTTCCTCTTTATTTAACGATCCAAATTGGTTACTTGCATGCTTAAGGTCGTCCGTATGTTGTTGTATTTCTAACGCTAAAATAGTTTGAACGGTACTTTCTATTAGTAAACGTCTAACAACACCTTCTTGGCTTATTGCTTCCAATTGTTCTATTTTTTCAGCTATCTTAAGATTGTAAGATCCAAAATAGGCGAAATTAGTTGTGTTTTCTTCTGGTCTGAAAATTTCATCCAACTTAGAGTTTAACTCATTGTTTTTAATTGAAACCTCGTCGGTACTCACTACAATTGTAGAGAACTTATAAGTCATATCTTTTTCAAAGTGATATACATTATTTACCGTTTCGGCACTTCTTAAAATGGCTGTCTGAAATGCATCTAACGTATTTGTCTTCCCTTCTACAGAAAAACTATGTTCTACATGTCCTTCAGAACAGTATGTAAAATATACTGGAGACGATTTTAAAATCGTATTCACTAACTTAATGTCTTTTTTAAACTCAATATCAAAAGAAATATATGTAATACTTTTCTTAACACTAATCGCACTTATAGTACCTTGTGCTAATTCACTATCTACAGTTAAAACGTTTTCGTGATTAAGTGAAGTTATAGTTCCTCCAATTTTAGTTTGAAGATCTTTAATCATTTTACTAGCAGAAGTCGATTTTATATATAAGGTTTTCATGAGTTTTTGTTTTAAGTTAAAAATGGTCTTTAATTTTTTCGCTGGTTACTCGAAGACTATTAAATGTGGTTCGTACTGTGTTTAGATCTAGCTCCTGTAGAGGCATTCTCTAAACTATTTATCATGGCGTTTATATTTGGAAGTTTGAAATTTGAGACTTTTCTAATCCTCCCGACGCGTGCATTTTGTTTTGAAGTTGGTTTCATAATTAGATTTAGTTTTTAATAATTGATACTCCAAAATTCGACAAAAGCTAGAGGGTACGTGTTACAGAATTTTCAGATTGTGTTATATAATTTTACGAAAATCAATGTAACTACCTATATTGCAGTATTTTGTATGTTAGTCGTCAAGACATGAAAAAGCCCAATTATTAACATTAATTAACAATTGGGCTATTCTTTTAGGCTTAAAATCTACTCTATATTATATAATTACAGTCGCATTATAAAGTTTTCTTTGTTGAGGTTAGAGGTGTTGTACTGCCAATTAATTTGAAGTACTTTTTCTATAACCGATTTTAATTTCGAAAAATCGTTAGGCTTATTAATATAAATATTAGCACCGTTAACGAAGGTTTCGTCGATATCATTATCTGAAGATGAAGTAGAATAAATAGCAACAGACAATTCTTTCAAGTGATCTGTTGTTCTTATTTCTTGCAAGCACTCTAATCCATTTTTTACAGGCATGTTTAAATCTAAAAATACAACTTGAGGTAAAATTGAATTGGGGTGCAATAGAAAATCCATAAACTTCTGTCCGTTTTCGAATAACGACAATTCCGTTTTAATATGAATCTGGTCTATGGCCTCTTTAAATAGGAAGCGATCGTCTTCATCGTCGTCCACTAAGGCAACTTTTAATCTTTGTAAGTTCATAAAAACGGGTGGAATTTATAACAATGTTTTGATTTATAACATGTTATAAATTGCTTTAAGTTAAATTCCTATTAAGTTAATTTGTAAATGGGAAAAGCTAATTTACGAATTAATTTAATTCAAAATCATAAAAAATACGTCACACCTAAGAAATATCTGTGGGGATATAAATATTGAATGTAACTCCTTTGTTTTCTTCACCTTTAGCGAATATAAACCCGTCGTGATTTTCTACTATTTTTTTAACAATGGCTAACCCAATTCCTGTACCTTCGTATGCGGTTCTGGTGTGTAAACGTTCGAAAACTTCGAATATTTTTTCTCCATATTCTGGATCAAAACCAATACCATTATCCGAAACTTTTATGTGACAATATTCGCCATCTGCAGTGAGTTGTTCTAATTTAAAAGTCGATCCTTTGTCGATAACGCTATCTATTTTAATAACAGAAGGCACGCCTTCGCGAGCAAATTTTATAGAGTTATTAATAAGGTTATTCATAAGCTGAATAAACTGAAACGGAATAATATATGCGGTACATAAATTCCCAACTTCTACAGTTACATCATGTTCTTTAATCAGTTCTTTTAAGTCTATTTTAACTTCGTCGAGCACAGTGTTTAAATCTGTTTTTTCAAATGAGCGAGTCGATGTATTGGTTCTAGAATACGTTAGTAAATCCTTAATTAAAACTTGCATGCGGTGTGCTGCATTTTGCATGCGATTAAAATAATTGGTACCTGTTTCCGAAAGATTATCTTTTTCAAGGTCTAAAATACGAGATGAGAATATTTGAATTTTACGCAGGGGTTCTTGCAAATCGTGACTCGAAATATATGCAAAAGACTGCAATTCTTCATTCATGCGCTGCAATTCTTCAATAGAAGATTCTAGCTTTTCATTGGCCTCTCCTAAAAGTTTAGTACGTTCCTTTACTTGACGTTCTAATTCTTGTAAAAACATTTTCTGATCCTGAATATCTGTGCTTGTTCCTACCCAACGTTGGATTTTTCCTTTGTTGTCGCGTTGCGGAATGGCACGGCTTAATTGCCATCTGTATTGACCGTCGTGTCTTATAAAGCGATGTTCGAAAATGAAATCTTCTCCAGTCTCTATCGATCTTTTCCAAAGGAAGGCATTTTCTTCCTTATCATCAGGATGTACAATTGTTAACCAATTTGTCGGATTTAAAGTTTCTTTGGTGTGCCCAGTATAATCGTAAACAGTTTGGTTGTAATAGTCTAAAACACCATCTGTATTTGCTGTCCATATTTTCTGAGGCATGGAATCGGCTAAAAGTCTGAATTTTTGTTCGTTATCTATTAACTGTTGCTCGTTACGTTTTTCTAACGTTATTTCTCTAAGTGTTCCAAATAGCTTTGATGGCGATCCATTCTCATCATAAAATACTTTTCCGTGGGTACGAATCCAAATTATAGAATCATCTTTTTTTCTTGTACGTACTTCGTATAAATAGGTTCCCGTTTTTAAAGCTTTTTTGTAAGCAGGTATCAAAATAGTGTCTAAATCTTCTGGAACGGTACGATTTCTTATAAAATCTTTAGTGAGATTATCACTTTCTGGATACCCTAATATATGAGGTAGGCGTTTACTATGCGTGAGCGCCTTAGTGTTTAGGTCCAATTCCCAGGTTGCGAGTTCTGCTGCTTCAGTCGCGATTCGTAAACGTGTTTCTGTTTTTTCAATACGCTTTCTAGAGTTTACTTTTTCGGTAACATCTACAGCCGTAATAATAAGTCCAGTAATAATGTGATCGGCTTCGTAAATAGGAGTGTAGTCCAAATCGAAATAAAAATTTCGGGTACCATCTTTACCATCTATGGTCGCTAAGGCTTCTCTTTCGCTATACGCTTGTCCAGTTTTATAGACATTATCTAAAAGGTCTGGGAATTTTTGATGCGCTAATTCTGGGAAAACATCTAATAATTTATGGTCAATACAGCTGTCGTAATCCTTTCTCCAAATATCGTTTAACATGGTATTGTTAGCGATCGTTATTATGTGATCTGGTCCATGAAATACTGCAATCGGAATAGGGCTTCGCAATACTAGATTTTTAAATCTATTTTCGCTTTCAAAAACAGCTTGCTTGGCAGTAACAGAATCTGTAACTTCTGTTGTCGCTAGAATTAATCCAGTAATAACTTCGTTTTCGTCTTTTATAGCTTCTCCTAAAAAATTGTAATAGTGTGTTCTAGACGTTTCTTTATGTGTTAAGGTTATTGGTATTTCTGTTAACTGGAAACTTTTACCTGTGTCGAGCGTTTTTAAGATATCCGACTTTAAATCGAAAGGTGTTTGTGGTAAAGCATCTTCAAAATTGTCGCCTACTGCAACCTTATAATTTTTATTAAATAGTTGTCTGTATTTCCAATTAATGGTGTCTACCATTTTTGTTCTCGAAGATACAATTAACACGCCTATAGGTGCTTGTTTTACGATGTTGGTAAATCTCGAGGTTAATTTACTTAATTTTTTACTAGCTCTAAATTTTACAGTATCGTCTATGCAAGAGACCAAAACCCCCTCTGCTAAACTGTCATGTATTTGTAAAGGGACGAAGTTGAAAGTCCAATACGTTTTATTTAGACCTTCATATTTAACTTCTAAAGCATCTAAGCTTGAGTATGTTCTA
This sequence comes from Formosa undariae, assembly GCF_042427615.1. Classification (NCBI taxonomy): domain Bacteria; kingdom Pseudomonadati; phylum Bacteroidota; class Flavobacteriia; order Flavobacteriales; family Flavobacteriaceae; genus Formosa; species Formosa undariae. Next base: position 216,917 of record NZ_JBHMEZ010000032.1, on the reverse strand, counting down.
GATTTTAAAGTATTTTCTAAAGGATTAATGAGTTCCGAAAGTACTTCTGCCGTTATATTTTTAAATGATTTACCAAGATAATCATGATTGTTGTTGTCGATAAAAAAGGCATCGTAAAATGCCTGATTATAATAGAACAGCAAATCGTCTCCCCAACATAAAAACTGAGGTTGCTGATTTTGTAGCAGCATATTTAAAGTGAATATTAAGTGCTGTGACTTCGTTTCGATTGAAGCATAAAAGTCATCAGAATTTAATAATCTTCCAATTTCGGAATGTGTGATTAGTTTATGTTGTGTTTTGCTCATGATAAAGGCATTGGGCTAAAAGGTGTTGAACTTAAAAACCTCCAAAATGATTTTTGAAGGTTTCTAATTACATATTAATATAATGTTCAAGGTAATAAAATTCTTGATTTATCTGAAAAAGATTAATTATTATCATTACTATTTATTAACTTATTTTCTATGGCGTTGTATGTTTTTTGTATGGCTTGTTCTATAGATGCTTCGTGAGCCACAACGTAAATGCTTGATTCTTGGGTGTCAAGTTTTATTTCGCAAATGTTATCGCATTCGTCTGTTTTGTTTTCAATTTTAAAGAACACATTAGCGCTAATAACAATAGGGAACTTTTTCGCTAAAGGATTTAATTTTTCTTCGACTAAATATTCAAAATAGTTATTTCTTGGTATGTTCACATATTCAAACTGTAGTTCCATGACCAGATAATTTAGAGATTATTCTTATTTTACTAGAAGACAAATCTAAGTAGAAATAATAGTGTGCTTTGACTTGAATGCATTTTAGATGTGCTCAAATGATAATTTTTTGTTAAAAATATTTATGAAATTGAATTTTTTGAGACGGTTTCAGTTCATATAAAATCTTTACTTTTATAAATGTAAAATTCACGAAATACCATATGGCACATATATTTAATGATAACTTTAAAATAAAAGATTTCCCTTTTTTATTAAAGGAAACATTTAAAAGATGGATGGCAAGCGATCCTTGGCGTTTAAGCGCAATTATTGCGTATTACTCCATATTATCGTTACCAGGACTTTTGGTTATAATAATAAATGTAATAGGATCTATTTGGGGAACAGCGATTGTAGAAGGGGAATTAACAGAACAAATTTCGAGTGCTTTAGGTCAAGATGCAGCCGAATCGATTACGACAATGATTGCAGAAACTCAGAATACGAGCCGGAACGTTTGGTCGACTATAGTAGGAATTGCTACTTTGCTTTTTGCTTCTACCGGGGTGTTTTATCAATTGCAGTTATCTTTAAACGATGTTTGGGATATAGAAATGAAACCGGGGTCTCCCTTTAAGCATATTTTAATAAGTCGTGTGCGTGGTTTTGCTTTTATTCTTGTGGTGGGATTTTTACTTTTGATTAGTCTTATCGTATCTGCTGGAATTTCAATTTTAAATAATTATATCCAACAGGTATTTCATAGTGAGGTCTTATATGCTGCCTATGCTATAGATTTAAGTGTATCGATTGCAATAATATCAGCACTATTTTCTCTAATGTTTAAATATTTGCCAGATGCCAAAATACCATGGAAAAGTGTGTGGTCTGGTGGTTTTTTAACAGCTGTTCTGTTTGTGGTCGGGCAATCCTTATTAGGATATTATTTCACAAAAGCTAATCCAGGCTCTACTTACGGCGCTGCAGGAACTGTTGTGTTAATGCTTCTCTGGGTTTCTTACTCTTGCCTGATTTTGTTTTTCGGAGCTCAATTTACTTGGGTGTACGCTAAGCATTATACCATAGATATTACGCCTACCGAACATGCACGCATTAAAAGTGATAAATGAAAATAAAGAACCCCACTAAAAATAATATTTAGCGGGGTTCTACCTATAAAAATTAACTAACAATATTTTACCAGTTATTGATTTCTTCTTGAAGTTCTTCTTTTGTCTTACCTGTTTTTTCTTGAAGTTTTCCAACCATTTCGTCGAACTGTCCTTCAGAGTATGTAAGATCATCGTCGGTTAATTTACCGTACTTCTGTTTAAATTGACCTTTAATTTGTTTCCACTTTCCTTCTATCTGATCGTTATTCATGATTTTATGTTTTATGGTTATTACTGGTGTAAAATTATCTCAAATCTAGACGGTGCATTATCTGTTTTGGTTTAATTTTTAACGCAATCACAAATTGTGTTTTCTTTAAGATTATTTGTCCGTTTTATTTTGAGTTACAGTAATCTATAATGAGTTATACCTATGTGTTACAGCTAATATTTGATGGTTTTGAATTAATTAATTCAGAATCTTATCGCGATATTTGGTATCAAGTTAATTTAAAATATAAAGTCATGGGAGATAGACCAAGAATTAAAAATGAAGCGCAATATGATGCCTTACGTGACCAAGGAAATAGCAAAGAGAAATCTGCGCGAATCGCAAATTCACCAAATGCTGGAAAGCGTGGAGGAGAAGCAAGTAATTACGAAGATAGAACGAAGGCCGAATTATACGAACAAGCGAAAGCTCTGGAAATTGAAGGCCGATCTAAACTTAAGAAAAAAGACGAACTAATATCTGCTTTGCGTAACCACTAATTTTAATAATTTAAAACGAATAACAATTTATACTCATAAAAATATGCGAAAAAGAATCTCTCCAAGTATAATAAGACAAATTTTTGTTTTATTACTAATTTGCTTTTTTGGGATCATTATAATTATGGAGCTAATTCCATATCTATCTGGAGTTTTGGGAGCCATAACCTTCTTTGTTCTACTTCAAAAACCAATGACATTTTTGGTTAAAAAGAAAGGATGGAAACCATCTATTGCTGCTGTAGTTCTATTAATAGCATCCTTTATTGGTATATTAATTCCAATAGCGGGAACTGGTTTATTACTAGGGAGTCGTGTAGAAAAAGCAATTTCGAAATCAGAGGGGTTTGTAAAAACAATAGAAGATCAAGCTACCGTTTGGGAAGAGAAAATGGGATTCGATTTTACGTCTAAAATAGATACGTCTTCCATTTCGACTTGGTTATCCCAAAATGTACCAGATTTACTGGGAACAACATTTAATGTATTTATAGCCATTGCCTTAATGTATTTTATGTTGTATTATATGTTAAGTAACAAAAAAGCTTTGCAAAATGCGATGCTCGACTATATTCCTTTTAGTAACGAGAACTTACGCATTATAGGTAACGATAGTTTAGGAATGGTAAAATCTAATGCCATTGGTATTCCATTAGTTGCATTTGCCCAAGGTATAGTGGCATTAATAGGGTTTTTAATTTTTAATATTCAAGATCCGTTTTTTTGGGCCGTTATTGTGTTTATCGGTTCTATGATTCCGTTTGTTGGAACATTACTTGGGACATTACCCGTATTTATATTAACCTATATTAGTGGGGACACCGCACAAGCCTGGGGAATATTGGCCTATGGTATAATAGTTATAAGTTCTACAGATAATTTATTGCGCTTGGTGATTTTAAAACGTTTAGACGATGTCCATCCGTTAATCACACTATTCGGAGTGTTAATTGGTGTGCCATTGTTCGGGTTTATTGGACTTGTATTTGGTCCCCTATTAATTAGTTTGTTTTTACTCCTTCTTAGAATCTATAAACAGAAATATGGTAAAGAAGATGAAGATACTCATGAGAAACGATTATAACAGATTAAAAGGAGGATAGACTTCAAACTTGGCTTGAAGAATACCTTATTAAATGAACTTCTATGAATGAAAATCATTCCGCTTCAGTTCATTTATAATTTCAAAAAAATACAATCATGTTTTATCAAATATCGAATATTGCAAGTAGAGTTTCTGTTGAAGATACACTTTCGGCAAAATTCAAATTTCCACACTTATACAAACCTAAAAAAAGAATAGATGGCACTGCAGAGAGTGTATTGCCTATACTTACGTCTAAAGATAGCAAACATTTACAGTATGCTATTTGGGGCATGTTACCAGAATTTTTCCGAGGCGATTGGAAACCGTATCAGAATAGCCAGAATACTTTAAATATAAAAACAAGAACGTTAAAGAAGCATTTAGAATTTTATAGAAATAGCGAAGTTAAACGCTGTTTGGTTCCTATAACAGGGTATATGGATTTTAGTAAGTCTGAAGGTGAAGTCACTCCGTTTTTTGTAAATCATACTAAAAATACTCCATTTTGTGTGGCGGGTATTTATAATCAATTAGAAGATGGGTTTTATACCTTTTCAATTATTATAGACGATCATTTAAATGAAGAATCAAATTCAATTTCAAAATTTCAACCCGCAATCCTAAAAAGAGAGCTTCACGATCAATGGTTAAATCCTAGAATAGATACATTACACGCCTTAGAGTTTCTTGAAGAACCGCACGATTATGCTTTAAATAGATTCCCAACATCTACACACCTATTATTAAGCTGTTCTTCTACAAATCAGGAAGATGAAGAGGAGTTGGGCTTAGAAGATGCAGTTTAATTACGCTTTTTTTATTTGGGTTAAGTTTAAAACTGTTACAGTTAAATGGACCTTTATCATTCCTATATCTTTACAGTATCGAAATAATACAACAGTTATTTCTAATAAACATTAACCATTAAAAACCAGAAATTATGCTACGTTGGACAGTCACATTTATAATTTTAGCCATTATTGCCGGAATCTTAGGATTCGGTGGAATAGCAGCAGGAGCTGCAGGAATTGCAAAAATTTTATTCTTTATATTTTTAGTATTATTTGTAATTTCTCTATTTACGGGTAAAAGCCCAATAAAATAATTAAAAAACCATTAAAAACTCAAAACATGAAAAAATCAGCTTACATAGGATTATTCGCAATTGCAATGATGTTCTCTTTATCGACTTTTACAAGTTGTCGAGACCAGAAAACTACAGGAGATAAAATAGAAGATGTCGCAGATGATGTTGGGGACGGAATTGAAGATGTTGCCGACGACGTAGAAGACGCCGTAGATTAGAAATTTAAGTAAAGAAACTAGTTTCTTTCTAATATATATAAGGGTGTATTCTTAGGAATATGCCCTTTAGTGTTTTAAATAGTATTAACCTTAAAAAATTAAATATTATGATTATTTCAAACGAATTCGCTAAGCACGAAACCGATTATATTAAAAAATATCAAAATAAAGGTTACACAGCAAATTACAGAATTGTGGACAATCAATTGGTCGATTTGGAAACCAAGGAGAGCTTTAATTCAGAATCGGTAACGATAGTAGCAGAGCACCGTTACGAAGGGATGAGTAATCCATCAGACATGTCTATTTTATATGTTATAGAAACGGCATCCGACTCTAAAGGAACATTTTTATCAGGATACGGGCCTACAGCAAATTTAGACGATGCGTCATTCTTTAAAGACATACCTAAGTCTAACTATATCGAAGATGCAAATATTTTAGATGATGAATAACTTATTCGTATTTTGCAGCCAAATTTAAAGGTGGCTTATGAAAGTATTTGTAAAATATGACTATCATGTGGTTTGCAAACGTGTACTAAAAGCGCAACTAGACATGTTAAACATTCCTTATAAATTAAACGGTATTGGAGAAATTGAATTGGCTTCAGATTTAAAAAAAGAAAAACGCGAGGCCCTTATTGAAAATTTGGCATTCTATGGGATAGAAATTATCCAAGACGAAAAAGATGTTCTGGTACAACGTATCAAAGACATTATTTCCGACATGGTTCAAAGTTCCGAAGAAAGCAAAAGCTCTAACACGTCTACTTTACTTTCAGAAAAATTAAATTATTCATATAGTTATTTGTCGGGTATTTTTTCGGAAATCACCTATTCGTCTATCGAGAACTTTGTTATTTTAAAAAAGATAGATTACGCCAAAGAACTCATGTCTAGTAACGATCGTTTAACACTTACAGAAATTGCGCATCGCTTGCAATATAGCAGTGTGGCCCATTTATCGGGTCAGTTTAAAAAAATAACAGGATTGACACCTTCAGGATTTCAGAAGATTATGTCGAAACGACGGGAAAGAAAATAATATTTTATTATATTTTTCCGCATAAAAGAAGTGTTCGGAATATAAAATTCTGAACGCTTCTTTTGTGCGTAGAGAATTAATTAATCGAATGCTTTGTACTTAAAACGTTGTCCGCCAACAGAAGCTTCAGCCATTAATCCTGCTTTAGAGTGTGTATATACAGCCACACCGTCTTTATACTTGGCATCTAAGCTTTCTCCAGCTTTTAAAGCCACAGCAGAAACCCCGGCGTCAAATTCAAATGTACCCGCTTTAAATTTTTCAACATCTTCTAATTCTTCAAAAAAGATAATTTCAATTAAGGCCTGTCCACCAGCTTGTAAACCTACATTTAGTTCTTTTAGATTAGCCATGCCTTTCTTTTTTCCATATTGATACAACACACCATTTCCGGAAGCTCCTCCAACAATAAACCCGCCTTTACCTACATTTGGAAAGATAACGCAACCCGCCGAATTATCGAAAAAAGTTCGCAATCCAGGGTTAACTTCTAAAAGTGTTTTTACGGCAGCGTCAGATTCTTTAATAATTTTCTTGTCCTTTTTGCTTTGTGCATGTAACGTAAATGACATACTACATACAACCAATAATAAAAATACATGCTTTAATACTTTCATAATATCTTATAATTTATAATTGTTAAGAACTTGAAATTACAACATTTTATATAAATATTTTTATTTGATTACCTACTTGCGTGGGATATGGGGTGGCTTACTAATTAAAATGAAGCGCTTTCGTTAGTGTCTCATTGTGAGTGTTGTGCGCTTTAGATTCGTTTAATTTCGTTACTTTTTATATTCTTTAGTATCTTCAACCGCGATAACCAGAATAAAGAAATTCAACTATAAATAATTTTCATGAAGAGTTATAGATTACTTATACGCTATCTTGTTACGGGAACACTTTTTGTTGTGGTCCCTATCCTTATTCTGTTTGTTTTATTTGGTAAAGCACTCGGTATTTTAATGCCTTTAGGACATACACTGACAGAGAAATTTCAATTAACTTCTGTGCTTGGGCCAGCAGCAGTTGTGTTGGTGAGCTGTTTCATTATTTTTGTAATTAGTATTTTAAGTGGTTATTTTATTGTGAATGGCTTTCTGAAACAGTGGAGTAATAAATTTGAAACAACTCTATTCTATAGTTTTCCTTCTTTTCAGATGATGAAATATAGATTTATAGACGAAGAGGATTATCAAAAACAAGGTTTCTGGGAGCCTATTCTTCTAAAAGACGATACAGTCTATCTTATCGCATTTATCACCGATAAAAGTCAACCCGATTTTTTATCTATTTACGTGCCCGGTGCCCCAAAAATGGATTCTGGGGAGGTGCGCTATATGCTAATTTCAGACTGCGAGTATATTCCAATTACGATGAAACAAGCGATGAATGGTTTGCGTAATTTTGGAAAAGGGATGGATCCTGAAGTGTTTTTAAACGCTAAATAATTTAGAAAACGGCTTGAATGAATAAGTGTTCTGCAGCCTCATAATTACTGATTTATTGGCGTTAAAATTATCGTCTAAATTTAAGTGTAAATCGCTACCTGCAATTCCATATATAAGTGCTTATGTTTGTAGCGTCTAAAAACTATAAATTAGAAGTTTGCATGAAGTCATTATTAATATTTCTTAGTCTTTTAAGTAGTATCATCTCTTTACATGCCCAAGAGGTCGAGATAAAGGGCGTTGTTCTGGAACAAGGGGCAAATCTTTCGGTACCGTATGCTACAGTGGTTATTGTAGATTCTAATTCGGATAAACCAATTACGGGAACTACAACAAACGAGGCAGGGGCGTTTAATTTAAAAGTTACGTCTACCGATGTGTATCTTAAAATCAGCTTTATCGGATTTAAAACATTAACCTTTAAGAATCTTGATTTTACAGGTTCTGTATACGATTTAGGTACGGTTTATATGGAACAAGACGCGCAGTCTTTAGACGAGGTTGTGGTGCGCGCAGAAGTCTCTTCGACACAATTTAAACTTGATAGAAAGATCTTTAATGTTGGCCAGGATATAGCAAGCACAGGTGTAAGTGCATTAGAAGTTTTAAATAATGTACCGTCCGTAAATGTAGATATCGAAGGAGCTGTGAGTTTAAGAGGGAATAGTGGTGTTCAAATATTAATCGACGGAAAACCTTCAGTGCTAGCGGACGAAAGTAGTAATGCGCTTGGAACAATTACTGCCGATATGATTGAACGTGTTGAGGTGATTACAAACCCGTCGGCTAAATATGATGCAGAAGGAACCGCAGGGATTTTAAATATTATTCTTAAAAAAGAAGATAAAAGAGGTGTAAATGGTGCGATGTCTTTAAATACAGGAATCCCCGATAACCATAGTATTGGAGTAAGTTTAAATAAAAGAACAGAGAAATTTAATTTGTTTACCCAATTTGGTGGTGGTTACCGGTCTTTACCTAGAGATAATACGTCGGAGAATACAAATTTTGAAACCGGTTCGAGCATTATTAGTGATGGTACAGAGTACAGAAACGAGACGTTTTTCAACTTAACTTTAGGGACCGATTATTATATAAACGATTTAAATGTGCTAACACTTTCTGGAAATTTTGCCTATGAAATCGAAGACCAACCGTCTAAAACTAATTTTAGTTCTTACGATAATTCGACCTTAAATTCAATATGGTTCCGTGAGGAGACTACCGATGCTACAAATCCAAAATGGCAGTACGAATTAAATTATAAAAAGGAGTTTAAAAACAATGAAGAGCATACCTTATTGTTTAGTGCTTTAGGTAGTTTTTTTGGAAAAGATCAAGAATCGGAATTTACAAATACCACCACTTTCGGAGATATTGTAAATGTCGATCAGCAAACAGAAACAGCATTTCAACAAGCCGATTATACATTTAAATTAGATTATACGAATCCGATTTCGGAGGCTATCACTATTGAAACAGGTGTGCAATATCTTATCAACGATGTCGGGAACGATTATGAAGTCCGTGAATTTGATTCGAATGAATGGATTATAAATCCGAATCTGACGAATGATTTTGAATATAATCAGAAGGTGTTTGGGTTTTACGGCACAGGATCTTACGAAGGTGAAAAATGGGGTGTAAAATTGGGACTTCGTGTTGAAGACACCAAGTTGTATACCTTATTAGCGAATACCGACGAAGAGAATGATCAGGAATACACAGATTTCTTCCCAACGGTGCATAGTTCATATAAGATTAACGACGATTTTTCTGTTCAGGCGGGATATTCTAAGCGTATTTTTAGACCGCGTTTATGGGATTTAAACCCATTCTTCAACATTAAAAACAACTATAACATTCGCGTAGGAAATCCGAATTTACAACCGGAATACACGAATTCTTACGAAATCACAGGGATTTTTAAAATCGGAAAAGCGACTTTAAATTCTAGTGTGTTTTATCTGTACACTACAGATGTGGTCGAGCGTGTGTCTGTGTTTCAGGATAACGTAACAGTGACTACTCCAGTAAACGTAGGAACAAATGGTGCACTTGGTTTCGAATTAAACGGAAAGTATTCGCCATTAAATTGGCTGACTTTTAATGGAGATTTTAACTTTAATTACTTTCAGCGTAAGGGTGAATTCGAAGAGCAATCTTTCGATTTTAATGGGGAGCGTTGGAATGGAAGGTTAACGTCTAAAATAGCATTACCTGCAGATTTCGATTTGGAAATTACAGGGCAGTTAGAATCCGATTATCAAACAGTGCAAAGCGAAAATCAAGGATTTACTTTTATGGATCTTGGTGTACGTAAAAAAATACTAAAAGGTAAAGTGGTTGTGAATTTTGCTATTAAGGATGTTTTCGAATCTAGAGTTTATGAAAATACGATTTTAAACGCCAATAACTTCAATACTAATAGAAGTACACGTGGCCGATTTTATACGCTTGGTTTTAGCTATGGATTCGGAAAAGGGGAGGCCATGACTTATTCTGGTAAACGTTAATAAAGAAACGGACATCGTGAGCATTATTCTGAATATAATTAACAATAGCTTAGGGCGATGAAATGGCATTTTAGGTAAATGTTTAGTATCTTAGAGTGCAATAAAATTAAAAACAGGAAATCATGAAAAACATATTAGTTACCATAGATTTTAACGGAAAAGAAGAGGTCTTGATAGAGCGCGCTTTTCAGATGGCTTTTGCTTTTAAATCTAAATTATGGATAATGCATATTGCGGCACCCGATCCAGATTTTGTTGGTTATGATGTAGGACCTGAAGAGGTGCGAGATGGGCGTGCGGAAGAATTAAGAGAGGAACATCGTTTACTCCAAAAATATTCTAAAGAACTTAATGATCGCGGTATAGTTACAGATGGTTTGCTAGTAAATGGAGCAACCATTGAAACTATTTTAGAGCAAGCAGAAAAATTAAAAGCCGACTTAATTATTACGGGGCACGAAAGTCATGGGTTTTTCTATAGAGCGATTTTAGGAAGCACAGCAGAGCAATTATTAGAAGATTCTAAAATTCCGTTGTTGATTGTGCCTTTGGATAAGGAAAAATCGTAATTCTTTAATTTAACAGTACTATTGCCTTTATAAGGTTTTAAAATATAAATACTAAATGACCATTGAAGATTTAGAGGGCACTTTTACCGTAATGGGGAGCAATCAAAACGATAGTGAGCATACCTACGAAGGTACGCTTAGTTTATCTGTAGATAGTGATAAACGTATTCAGGCAACTTGGTTAATTCATAGCGAACAAGAGCAGTTTGGAAGCGGATTTTTTAAAGACAATATATTGGTCGTGAATTTCTATTATTTAGGAGAAGCGGACAAGAAATTTAAAGGTGTTGTGGTATATCGCTGTTTGACTCCCGATATACTTGATGGTTTCTGGTCGGAGAAACATGGTGATCCATCGTTTTTGGGGGCAGAACGTTGTTTTCGTATAAAAGCCAATAATGAAATGCTAGAATAAAAAAATCAGCTTAGTTTTAATTTAGAAACTAAGCTGATTTTTTTTTATGTTTAAAACGAGTTATGTAAAACGTTACGGATTTAAACTTCTTAGATATTCTAGAATAGCTCTCGCATTTTCTTCACTCACAGGTGCAGTTACCATCGGCGCTTTGTCGTATTCTTCATAAATGCCTTTTGCTAAGGGGTCTTTTTTTACCATTTGAGCAGTATTCATAGTCATATTCATGATCCACTCTGGGCTTCTTTTAGCTGTAATATCGCCTAACGCAGGTCCGATAAATTTACGATCTGTTTTATGGCAAGCCATACAGTTTATTTTGAAATAGTTTTCTCCTTTTTTTGCTAAATCTTGGTCTATAGCTTCCTTTATTTCTACCGAAGTAACAGGTCCAATTCCTTTGTTTTCTAAATCAACAATATCTTCAAAAGATGCTTTTTCCTTAGCAGGTGTAGCTTTTTCTACGGTTTTACCAGTACTTGGCGCATATTCGAAAGATTTTTTTTCTTCTTTTTGTTTACAGCCAACAATAAGTAAAGTAAGTGCGATAAAGAGTAGTTTTTTCATGTATATAATTTTTAGAATTAAAAGGAAATGTAAAATTAAATAAAAATATATGTATTTAACATGATGATAATCATGTTGTAGGTCGGTTTTGTGAAAAAGTGTAAGTAACCATTTAACTCATATAAGTTTGTAATATATCCTCAGGTATTAGTCAGCTAATAACTTTCGTTTAAAAAGTATTTTAGTAGTTTTATCGTTTGGTACACAATCTAAATCTTATGTACCCTAAACTTATAAACGCCTAAATGAGACTTGCTTTTTTATTGTTTTTTTCAGTATTTACAATAACCGCTCAAAATATTAAAGGTACTGTTCTGGACAGAGATACTAATATGCCTCTAGAGGATGTAAACATATATTCTGAAAACACATCAAAAGGAACGGTTACCAATGATAAGGGTGTGTTTGTGTTAGAGATTACAAAAGAATTAGAAGCAGATTTTATCTCGTTTTCTAGTGTGGGCTATGCGACTAAAAACTATACAATCGAGGAGATTAAGTCTTTAAACTACATCGTCTTTTTATCTAAAATTAATGAAGAATTAAATGAGGTTGTCCTATATTCTGAGCTTGAATTACAAGAGGCTTTACCGTTTAAAAAAATAGGATCGTTAAAGGAAAGTGTCCATCATTTTGGTGCAACATTAATAGGTGATAAGATTTATGTAATTGGTGGAGATAAAACCATAAAAGATGATGTTAAAAAACGCGCACTTCAGCAGTCTGAATCGATTGCCGAATTATTTAAAAACGTAAGTAAACCCGAGCTTATTTGGAAACACTATAGCGATAAATTACAAGTTTACGACATCGAAAAAGATACTGTTGTCGTTTCAGATTTAAACTTCAGAAAGCGAGCTTATCATAATGTTGTAGCAGTAGATAATCAGCTATATGTATTGGGCGGAAAATCTTTGTCTAAAAGTCAGAATACAGAATATTTAGAAAATAAAATTGAAGTCCTCGATATAGAAACTAATGTATTAGAGTTGGATGATGCGTATCCCCATCAAGCCATTAATTTTACTTCGGTGGCATACCAGGATAATATTATTGTTATGGGAGGCTCTAACAAGCAGAAAGCAAATGGCGATAAAATTTATAGCGCTAAATCGTACATCTATAATATTACGTCTGGATATTGGTATGCGTTGAAAGACATGACAAAACCAAAGGAAGTTCGTGGTGTACTAGTAAATAATAAAATCTTTTTAATTGGAGGTTTTAACGGTGATGTGTTGAAAGCGATTGAATCTTATAATCTAGAAACTGCGACATGGAAAGCCGAAGGTGATTTGTTTTATGGTATGGAAAATCCAAGCTTAACCGTGTATAACGACATAATTTACATATTTAATGACGGTAAATTACTTACCTATAATATAGAAGCCAAGGTTTTAAATGAATATGATATTAGGTTAAAATTAAAAGCAGCCTCACTCTTTTATGCTAATGATAAATTGTACATCGTAGGCGGGCATACAGAGGTGTATTACCAAACCACACCTTCTTCGGATATCTATTCGATCGATTTAAGGGAGTTTCCTAAAACAAGAATTCTACAATCTAAAACAATGAATTAGAATTGGAACTACCGTTTCTTAAATTCATTTTAATACATATATAATAAGTTAGGCGCAAGCGTCTAAAGTATTTCCAGTTTATGTTATTTGATGACTGCTTTTGAATATGCTTTAAACGATACCCTATTATATAACACAACAGAGAGGCTTAAAAATTGCTTTATAAGGAGTGATTTAATCAAGATATAATATGATAAAAATCATTATTTATTACTTTTTCTTCAACATTTGAACTATTTTGTTTCTTGATTTTATCAAATTCATTAATTATTATGATTTAACTTTTGTAATCGTAAAAAAATCAATACTTTTGGTACACCAAATTGGTTAACCAGTTATATAACAAACAAACAACGATGATAAAACAAGAGTCTAAAGTCTTTTTTAACTACTTTTTAGTCCTTATTTTAACCGGAAGTTTCTTATTTACATCATGTAAAGAGAACGAAAAATCAAACAATTTAGTAAGCGATGTAGAGATGTTTAACTCAGCAGTTGCTAATGCTAAACCGGGAGACGAAATTGTGTTAGCTAATGGTGTTTGGAATAATGCAGAGCTTGTTTTTGATGCTAAAGGAACTGCCGAAAATCCAATTACGCTTACTGTAGAAGAAAAAGGAATGGTCACTTTAGAAGGAGAATCAAACCTTCAAATTGCTGGAGAGCACTTAATTATTAAAGGCCTTGTTTTTAAAAATGGATACACGCCAACAAATGCTGTAATTTCATTCAGAAAAAACAGAGAAGAACTTGCTAATAATTGCCGTTTAACAGAATGTGTTATCGATAATTTTAATAACCCAGAGCGTCATGTTCAGGATTACTGGGTAACCATTTATGGAAAGAATAATCGTTTAGATCATAATCATATTGTTGGTAAAAAGAATTTAGGAGTGACTATGATTGTGGGTTTAGATACTAAAGGGAGTGTCGAAAATAATCACCAAATAGATCATAATTATTTTGGTCCTCGTCCAACCTTTGGAAATAACGGAGGAGAAACTTTAAGAATTGGTACTAGTCATCACGCATTAGAAAATTCTGGTACCATTGTAGAATCTAATTATTTCGATAGATGTAACGGAGAGATAGAAACGGTATCTAGCAAATCTGCAAACAACATCTATAGATACAATACCTTTTTCGAGTGTACAGGAACGTTAACCATGCGTCATGGAAATGAAACTTTAGTAGAAGGCAATGTGTTTCTAGGAAATAACAAACCAAATACTGGAGGAATTAGAATTATAAACGAAGATCAGATTGTTAAAAACAATTATCTATTTGGCGTAACAGGATATCGTTTTAGAGGTGCATTCGTGGTTATGAATGGTGTGCCTAATTCGACTCCAAATCGTTATATGCCGGTTATGAATAGTAAGTTGTTAAACAACACGTACGTGAATTGCGATAATATTTTATTCTGTGCAGGAAGTGATGACGAACGTAGCGCGCCACCAACATCTACAGAGATCGCAGGTAATATTTTCTACAACGACCACAAAGACAATATATTTACGGCTTTCGATGATGTTAGCGGAATTTCATTTCATGACAATATTGTAGGACAGAATATTAATACAGATATTGCTAGCGGATTTACACCTGCCGATATTAAATTAGTAAAAAATGAACAGGGATTCTTAATTCCGACTTCAGACAAAATAAAAACACCTATCATAATTAGTGATAAGATTGGGACTAAAGAAAATACAGGAACATCTTGGTATTCTAAAGAAGATCGAACCATAGCACTAAATTCTGGAAATACAATTGCTGTAAAACCAGGAATTAATACGATAACTGCTGCGACTAGAGATTCTAAACCAGGAGATATTATAGAATTAACTTCAGGCGAGACTTATGTTTTAACTAAAGCAGCAAAAGTGAATCACCCGCTTACTTTTAAATCTTCAGGAAAAGAAAAAGCGATTATTTTATTTGAACGTATGATGGCTTTCGAAATCGAAAACGGAGGAAGCTTAGCGTTAGAGAATTTAAAATTTGATGGTGCAAGTGCTCCAGATTATGCAGGAAACTCTGTAATTAGTACGAGTAAAAAATCGATGACAAACAACTATAAATTGTTTATCGATAATTGTGATTTTGAAGATTTAATAGTGAATCATTCTTTTGATGTCTTGCGTGTAAGTAAAGGAACATTTGCGGACACAATAAGCATTCAAAATTCAAAATTTAAAAACATCACGGGTCATATTGCGGCATTAGATACCGAAACAGACGATATCGGAGCGTATAATGCAGAGTATGTTATTATGAAAAATAACATTCTTACAGATGTACAAGGTGTGGCATTAAGATTGTATAGAGGAGGAAAAGATGAAAGCACATTAGGACCATTTTTAGAAATGGAAAACAATGTCTTTAATCATGTTGGTTTTGGTAAAAAAAATAAATACGATGCAGCCTTATCTTTATATGGTGTGCAATCAAATCGCATTGAAAATAATATTTTCAACGAAACAAGACCTGTCGACATGCATTTGGTTGTAGGAGAACCAATCGTGAATATTTTAAACAACGATTTTTATAAAGTCGATGATATGCGAGTTACCGGAGATCAAAAATATACAGTAGCAAATAGCCTTTCTGTAGATCCAAAATTTTCGAATACAGATACATTTGAGTTAGCAACCGATTCGCCTTTAAAGGGAAAAGGTGCAAATGGTAAAGATTTAGGTATTATAAAGTAGATTTCAAACAAACAAACAAACAAACAAACACTTATGTTATTAAAAAGAATCGTTTTTATTTGTTGTGTTCTTATTGCGCAAAACGGATTAGCTCAAGAACATCCCAATTTAATTTTAACCAAACAAGGGGTTAATGATATTAAAGCACAATTGGGGAATGTTCCTTTATTTGATGCGACTTTAGCTCAAGTAAAAGAGAAAGTAGATGCCCAGATTTTAAAAGGAATCGATGTTCCTGTGCCAAAAGATATGGCTGGTGGGTATACACACGAGCAACATAAATTAAATTACTTAACCATGCAAGAAGCTGGTGTATTGTATCAGATTCTTGGTGATGAAAAATATGCCATTTATGTGCGTGATATGTTAATGGAATACGCAAAAATGTTTCCGGGCTTACCAAGACACCCACAAGAAAGATCGTATGCAAGAGGTAAATTATTCTGGCAATGTTTAAACGATTCGGTTTGGTTGGTATATACGAGTCAGGCTTACGATTGTGTGTATAATTTCTTATCGAAAAAAGAAGTTAAATACATCGAAAAGAACCTTTTTAAACCTATGGCAGATTTCTTGTCTGTAGATACACCTCAGTTTTTTAACAGAATTCATAACCATAGTACATGGGGGAATGTCGCTGTTGGTATGATTGCCTTAGTTATGGATGACGATGCTTTAGTGGATAGAGCATTATACGGAATTAAGGATTTAAAATTAGATGCAGGTAAAGATAACGATGGTGGTGATATTTTTGTTGAAGGACAAAAAGCAGGTTTCTTAGCAAACTTAGAAGAGCCTTTTTCTCCAGATGGATATTATACCGAAGGTGCATATTACCAGCGTTACGCGATGTACCCATTTATGATTTTTGGTGAAGCATTACAAAATGTAAAACCAGAAGTAAAACCATTCGAACATAAAAATGGTGTGTTATTAAAAGGTGTAGATGCATTAATGAATTTAACCGATAAAGACGGTGAGTTTTTTGCCTTAAATGATTCTCAAAAAGGAATGTCTTATTATACAGCGTCTTTAGTATCTGCTTTAGATATCGCATATTATTATGGAGATAGAGACCCAAGCTTATTAAGTATTGCGCAAGAACAAGGTCGCGTACAATTAGATCAAACAGGTTTAGCAGTAGCAATGGATATTCGCGATGGTAAAGCAAAACCATTCGATAAGAAATCGTTGTTATTAACAGATGGTGCAGATGGTGATCAAGGTGCTATTTCTATATTACGTTCAACTAAAAATGATGACTTAACACTTGTAGGTAAAAATGCCGCGCAAGGATTAAGCCACGGACATTACGACAAATTATCTATTTCACTTTTTCATGAAGGAAATGAAGTCTTACAAGATTACGGATTAGCACGTTTTGTAAATATTGAACAAAAAAATGGTGGTGGTTATTTAAAAGAAAACAAAACATGGGCAAAACAAACTATTGCTCATAACACTATAGTACAAGATGAAACATCTCATTTTGGTGGAAAATATGACGTAGGAAGTCTACACCATTCAGATATGTATGTGTTCGATGTCGAAAATCCAGATGTTCAAATTTCAAGTGCAAAAGAGGTTAACGCTTACCCAGGAACTGTAATGCAACGCACAACGGTAATGCTTAACAACGAGAGTTTTGAGCAACCAGTGCTTTTAGATTTAATGCAAGTAAATTCAGATAAGAAGCATCAGTTCGATTTGCCATTCTATTATTTAGGACAAGTGATATCAACAAGTTTCGATTATGAGAAGTATCAGACACTTTCTACATTAGGTAAAGATCATGGATACCAACATTTATGGAAAGAAGGGTCAGGACGTTCTACAACTGGAGATGCTGCGTTAACGTGGAGAAGTCATGATACATTTTTTACACTTACAACTACAGCAGATGCAGAAGATGATTTAATTTTTGGACGTATAGGTGCAAATGATCCAGAGTACAACTTAAGACCAGATCCTGTTTTAATAGTAAGAAAGAATACCGATAGTGCATTATTTGCTTCAGTTCTTGAGACACATGGTAGTTATAATTCGGTAAGTGAGTTTTCTGAAAATGCATTTTCTAGTATTTCAAAACTAAGTGTATTGAAAAGTGGTGTAGATTATTCTGCTATTCAAATCACAATGATGAATGGTGATGAATTTGTATTTATTATGTCAAATTCGGAGGCTTCAAAAACTCAGAAACACGAGTTAAAGTTAAACGCTAAAGTTTATACTTGGACGGGAGTAAGCTACTTTAAAAAACAATAATTTTTACGGACTAAATACGTCGTAAGATTTAAAATTATTTTGAAGACTTCTTTAATTAAAAACAAGGTTAGAGATTTACGGCTCACGAACACTAATTTGTATTTTAATTAACAATTGAAGGTGTTTAATGTGTTTTAGAGCCATTTAAGCACGGGAGAAACCGCAAAAGAATCGAGAAAATTAATTAATGTATTTAGTTCGAAATATGAAGGCTTTATAGCCAAGTAAAATTGCAATAAAAAATAGGGTATGTTTCTAGTTTTGAGAAATATACTGTGGGATCAAGTGCCTTTTAATAATTATTATTAAAAGGCACTTTTTTTTGTGGCATTATTTTTTTTTAACATATAATTAATATATCTTTGGTCAACCAATCTGGTCAACCAGATTGGTTTTTTTAACAAACCTTAAAATTGATTAGTTCTTATTTTTTACTGATTTAGAAACAAAATTATTTGATTATCCTCTACTTTTCTTGGGGTAAATCAAGTGGTTCTGCTACTGTTTAAAAGTAGGTGCTGTTGCAAAATAAATTGAATTAAATACATTTTGCGTCGGCAGTTATTTAGAACACAGGAGCTTGTTTTCTATTGAAAGTTTAAGATTACTAGTCTTAAAAAAAGTTCTAAATTTTTTATTACTAAAACAACAACAAATGAATTTGAAAAAACAATTAGTATTGTATGTAGTTCTGTTGCTAAACACGGCATTGTTTGCACAGGATGTAGTTTCGGGTCTCGTTTCAGACGAACAGGGTGTCCCGATTCCGGGGGTAAATGTCCTTGTTGTAGGAACATCTCGTGGAGCAACTACAGATTTTGATGGAAATTATGAAATTAAAGTAGATCAAGGTGAAGCTTTACAGTTCTCTTACATTGGTTACGTGTCTCAAACTAAGACAGTACAAGCCAATCCATCAATGAATGTAAGTTTAGTTGAGGATGTATCTCAATTAGACGAAGTCGTAATTATTGGTTACGGTGACCAAAAGGAAAAGAATATAACAAGTGCCTTAACTAAAGTAGATTCTAAGGAAATCGTAGATCGTTCTGTATCGCGTGTAGAAGATGCATTACAAGGTAAGGTTGCAGGTTTAAGAATTCAAACCGTGTCTTCTGAGGCTGGTGGGGATCCTAAGATTACAATGAGAGGACCTGGTTCTATCACTGGTTCTTCGTCTCCATTAATCGTTGTTGATGGTGTTGTTTTAGGTTCAGAGCCAGATATTTTAGGTTCTATCGATAACAACAACATTGAATCTTTAAGTGTATTAAAGGATGCGTCTTCTGTTGCAATTTACGGTTCTCGTGGTGCAAATGGGGTAATCCTTGTAACGTTAAAAGAAGGTGTTGCGGGGAAAACGTCTTTCTCTTATAACACGTTTACGGGTTATAAATTTACAACCAACAACGATAACTTTAATACCACTATTAACGACGAAAGAAATAGATTAAATGGGTTACAGGAAACTGTAAGCGCTATTTCTCCAAGTAGTTCAAGATATGATGATATTAATAGATATTATGATAATGCATATGCAGAATTAGAAGCTATGGATTTTATTGCTTCTTTAGGAGGTGGTGAAACAAACTGGCAAGACGAAATTTTTAATGGTGGTTTCATTAAAAATCATTCATTAGCAGTAAGAGGTGGAACGGATTTAACAAGCTATACGGCTTCTTTAGGTTTTCTTGAAGACGAAGGGGTAGTTTTAAACGATAACTTCTCTAAGTTTAATGCAAGAATAAAAGTAGATAGTAAGTCTAAAAATAAGAAAATTAAGTTTGGTGCTAACTTGTCTGCAAACTATAATGATCAAGTTAGAGTACCAACAAGATTTACAGATCCATTAAGACAATATGGTCATTTACCGCTTTACTTAACTGAAGAGCATATGCCATATGTAACTAATTTTTCTACAGAACCAGGAGTATCGACTGATGCGGGTAAATTATTCGAAAATTTAGGTGTTGGTAGTTATGGTTTCTCAAGAGCTTTCGATCACGTGTTTACTGTAGATCCTGATAATCCAAGAGCTATTGCTAGAGATCCTAATACAGGTCTTCCTTTAGTTAGCGATTTAACTTCTGGTGGTTTAACATTATCTACAACTAAAAACGTTCACCCATTAGTACATTACTTAGAACGTTCTAGATTATCTAAAAAATTAAGTTTAAACACTTCTGCTTATTTAGATTTTAAATTAGCGAAAGGTCTTAGTTTTAGACAAGGTATTTCTGGTGTATTCAGACATAGCAAATCAAATAATAGCGATTACTTATACGGACAAGAAAACAGAGATCAAGAATCTTTCCGTTTAGAGTCTAGAGATGAATTAAATCAATATGCATTCGAATCTTTACTTAAGTATAACACATCATTTGGTAAACACGATTTTAACTCAGTGTTTGGTTTCGAATATACAAGAAGAGATTTTTACACTCAAGAATCTGAAGCGGTAGGGTATACTAACGATTTTAATAACAACATTGCTCTTGCAGACGGAGGAACAACATTTACAGATAACGGTACAGATAAATTAGTATCATACTTCGGAAGAATAGATTATAACTATAGCGAAAAATATTTAGTGCAATTATCTGCGCGTACAGATGGTAGTACTCGATTTGGAACAAACACAAGATTTGGTTTCTTCCCTGCAGCTTCTGTAGGTTGGGTGCTGTCTAACGAAGATTTCTTATCGTCTAGTGATTTTGTAACCTTCTTAAAATTAAGAGCGAGTTACGGTATTTCAGGTTCTAACGAAATTACAAGTAACATTTTTAACTCACTTTACAGATTCGAAGAAACGTTTAGTACTGTTGGTTATAATGGCGTAACAGGAGTTAAAGCGGTAACATTAGCAAATCAAGATTTAGGATGGGAACAATTAGTAGAATTTAACCCAGGTGTCGATGTTACTTTTGGTAGAGGAATAATTACATTAGGTGTAGATTACTATACTAGAAGTAGTAAAGATTTAATCCTTTTTGCTCCAGTACCAGGTGTTTACGGAACAGATAATTATTTACAAAACCTTGGAGAGGTTAAAAATGAAGGTGTAGAAATTGAATTAAGCGCTAGAATTATCTCTACAGAGAATTTCAGTTGGAGAGCTTCAGGACAATTTTCTTTAAACAGAAATGAGGTTGTGAGTTTAGGTAAAAACGATCAAATTATTTCAAGAATTGATCAAGATACCAGAGCAACAGAATTTATCGCTAGAAATGGTCAGCCTATTACATCATTCTACGGTTGGGTTTATGAAAAAGAAATTCCATTAGAATGGGTAGACAATCCTTTCAATAGATTTAATAATGATTTTGCAGATGTATATGTAAAAGATTTAAATAACGATGGTATTATCGATGATGAAGATAGAACGGAAATAGGTAACCCTTATCCAGATTTTAACTGGGGTGTTAATACAGACATTAGATTGTACGATTTCGATTTCGCAATGCAATGGCAAGGATCTCAAGGAGGAGAAGTAAGAGTAGCAGATTTAGATCAGCTGTATTACGCTAGTGAGTCTTCAGTAAATGAAGTCGCTAACTTCCCAGACAGAGACTTAACAGTACACAGAAGATTTACAGACGATCATATTCAAGATGCTTCATTTATAGCATTAAGAAACGTAACTATTGGTTACACGATTCCTGAATCATTTACTTCTAAGTACAAAATCGATAGACTAAGATTCTATATCTCTGGAGAAAACTTACTTTTCTTTACAGCTAGTGATTACGAAGGATTTAATCCAGAAGCAGCAGGTCAAACTTCAGATAATGCGAATACACCATTAACAGCGGGTTACCAAAGAGGAGATGGTCCAATAGTTAGAACCATTTCAGCAGGGCTTAACTTTCAATTTTAAATAATTAGACATGATGAATTTATATAAAAACATATTAATTTGTTTTTCACTTGTAGCTTTATTTACAAGTTGCGAAGAAGAACTTGACCTTTCAAACCCGACCGCTCTTTCTATTGAAGAGTTACTTCAAACAGACGACGGGTTTAAATTCTTAGCTAACGGAGTTTTAGATGCCTATCAAAAAGTTCCTGCTAACGAATTTTTAATTTCTGAATTGAGATCTGATAACGTTAGAGCCAATACAGAAAACGGAAACTATCCAGCGTTTAATGCGTATAACATCGACCCTAATAACGGCGATGTTGCAACATATTACTCAAACAATATGTCAACCATTAAACATGCAAATACAATTATTGATAATAGATTTTTAGCTCCAGAAAATCAGCAGTACACTGTTGGTGAAGCTTATTTTATGAGAGCATTATGTCACTTTAACTTAATAAGAGCGTATGAAAATATTCCTTATATAGATACTGTATTAGACATTAACGCAGACGAAGCTTACGACTATCCTCAATTGGACCCAGCTGTAGTTTACGAAAAAATTATAGAAGATTTTAAAACCTCTATTGCTTATTTACAAGACGCTACAGTAGATAGATACAGACCGTCTGCAGGTGCTGCAATTAGTTTTGCTGCAAAAGCGTATTTAAGTCAGCCTTCTCCTAATTATAAAGAAGCAGAACTTTTATTAGCTTCTGTTGTAGAAAATAGTTCTACTTACGGGTATAGCTTGATTTTTACAGAACAAGGTAGTGACGATTCAGACTTCGAGAATTATAAAAATTTAATTCAAGATTTCGGACATGTATTCGGTAACGATATCGATGGGACATTTACCGATGGTGTGCCAGATGGTTCTTGGTCTAATAACTCAGGTTTAGAAATTAACGACGAAGTTATTTTTTCAATCGCTTACGATTTAGTGAGTAGTGATACTTATGTTACTGCAGATAGTTCTTTAGACGAACAAGTACAAACAGATTCAGAGTCTTTTAGTTTTGCAATGACCTTACAAGGACCTTCTAATGGGGTGAACATCGCTTCTAACGAATTTTTAGAAGTTATGACTCCAGAATTACAACCAGTAAGATTTTATGTAAGTTTTGATGCCTTGTCTTATAACCCAACACTTGAAACAAACGATACGTTTAACGCTAAATTCCCTACACCTGGTGAAATTGGAGATAACGATTGGATCGTATTAAGATATGCAGATGTGTTGTTATTATATTCTGAAGCAATATTAGCTGGTGGTAATAGTACTACAGATTCTAGAGCGATAGATGCTTTTAACGAAGTAAGATTAAGAGCTGGACTTGATGAGGTTGTTAACTTAACGAAAGCTGATTTATTAGCCGAACGTAGAGTAGAGTTTGTTTATGAAAACCAACGTATGTATGATTTAATAAGATTTGGTGAAGCAGATAAAGTTTTACAAGAATTTTCAAATCAAAATAGTTTGTTTTATACAAATGAAAAGAAATACCTTCCTTTTCCTCAAAGAGAATTGGATAATTTACCTAATTTTTATAATCAAAATGACGGATACTAAAAATCTAAAAATTATGAAAAAACATTTGTTTAAATTAAAATATATAGTTTTAGGTGCACTTGTGTCTTTAACTGCCTGTGTTAGTGATGATCTACCTGAAGTAGGGGATTTAGCTGACATTACTGGGCCACAGCCTTTCTATAGTTACGTTGATGTTTCAACGTCGTCATTCGATTGTAATGATGTGGAATTGGAAGCGAATTACGATTACTTTTTTCAAGCAGGAACAAATCTAGCTGTGAATGGTACACAATACGAATGGGTTGTGATTCCATCGGAAAATGTAAACTTAATCAATAAAGATAAACCTGTTTTAGAATTACAAATCGAAGCAGAATTAGCTACGGTTGTTGCTCTAGAAGAGGAAATCGCTAAAGCAGAATTTAAAGTTCCTTGCGAAAGTGACCCTGCAAAATTAGCGGTATTAGAACAACAAATAGCAGACTTCGAAGTGCAATTAGCAGCGGCAGAAGCAGCGGTTTCAGACGAAACTAAAGCAAATGTAGCGGCTCTAGAAGCTGAAATGGCAGCTTTACCAGCAGCAACTTTAGAAGACAGAGAACTAATTTTCGAATTTCCTGGACCAGGAGAATATACTGTAGGTTTAACAGTAACAGATAACCTTGGTAAATCAGATTATACCGAAAAAATAGTTGTCGTAAATCAAGCGATACCAACAATTGCTATTCCAGAAATCGGGGAAGCTGGTTTTGAAGCTGGTGACTTATTTGATGGAAGTGGAGATGGTAGAGATTCTTGGAGATCTCCTAGTAGTTCTAAATGGGGAAGTGTATTCCAAATTAACACAAAATCAGAATTAGGTGTTTTACCAGAAGGATATAAAGCAGCTAAATTCCCTTCAGACGGAACTCGAGTTGGATATCAAGAAATAGATGTAACTCCAGGAGCTACTTATGTCATCTCTTATTTTAGTAGTTTAGATCCAGGAGCTAGCGGAGACTTAACGGTTTCTATAGTGAATCCAAATGCTGATAATATTGAAGAAGCACGATTAGAAGCTAATATTCTTGCTTTTAAAACAGAAGATAATGCTTCAAGTACACAAGATGTATTTAAAAAGAGTGCAATTACATTCGAAGCAGGTGAGTTAGAAAAAGTGATTATTTTAATTTCAAACTCCGGTACCGAAAGTAGAGTAGATGCTTTTGATATTACAGTTAAACTATAAAAAAATTGAATTATGAATAATAAATTAATTAAAAAACAGAATACAGGTTTCTTTGTCGTGCTATTTTGTATGTTTTTGGGACTAATATCTTGTTACGATGATGGTTACGAAGCATTCGAACCGCCTGTAGGAAACATAAATAATATTCAGCCAAATACGTTGTTTACAACAAGTATTGATCCTGATAATACATTAGCATTAGTATTTAGAAGTTATTCTACAGATGCAGATTCTTATGCGTGGGATTTTGGAGATGGTAATACATCTACAGAAGCAAATCCTGATTATACTTATGAAAATGGTGGGTTATACACTGTAAAACTTAGTACAACAAGTTCAGATGGCTTAATCGCTGTAGACTCATCAGACGTTTCTCCTATTTTTGTAGATTTCAATTTTTCTATGGAAGACACTCAAGTAACTTTCGATAATTTTACATCTGGGGCGAGCTCTCTTGTATGGGATTTTGGAGACGGTTCAACTGTAGAATGGAAAGCAGAAGATACAGAAGAAGATGCTAAATTTAACCCAGTACATGTGTATTCTAGCGCAGATCCTGTTCTAGCGACATTAACAGCAACTAATTACTTAGGACATGAGTTTGTAGTAAGCAAGAATATAGAAGGTTTACAACTTTCTACAGTTCCTGAATTTTCATTTACAACCTCAGCTTTAACAGTAGAATTTACAGATGCTTCAATATTAGCAGTCGCTCATAGTTGGGACTTTGGAGATGGTGCTACTTCTACAGAAGTAAATCCTATTCATACTTATAGCGAATCTGGTACTTACGATGTTGTCTTAACAACGACTAACGAATCTGGAGTATCTAGAAGTATTACTAAAGCTGTACCTGTTGGTGGTGTAGAGCCTACATTTAAAGCAATGGTTTTAAATGGTAGTTGTGATGAGTATACAGTAAACACTGGAGACAATGCAGATGCATGGGATATGACGCCGAACAGTACTATAGAAGACGATGTTTTAGGAACTATAGATAGTCCGTATAGAGCACTTTGGAATAATACTGAATTGAATGCTTATATCGATACGGCCTACGGAACTAACGAACAACCAGGTTCTTCTAGTGATGGTACCTATGTAAATGGTGAAAAAACGAGAAGTGTTAAGTTTTCTGATAGTTCACGTCGTTTATACCAAGTTGTGGCAGTAGAGCCAGGAATTGAGTATACGTTTACTATCGATACACGTTCTGAGGCTGCTGGAATTAATACAGAAGTGTTCTTATTAAATACAGAAATTACCACTGAAGTAGGTATCGAAGATTTTACTGATGCTTATATTAATATCACAAACGATTTTAATGAAGAAAAACCTTCAGAAGGTAACAATACATTTACAACTAGTACAGTAAGATTCGAAGCGACTTCAAACTTCATAGTAATCTATGCAAGAGCTTTAAATGCTATCGATAGTAGTAATGAAGTGTTTATTGATAATATTGATATTATTACACCTGGATTTTAATTTTAATTTGAAATGATAAATTTTCGAAAAGAAATATTAGGAGTATTAGTAATAGTTTTTCTTTCTGTTAGCGCTACTTGTCAAGAAAAGACAAGTAGCTCTACAGATTCGGATTCTAAAGTCGAAAAAAATGACAAAAAGAAGAAGAAAAAAAAGAAATACAAGTTACCTGATGTAGATTTAAGTCATTGGAGTGTAACCACGCCAGAACTAAATCATAAAGGTAGTGCCATGAATATTGAGCCACCAGAAATTTTGGATTATGCTACAGATGAAAGGTTATTACCTTATATGTATAATGATTCTACGCTTGGAGCTTTGGTTTTTTATTCTTTTCCTAGTGATGCCACTACAGCCAATACAAAATATACTAGGTCCGAATTAAGAGAGCAAATGGTTCCAGGTGATAATAACACAAACTGGACTTTTGCAGAAGGTGCTTATATGAAAGGTAAATTACAAATGGGAGATGTTTCTAAATCTTCAGACGGTAAATACCACAAAGTAATCATCATGCAAATTCATGGTCGTTTAACTGACGAGCAACGTGATCTAATTGGACAAAAAGATAATAATGCGCCACCAATATTAAAAATATATTGGCAAGATGGTAAAATTAGAGTCAAAACGAAAGAGTTGAAAAACTTAAGCGCTAGTGATAATGAAATCTTAGGCAAAGACGCTTGGGACGATGATAAAGGATTTACGTTCGAACAAGAAGTCGGATTCGGGAAATTCACATTAGAAGTAGATGTGTCTGATGGTAAAATGGTAGTCATTTTAAATAAAAATGAATATGCTGTTTACGACAACGTTCATATGAAAAGGTGGGGAGTCTTTGAAAATTATTTTAAAGCAGGAAACTACTTTCAATCTAGAGACGAAGGAGCCTTTGCTAAAGTGAATTACTACGAGTTAGAAGTTAAACACTAATAAATGTTAGTGTTTGTACGATATTAACATAAATATGTAATTCTATAAATACAAATTGATAACTTTTTTTGTAGTTTTGTCCAGCTAAAACTGGTTAACCAATTTTTTGATAATAGATGAAAGTAGAAGTTTTAATGAGTAATGATAATGATGAGGTTCATAATAAGATTATAGCAGACATTGCTGAACTTATTAACTCAAAAAATCTTGAACCTGGGGATAAGTTACCATCAGAACGTATGCTTTCCGAAAAATTTGGTGTAAGCCGTGGTTTAGTAAGAGAATCCATAAATAAATTAGAATTTTATGGGTTATTAAAATCAATTCCACAAAGTGGAACTTTTGTTGCAGAGATGGGTATTATCGCAATGAATGGAATGGTTCAAGATATTTTAGAACTTGAAGTTCCTGATTTTAAATCCTTGGTTGAAACTCGAATTCTTTTAGAATTAAAAATAGTTAAGTTAGCCTCTTTAAGAAGAACTGATGCCGATTTATTAAATATAAAACATGCGTTAGAAGCTTATGAAGAAAAAATCTTAAACGGACAAAAAGCTGTTCAGGAAGATTTATTATTTCACTTGGCCATTGCGAAAGCATGTGGAAACAGTATGCTTAACGCGTTCATGTTAAAAATTACACCAGAAATTATTACCAATTTTAGGAAATATCATGTTTGTGTAAATGAACTAACAAAGTCAGCCATAAATGAACACAGAGCCATTTATGAAGCGATTAAAGCAAAGGAAACAACAACGGCTCGTGAGGCTATGAAAGTACATTTTAAAACATTATATCAGTATTGCTATAATGTAGAGTAAAATATTAAAGAAGATTAAATATCTGTAAGTTTTATCTTCTTAATGCAAACAATTAATTAATACCAAGAGAAAACTGTTAATCTCATTTTTTCTTGAAAATCTAAAAATTATTATGAAAGTAAAAGGATTAAGGTGGTTTATTATTGGGCTCATATTTTTGGCCTCAGTAATTAATTACATCGACAGAAGTGCACTAGCAGTAATGTGGGGAAATGAAAACCTTCCAGGGTCTATTTCTTACGATTTAGGTTTAACCAAAACAGACTACGGTTATATTCTTAACATTTTTATGGTAGCATATGCTCTTGGGCAATTGTTTTCAGGGAAATTGTTTGATAAAGTGGGAACACGTTTAGGTTACGTTATTAGTATTGGAGTTTGGGGATTATCTTCTTTCTTACATTCAACCGTTAGAGGATTTTTAGGACTTGCATTTTTTAGAAGTACATTAGGTTTATCTGAAGCTGGTAACTGGCCAGGTGGAGTTAAAAGTAATGCCGAATGGTTCCCGATTAAAGAGCGTGCTATTGCGCAAGGTTTGTTTAATGCAGGAGCTTCTATTGGTTCTGTAATTGCACCACCGTTTATTGCATTAATTTTTGTGGCTTACGGATGGAGAACAACCTTTATGGTAGTAGGGTCTTTTGGGATCTTATGGATCATTCCTTGGTTATTAATTAATAAAGCAGGTCCAAAGAAACACCCTTGGATTACAGAAGAAGAACAACAATATATCTTAGACGGTCAAAGTCAGGCAGATCGTGATGCTAAGGATACAGATAAAGGTTTAAGTTTAAAAGAAATCTTATCACACAGAGAAGCTTGGTCTATAGTTGTAGGTCGATTTTTCTTAGAGCCAATCTGGTGGTTATTTGTAGGTTGGATGCCTATTTACTTATTCGATATTTACGGATTTGATGTAAAAGAAGTGGGTATGTTTGCTTGGGTACCTTATGTTGGTGCTGCAATTGGTAGTATTGCCGGTGGTTATGTTTCAGGACAGATTATTTCTAAAACAAATTCTATAGACAAGGGACGTAAGACAACTATTTTAATTGGTGGTATCATCATGTTCTTAGGTTTAGTAGCTACAGTATTCTTTGGTAATACACCAGAACGTTTTGTAGGTATTGTATTTGTCGTATTATTCGGTTTCCAATTCGCTATTGGTAACGTTCAAACTTTACCAAGTGATTTCTTTAATGGTAAAAATGTTGGATCGTTAGCTGGATTAGGTGGTATGGTTGGTGTATTCTCTGTAATCATCATGAACTTCTTAGTTCCTATTGTTGCTGAAGTATCTTACACACCAATATTTGTCGCTATCGCAGTATTCGTTCCGCTAGGTATTGGATCAATCTATTACTTCGCGAAAGAGATTAAGAATGTAGAGTAAAGAGTAAAAAAAAAATAAGAGTAAAATTAATTAAATATTAAATATTAATAAAATGAGTGATTTAAAAAATAAAGTTGCGGTTATTACTGGAGCTACCGGTGGAATTGGTTTCGAAGTAGCAAAAAGATTAGGTCAAGATGGTTATACTGTTGTTTTAAATGGTATTGAAGATGAAATTGGTGCAGAAAAAGTAGCTGAACTTACTGCTGCTGGGATCACTGCTGAATATTTCGGATTTGACATGACTAAAGACGAAGCTGTAACTGAAAACATTACTAAAATTGGTGAAAAATACGGGAAAATCGATGTTCTTGTAAACAACACTGGTGGTATTGGTGTTAGAGCTAGATTTGAAGAAATGACGACTGAACAATACAGATTCGTTATGGCTTTAAACTTAGATTCAGTATTTTTTGCTTCAAGAGCTGCGATTCCTTTCCTTAAAAAATCGGAAAATGCATCTATTATTAACTATACGTCTAATGCTGCTTGGAATGGTGCAGGACCTGGAGCTGGAATTTATTCAGTTTCTAAAGGTGGAGTACAATCTATCACTAGAGCGTTAGCTAAAGATTTAGCTGAATACGGAATTAGAGTAAACGCAGTATCTCCTGGTACTATTGATACGCCTTTCCATGCTCAAATTAAAGCTACTAAACCAGAAGTTTTTGCTTCTTGGGCTAATAGTGTTTTATTAGGTAGATTAGGTGAGCCGGAAGAAGTTGCTGGTGTTGTTTCTTTCTTAGCGAGTAAAGATGCGTCTTTCATTACTGCTGAAACTATCCAAATTGGTGGTGGTCAAGCTTTAGGTATCTAATTTTATATCAAATTATATTTAAAAGGGTCTGCGTTATGCAGACCCTTTTTTTTATGTCCATTTTTAAGGTTTTAGAATTTTGAATAAACAATTGCGTTGCACATAGCATAGTTCCCAATGCACTCGATATTTCATTCTATAATAGCCTTAACTCTAACATTTTGTTAAAAAACATTCTAACCGGTATCTTTTGTTTAGGTTTGTACTATGCAACAAGGATTAAAATCGGAATTAACCAAGCAAATTATTGTAGATGAGGCTTTTAAACAGTTTTACGAACAGGGTTTTAAAACCACGAGTATCGATAAAATAATGAAAGCATCTAAGCTAACAAAAGGTGCTTTTTATCATCATTATAGTAATAAGAAGCAATTAGCTTTGGAGGTTATTGCTCTAAAAGTTCAGAAAAGAGTGAGTAATAGCATGATCCTCCCGTTGTATGAATCGGGAGATGTGATTGCGATTCTAGAGTCCACATTTTTAAATAGAATTAAATCGTTCAACGGTTACGAAAAGCAACATGGTTGCCCAATGAATAATTTAATAAATGAAATTGGAGATTCTGAAACGGCCTATCAATTGGCTTTAAAGCACATCGTAAATACATGGAAATCTGCTTTAATTGCCTTGATAGATAGAGGTAAATCCGAAAAAACAATAAGAGAAAATGTGCCTAGTAAAGCCACTGCCATATATTTAATAAGTGCTTTCGAAGGTGTTCGTGGTATTAGAAAACTGTACGACGACGATATGATTTTAGACGATTACCTTTTAGGATTGTCGGATTATATAAAACAATTACAAGCTTAATATTTTTTTACCATTTAACATACCGTAAAGTATGTTTTTTACAAATACCAATTATGATAAATAACAGAAGAGATTTTATTAAAAGAACAGCCATGTTAGGTTTAGCTGGAGCAGCCATTCCGCAATTTGGTTTAGCCGCAAATGAAATTTTAAATAAAGAAGACAACATGATGAACACAAGACCCAAAGTATTATTTTTCGATGTAAATGAAACCTTATTAGATCTTACAACTATGAAAAAGAGTGTAGGTGATGCACTCGGGAATCGTAGCGATTTATTGCCATTATGGTTTACTACAATGCTACAATATTCTTTAGTATCTACGGTTGCCAATCAGTATAACGATTTTGGAATTATAGGTGCCGCAGCGCTTCAAATGGTTGCCGCAAATAATGGTATTACCTTATCCGAAGAAGAAGCTCAGGAAGCTATTTTAGAACCTATAAGATCATTGCCTGCACATCCAGAAGTAAAGGCTGCCTTGCAAAAATTAAGAGATGCAGGCTATACATTGGTATCGTTTACAAACTCATCTAATAAAGGTGTAGAAACCCAATTTAAAAATGCGGGCTTACTAGATTATTTCGACGAACGATTAAGTATCGAAGATATCGGAAAATTTAAACCACATTCAGATGCTTATGCATGGGCAGCAAGAAAAATGGGTGTAGAGCCTAAAGACTGTTTATTAGTTGCCGCTCACGGATGGGATATTTCTGGAGCATTATGGGCAGGCTGGAGAGGTGCATTTGTTAGCAGACCAGGAGCACAACTTTATCCTTTATCTCCTAAACCAGAAATAAACGAATCTAATTTATCATTGATTGCAGATCGTCTAATTGCTTTAAAATAGTAATACCATTTACCGGAGCTAAGCCATCGGTTTGTTTTTATATTAAAATCTTAAAAAATTAAATACTATGAATCTAGAAAATAAAGTTATTATAGTAACGGGGGCTTCTCGCGGTATTGGTAAAGAAATTGCTTTATTGTTATCTAAAAACGGTGCTAAAGTAGTGGTGAATCATTCCAACAGTGAAGCAGATGCAAATGAAACGGTAGCTACCATTACCAAAAATGGTGGTCATGCTATTGCGATTAAAGCCGATGTAAGTAATAGGAAAGATGTCAGTAGGCTATTCGATAAAACCATCGAGACCTACGGAAAGGTAGATGTGTTAGTGAACAATGCCGGTGTTATGAAAGCAAAGTTGCTTAAGGATAGCACGCAAGACGATTTTACAACACAGTTTGAGGTGAATGTTAGAGGTCTATTTAATACGTTACAGGAAGCCGAAGCAAAATTAGCCGACAACGGAAGTATCATTAACATCTCGTCATCTACCGCAAAATTAATGTTTCCTATGTATGCCATATATTCGGCAACTAAAGCCGCAGTAGAGCAAATGACTAAAGTGTTCTCTAAAGAAATAGGCAGAGGAATTTCTGTTAATGCATTAGCGCCAGGACCTACAGAAACAGATTTGTTTTTATCAGTAAAATCTGAAGAAACCTTGAATCAATTAAAAGGTATGAATGCGTTTAATCGTTTAGCACAGCCTATAGATATTGCAAGAGTGGTATTGTTTTTAGCAAGCGACGACTCTAAATGGGTTTCCGGACAAGTTATCGGTGCAAATGGTGCTATGGTGTAATTATAATACTGCTGTTTTTATGTGTATCTAAAGTAGGTTTAGCAAAGCTGTTTTGATTAGTTATAGAGAAATATGTATGATTTTATTTTAAAAGAAACGACTTCATTTAAAATAGATTCCTAATTTTGAAGTTTTAAACAAACCTAACACCTAACACCTAAAACCTAACCCTATGCATATCGTTGCCCAAGTACTTACTGTTATTGTTGCCCTAGAACATCTTTATATTTTATGGTTCGAAATGTTTGCTTGGGATACTGTAGGAAAGAAAACCTTCGACACGCTTCCAGCAGAGTTATTTAAAAGCACAAAGGTCTTAGCTGCAAATCAAGGGTTGTACAATGGTTTTTTGGCGGCAGGATTAATATGGTCGTTTTTTATTTCAGATCTAGTATGGGTAGAGAATATTAGAATCTTTTTCCTAGTGTGCGTTATCGCAGCAGGATTATATGGAGCCAAAACAATCTCTAAAAAAATAGTAGTAGTGCAAGCTGTTCCAGCTATTTTAGCTTTAATATTTGTATTACTATCCTAGAATATTATTATCATATTCTATTTTTTAAACACACAAAAAGCGAAGGGAAACCTTCGCTTTTTGTGTGTTTAAAGTGCTGTATAAAAGGTTCTGCTTAATTAGCAGAACCTTTAAATTTATAAGTAATCCCAACATTAATACCGAAAGAAGAATAGGGTACCTTTTG
The DNA here is from genome assembly GCF_042427615.1 of Formosa undariae. Classification (NCBI taxonomy): domain Bacteria; kingdom Pseudomonadati; phylum Bacteroidota; class Flavobacteriia; order Flavobacteriales; family Flavobacteriaceae; genus Formosa; species Formosa undariae. The sequence goes on along the minus strand of NZ_JBHMEZ010000032.1, from coordinate 183,563 downwards.
AGCTAATTTCTTCGAAGAATCTGTATTTGTATGCGCTAATTCGTCTACATACGTCGTTTCTTTTACATAACCATCAGGTAAATTATCTATAGTGTATAAACCTTCAACAACTACAGTCCCATCAGGTAAAACAACGTTTGTGTTGAAACTTTGAATTTCAGAATCTTTACGTTTTAAACTAATACCGTAATATTCAGCTTCGGCGAATAAACTTAAATTAGAATTTAGATCGTATTTATAACCTAAAGCCGCTACAAAACCAAGAGGAAATACCCCGTGAAAATCTTCAACATAATTTGTTTGAGTATAAGAGCCAGAAGGAAGTCCTTGTGCAGCAGCAACCTCGTCAGAGAAAACAGCCTTATTACTAACAACAGCTTCAGTTTTACCACCTACTTTTAGTAAGGCACCAAAACGCCCATAGACATTGTTTGTAAACTTATAAACCATAGATAGCGAAGCACCATAAGCACGCGCTCTAGCAATGGCATCTACCTGCTGATTAGGTAAATCTACTTCAGAAATGGTTTGATCTGCACCGTTTAAATACCCAAAACTTAAATCGGCTCCAAAGGTGTCGTTAAAGAAATATGTTCCGCGTATTTGAAAGTTTACACCTTCACCATAACTTCCATATGCATTTTCTGTACCTGATGCATTTATGGATTCACCTGTTTTCATTCCTGCACTTCCGATCGCGTAACCTGTACTTGCTGAGATTTGAAATTGTGCATAAGACATCGTGCTTAATAGAACGACTGCCATAGTAAGTATTGTTTTTTTCATAGTTGTTTTATTTTTTGTAAAAATAGAATTTTAAACAGTTTAAAACACTGTTTTTTGTGAATAATTCATTTATACGGGTAAATATTGGTGTAATTAACACAATTATTTTGTAATTCCATACTTAATAATTAAAAATTTTTCATCGTATTCTGTTTTTTTAACAATACTTATCTTTCAAATAAGTCTTTAATTCCGTTAAAAATATGTTTTACATTTGAATAAATACCAGATTATGCCACAGCATTCTTTTTCCGATTTCCTTAACCATATAGATGAGAATCCTATAGCGGTTTTAGCTCTCGAAATTGAAACTATAAAGTATGTGTTTTTAGATTTATCTGAAACGCATTTAGAATTAAAAACAATCGATTTATCGTCTTCCAAGGATTTTGGTCAGTATATAAATGCATATTCAAAGGCGCAAAATGCAAATATTGCTTTTGGTGGTTATTTGGAGGTGAGAGACTTATATAAGCGAAGTGCGTATTTTAATTCTGAAAATAAACAAACCGAACGCAATATCCATTTGGGGATCGACTTGTGGTGCGATGCAGAGACACCTGTTTTGGCGGCACTAAACGGAACCGTGCACAGTTTTAAAAATAATATAAATCATGGCGATTATGGGCCGACTATTATCTTAAAACATAGCGTTTTTAACATGGAATTTTATACCTTATACGGACATTTAACTTTAGATTCAATTTCAAATATTAAAGTAGGGGATGTGGTTAAACAAGGCCAAGAGATTGGACGTTTAGGCACTGCGGCAGTGAATGGCGATTATCCGCCACATTTACATTTCCAAATTATAAAGGACATTCAAGCTTTTACGGGGGACTATCCTGGCGTGTGTAATCAATTAGATTTAGAGTTCTATGCTACAAATTGCCCAAATCCTAATTTGCTATTAAAAATTTGATATTTTAGTTTTAAGATATTTGATTTTAACTTAAAATTTAAGACCTTTATATCCGTGTTAAATAGAACTATTTACAATCAGTTTGATTGATTATCAGAACTAAAGTTGTTTGTGTTATATTTATATTAACCAGTTCCAAATTCTTTATATGAAAAAAGTAAAATTGTACATCGCCATGAGTTTAAATGGGAAAATTGCTGCTGCCGATGGTGGTGTAGATTGGCTAGAATCTATCCCAAATCCAGATGAATCTGATTACGGATATTCAAGTTTTTATGAATCTATCGATACTACAGTTCAGGGGCATTCTACATATAAACAAATTTTAAGTTGGGATATCGAATTTCCTTATCTAAGTAAAAGAAATTATGTCTTTACAAGGGACGAAACGAAACGAGACGATAGAAATGCCATGTTTGTTTCAGAAAATCCTGTAGATTTTATGAGAGATTTAAAATTAAAGGACGGTAAAGATATTTGGCTTATTGGTGGCGGACAAATAAATACATTGCTTTTAAATGCAGGCTTAATTGACGAAATTCAAGTATACGTTATGCCTATTATTTTAACTACAGGAATTAATCTATTCGAAGCCTTACCTAATACAACCAATTTGAATTTAGAATCTACAAAAACGTATAAGAGTGGTGCTGTCGAAATGTTATACACCATTAATTAAACATACATATATTTTAAGTTTTAATCGCTAATTGAACTAGCTATTGGTTAGTCTGCTTGTACCTTATATAAGCATCTAATTAGCTATTGGATACGACTTGCAATCTAGGGAAGCTTTAAAAGTTCGAGTAATTCGCTAGATGTATAATATTCAAACACTCTGTTTTTTACAGTAAAATCTTTGTTTAAAAGAACAGTAGCAGGAAGTGAAAAAGGAAATCCCGCTCTAGAACCTAGAGATAAGGGGATTTCATGTATTCCATTTCGCTGTGTAAGTGATTGCGTATTTGTAAATACAACATTATCGAATACAATAGAATCTTGGGTTTCTACATCCATTTTTAGAGCGTAGTATGCATCGTTCAACGTCTTAATAACATCTGTTTTAGTAAATACTTTGCGTTCTATCTTTTTGCAATAAGCACACCATTTGGCATGAAAAAAGATGAAAACAGGCTTAGGATTTTCGGTTAGTGCAACTTCTAATTCAGGAAAGGTTATCCAATGAATCTCGTCGGTACTTTGAGAGATTGCATTGGAATATCCTCCGAGAAAAACACAAATTAAAATGAAAGATTTTAGCATTGTAAATGTCTTTTAAAAATCACCAAATTTTAGTCCAACAAAGACTGTTCTTGGTCGGTTTGGACCATAAATGTATGTAGAATCACGTCCTGCACCAGAATCAAAATCATCTTGGTAACTATTAAATATATTCTGTACTCCGCCACTAATTTCCACATGGAAAGCTTCAATAGGATCAAAGTGATACGTTAATTTTGTGGTCATATCAAAAAAGGCATCCGTATCTACAAGCTCCATAAATCCAGAATCACTTATAATATGAGGCACAACCATAGATCCTGTATAACTACCGGTAACGTCAAGTCTTAAATCTTCGATAATCTCCCAATTCGTATTTACAAAGCCATAAACATTTGGGGAGCGTGCGAATTCATCTAAAATAACATCTTCCTCTCCTGGGAAACTGCCGTCAGCTTCAAAAAGCACTTGGTCTTCTTTATATATGGATTTCTGAAATGTTATTCCAGCCTGAAAAAATAACGACGGACTAGGAGAAACACTTAATTCTATATTAGTTCCAGCTACGTAAGCGCCCGCTCCATTTCGTGATTCCTCTAAAATAGAACCATTGGGTAAAGGTGTTCCTGTGCTTACTATGGTAAACGGATTTTGTAATGTGGTATAAAACCCTTCAGCTAAAAAATTGGTTTGCGTTTTATTAAAATCTTTAGTGAAATTTAAAGATGCTGTATAGGCATTAGAGAATTCACTCTCTAGATTATCGGACAGGATAACGAAACTTTGCTCGCCACCAACAGATGCAATATGCAGGTCTTCGTTAAATGCTTGTGGCGCACGGAAACCTCTGGCATAACCTCCTCTAAATTGAAGGGCTTCATTAATATTATATAAGATCGTTAAACGCGGACTCAAGACCGTCTCGTTAACTTCTGAAGAACGTTCTATATCTTGTATTGTATAATATCCATCAACATCTACATGATCTAACCTTGCTCCAATCAGGGCTGTAAAGCGTTCGGTTGGTTTCCATTCGTATTGACCATAAAGGCCGTAATTATTAACGGTCTGATCTACCAAGCGATTGTATCCCGTAATAATATCTTTGGTGTCATTCATTTGATATTCTACTCCTGTGGTAAGCACGTCGTTATTCTTAAAGTTATGGGTAAATTTTGCTCCAGCAACTAAAGCTAAATCTTTAGTCGTACCAAAGGCATTATTGGCCGCAATAGAATCGGCATGCGTACGTCCGCCGCCCAATCCACCATAATAACTATCTCGATCTGTATTTTGTACAGAAATATAAGTGCTTAAAGCATTTGTTCGTGCGTCGTTAAATAATTCGTAATCAAGTCCTGCAAAAATAGTATTATGGTCTAATTGTTCTGTAACATCTGTAAATTGAGGGGACAGTTCTAATCGGTCTCCACCACGTCTATATTCTTTAATAGCCGTAAAATCTATTCCAATTCTGCTGTTATCGTTAGGCTTTACAAATGCCTTCGTGCCAAGAGAGCTGTTGGTAAGTTTCGTGATTTCACTAAAACCATCTGCATTGGCATCGTAAGAATCTCTATTCCTGTACATACCGTATACTGTTATACCGGTGGTTAGTGCTTCGTTAACAATAGAGGCATTCATATTCACACTGCGGTCTGGTGTTTTTCCATCAATAAATCCCAGATACGAACTCACATCCCAAGTGTTATTTACAGGTTCTTTTGTTATTACATTCACTGTTCCTGCAATAGCGTTAGAGCCAAAAAGGGCAGATCCTCCACTGCGAACAACCTCTACACGATCTATAATACTTACGGGTATTTGTTCTAATCCGTAAACGCCATTAAGGGCACTAAAAACAGGACGACTATTTACAAGTACTTGGGTGTACTGACCTTCAAGTCCGTTAAGACGAACCTGAGTAAAACCACAATTTTGGCAGTTTGTTTCTACGCGAACTCCAGGTTGATAATTTAATCCGTCTGCTAAAGAAATAGATTGTGTGGCTCGAAATAATTTCCCACTCAAGACATTTACAATAACGGGCGCTTCTTTTTTACTAATTCTATTTCTTGTAGCACTTACAACCACTTGGTCTAGACCTAGAGCATCTTCGGTTATATTAAAATCTATAGTTTGATTCACTCCAGATTTAACAGTTATTTTTTTATTCTGAGTACGATACCCTTGAAACTGCACGATTAGCGTAATATCTCCCTCTGGTACGGTTAAAGAATATTCCCCATTAGCATCTGCATCGATACCTTGAGTCCCAGATTTTACATAAATACTGGCAAACGGAATAGGTTTGCCCTCAGAACTTATAGTTCCTGATATGGTTGTGTTTGATTGTTGTGCCGAGACGACAAAACCGATCAAAAATAGAAAGTAAAATATTTGTTTCATAAGATATAAATATATTTATTTGGTTGACTAATTAAAAGTTTAGGCAAAACTAAAACTTTATTTTGTAAGAATATAATGTATCTTTGCATTTTATTTGAAAATTATGTTCACGCAATCCGAAGAGAATTATTTAAAGGCCATATTTCACTTACAACAAGATGCAGATGGAGGCGTTTCTACAAGTAGTATTTCTGAAGTATTAAAGACAAAATCTGCATCGGTTACCGAAATGGTTAAGAAGCTTTCTGAGAAGAAGTTAGTAGATTATCAAAAATATTATGGGGTACATTTAACCGAAGTAGGCAAGACGCATGCCTTAAATATTGTGAGAAAACATAGGCTATGGGAATGCTTTTTGGTCGAGCGTCTTAATTTTAATTGGGATGAAGTGCACGACGTTGCAGAGCAGTTAGAACATATAAAATCTGCTAAATTGGTGGAAGAATTGGATAAGTTATTGGGAAGACCCTCTTACGATCCGCACGGAGATCCTATTCCAGATGCTAATGGTAATTTGCCTAAAACCTCTAGAAAGAAACTGTGTCAGTTAAATGTTGGAGACCAAGGTGTTTGTAAAGGTTTTAAGGATAATTCGCCTTCTTTTTTGCAGTTTTTAGCAAAGCAAAATATCAGTTTAGGAACTGAAATTGATGTTTTAGATGTTGAACCTTTTGATGAAAGTATGAAAATAAGAGTCGACAAAAAAGAGGTTACACTTTCTAAAGTCGCTACCGATAATATTTTTGTGTAAAATTGATGCTTTTAAATTCTGTGCGCTTACTAATGTATGATTCGCTCGGTTAAAAAGAAGTCTTCTATCTTTCAATATGCCGATTAACGAAACGGACTTGGACTTATTTTTTTACTCGTACTTTCTGCAATCTCTAAAATGCGTTTTGCACGTGTATCTTCTCTTTTTGCACTTAAAATCCAGTATAATACATTTTTCTTAACCGAATTACTTAGGCTCTCGTAGTACGTTTTCGAGCCTTCGAAATTTGCAAATTGCGCTTCTAAATCATCAGGAATTATAAGGGTATCGACAGGATCTAAAAAAGACCAAGATCCATTTTCTTTAGCAATGTCAATACAGATTTGTCCGGCATCCGTCATCAATCCGTTTTCGGTTAAAGAGTCAACTTTATCTTTATTAACTCTAGACCAGATACTATTGGGTTTTCTTTTGCTGAAAAACTGCATATACCTTTCGCTGTCAATAGATTTTTTCACACTGTCAATCCAACCAAAGCAAAGTGCGTGGTCTACAGCTTCACTCCATGTAAGATTCTGATTTGGCGTATTTACTTTATGAATAATAAGCCAAACAGAGGCTTTGTTTTTATGATGTGCTTTTAACCAATTTCGCCAATCGTGTTGGTGCTCTGGGCAAAACTGTTCAATATCTTTTTTTATCATGAATTTAAAATAAATCTATAACCACTTTTTCTTTTTAAAATACAAGAATGGTAACATCGCCGATAAAATCATAATAATCAGAATTATTGGATAACCATAAGCGCTGTTTGTTTCGGGCATATTATTAAAATTCATTCCGTAAACTCCAGCAATAAATGTAGGCAGTGAAATACACACCGTAACTACAGTAAGGGTTTTAAAAATATGATTTTGCTCCAAGTCAATTTTGTTAGAAACATTTTCTCTTAAATCATCTAAACGATCAAAATTAAACTGAATATAATCAGAGACCACTGTTAAGTCATTTAATTCGTCTTTTACCTCAGAGCGAATATCCATTTTTTGTTCCCAACTACTCTTTATATATAAGCGAAATACTCGAGTAGTTTCAATAAGTAATTCCTTAATAAGAAGGTTATTAAAATTAAATCGCGTTATAATATCCATTTCATGACTTGAAATATCCTTTTCTATTAGAATGGAGTTAGCGAGTAACTTTATTTTGCGAGACAGATTTTCTGTGATGTCGGCATAATAATCTGAAATAAAAGCAAACTGAAAATTAAAAAGACTTCTTATGTCTGTGGCTTTGTGTAAAAGACCTGCCTTATTGGGATAGATATCATTAATATATTTATCCATGCTACTCGATGAGAATAGAAAGAGTCCATCTTCACAAATAATTATAAAATAAGGTTCTTCAATTAATTTTTTATCTGCGTTATAATACGGAATAGAAAAGTGAAAGGCTGCTTGATTGTCGTCTTCCAGAAAGTGAGAACTAATTTCGATGTCCTCGTAATTTTTCATAATTGAAAAATCGAGATTAAATTTTTCCGTCAGGTAATTTAAATCAGATTGGGAATAATCGAGGAAATGCATGATGAAAAAATCTAAATCGGAAGGGACTTCGCTAACACTTTCCGCTTTAATTATGGTTTTACTTTTTAATAAAATGTCTATCATCATACAATTTTTGTGCGGGACAATTTAATTATAATAGATGGGTAATAAAAAATATCGTTACTATTTAAAATAAAGTATTGTAGTAAGCTTTTAATATTTTAAATAATGAGGATTTTTTACGTGTATTTAAGTGTGGAAAATTAGAATTTCTAATGCCGTATTTTTTTTAGGTTAGCCGTGAGTTTTATATCTTTTAGGAGAATTTAGTATGCCTATGGTTTATAGTAAAAAAGCAACAGTTTGGGAATTATCAGTTTTAAAACTTTCAGCCGATAAAGTCTGGTATAAAGGTGTTGTTTTAAAAGGAAATCAGGATATTCAAAATAAAAAAGGGAAAGCATTTCGAAATGCAATTAATGTGCTTCGCTCATATTTTACATCTGTTTTTGCGAATCAAGAGATTTGTATTCATACAAACTCAGGTACGATACTTACAAAAACAGATGCCTTTGGTCGGTTTCAGGTTATTTCTGAAAAGGCGTATAGTTTAGATTTAAAAATCACACTTTCAGATGCAGACCAGGTTTTAAAAATTGTTCAGAATTATCCCGTGATTTTTGAGGAAGAACAGAGAACTTTGGATATTATTTCAGATATAGACGACACCATTTTAGTGTCTAATACTGCAAATATTTTTCAACGTATTAAAACCTTATTGTTTCTTGTGCCTGAGCGACGAACAGTAATCGAGTTTACCAAAAACATATTTCTGGCGTGGGAAGATGTGAATCCTAGATTATTTTATGTGTCTAAAAGTGAGAGTAATTTATTCGGACTTTTAACTACATTTATAAAGCATAATAAGTTGCCTTTGGGCGTATTAACACTCACACCGTATTTAAGTTTCGCTCAGCTGGTAAAAGGACAAAAACCAGTAGATTTTAAGTTGAATGCTATTCGGTTTTTAATCACACAGTCGAGAAGTAAACATTATATTTTGGTTGGAGACGACAGTCAGAAAGATATGGCAATTTATACCACTTTGGCCAAAGCATATCCGGAACTTATTTTGAAAATATATATTCGTCGAACTGGAAAAGAGATTAATAAAACACAGCAAAATATGTGGGAAACGTTGTTGGCTACAGGAACTTCTGCATCCTATTTTTTACCAGAGCATGCTGAAACTATTTTAGACGAAATAGAGACATTAAAACATGAATTAATATGAAATTATTATTTGTAGTAAATCCGATTTCTGGAGGTGTAGATAAAGAGCCTTTTCTAAAAGAGGCTAAGACGATGTGTGATAATTACGGTTTAGATTATAAAATATTTAAAACTACAGGACGCTCAGACGAAGCGGAAATTAAAGTCATGTTAGAGGAATTTCAACCTGATAAAGTCATATCGGTTGGGGGAGATGGTACAACCTTGTTTACTGCTGTCGCTTTATTGAACACGGATATTCCCATGGGGATTATTCCTTTAGGTTCTGCTAATGGAATGGCTGTAGAATTGGGAGTTTCAGAAAAACCAATCCAGGCATTTCGAGACATTGTTATGTCTAATATAATTGGAGATTTAGATTTGGTGCGTGTCAATAAAAAACACTATTCCATTCATATTGGAGATGTCGGAATTAACGCTACAATTGTAAATGGGTACGAAAAGGATGAAAACCGGGGTATGGCTACGTATGCTAAATATTTTATTGAAGCCTTAAGTAATGTCACGCCTTTTAAAATGAAGATTGAATGCAACGATAAAGTATTTCACTCGGAAGCCGTTATGCTTGGGGTGTGCAATGCGAGAAAATATGGGACCGGTGTGCCTTTAAACAGTGAAGGCAATCCAATGGACGGTTTGTTCGAGATTGTTTTAATTGAAAAAATCAATGTTAATGTATTAATCAAAGCTGGACTATCTAGTTTTGATGAGACATTTTTGGACAGTCAGAATAATAGCGTTATTAGCACATCTAAAGCTAAAATTAAGTTTAATGAGCCCCAATTACTACAATTAGACGGCGAAGTAATAGGTGAATTTAAAACACTAAAAGTGAAAATATTAAAAGGAGCCGTTAAATTAATTACGAGCAAACAGAATGTGTATATATAGAGTGCCATCTAAAGTCTAGATATACCTAAAACTATAATATGTCTTGAAATAGAAAGACAGACTCATTCTTCTGCTTTATTAACAGACTTTCTTTTCTATACTATGTTCTCTGGTAACACGTGTTTAAATAAGAATAATGCGATATCTGCAAGAGGAACAGCGATTCAATGGACAACTTCGGAGATAGAATCTTGAATTCTTCTTTAAAGTTCGTGGTCAATTTTATTATAAGAAAGAGAAAAAAGAGTGGTTTTTTACAGTTGTTTATTAGTGTATTAGATTTGTTTATCAATAGAGATAGTTACAACTAAATACTATTTTAATAAAGTATATAAAAATCAAAATTCAGAATTTTCGAGCGATTTTTCAAAAAGAATACCACCTCTGTACATACCTTTAAGATAGGGCTGGATTTCTTTTCCTAAATCGGTTAAACTGTATTCTACTTTTGGTGGAACTTCAGGGAATACCGTTCTGATAATTAAACCATCAGCTTCTAATTCTTTAAGCTGTTTTGTAGTCATGCGCTCGCTAATATCTGGAAGTAATTTCACCAATTCTCCATATCGTTTATTGCCTTGAAAAAGGTGTAAAATAATGGTTCCTTTGCGTTTGCCTTTTACTACATTTATAAAGGTGTCGATGGGACAATAACTTTTTTTCATTTTTTTTCTTTGCTAACCTATTGCACAGTACAATTTAGCATAAAATGTTCGTTACCCAACATTTTGTAAGTTGTTGGTTATTACTAATATTATGCTGAAATTTGTATAAAAGTAAGTAAAATTAAACAGAATTAAGATGAAAGCAAACAATTCAATATTCAAGGCTTTTCGAGTAGAAGAGGTCGATGGTACTTATAAAACTTCAATTAAAGAGATGGCATTTAGCCCTTTAAAGGAAGAAGAAATACGTGTAAAAGTAAATTACAGTTCTCTTAATTATAAAGATGCTTTATCGGCATCAGGAAATAAAGGTGTCACTAGACATTTTCCGCATACACCAGGAATCGATGCCGTAGGAATTATTGAAGCGTCTTCTAGCGATACTTGGCAAATTGGGGATCACGTAATCGTAACCAGTTACGATTTGGGAATGAATACCGATGGTGGTTTCGCCGAATATATTACCGTTCCTGCACATTGGGCTGTGAAATTACCAGAATCTTTAACAATGAAGGAGGCTATGATTTACGGAACTGCTGGATTAACAGCGGGAATGTCTGTGCTTAGACTAACACAATTAGTAAAACCTGAAGATGGTAAAGTTGTGGTTTCTGGAGCTACTGGAGGCGTAGGCGCTTTAAGTGTTGCCATGTTAAATAAATTAGGATATACTGTTGTTGCAATAACAGGAAAAGAATCTGAATCTGATTTTTTAAAAGCGCAAGGTGCTAGTGAAATTTTGTTGCGGAATGATATTGAAAACTTCGATAAAAAACCTTTGCTAAAACCCTTATTTGCAGGAGGAATTGATACCGTTGGTGGTGTGATTTTAGAAAATATTATAAAAGCAACTCAGCCTATGGGAGCCGTTACGAGTTGCGGAAATGTAGCTTCACCAAAATTAGATTTAACGGTGTTTCCGTTTATTTTACGAGGAGTGACTTTAATCGGAATTGATTCTCAGAATTATCCAATGAACTACAGAACTGAGGTTTGGAACAATCTAGCATCCGATTGGAAAATCAGTCAGTTGGAAGATACCTGTACCGAAATTACTTTGGAGCAGGTCGATGAAAAAATAGAATTAATGCTGAAAGGACAATTAAAAGGGAGAACCATTATTAAGATTACAGCGTAGTTAAAATGTAATCTCTTATTACACTTTGGGCATAAAAAAAAGATATCTCTATAATTAGAGATATCTTTTTTTATTTAGTGCGATGTTTGACTAAAAACTAAGCGGGGTTTAAGTCATTGTTCTTAGCCTCTTCTGCGATCTGTTTACGCATTTGTTTTACGGTTAATGTGCTTCCGTCATGACTCCAACCCGGAGGTGCAAACATATACATAAACTTATGGTACCAGTTTTTACTTTTCTTCATATCTGCCCAGATGTTTTGATACTCGTGCATTAAAATCACATACAAGTTATAAGATTCTGGAGGTGTAGAAACACCATATTCAATTTCAATATTTTCATCTAATTCTTTCCATGTTCCGAAAATACGGTCGAATACATTTAGAAATCCACCGTGATTTTTATCCATGTACTCTAAATTTCTAGCATGGTGCACTTGGTGCATGGTATGTGTATTTAGGAATTTCTCGAATATCCCTAATTTTTTTACGTACTGTGTGTGGAGTTGAAATTGCCATAACGATTCAATTCCTAAGCAAACCACTAGCATTTCTGGCGGAAACCCAATAATTACAATCCACACATAAAAGAAGGGTTTGTAAAAAAGTGTAAACCATCCGTTTCTTACGGCGGTACCTAGATTAAAATTATCGGAAGAATGATGCACGATATGTGCGGCCCATAATACACGAACCATATGGTTCTGTCTATGAAACCAATAATATGTGTAGTCGTCTAAAAGCATACAAATTGCCCAAAAATACCAAGCATAACCAAACGATTTATAACCCATTATATTGGTGCGAACCCCATTTACTTCAGGATTAAAAAGGTCGTAAGCGAAATTAAAAATCAATATAACGGAAACCGTCTTTATAAGTGCACCTAAAACAGCAGAACCTACACCAAGGGAAAGACTAGAAATAAAATCCTTTTTCTTGTATAAATCCTTTTTATCCTTGTCAAAAACTTTACTATACGAGAATTCCAAGACAATAAAGCCTAAAAAACAAGGAACACCATATACTAAAGGGTTAGTGAAATCCATAAATTATCATTTTTTTTCGCAAGATATAATATATTTTACTCGTAATGGAATCTGTGCAAGATGATTTAACTTTTCATGGGGTTTATTACTTCATTTAGTCTGATCTAATCATTTTATTCATGGAAACTAAGCTCTTTGTATTGATAATTAGGTTGTTAAATTTAAGATTGTCAGTAAATAAAATGAAATAAAAATGGGCATTAGAACTCTTTTTAGGTATTATAAATAAGCCAAATGCTAAATCGAAACCATGTAAAAAAGGACAAATACTTCCGTTTTCTGGTGACGAACAAGCCAAGTTTTTTCATGTTAAAAGCGGACTCTTAAGACGTTATACCATCGGTGAAAAGGGCAAGGAACATATTTTCAATTTTGCTCCTGAAGGTAAATATATCTCCGATGTCGAATCTCGTCAAAACAATATACCAACAAGTCTTTTTATAAATACGATTCAAGATAGTGAGATTAGCGTGGTGCCTTTGGAAAAAGAATGCCGTTACTAGGTTTACTTCTGGTAACTGCATTTTTGTACCACAGAATTCTCGTTAGAGCGTATAGATACAAAATATTGAATTATAATAAGTTGTGAGAGAATATGTTAAATTTTTAACTATTTATCTATCGATTTAATAGGTTTTTAGAATAAGTATTATGTGAGTGAGAGCGCGGTTTTTTGCCATTATCTGGAGGTTTTAAAACACAGAATTTTTTATCTAATTGTAAGATTTTACTTATTACACTTTATCTAAAAACCTGATAATCTGTTGTTCATCCGATTTATTTTGTATACTTTGGCAGAAGTAAAAATTGGTTAACCAATTAATTGAGGCCTCGATTAAACAGACCAATTCTTTAACAAATAGCTAATTAAACAATGAGACAACAATTATTTAGTCGCATGTGCCAAACCACATTATGCGTCATAGTATTTCTTTGCGCCTTTCAGACGTACGGAGCAGATTACACGGTAAATTCTGCAAGTGAATTTAATAACTTAAGTCTTTCTCCTGGAGATGTTGTGACTTGGGTAAATGGAACATATAGTAGCGATCAAAGAATCAATTTTACAGCAAATGGTTCATCTTCTAATCCTATTATTTTAAGAGCGGAAACGCCTGGTGGTGTTATTTTTACTGGGCAAACCAATATGGATATTTCTGGTGACTTTGTTATTATTGACGGCTTCTACTGGAATGGAGGAGCAGGAAGTAATAATCACATTCAATTTAGAAAGAGTAGTGCGTATGCAAATAATTCTACCATTCGTAATTGCGCGTTTAATAATTTAACACCTAGTGGGACAGATAAGCACCGTTGGATTGTGCTTTATGGGACGAATAACACCGTAGAAAACTGTTCGTTTTTAAATAAAAACAGCCCAGGAGCACTAATTTTAGTAGAATTAGAGTACAACGATTTTAATCCTGTCGGACATGTTATTAAAGATAACTATTTCTTCAATTTTATTAAGAGAGATCCCTCGACTACGCATTCTGGAGATAGTGAAACCATTCGAGTGGGGACAAGTGAATTTCAAGATAAAAGTGCCAGTGTCACTGTATCGGGGAACTATTTCTATAAAGCAGATGGTGAAAATGAAATTATTACAAACAAAAGTGCCGATAACACCTACCGAAATAACACCTTTAGAAGATGTAGAGGTTCGTTAGTAATGAGACATGGCGCTCGTGCAACTGTAGATGGGAATTACTTTTTAGGAGAAAATGTTGAAGGTACAGGAGGAATCCGTATCACCGATAGTTACCACGTAATCACCAATAATTACATTCAAGATGTGGTAAGTTCTGGTGATAAATGGAACAACGGAATTACCCTTGTAGGAGGTTCAGATACCTCTGGAGGAATTACAAATGGATACCAAAAAGTAGATGATATAGTTGTAGAAAATAACACCTTATACAATGTGGATTCTCCAATTTTTTATAACGATCGTTCTAGTTATGATCCATCTGGAGTTTTAAACAATAATGTAATTTATACAACCTTAACCAATATTGTAAGTGGAGATATTTCAGGTACGGGGCAAAGTATGACTTATAATGGGAATGTATATTACGGTGCTTCATTAGGTATTTCTAATAATGGATTTACAGAAGCTAATCCAGAATTTTCTGCAAGCGGAGAAATTTATAGTGCAAGTAGTTCTGCAGTTTCTGGTAAAGGATCTTCAATTAGTAACCCTCATACAAACAGTATGGTTGGAGTCTCTGTAGGAGCTAATTTCTTAGATGCTTCAGGGAATTCAGCCTCAGGAGATTATTTAACAGTGTCATCTGTAGATGAGTTTACTTCAGAAGAATCAACGAAAACAATTAGTGTGTCTTCTAGTGTCAATTGGAATGCTTCTGCAAATCAATCATGGATTTCTGTATCTCCAAGTTCTGGTAATGGAAATGGAAGTATTTCGGTAACAGCATCAACAAATTCATCTGAAACATCTAGAACAGGAACAATTACAGTTACTGGTTCTGGAGTATCTAATCAAAGCATTAATATCACGCAATCTGGAAGCGCAGATTCGGGAGGAAATGCAGGTATGCCCTCAGATTTAATGGCCAATTGTAACCAATGGAAAATTACGTATCCTACAGGAGTAGAAGATAAAACGATATGTGACGAACCTGGTAATGAGTTCTTTTATGTAAATGAAGCAGGAAATGCCATTGTATTCCGTGCTCCAATAAGAAGTGATAATGGAACCACGCCTAATTCGGATAACATTCGTTCGGAACTAAGGGAACGTGAAGCCGATGGTTCTAAAGATATATATTGGACTACCGAAGGGACACACGAGCTGTATGTAAAACAAGCGATTACACATTTGCCAATTAACAAATCGCAATTGGTAGCGACTCAAATCCACGGAAATAAAGCTGATGGCATTGATGATTCTATGGTGATGCGTTTAGAAGATTCTCACTTGTTTTTATCCTTTAACGGTGGGGAATTAAGAAGTAATGTCACGATTACAGAAAATTATACCTTAGGAGATATTCATGAAGTGATCTTTAAAGTTATTGACGGTAAGCATTATTGTTACTATGCTGAAGACGGAAATTTGTTAAGCGCTTATAATAATGGAAGTGCTTCTCAATATTTAGTGCAAGCCGATGGTAATGATTATGTAATGGATTTAAATTACGATCAATCGTATTTTAAAGTCGGGAATTATACGCAAAGTAACCCTGTTAAAGAAGGGGATGATACCGACGATCCAGATAATTATGGCGAAGTATTAGTCTACGATTTTTCTGTAAGTCATGGCGAAGGTGGAGAGCCAACAGATCCAATTGCTGTTACAAGTGTGTCGTTCTCGTCTAGTACAATAGATTTAGCATTAGGAAGCGCGCAACAATTAACAGCAACAGTAAGTCCGTCGGATGCAACTAACAAAAATGTAAGTTATAATAGTAGCAGTTCTTCTATTGTTTCGGTGAGCAGTAGTGGAGAATTAACAGCAGTTTCAGAAGGAAATGCAATAATTACCGTAACCACTGCAGATGGTGATTTTACAGATACGGTTGTTGTACAAGTTGTCGCGCCATCAAGTGGAGATAATTTAGCATTAAATAAATCTATTTCAGGAACAGGAACTCCAGATGGCGATAATACCGTTGCTAATTTAGTCGATGGTAATACCGAAACACGATGGTCGGTTTCAGGAATGCCGCAATCGGCAACTATAGATTTAGGAGGAACTTTTACCTTAGGAAGTACAGCATTGGTTTGTTATAGCGATCGTGCGTATCAATACACCATTTCGGTATCGTCTACAGAAAACGGAACCTATACAGAAGTTGTAAACAGAAGTTCGAATGCGACCTCAGGTTCGATTTCAAGTCCAATATCAGATGAATTTGATAGTGTAGATGCTAGGTTTGTGAAAATTACCGTAACAGGAGCATCATCATACGAAGGAAATTGGGTAAGCCTTTTAGAGTTAAGCGTATTTGCTGGAGAGGGAGAACCAGCGATAGTGGACGTGACTTCAGTAGCATTGAATTCATCTAGTATCAATTTAGAAGACGGTGAAACAGAACAACTTTCTGCAACTGTTAGTCCAAGTGATGCTACAAATCAAGATGTGAGTTATACGAGTAGCAATACTTCGGTAGCGACAGTAAATTCAAACGGATTGGTAGAAGCTATTTCTGAAGGATCGGCAACGATTACAGTAACTACAGACGATGGATCGTTTACAGATACGGTTGCCGTAACCGTTAACGGAACACCGAATGGGACAACACCTTATAGTATTTCTAAATTCCAAGATTATTTGGCGCAATGTAAATTACAATCGCCTTTAAGTGGTACTGAAGCGACTGATACTGAAATTATTTCAGGGTATGCTTCAAATACATTTTATGTGGCCGATGGTAATAAATTAGCCTTTTATCAGTCTAGAGATGACGCAGGTACGCGTCAGCGATCAGAATTAAGATTCCTAGAAAATTGGAATGTAAACGATGATCAAATCTTTCATGCCAATGTAAATATTGTAAACCAAACCTGTGAGCAGTTGACGTTTATGCAAATCCATGATGATGCCAATGTAGGTAGTGGTCCAAATAAACCATTATTAAGAGTATATCAAAGTGAAGGTCATTTATGGGCTGCGGTAAAAACTGACGATGGTGGTACAAATACAAGTCATATAGATCTTGGAGAAACACCTAGTGGTTATTTTGATTGCGATATTATTTTAGATTCAGGAGTTATGAGTGTTGAAATTAATGGTTCTGAAAAACTAAATACAAATGTATCGTATTGGACGTATCCAAGTTATTGGAAAAATGGTGTGTATTTACAGGATAGCGGAGAAGCAACGGTTTATTTTAATGAATTGACATTAACGAGTAATTCTACAACGACTCCTCCAAATACTGAATCTACAAACGTAGCATTAGAGAAATCGGTGTCTTTTTCTACTGAACAATCCTCTAACCCAGCGTCTAATTTAGTCGATGGAGATGAAGATTCTAGATGGTCTGCACAGTCTTATCCTGTATGGGCAACTGTAGATTTAGGAAGTTTACATACTATTAATAGTACTGAAGTCATTTGTCATAACGACCGTGCGTATCAATATATTATTGAAGTATCTACCGATGGTAATAACTATACGCAAGTAGTCGATAGGTCTAATAATGCTACGTTAGGATCAAATTCTAATCCGATTGCAGATGCATTTTCGAATGTAGATGCGAGATATGTAAGAATGACGGTGACGGGAGCAAATAGTTACGATGGAGATTGGGCAAGTATAGATGAACTTAGAGTATTTGGATATGCGAAATCTTCGACAGCAAGAACTGTTTTGCAAGAAGACCAAATAGCGGGTATTACTGAACCCGAGTTAGCATTATATCCAAACCCTACAACAAACAGGGTTAATATTCGTGGGGCAAAAGCCTACCATACATTAACGGTTTATGATCAAGTAGGGAAAGTGATTTTTAACCGTCCGTTAGACGGAGAAACGGTTGATATTTCTAATTTAAAATCGGGGATGTATATCTTTAGATTATCAGGAAATGAAACTGCAGTTAACAAACGCATTATTAAAAAATAAAAGTTAGTTTAGTTTGTAATTAAGGTAGATGGAGGTTTCTTCATCTGCCTTTTTTTATGCCTGTTATATAATAGCGCTAAAATTAAGGTCTAAGAAAAATCCAGCTTGCTTAATTCTTTTATTGCTTCGGTATAGCCTAATTCGAAAACTGTTTTTATATGAGTTTTTGTAAAAGCTTCATATTTTCCAATTTCATGCGGTGCAATAAGCACATCGCAATCTTTAAATTTGGCTTCACAATCCTGAAACCCCGAAATGCTATATGATCGATTCACAACAGATTTTGTTGTTTTTAGACTCTCTTTGGTTATTTTAGAAAATGAGTTGAGGTAAACACCAATAATTTTATCACAATACACTTGCAATGGAGCGATAGGGAAATTGTCTGTTACTCCGCCATCACACAATACATAGCCATTATATTCTATAGGTGTAAACATCCCTGGAACAGAAGAGGAAGCAACTATAGGTGGAATAATTTTTCCTTGAGAAAAAAAACGGGTTTTACCTTCTAGTAAGTCTGTGGTGGCTATAAACATCGGGATGTCTAAGCTCTCGAAACTATCTTCTTTAAAAAAAGAACCGAGTTGTATTCCTATTTTATTACCATCGAATAAACCGGCTTTTCGCAAAGTGAAATTTTGAAATGAAAACAGATCAATCTTAATAAAGAAATCTAAAATATCTTGCCAAGGGTGTCCTGCTGCATAAAGAGATCCAACAATTGCACCTGCGCTTGTGCCAGAAATGTAGTCAGGTTTTATACCTAATTCGTCCATGGCCTTTAATACACCTATATGGGCGACCCCTCTATAGCCTCCTCCTGACAATGCGAGTCCTAATTTTTTTTTGATTTCCATTTTATTTTTATTTCAGAAACGTGTGTTATATGTTTAATAAATGGTGTGCTTTTTCTTAATTTCTGATGGGTTTCGTTTTGCTGTTTTATGGTTTGTACATCATGTGTTTTACTCTTAGTAAAGGTAACAAATATGAAAATATGGAAGGTGTAGAAATGCTCGTTTGTGAATTTTTTAAGACTATATGAATAATTTTTAAAACGGATTATTTTTTGTTTTTTTTGCGAATAGCGCGATGTCATCATAAAAAAAAGCGAGCTATAAATAATTTTATAGCTCGCTTTTTAATTGTAATGTCTTTATGTATTATGGATTAGTAGACCATAACGACGCGCTTTTAAGCATCGCTCTTTTTGGTAATTTTAATCCAGCAAGAATTAATTCTGCAAAATCTTCAGGTTGTAAGACGCTGTCTTCAGAGTCTTTTGTTGCGATACCTAAACCTATAGACATGTCTGAAGCAATTGTGCTAGGAGTTAGTGTACATACTCTAATGTTATTTTTACGCACTTCTTTCATTAAAGATTCTGACATTCCGATAACTGCAAATTTAGATGCAGAATATGCTGAGGTAGTTGCATTTCCGCTTAAACCAGCTGTTGAGGATACGTTAATAATCTCACCATCATTTTGTTCGATTAAATGAGGTAAAACTTCTTTTGTTACGTAATACATTCCCATAACGTTGGTCTGTATAATTTGCGTCCATTGGTCAACTTCCATATCATTAAAGGTTCCAAAAGCAGCAATTCCGGCATTGTTTACTAGAATGTCTACACCGCCAAGTGTGTTTATAAGGGTTTTTATAGCTGTTTTTACTTCGTCGTGATTACTCACATCGAACACAGCGTAAGTCGCTTTCACGCCTAGCGCTTCCAATTGGGCAACGGTTTCTTTTAAAACAGCTTCTGTTCTTCCAGTAATCGCCACATCAATACCTTCTTTAGCAAATGCTATAGCTGTTGCTTTTCCTAGTCCTCTACCACCTCCGGTGATTATTGCTTTTTTACTTTTTAATTCAGTCATGATTTTTCTTATTTAAAATATGTGTCGTAATTCTATAGGATTTACTACACAAATAGCATTCTTTTATTAAAATCTAAATTACAAAATTTAGCTTAGAATGGGGCGTTTCTAAAGTTGTATTAGTGTCAATATTTTTTTGTAAACCCTTATGAAATTAGAAAAGGTTGTCTATAAATTAGTTATAGACAACCTTTAAAATTAGTATTAATTTATATTTTAAGGAGTGCTTATTGTGTAAGTTCTGCTTTGCTTTCGCGTTTATCTTCCAAGTATCTGTGAGCCAGATAACCTAACTGTAGCGCAACAAACACAATCTTTAATCTCTTACTTTTTATAATAGCAGATGCAGCTCCTAATAGAATTGATGGTTTCATATTGTGTCGGTTTTAGTTGTTATTAATAGGTGCTCATTTTTTCTTTACGTTTACGTAATTGGCGTTCTATATCGTTTATAGATTCTGATACAGAATCAGAAAAATTATCGTGACTTGCTTCAGCAAATAATCGCGGTCCTGGTAAGCTTAATCTGATGTTACAGATTTTACCAGTTTCGTCCGAAGTCGTATTTTCTGTTTTAAAAAACACATCGGCACGGATAACATCTCCATATTTTGATCCTAGTTTTTCTAATTTTTCTGTAGTTGTTTGTTCTAATGCTTCGCTTGCCGAAACATCGTGATATTCAAATATAATTTGCATAATGTTGAGTGTTTAATTAAAATTATTTGTCACAGTTTACCATCCAATTGATACCAAATTCATCCGTGCATCGTCCAAAATGACCCCATTCTCTTTCTCTAAAATCATGGTGTACTTTTCCGTTTTTGGAAAGTTGCTCAAAAATAGTTTTAGCTTCCTCTACAGAAGATAAATCGACACTCATATGTATTTGATTACCGTGATTTATAGGAGTGTCTGGTGCAGCATCATAAGCCATAAAATGCACCCCTTTACCTTTTAATTCGGCATGTTGAAATTTCTGATGGTAAGACGATGGAATGTCAATCTTTGCATCTTTATACGTTTGTTTATTTTTTATTTCAGCATTAAATATGTTACTGTAAAAGTTAAGTGCTTCTTGGCAGTTGCCGTTAAAGGCAAGATATGCTTGTACGTTCATAATAATTGTTTTTTCGGTTCAAGAACTAAGGTACATTCTTTGTAAAGCGTAGATTAACTGAAAGAATTTTAGTTTTGCCTCAAATAAATTCATTCGTAATATGGTTGGCTTAATTCCTTATTATATAAGAAGCTGCACTTACGCCATAATAGATTTCTTAAATTGCAATGGTGTCATTAGTTCCATTTTTTTAAACTGTCGGTTAAAATAACTGATACTATTAAAACCTGTTTTAAAAGCGATATCAGAAATTCTAAAATCTTTACTGTTTTTAATCAGTTTTTTCGAGAATTTAATTTTCTCAGAATTAATATAATCTATTGGAGAAATTCCTAATGTGCTTTTAAATTTCTTGTGAAAATGAGACGTACTCATACAGGCTTGTTCTGCTAAAAGATCGACGGTAATATCCTTATTCGTTAAATTGTCTTTTATAAATTTTATTACAATTCCTATACGGTTGTCATCTAACATATGCTCTGTGTTATTTAGTAGAATAAACTTCGCTTTGGTTTGAAGTAAACGCACGATGAGCTCCTGAATCATTAAATCTAATAGCACATCTTTAGACGTGTTATTATTGGTGAAAGTGTAAATTAAGCGTTTAATTAACTGACTAACCTCGGTGTTGTTTGTTAAGTGATTGGCTGTAGAGTCTAGAGTCCAGGCCGTGTTGTCGTTTTCAATCTGCACATTATGGTTAAACCTATCGACCACTTCTTTTATTTTAGAACTATCTATACCTAGCGCCAAACATTTGGTCGGGTTTTGCATGGTTGCCAATGGGAAATCAATAATCATTTCTTTATTAGATGGCATGACCACGGATTCTCCAGGATAAAAATCAAAGGCGGGTAGACCTTCAAGATGCATTACTTTTTTTCCAGTAAGCATGCTCACAATTATAGGGAACTCAAATTTTAATTTCACCTGCTCTGCATATTCATGGGTTTCAAAAATATTTAACTCTGCGAAATTGGCATTGTATGTCGTTCTGTTTTCAACTAAAGTGGTGAGTTTTCTGTGCGTGTTGTGATGTCTTAAAATATGATCCATAGTTTATAATACTGATTATTTACAGGTACGTTTTCGAAATAATAGGATAGTACTAAAATATAATAAATATGTTCAATTGTTTTAGACTTTAACAAAATAACTTTACATAAAATGATAATAATCATTTTTTAGGATTAAAATTTTACACATATAGCAATTAGTGTTTTTGTGTAATTAGACTGTTTAACTAAAAAAACATAAAAATAATGGGATACTCAAAACCAAAATTTAAGCCACAATATGAAAATTTTATAAACGGTAAATTTGTAAAACCTGTTAACGGGGATTATTTTGAAAATACTTCTCCAATAGACCAAAGTGTTATTGCTAAGTTTCCGAGATCGCAAAAAGAAGATGTCGAGCTTGCTTTAGATGCGGCAAATGCTGCAAAAGAAAGTTGGGGAAATACACCCGCTGCAGAACGTGCTAGTCTCTTAAATAAAGTTGCCGATATTATTGAAGCAAACCTAGAAGAGTTTGCAGCCATTGAAACATGTGATAATGGAAAACCGATTCGAGAAACTCTTAATGCAGATATTCCATTGGCAGTAGATCATTGGCGTTATTTTGCGGCTTGTATTCGCGCAGAGGAAGGTAGTGCAACAGAGTTGGATGCTAATACATTATCGATGAACATTAAAGAACCTCTTGGGGTTATCGGACAAATTATACCTTGGAATTTTCCCTTATTAATGTTGTCTTGGAAATTACCTCCGGCTTTAGCTACCGGAAATTGCGTGGTGCTTAAACCCGCTGAACAAACGCCTGTTTCTGCAACGATATTAATGGAGAAAATTGCAGATGTGTTTCCTCCGGGAGTCATAAATATTATTCACGGATTTGGTCCTGAGGCAGGAAAACCTTTAGCATCGAGTTCTAAAGTAGATAAAGTGGCATTCACAGGAGAAACGACTACAGGACAATTAATTATGCAATATGCTTCTAAAAATCTGAATCCGGTAACTATGGAACTGGGAGGGAAGTCGCCAAACATATTTTTTAATAGTGTAATGGATCACGACGATGCATTTTTAGATAAGGCCATTGAAGGTGCGGTGTTATTTGCCTTTAATAAAGGTGAAGTCTGTACCTGTCCTTCAAGAATTTTGGTTCAAGAAGATATTTACGATGCGTTTATGAAACGCGTTGTAGAACGTACAAAGGCGATTATTCAAGGTGATCCTTACGATGTAAATACACAGGTTGGTGCACAGGCTTCTAACGATCAATATGAGAAAATTCAGTCGTATTTAAAGATCGGAAAAGAAGAAGGGGCTAAAGTCTTATGCGGAGGAGAAGCCAATACAGAAGGCGATTTGTCTAAAGGGTTTTATATTCAGCCAACCATTTTAGAAGGTCATAATAAGATGAGAGTTTTTCAAGAAGAAATTTTTGGGCCTGTGGTTTGTGTTACAAAATTTAAAGACGAAGCTGAAGCTTTAGAGATTGCAAACGATACGCTTTATGGACTTGGAGCTGGTGTTTGGACACGAGATGCGCACCAACTATATCAGATTCCTAGAGCGATTAAATCTGGACGTGTTTGGGTGAATTGTTATCATGCCTATCCTGCTCATGCACCATTTGGAGGATATAAAAAGTCAGGTTTTGGTAGAGAAAATCATCTTATGATGATGGATCATTACAGACAAACCAAGAACATGTTAATTTCTTACGATAAAAATAAATTAGGTTTCTTCTAATAGTGTGATTAATAGCAATTAGGTTGGGTTAGTAGTTTAACTCAACCTTTTTAATTTATAAAAATATGGAACGTATAGCAATAACAGAAGAAGCAAGTAAAATAGTAAATCAACTAAAAATAAAACATGGTGCATTAATATTTCATCTTAGTGGTGGTTGCTGCGATGGATCGTCCCCAATGATTTTTGAAAAAGATGAAATGTATTTAGATGAAAGCGATATTCATTTAGGAATCTTGGAGAATGTGCCTTTTTATATGAATCAAGATCAGTTTGAATATTGGAAACACACCCATTTAACCGTAGATATTACGACAGGGCGCGGTTCCAGTTTTTCATTAGAAATCCCAATGGGACTTCGGTTTATTATTCAATCTAGATTATTAACAGATGAAGAAAACGCGATTCTAAATCCAAAATCATGATTTTATATCCACGTTTTAATATTTACATCCTTCGCTTTTAAATCGAACATTAAATTATATAGTCCAAAGAAGGTACGGTTCATATAAATAAAATGTTTAGAACCTCGGTTCGCGTTCAATTTTCTTAATTGGGTGTTTTTAGAATATTTCTCTCCCAGATCTGCAATTTTACCAAAGAATTCTGGATTCGAAAAATCGAAAACGTCTTCATGTAAAGGTTGCGTAAATAAGGTTAGCATTTCGTGAAACATTGCTGTGAAAAATATAATTTCTTCCTCAGAATCGTCTGTTCTTAAAATCTCAAGTTCGTAAAGTTTCGCTTGAAATAATTCGGGGTTATCCATGTTGTCTTTTAAAGCCAACTCAAAATACGGCCCGTAGAAATCTTCTGGGATGGTTTTCATACATCCAAAATCCAAGGCTATTAAATCTCCAGCTTTAGAGACTAGAAAATTCCCAGGATGTGGATCTGCATGAACTTTTTTCAACTTATGAATTTGGTACATATAAAAATCCCAAAGCGCTTGTCCTAATTGATTTGCTAAATCTTGATTGGTATTATAAGCCGTGAATTCAGATAAATGTTCACCCGTCATGTAATCCATAGTTATAATACGCTCAGACGACCATTGCTCGTAATATTTTGGAAATTTTAAATGTGGAATATGGGCGCAGGCCTCAGAGATCTCCTTACTTTGCTGTACTTCTAAAATATAATCGGTTTCTTCAATAAGTTTGTTTTCAACCTCTTTAAAATATTTGTCAGAGCCTTCACCTTTAATATTAAACATACTCATGGCAATGGGTTTTACCATAGCTAAGTCCGATTTAATACTATCTGCAACACCAGGATACTGAATTTTAACAGCTAATTTTTTGCCTTCTTTTTCCGCAATATGTACTTGTCCGATACTCGCTGCATTTACAGAGTTTAAATCGAACGTATCAAACAAATCTTCAGGTGGTTTTCCGAAGTATTTTTTAAATGTTTTTAAAACGAGCGGTGGTGATAGTGGCGGTACAGAAAATTGAGCTAAAGAAAATTTTTCCACATACGCCTGAGGCATAATGCTTTTTTCCATACTTAACATTTGTGCCACTTTAAGTGCACTTCCTTTAAGCTGTTTTAGGCCATCATAAATATCGGAAGCATTACTTGCATTCAGTTTATCTTTGGCTTCAAGTTCTGTTTTTGTGATTTTATCGCCGTAATATTTAATATAATTTACACCAATTTTAGCCCCTGTAGAGACTAACTTGGATGCACGTTCTATTTTAGATGTTGGAATTTTGTGTATCGCTTTCATAGTTTTCTTCTATTTCATCTGCACTTTTTCCTTGAAAAGGAATTTACCTAAATCGAATAAGCTTTTTAGCGGTGCAGTATCTAAAAAGTCAAACGTTGTGTTTATAGATTTTTCAATAAAAATATCTGTTTTTTCGAATCCAGACGAATCGTCTTCCATCCAAAATTTTAAAGTGATTAGTAATTGTACCCAAGCACTTTCTTGTAATCCTTTCTCTTGAAATTTGTCAATTTTTTCCTGTTTTGTTTCTAAAGTCTCAATATCTAAACTTGAAATATATCCCAGAAATTCTTGTCGTAGTTTGGTTAAACTCTTTAGGTTTTTTAGTTTGTTTTGGTGCTGATTTAAAGCAAACAAAACAAAACTTCTGTTAGCTGTTAGATTTTCAAAAAACGTGAAATAAAAGCTTAGTAGTTTGGTTCGGGCATCGAAAGAATCATAATTTTCACTTACCTGAAGCACTTTTAATGTATTATCGAAAAAGGCTTTAAAAATATGAGCTTCCAAACCTTGAAAAGAAGCGAAAAATTCATAAAACTTCTGTTCTTCAAAGTTACTTGCTTTCGCGAAAGCATAAACCGTTTTTGGTTGTTGGTCATGTTCTAAAACATAATCCATGTATAAATCTATAATTTGTTCTTCTGTAATTATTTTCTTTTTTGCCATAATAAAATGCTTAGTATTAAAAAGATATCGTATAAATTTACGATGATATTTTATAAGAATCCGAAAGTAACCAAGGTTTTACGATGATTTTAACGCTTTTCTAAAAAGCGATTAACTTTGAAGTTTTCTTTTGTTATTATTGTTAGACAAGGGAAATTTGTCTAATTGTTTAAATGTGTCCTAGAGATGATAAATAGACTCTATTTATAGTTTGTTTTGTTTGTAAAAGAAGCCATAACATTACACCACATAGATTGTAAGCCTAACTTTTTCAAACAATTTAGACCGTGTTTGTGGCATTATATAAAGTAGTGTTTTATGATTTTGGTTTAGTGTTTTTACATAAAATGGGGTTAAAACCAAAAGGCTTTAATGTGCGAAATTTAGTTTTTTATATCATATTCATGTAATCTCTAAAGCTAACTCCAGTTTCTAAATGCAACTTCTTTTTTAGTCCATCTTTAGAAATATTCATAACAGTACATAAATTATTCGACGACATATTAATTTTCATATAGGCGTAAAATCTTACTTCTGTACGCGATAAATCGGGATGAAGCGTCTTAAGTTTAGTGAAAAAATCTTTATGAATATTTACAAATAATTCTTTAAAATCACTCCAGTTATCTTTCGCTTTCAGTTGGTGATTTTGTGTTTTTAGAAATTTAAAATTTCTATTTCAAGCGCATGTCCTTCATAATGTTTTACAATATATTCTAGTTTGGTAGATACGCTTTTAAGAAAATTGCTATTTCGATTTCCTCTTATAGCCAAGGCTAAGATTTCTTTCTGTTTTTTTTAAGATAAGTATCGTTTATTCGTAATAATGTGGCATTAAAAATACATAATTATTGTTTTTATAAGGCTTAATGTCAGATTGTTGTAGTTTGTTAGTGTGTTCAAAAAATAATAAAAAACTAAAACTAAAACATGGATATGTTATTGGATTTTTCCTACATTTATTATACAGTACAAAATGTTAGAACGTGCGAAAAGGAATAGTAAAGAAGGAACGTGTATCGATATATCTAATGTTCTTTTTAGCAATGAATTGATTTTTAGTCTATTTGTGTTTTTGTATTAGATAATTGTTAGGTTTATGAAAAAATATTTTTTTTATATCATTTTGATAGGAATCTCGATAGTTATGTTACTGTTGTATTTTAATTATTCTAGACCTTATAATATCGATATAACTAAAAGTGTATATCTGCAAAAAACACCCACAGGTAAACAGCTAATGCGTCATGGATTTCCATTCTATATTAAAGGAGTGTCTGGTACTGCTTATTTTAAAGAATTAGCTAAAATAGGAGGGAATACAATTAGGGTGTATGATACTACAAATGTTGGTCATATTTTAGATGAAGCAGAGCGCTATAATTTGGCTGTTATTGTAGATATACCGTTACCTAAATTTGGAAAATATTATAACCCGTATTCAGAAGAATCTTATAATATTCAATTGCAAAAGGATGTTAAACGGTTTGTTAATAAACATAAAAATCATCCGGCATTATTAATTTGGAATCTAGGGAATGAGTTAAACTATCCTTTAGTTATTAGAAAGAATAACTTTATAAAAACATTTAACTCATTAATAGATCTCATACATCTAGAAGATCCAAACCACCTAGTAAGCACCACAATCAGTGGTACATCCAGAGGACAGACCTTTGGTATTTATATACATTCTTCAAAAATAGATCTTTTGGGATTTAATGTGTTTAGTAATCTTAAAGATTTAAACGCCCTAAATTCAAAAATTTCTTTTGTCACAGAAACTATTCCGTATTACGTAAGCGAATGGGGAATTAATGGACCTTGGGAGGCTGCAAAAAATGATTGGGATGCGATTTTAGAGTTGAATAGCACCCAAAAGGGAGCCTTTTCTAAAGAGACGTATAAAAATTATATCAAAAATGATGATTTAAGTCTTGGTAGTTTGGCTTTTTATTGGGGAACAAAAATAGAAGGCACGCCAACATGGTTTAATATTTTTGATGCAGATGGACGAAAATCGCAAACGTTTTATGATTTGCAATCGTTGTGGAGTACACCCAAGAATTCAGTGAAATTACCACCTCAAATTAATGCAATGTTCTTGAAAGGTATGATAGACCAAGAGCATGTTGTCTTGAAGCCAAATGATTTAGTCGATGCGCGAATTAGTTTGCAAAATGAAAGAGATACAACATTAGTTTATAAATGGGAAATTTATAAAGAAGGTTGGGGCAATCAAGAATGGATATATGAAACGTCTTTAAATACATTTCAAATAAATGATGACGACAAAGGTAAAAGTATAACCTTTATTACTCCGAGGAAAGAGGGGCCTTATCGATTGTTCGCCTACGTTTATGATACCCACAATAATTTTTCAACAGCTAACATTCCTTTTTACGTACTAAATGGTCAATAACAGCAAATTTAAAGAACCGAATAAAAAACAGCGTATAATTCTAAGGATAATGATTCTCTTAGGATTAATAAGTATCATTCATTTTTTTTTACTGGTTAATTAATAAAGATTTTATAGATAACGTGTTTCTATATAGTTTGTTAATAATACTTTTTAGTTTCGATGGCTTTAGAGTAATTTATATATGGTACCATTATTGGAATATGAGTGTTCCTAAAAAGCCAAAGCTGACTAAAAACTTTAATGTTGATATTTTAACTACCTATTTTCCCGGAGAACCAATAGAAATGGTTACTGAAACATTACTTGCAATAAAAAAGGTTAGATATCCTCACACTACCTATTTATGTGATGAAGAAAATAATGGATATTTAAAGAAGTTTTGTTTAGAGCACGATATAATTCATGTCACTCGAAATGTGAGGACAGATGCAAAAGCGGGTAATATAAATAATGCATTGAAAAAAGCTACAGGAGATTTATGTCTTGTTCTGGATCCTGATCATATACCCTCAGAAAATTTTTTAGAAGAAGTAATTCCTTATTTTCAAGAAGATTCTATTGGTTTTGTTCAGACCGTCCAGGCTTATTATAATACTACAGAGTCTAAAGTCGCAGCAGGTGCGGCAGAGCAAACCTTTCATTTCTATGGTCCTTTGATGATGGGGATGAATTCCTATGGAACGGTAAATGCCATCGGAGCCAATTGCATTTTTAGAAGAACAGCCTTAGATTCTATAGGAGGACATGCTCCAGGATTATCTGAAGATATGCATACGGCAATGCAACTCCATGCTAAAGGATGGAAATCTGTATATATACCTCAATCTTTCACAAAAGGTTTAGTTCCGGCTACACTAACATCTTTTTATCAGCAGCAATTAAAATGGTCTAAAGGTACCTTTGAATTATTAACAGAGGTATACCCTAAATTATGTAAACATTTCACTTGGAGACAAAAGTTACATTATGGTGTTTTACCACTTCATTACTTGTCTGGCCTTATGTTTATGATCAGTTTTCTAATTCCTGTAATTGCTTTGTTTTTTTCAATTACACCTTGGAAAGGAAATGTCTTAAATTTTGGATTAATTGTCTGTCCTGTCATCGTAAGTATTATTTTTATTCGGTTCTATGTTCAACAATGGGTTATAAATAAAAATGAAAGAGGAATACATCTTATCGGGGGGTTATTGTTACAGTGTACTTGGTGGGTTTTTCTAATCGGAGTCTTGTTTACTTTTATAAGAAAAAAAGTGGTTTATATTCCAACGCCAAAATCCGATAAAGAGATCACTAGATTAGGAATCGTTTTACCAAATATAATGGTTGCCCTAGTGTCTTTGATTTCAATAATTTATGGTTTAAATGCAGATTTTACACCGTTTTCAATACTTATGGCTGCTTTTGCTTTATGGAACTCAAGTATCATGCTTTATACTTTAAGTCTGGCTTACGAAAAAAGAAGATTTTTGAATTATGATGAGTTTATTAACATTCAAAAGCATTCTATGCCGAATATTAAAAAGGATAGAGTGTTCCAAATCTTAAATAATTGGGCATTAATTCTGCTTTCATTTGTTATATTGTCTTGTATCGTTCTGCAATATAATAAAGACCAAAAAAGAGTAAATGGTGTGGTTTATGAAAAACCTCTTCTTGAACATGTTAAGTATGTCGGTGTGTTCGCTCCAGATAAAGATAATGGTATTTCAGTTGATAAAAATATTAAGGAAGTCGAGCAGGTATTAGATAAAAAAATGGACATAATTTCATTTTATTTAGCTTGGGATAAGACTATCGATTCTAGTTTTTTTAATGAAACAATGGCATCTGTTTATAATAGAAATGCAATACCAATGATTACATGGGAACCTTGGTTAAATACATTTGTAGGTCTAGTACCCGGAAATAAGCATGTGAACGAGTTAATTATAGATGGCTACCTAGATGCCTATATAAAAGAATTTTCTCTTGAATTAAAAAAGTTAAATAAACCTATTTTCTTAAGGTATTCACATGAATTCGATAATCCTTTTTATCCGTGGTATGATAATGCTGAAAATGCGTCCACAAAATTTAAAGATGCTTGGATACATGTTCATGATATATTTAGAGAAAATGGCGTAGAAAATGTAATATGGGTTTGGAATCCATGGAAGCATAAAAATATAAAAACATTCTATCCTGGTCCGGATTACGTAGATTGGTTTGGGGTTAATATTCTAAACTATGCAACATCAAAAAATATGGATAACTGGTATAGTTTTAAACAATTATATGATTCTTTTCATAATGAATTTGAGAACTTGCCTGATACACCTGTTATGATTTCAGAATTTGGAGCCTTAAAAGATGGAGATAATCAAAGAAAATGG
Source organism: Formosa undariae (assembly GCF_042427615.1). Taxonomy (NCBI): domain Bacteria; kingdom Pseudomonadati; phylum Bacteroidota; class Flavobacteriia; order Flavobacteriales; family Flavobacteriaceae; genus Formosa; species Formosa undariae. Next base: position 152,375 of record NZ_JBHMEZ010000032.1, on the reverse strand, counting down.
TTTTCAAGCGCCTTTAATACCTTAAAATATGAGTTTGATGAAATAAACGCTATAGTCTACTTTAATAGCAAGTTAGATAATAATTTGCCAGAAGGAATCGAATCTTCAAATTATTTTGATTGGACGATTTCAAAAGGAGATATACCGGAAAATAAATTTAAAAATTATTTTCAGCATAAAATTTTTAATAATTCCGAGGTTTTGGCAACTAAGGAAAATGATTCAAAATTTAAATTAAGACATAACATAAAAGGGGTTAATTTAAAAAAAGGGAGATATTGGAGTCAAGATTATCATATCTTAAGTCGACAAAATTTAATTACAGATTTTGAAAACATGAAAAAGGTAGGGATAAATACTATAAGATTTAAAGAAAATTCAGCGTATGACTATAATGTTTTAAAGTTAAGTAAAGCATATAATTTAAATGTAAGCTATGGTTTTTGGATTCCAGAAGATATAAATTTTAGATTCGATACATTAAAGCTTAAACAACTTGAAAATAAAATTCTCGATAAGATTGCTAAGAATAATCATAGGACTAATATTATTTCGTGGTCCATACAAAATGATGTGTTATCAAATCAAAAAAATATTTTTAATAAACCAGAATTGTTTTATCAGAACCAAGCCTATCTATTATGGCTAAATAATATTGTCGTTAAGATCAAGAATATTGATTCTAAACGCCCTATAATTTTGGATGTAGAAGTAAACAATAAAAGTATCCATCATTTTAATATGATTGAGGAGCAGGTACCTAATATAGATGCTTTAGGTTTAGTTATTAAGGATAATGATAATTTAGAACATGTGTTAGAATACTGTACGAAGACTAATATTCCTTACTTACTAAGCGATATTGACCCCGCCGATTTAATAGATATTGCAGGTGTAGAAAATAATTCGTCTTTTTATTTGAAAGAATGGCAAGACCAATACGGGAGCAATTCCTTGACTTTCGATGGTTTAATAGATAGAAAAGGAAGATTTAAATCTAATTATTTTAAAATATTTAACATTTTAAAGAGTGCTAAAAATAATAATGAGTGTTTAAAAATTAATATATTAAAACCATCTCGTATAACTTATATTGGTAATGTTTTTACTTATCATGCCATGATTTTTGATCTTGAAAAGGGTTGGATCTTTGGAAAAAAAATAGATGGTTTAGAGTATGAATGGTCCTTGATTAAGAGTGATAAATTTGGGAACCCAATAACAATCTTAGATATAGGGCATACGTCAAAAGTCGAATTAGAAATTCCAAGTAATAATAATTTATATCAATTACTACTTACCATAATTGATGGAGACTGCGTTACAACAACAATAACTACTCTAAATACGCCTAATAATGTAAAAGATTAGTACTTAATATATAGGGATAACAGCCGAATTCTTTTCGGTATGATAGCATATGGATATTATTTTCTACCAAACTCCTTACATGCTATAAACATTAGGGAATTGTCTTTTTGTAGCTTTAAAGCATTCTTTAAATTTTTACTAAAAAAACAAAAAGCCCCGTAAACAATGGGTTTACGGGGCTTTTAAGTGGAGTCGGAGAGAATCGAACTCTCGTCCAAACAAGTCACCAAAGGGCTTTCTACACGTTTATTCTTTTCTTGGGTTTTCGTTTGTAAGCTGGTTAAAGACAACCCACTTACAACTTATCTTCTTTAGTTTCAAAACCGAGTCAAAGTGCCTCAGTTTCTATATTGACATTTACGATGCCTCAAAATGGAACGCCGTCAATCAAGGCTTTCCGGAGACATAAAGCTTGTACACCTGGTGTACCTAGGCCAATCCTACTATAGTTCGGATTAAGCAGCTAAAGCGTAGTTATTCTCGCCGTTTAAAAAGTTTGATCTAGCCTTTTACGTGTTTCAAAATCATTACACGACGTGCTTACCGTTCAATAAATCTCGCTGTCAAAACCAGTCGACCCCATTGTAGTAAGTGTTTTGGGCGTTTCCCCTCCGGGTCAGGTCTTCCGTTATATCTTTTTAATTTGTATTGAAATTAAAAAGGATGTCACTTCAACCGGTAACGCAACTTATTTCAACCTAAAACATATAGGGAAAAATAAGGACTGCAAAGCTATTAAAAAAATTTGTTTAAACTCGCAATTCCATGTAATTTAGTACAAAATTTGTGCCAATATATTAAGGTGTCAGAACTCTAAAATCTTCAACTATGAAATTTGCAATTATAAAAGAACGTAAATCCCCTCCAGATAGACGTGTAGTGTTTTCTCCGAAAATATTATTGCAAGTCAAACAGCAGTTTAAAGAGGCGAGTTTTAAAGTCGAAAAATCAAAAATCAGAATCTTTCCAGACGAAGTTTATAAACTTACTGGATTTACTTTAGCCAAAGACATCTCAGATTGCGATGTCTTTATAGGTGTAAAGGAAGTTCCTGTAGATTATTTAATTCCGAATAAATCGTATTTCTTCTTTTCGCACACCATAAAAAAGCAGCCGTATAATAGGAAATTATTACAAGCCGTTTTAGATAAAAATATAACGCTTTACGATCATGAAACTATAATCGATGCTAAGAGCAATCGACTAATTGGCTTCGGACGTTATGCTGGAATTGTTGGGGCATACAATACGTTTAGAACTTGGGGATTAAAGTATGATACATGGAATTTACCTAAAGCAACGACTTTAGCCGATCAGAAAGCATTAGACACGCAGTTACATAAAATTGCAGTTCCAAACATAAAAATTCTTTTAACCGGAGGCGGTAAAGTGGCTCAAGGTGCTATAGAGATTTTAGAAGCGCTTAAAATTCAGAAAGTAAGTATAAACGATTACTTGACAAAAAGCTTTTCGACAGCAGTATATTGTAATATCGATTCTCTCGATTATAATGCACGTAAAGATGGTAAGGTAAAACCTCTTAAAGATTTTTTTAAGAATGGTACGCAATACGAATCAACTTTTATGAGATTTGCAAAAGTATCCGATATGTTAATTACGGGGCATTTTTATGGAGATGGCGCGCCGTATTTATTTACTAGAGACGATGCCAAAACTGCAGATTTCAATATAAAAGTCGTTGGAGATATTAGCTGTGATATCGATGGGCCGGTAGCGACAACAATTCGACCTTCAACTATCGAAAATCCGATTTATGGTTACAATCCGCAAACGGAAGAAGAAGTCGATTTTAAATCTGAAGATGCTATTGCTGTTATGGCAGTCGATAATTTACCTTGCGAATTACCAAAAGATGCTAGTGTAGGTTTTGGTAAAATGTTTCTAAAAAGTGTAATTCCTGCCTTCTTCAACGATGATGCAGATGGTGTTTTAGAGCGTTCGCGAATGACTCAAAATGGAAAATTAACGCCGCGTTTTGCTTATCTACAAGATTATGTAGATGGGAAAGAGTAAACATTAAAAACGTTATGGCTTTCAAATAAATAATAGAGAGTGCTATTCTATAAAATTAAAAAGAGAACTATTTATATAAGTATAAGTAGTTCTCTTTTTTAATTTCAACTCCATGGTATTCTATACAGAGCTAGTCCTTTGGTTTGCTTTTTAGTTTAAAGTATGCAAAGAGTGTTATTGCAGATAAAGCGATCCAAAATACATCGATAAAAAAGATTTGGAATTGATCGTTTTTATAGCTTGACCAAATCCAATTATTAGTCATTATGCCATTTGTAATCGGGATTAAAAATCCGAATATGGATCCTAAAAGCAGCGTATTCTTATTCGTGAAATAATTGTCTTTTTTTATACTATAAATCAACGTTAACAGCAGCCATCCTATAAAATAGAAGCTATAAATAAACGTTTTACTTGCATGATCGTTTATTTTTACAGCAATAAATGAAAGCGCCGTAATAGGGTACATGCTTAAACAAATGGCAAGATAAATGGTAACCAGCCATTCGTTAAATCGTCTTTTCTTATCAGAAGTTGTTTTCTTGTTTCTTGCAACGCCCCAAATCATAACCCCAGAAAGAATAACTAGACATGAAATAAGACCAAGTAGAAAACTCACTAGTTTTAATGCCATGCCTCCATAATCACCATAATGCAATCGGAACAATATATTCTTGACGCTATCTAAATATGTAGCATCTTGGTAGGGATCTTTTTTATGAATTAGCGTATTGGTATTTACTTTATAAATGGCTTCTCCAACTGCGGTATATTTATCTTTATATTTTAAATGCCCTTCTATCATAACATGCATGTTGGCATCTCCATAATTGAAAACATGGATTTGAGTGGCATCAAAGTTGGGCCATAAAGCTTCCGTTTTGTCGACGTAATAATTAAGACTAAAATCTTTATCTAAAGGTGTATGTGTGTATTCGTACTCTGGATGAGAATATCCTAAGTCATCATAAAATTTAGCCGAATCACCGTTAAAAAGAAAAAAAACAGTAGGGGCAATTATAATAGCTTTTATCATAAAAAACGCACCCGTTACGGCATACACAAACTGAAATGGTAAGCCGATAACTCCTAACGAGGTGTGAGCATCTGTCCACAATGTTTTCAACTTTGCATACGGTCTAAAGGTGTAAAAGTTTGAGACAATTTTACTCCAATGCACAATAACTCCTGTAATGATGGCAAACAAGAAAAAGAACGCGATAAAGCCGGCGAGCATATAACCTATAGGTTGCATTTGTGCAAAAAAGTGCAGACGGTATAGAAATTCACCTAATGTGTAATCTCCATCATAAGAATTCTCTGCATAGGTTTTAGTATCTAAAGTTGAATACCTAATTGCCTTAGTATTTGGATTAAGTATGGTGTCTTTAGGAGCAGAAAACGCTACGCCTATACGTTGTTCTATAAAATGTTTAGAGAGTTCTATATCTCTACTATTTAAATTATAGGTTGTATTTAAGGTATCTAATGCCTCATCGAAATCTAAATCGAAGGCTTCAGTATTTTTTACTGTTTGATTGCGCTCCCAGTTTACAATTTCATCTCGAAAAAAAGAAAACGAGCCTGCGAAAAATATCACATAAAGCAGTACGCTAATTACGATACCACTAATGGTATGCGTATGAAATAGAATGTTATAAATTCTTTTATCGCTCATAAGTTTAAACTAAGGGATTATAAAGAGTTCCTAGATATAATATTGAAGAGAACAGTAAGGTTGTTAGGATGTATAAGCCCCAAATTTTCCATCCGTTTTTAGCTATAAACGCCACAACCATAAGTGTCGCCCATAAGATGAATCCAGTAAATGCTGAGGTGATAATTATGTTGGTCGCACTTATCCAAGAGGTTAGTGCCATATGGAAAGACATGCTTACCAAATAACCGCCAAGTATTCCCGCTGTTATTTTAGCAAACCGTTGCCATGGTGATGTTGTAAGATATTTTTTATTTGCAGGCATACAATTAGAATTAAGGAATGTGGACTAAAAATTCGACAGCAACACATAACGCCATGCAAATAAAAAGCATTTTGGCATTGAACAATTTTAAAGGCGCTAATAGCACAATTAAACTCGCAACCGTCATAAGATTAATTAAAAATAAAAAGATTCCTGCACCTAAACCAAACACGTTTATTGTTAAAATACAAGACAGTATAAGTAAAATGAGTCCTGCTATTTTCGAAGCCGATTTATGCTGAACCAATTGGTTTTCGAAACCTAATAGTTTTGGCGCATCCATCTTTTCTGATGTTGTATAAAGCAGATAGAAGCCTATAACAACCAATAAAATTGCAAATGAAATCATATTATTTTATAAATTGAAACAAATCTGAAAGGATTGCTCTCAGAGTTGTCTTTAAGTTTTTTATTGAATACAGTAAGTTGCACAATGCCAGATAAACTGATAATCTTTGCCATTATACTTACCTGGAATCTCTTCTTTCGTAGTGGTTTCAATAATGTATTTTGTTTGCCACGGACGTTTAAAAGTGATGTAACCTTCTGAGTCTGTTGTTAGTTTTTTAGACCAATTGTCGGCTACATAAATATCTGCTTGTTGATCCTTTAAAGGCTCTCCTTTAAATAAGATTTGTAGTTTTACGTCTTCAGTATTATTTGCAACTTCAATAACAGAAATACCTGTGTCATTACTATTATTCGTGTTTGTTGCTTTTTTTCCAACTTGCACGATGGCAGATGCATTATAATGCGTTTTGAAAATCCCGAAATCATATTTTGTATAATCAATAACATCAATTTTATTGTTATCTAAAACAATAGTATACGTCCCGTTTGTTGCAGGCGTAAATTTAGCAACATATCTGTCTGTTTTAGCTATAACACTTAACTGTGTTTTTTTTCCAGTAGCATCAATAACCCAAAGCGTAAAATCTTTTACTTTAGGGAAAGCTTCTCCCGATACTTGTTCTGTCACTCCGTAGGTATATTCGCCATAGAACACGTTTACTTCTTGTTCTTTTCCGGTTTTGCCTTCAGCATTAGTTTCAATCCATAAGTAGTGAGCAAAAGTAGGAGTGACTGCTGAGACTATAAAGGCAAGGGTTAAAATTAATTGTTTCATAATTAAATACGTTTTTAGAATTTAAAAGCAAAATTAGCCAATACAGATCTTGGCTGCTGTGGTGTTAATGTAGACCAACCTGAATAGTATTCTTCATTAAGCATGTTGTTTAATTTTAAACCTACGCGGTATTTGTCTGCTGCATAATATATAGAAGCGTTAGCAATAATATAACTTGGTACGCTAAATACGCCAGAAGTATATCCAGAAGCATTTATAATATCGCGTTCGCTAGCACCGTTAAATCCTGCTCCAATTCCAAAACCTTTTATAGCACCAGTTTCAAAAATATAATCGGCCCATAAGTTATATACGATATCTGAACCTGCTTCTGCTGGTCGTTCTCCAATAGTAGACGCTGTACTCGATTTTTTAATCTCACTATCGTTATAGCTATACCCTGCTCGTATGTTTAATCCATTTACGGGGTTGGCATTAATTTCTAATTCAAAACCTTTGCTAGAAACTTCTCCATCTTGAATTTTTCCAAACGCATCGTTTGGATCTGTCATAAGTCTGTTATTTACAAGAATGTTATAGTAGTTTACCGTTGCATTTAAGCGGTTATTAAAGAAGTTGGTTTTAACTCCAAATTCAATTTGATTGGCTTGTTCTGGTTCGAAATTTTTAAGTTCCTGTCCTGTAGTTGCGTTTGGGTCTCCAACCAATTGCGGACCAATATTTGTAAATCCGTTTTGCCAGTTTGCAAACACAGACAATTTATCTGCTATAGGTTGGTATAATAAACCAAATTTAGGAGATATAGCAAATTGATCGTAATCATCGTCATTACTCGTAATATCACCTTCATTATCAAATTGGTCGAAACGCACACTTGCCATTGCAGATAATGTAGATGTAATATCTAATACATCTGAAACATACGCGCTATACACATTAGAACGTGTTTTGTAATTGTTTATACTCGCACCAGCTAAAGCTGCATCGACTCCAGCTGTAGTTAACGGATAACCATCAACTTCTTCTCCGCTAGATGGCGTAACAGCGCCGTAACCAACATAACCACTACCGTTATCTATCCCAGTTACTGTATAATAATCTAAACCAATAACCACACGGTTTCTTAAGTTTCCGATTTTAAAGTCACCATTAAAATTTTGTTGAATATCTGTAGTTCTGGTAAGCGCATCTTGTTTGTTTAAATAACGAGAAAATGTACCAGCACCTGTTAAATCGTATAAATAGGTGTAATACCCTTTAGTAGAGGTGACACTTCTAGACACTAAGGTTTGCGAGTTCCAAGATTCAGATAATTTATAATCCATTTCGACTCTGTAATTCTGAGTAGGATTTTCTAATGTTAGAGCATTGCTGGTGTACGATTTTTTATTATCGTAACCCAATTCATCTAAGTTGGCATATTGCATTGCTCCAGCACGACTTAAAAATAACATGGTTGGATTTGTTTTTTCGGCCTGAGTGATTTCACCATAAAAAGAGAACGATAATTTATTGTTTACCTGATAGGATAACGATGGTGCCACGAAAAATGATTTGCTAAATCCGGCGTCTTGGAAACTATCTTCTGTATGGTATGATGTGTTTAATCTGAAATAAATGTTTTCAGATTCATCTAAAGCCGTGTTAAAATCTCCTGTAACTACATTTAATCCGTAAGATCCAGCTGTGTAAGAGACTTGTCCGCCAAATCCTTTATAAGGTTTTTTAGTCACCACGTTTATTAATCCACCATAAGAGCTCACTGAAGAACCAAAAAGCGTAGCAGATGGGCCTTTTATAACTTCAATACGCTCGATGTTTGCTGCGTTAATGGTTCCGTTTGTTAATCCCGGAACACCATTTACTAATTGTGGTTGCACACTAAATCCGCGTAACGAATAAAATCCAGCGCCATCTCCACCACGTCCGGTAGAGGTCCACAGTTTTTGTATCCCTGTTGCATTATCTAACGCTTGTTCAAAATTAGTTACAATTTGTGATTCTAAAAGATCTGTGGTAACTGTAGAATATACCTGAGTATTTTCTAAATCTTTTAATGGTAATTTAGAGACGTAGGCCGTTTGTTTTCTAGCAAACATATTACGTCGCTTACCATCTATAACAACTTCGGATAAGATTTCTTGTCCTTCGTATAATACAACTGTTGGTAATGTGGTGTTTCCGTTAGATACGGAAAAAGGAAGTTCTTTTGTTTTATAACCTAAGTAAGATACTACTGCAGTATAGGATCCTGCTTCAATTTCAATTTTAAAGTGGCCATCTATATTGGTCTGATTTCCTTTGTTTGTATTCTTTATTAGAATGTTTGCTCCAGCTATAGGTGTGTTTTCTGAATCTGTAACCGTTCCGTTTACAATTATTTGTTGCGCATTTATAACAAAAGATGTTAGGAGGAATACAGCAAAACTGAATAATTTTTTCATTGTTTTTATTTAGACTTAGTATTAATTGGGAGGTATTTTTTCGACAAATGTATATTAGAGTGTTATATTATCAAAGCTTATTTATAATTAATTTAAATAAAAATAAAAAAGACTTTGGCAGACCTTGAATTTTAGTCGTTAATAGTAACTTGACATTTGAAATAAGATGATTAAAACAGATGAAACCCGCCGAAGAACACATATTACGTCAACTAGAACCGTATCAATCTATTATGTTGTATGTGAGGAGTGTAATAATGAAAACATTGGATGTTGAAGAAAAATACAGTTATAAACTTCCGTTTTACTATTATAATAAAAAGTCTTTTGTGTTTTTAAATGTGTTAAAAGGCACCGATTATGTCGATGTGGTTTTTATGGATGGCGCGCTTTTAGAAACTGAATTTCCAGAATTACAAGACGCTAACAATAGGAAGCGGGTGCGATCTATTCAAGTTAAAAATTTAGAAGATTTAGATGAATTACGCTTTGTGGAATTGCTTAAGTCTGCTTCAAAAATTAAACTGAAAGCTAAGAAGAAGTAACTTACAGTGTTTTCTTCACAATATAATTCTCGAAGACTAAACCTTTAAAGGACTTTTTCTGTTTTTTAATAATGTCGTAATATTTATTTTCGAAAAAAGGCAATGCCGTTTTACTAACATCTGAGCGGATTTCAGGAAATTCTTCTACCATAACTTGCGATTCCATAGTGCGGAGTAGAGAAGAAGCGACACCTTGCCTTTGGTAGTCCTTATGCACGAATAAACCATCTAAATAATAGCCTTTCTTTAAATACGCGAAACCAACAATTTCTGTTTCGTTTTCTGCTACGATAAAGTAAAACTCAGAAATGCGTTCTAACCACAAATCTGTTTCATCTGCGCCAGAAGCCCAAACCGTAATTTGTTTTTCGTTGTAATGTTTCGAATTTATGTGAGTAATGGTGTTTCTAAAAAGTGAGGTGATTTCAGGTAAATCTTCGGCTGTGGCCTGTCTAATAGAAATATCCATAATTAATCTACTTTTTTAAATGTTAGTGTGTTTCCGTCGGGATTAGATAAATATAAACGAAGGTTTTCAATTTTAAATTGTGTGCTACGTTCTAACTCTTTTATAAATTGAACTTCTTTATTTGTTGGCAGACACATTTTACGAGTCGTTATAATTTGTTTAAAACGAATTTTAGATTGTTCAGAAAAAATAGAACCACGCATAGTGTTACAACCGGCATAACCCATAAATGAATTTTCACTGCTGTTAATTTCCAAATTAGGTAATTCTTTAGTGAATTGATCTCTCGTTACTTTTTCATCGTTAATTGATTCTAAAACCCAAATATCGTGCAAGCGATAGTCTGTAATATAGTCACCACAACCTTTAAGAGCAGTGAAATCGACATCAGTATTTTTTTTAAAATCTATTGAAACCGTATATGGATGTGGTTTAGATTCTGAGTCTGTACATTCAGTCATTGAAATCTGAATCTTAATTTGTGCAGATTCAGTTTCCGTACGATACATTTTTACATTAGCATCTGCTGCCAAAATGGGGTTTGGCAAAGGGAAACTAAAATCTTCATCTTGCAATGAAAATTGAATGGCATCTTGTGTTAGTAGAAGTTCCCAGTTAGGAGTTGTTCCTAAGCTTTTAAAAAACGGTGTAGCGTTACTTCTTGGTGCTTTATTTATAGCCGTTTTTATTGCGTTATCAGTAGAATCGTTAACCGCTAAAGTCGAATTTACGCTTTCTTTTTTCGATTGTCCGCAACTAAAAAATGTAACCAATAGGAGAAATGCAAGACTGTTTTTTAAGAACGTCATAAGTTAGAATATCAAAAATTAGAGTCTAAAAATTCCACCAATGGATAATATGGTTTCTCCAAAGAAAAAGTGCTGAGATGCGCGATCTGTTGGATTATTAGTTGTACGAATGTCTGGCATGTTTATAAAACCACCTTTTAAATCGGCTTGAATAAAAAAGTGTTTAAAGAAGGTCAGGTTTAAACCTGCGCTAGCAGAAAGGCCATATCCCGCAATATGGAATTCATCGTAACGATCGTAAACTAAAAGTTTGGCATTGGTTTTTGGATATAAAACACCACCACCAACAGATTCTGTTAAATTAACTTGAAACACATCGGTGTTATTAATTCCGAAAAGGCTAGAAATATCATCATACCTCGCAACTTCTAAATGTACGTAATTTAAACCATCGGTATGTTCGAAGGTTAGAAAGCCTTCATTTAAATACACGGGATCGTCTCTAAAGGTATTGTTGTAAATAGCACTTTCATCGCCTTCTGGGATGTCAATATATCCATTTCCACGAACTACTTGGTTATTCGTCATCACATACTTCATGTGGTCTAAACTCGCTGTAATCGCATAGTGATCACTAATAAAATATCCCAATCTAAAATTAGTTTGGGGTATGGTCATACGAGTTGGATTTATATAGTCTACATGCCAACCTTTAGGTTTGTCGTGAGCATCTACATCGTACAGTGTGAAATTATAGTCGTCACCCGTAAACGTAATATCCGATTTAGAATAAGTATCTCGATTTCCGCCCCAACTTACAAAGAATTTACCTTTGTTAGAGGAAGTGTATTTTAGAGTGTCTGCACTCTGAGCATTTAAGTTTAATAAGGGCAATAGAATACTTCCTATTAAAAATATAATAGTCTTTATTTTCATTAAAATGGAGTCTAAATTTAAAACGCAGTTATAGTCTTTCTAATCGCAACAAGATGTTTTAATAAACCTTCTAAGTGGTCTAAATGTAACATGTTTGCGCCGTCACTTTTTGCATTTGCTGGGTCGAAATGGGTTTCAATAAACAATCCATCAACGTTATTTACAATTCCAGCTCTTGCAATGGTTTCAATCATATCAGGCCTTCCACCTGTAACACCACTTGTTTGATTTGGTTGTTGCAGTGAATGCGTAACATCTAAAACTGTAGGTGCATATTGGCGCATGGTTGGGATTCCTCTAAAATCGACTATCATATCTTGATACCCAAACATGGTTCCGCGATCTGTAATCCACGCTTTATCGTTTCCAGAATCTTTTACCTTTTGCACGGCATGTTTCATCGCTTCAGGACTCATAAATTGTCCTTTCTTTAAGTTGATTACTTTTCCTGTTTCGGCAGCAGCAACAAGTAAATCTGTTTGGCGTACTAAAAACGCTGGAATTTGTAAGACATCTACATATTCGGCAGCCATAGCAGCATCAGAAATTTCATGAATATCTGTTACAGTTGGGATGTTGAAGGTGTCTGAAACTTTCTTTAAAATCTTCAATGCTTTTTCGTCACCTATTCCAGTAAAACTATCAATTCTACTGCGGTTTGCTTTTTTAAAGCTTCCTTTAAATACAAACGGAATTTGTAAAGCATCTGTGATAGATACTATTTTTTCGGCAATACGTAATGCCATGTCTTCCCCTTCGATGGCACATGGCCCAGAAAGCAGGAAGAAGTTATTAGAATCTGTATATTTTAATTGAGGAACATCTGAAAGTTTCATATGCTAATATTTTTTTAGGGCACAAAGTTACGGAAAATTAATACGCTTTTATAGGTGTGGGTTTAGGAGTTTAAATTGATTGTGTTTTAAAATTTAAGAAAAACGATTGAAATTAATGTGGATCGATTATAATATTACGATTTGTAAAAAAACTAAAGTTTAATTGGGACTGAATATTGTAAAATTAAAGTGATAAAATTGATGTGTTTACGAGGCTGAATACCTATATAATAAGGATGAAATTATTAAAATGATCTTCAGGTTGTAAAAACCGACATTGAAATTATGTATTTGGCAATTATCTAATGCTTTTTTAATGATTTGATATGCAATTAGTAAGGTGTTAATTTATGTTCTAATGCGGGTTGTTAGTAAATAAATTGGAGATGAGATTAACATATCATTAATTAATAACATTTTAATCATTATACTATAAAAATAAAACGTACATTTGCACGCTTAAATAAGGCATCAATTATGGCTAATATTAAAAACATTGCAATTATTGCACACGTAGATCACGGGAAAACGACGTTGGTTGACAAAATTATGTACCACTGTCATTTATTTCGTGATAACGAAAATACAGGAGACTTAATCCTTGATAATAATGATTTAGAACGTGAAAGAGGAATTACAATTACTTCTAAAAACGTTTCAGTTATTTATAGAGACACTAAAATCAATATCATTGATACTCCTGGTCACGCCGATTTTGGTGGTGAAGTAGAGCGTGTGTTAAACATGGCCGATGGTGTGTTATTATTGGTAGATGCTTTTGAAGGGCCTATGCCTCAAACGCGTTTTGTATTACAAAAGGCAATCGACTTAGGTTTAAAGCCTTGTGTTGTTGTAAATAAAGTAGACAAAGAAAACTGTACGCCAGAAGAAGTACATGAAAAAGTATTCGACTTAATGTTCGAATTAGGTGCAGAAGAATGGCAATTAGACTTCCCTACAGTATATGGTTCTGCAAAGAACAACTGGATGAGTGATGATTGGAGAAACGAAACAGATAACATCGAACCATTATTAGATATGGTTATCGAACATATTCCAGCTCCGACAATTACTGAAGGAAATACTCAGATGTTGATTACATCTTTAGATTTCTCTTCATTTACTGGTCGTATTGCTATAGGACGTTTAACAAGAGGTGAATTAAAAGTGGGCCAAAACATATCATTAGTTAAGCGTGATGGTTCAGTTGTTAAAAATAAAATTAAAGAACTACACGTTTTCGAAGGTGTAGGACGTTTAAAAGTTGAAGAAGTTCAAACAGGAGATATCTGTGCGATTGTTGGTCTTGAAGGCTTTGAAATTGGTGATACTGTTGCTGATTTTGAAAATCCAGAAGGTTTAAAAACAATTGCTATCGATGAGCCTACTATGAGTATGTTGTTTACAATTAACGATTCGCCTTTCTTTGGTAAAGACGGAAAGTTTGTAACATCTCGTCATATTAAAGATCGTTTAGCTAAAGAATTAGAGAAAAACTTAGCATTACGTTTAGGTGAAACTGGAAGTGCAGATAAATTCATGGTTTTTGGTCGTGGCGTATTACACTTATCAGTTTTAATTGAAACGATGCGTCGTGAAGGTTACGAATTACAAATTGGACAACCACAAGTAATCATTAGAGAAATCGATGGTGTAAAATGTGAGCCTATTGAAGAATTAATGATCGATCTTCCAGAAAATGTATCGGGTAGAGCTGTAGAGTTCGTAACATTACGTAAAGGAGAATTGTTATCTATGGAGGCTAAAGGAGATCGTATGGTATGCGAATTCATGATCCCTTCTCGTGGTATTATTGGTTTACGTAACCAATTATTAACTGCTACTGCAGGTGAGGCTATTATGGCACACCGTTACAAAGAATACCAACCCTTAAAAGGAGCTATTCCAGGACGTGTTTCAGGATCTTTAGTATCTATGGAAAACGGTAAAGCTATTCCTTATTCTATCGATAAATTACAAGATAGAGGTAAGTTTTTCGTTGAACCAGGAGAAGATATTTACGAAGGACAAGTTATTGGTGAAAACTCGCGTCAAGATGATATGAACATTAACATTACTAAAGCTAAAAAGCAAAGTAACGTACGTTCGTCTGGAGCAGATGATAAAGCTAAAATTGTACCTGCAATTAAATTCTCTTTAGAAGAAGCTTTAGAATATATCCAAAAAGATGAGTACGTAGAAGTTACTCCTCATTTCTTACGTCTTCGTAAAATTCACTTATCTGAAGTTGATCGTAAGCGTAATAAAATTATGTAATACTTACAGACTTTTAATAGTTATTGTAAGATTATCAATATATTTAAAGAGGAATCCTTTGTTGGGTTCCTCTTTTTTGTTTTCTATACTTTAATTTAAAAGTGACACTATGGATGTTTTAGGGATTTCGCTAACGGAATGGATAGGCTACTTCGCTTCTTTTGTATTACTAATTTCTTTTACAATGAAGGATGTTGTAAAATTAAGAATAGTGAATTCTATTGGTTGTGCATTCTTTGTGGCTTATGGCTTTATGTTAGATACATCCTGGCCTATAGTAATTACAAACGGTGCCATAATACTTATTAATTTTTATTATTTATTTGTGAAGAAAAAGTAATGTTTTCAGTTTATGAATTTTTTTTAAGTCCGAGTATACTGAAGAATAGGCTGAATAAAATGACCTGAATTCCGAGTAAAATAGTAAATACTGCCGGAATAACAATTCGTAAGGTACTTGTTGGATTTAAGTTTCCAAAATCAGTGCGTTTCCATAAATATAATCCGTGGTAACTTAATCCGCAACCTACAATTAAAATCAAAACTCCAAGAACCAAACCACGTTCTAAGTTAATGTATTTAAACAATGTGTCGTAGCGGTTGCTTTTGGGTAATAAATCGTTTTCTACCGCATAAATTTTAGTTAAGCAATAAAAAACTAAAAACTGAAATCCTATTAAAACAAAGCTAGATGTATACAGTAAAGTATGGATATCTAAAATTATATTGTCAATTTGAATAGGGTTTATAATAAGAAGAGTCGAGCTAATTAATCCCATGATTATAAGAAAAGTTGCGGGATACAAAAATAACCAATTCGGACTGTACAGAGATAAAAAACGCAAATGTCTCCAACCATCCTGCCAAGTATTTAAATGTGGTTTCCGGGTTCTTCCATCGGGATATAAAACTGTAGGAACTTCTGTTATTTTTAAATTTTTAAGTTTAGATTTTACTATCATTTCTGAAGCAAATTCCATTCCCGAAGTCTTTAAATTCATTTTAAGAAACGCTTCTTTAGAAAAACCTCTAAGTCCGCAGTGAAAGTCACCAATTTTAATTCCATAAAATAATTTACCAATAAAAGACAAAACAGGATTGCCTAGATATTTATGTAGAAAAGGCATAGCACCTTTCTTGATTCCGCCTTTAAATCTATTACCTACAACCAAATCGTAACCTGCACGTAATTGTGTTAAAAAGGGGAGTAAAGCAGCAAAATCATAACTATCATCGGCGTCGGCCATAATAATGTATGTTCCTTTTGCGGCTTCAATACCTCCTTTTAAGGCACTACCGTATCCTTTTTCTGTAACATGTACCACTTTTGCATTAAGTTGTTCTGCAATTTGTATAGCCCCATCTGTACTGCCATTATCTGCAATAATGATTTCGCCTTCTACTCCGTGAATTTCAAAAAAAGATTGCGCTTTTTTTATACAAATTGCTAATGTTTCAGCTTCATTTAAACATGGCATCACTACCGTTAATTCAATACTCATGGCTTCGGTTGGTTTACTAGATTTTTAGTACTTATTAGAATGAAGAAAATAAGAAAAAACACCCAATCATTATAAAAAGTAAAACGTTTTAAAGTATGCATTCCTATAGATACTAGTGCTACATTTCCTATGCTTAAAAGTGAAATGAATAGAATAATTTTATATTTCATCTGATTCGTTTTTAAACTTTTTATAAGGCTGAAAATTAAAATTATGAAAAGGAGTAAGGTGTATTTTGCATTACCAAAAGCATAGATGAAATTTTTAAAATATAGTTTCGTCCAAGGTTTAAAATTATCAAGAATAAGAGGAAGACTCATTTTCTTGGTGAGTAGATCTACTTCTATTAATTTTTCATCCTGTGTTTTCAATGAATCTGCAAGTTTCAATCCTATTGGTAAAATGGTGAAATTTGCGATTTCGGCGTAATGTTCTACATAAATATGGAGTTCATCAGTACTGTGAGATTCCGCTTCAAATTCATGAATATTTAAATGTTTTTCGGCCAAACCTGAGTATATATTTTTATACAACTCCTGTTCTGTTTCAGATTTATAAATCGAAAAATCTTCGGAATTAGCAACAAAAAAGGCGGGTGTTAATAAATGAATTCCGGTCCATGGCGTAGAAACAAAGTGGTTATGTGCTATTTTATGATATGTTTTGTCTGTAATAGCGCTTAGTATTGGAAATATTACTAGAATTGCTAATAACCATTTGTGTTCTAGTTTTTTCTGCTGATACCAAAACCATAATACAATTCCAATGGCTAAGGGAACTAAATACAGAAATTGACTTCTCGTTTGAATAAGTATTAAAAGTACAGGTAGTGCTGTTACAATAGGATTTATTTTAGAAATAAAAAGGCTCTTTAAAAACAACCCAATAGTAATTAAATACAAGGGATATGCGAGTGCTTCAGATAGAAAAACATTTGCTAAATTATGATTATATAAATAAGGGACAAGTAAAATGGAATTAAGTAAAATTAGCCAAATGAACTCTAATTTATAGTGCTTTTTTAATGTAAAAATGAAAAAGTAAATGGAATAAACACCCAGCAAATATTGAAGAATTATGGTTGTAATGTTGAAATAAGAACCAGAAAGAAAGCGTATGATATTTAGAAAAATAGGATAACTCGCAGATCTAGTAATTACCATATTTAAATAGCCTTCAGAATCATTTACTATTAATATGGGGTTATTAATTACAATAATAAAACCAACTAAAAATGAGGATATAATGATGTAATTATATAACTTTTGGGATAGTTTAATAGACACGTTTTATGCTTGTTTGTTGTTTTTAGTAAAGATATAGGAAAAGAGAAAATAGGAATGTAAAATATAATATTTGTTACTTTATTTTACGTTTTAAATCTTTAAAGATTTTAACCAGCTATTTTTTTAGAGAAATGATTTGATCTGAATCTAGAAGTTTCTCATCCATTTCTATTAAAGGAATTGCTCGCTTAAATAAAGCGAAACTCGATGCTAATTTTTTATATTCGTTGTTTAATTATAGATTCACAAATTATAAGGTCCTAGCTTTATTTTATTTTTAAGTTTTCTACTGAAAACGAGAGTGAAATATTGACGAATATTATTTTATGTTATTCAACTCCATAGATTTCGCAGTGTTTTTACCAATAGTTTTTATACTCTATTGGTTTGTTTGCAATACTAAATTGGGTGTTCAGAATATACTTATTGTTCTTGCTAGTTATTTTTTTTATGCTTGGTGGGATTGGCGTTTTCTTTCTTTGATTTTTTTTAGTACTACAGTCGATTATTGTATAGGCTTGGCGCTCTCCAAACAAGAAGATATATTTAAAAGAAAAGTATGGCTATGGACAAGTGTTTGTATTAACCTTGGATTACTGGGAGTCTTTAAATATTACAATTTCTTTCTAGAAAATTTTATTCAAGCCTTTTCTCTATTTGGAGGAGACTTACGCTATAACGCTTTAAATATTATTCTTCCTGTGGGAATCAGTTTTTATACATTCCAAACGTTAAGTTATACTATCGATATTTATAGAAAGCAATTAGAACCGACTAAAAATTTTGTGAGTTTTATGGCTTTTGTTAGTTTCTTTCCGCAGTTGGTTGCAGGACCAATAGAGCGCGCTAGAGATTTATTACCTCAGTTTGAAGTGAGACGTAAATTCGATTTCGATAAAGTTGTAGACGGATTAAAACAAGTGCTTTGGGGACTGTTTAAAAAAATGGTAATCGCCGATAACTGTGCCATTTTTGTAGATGAGTTTTTTGGAAATCACGAAGCCTATTCGGGAAGTACCTTGTTAATTGGTGCTTTTTTCTTCACCATTCAAATTTATTGTGACTTTTCAGGATATTCTGATATTGCTATTGGAGTATCTAGATTATTCGGTTTCAATCTATCTAAGAATTTCGCATTTCCATATTTTTCCAGAAATATTGGCGAGTTTTGGAGACGGTGGCACATTTCGTTAACCACATGGTTTAGAGATTATTTTTATATCCCTATAGGCGGAAGCCGTGGCTCTAAGCTATTCCAAATTAGAAACACTATTTTAATCTTTTTAGTGATCGGATTGTGGCACGGGGCTGCTTGGAAATTTATAGTGTATGGACTTATAAATGCATTACACTTTTTACCGTTAATAATTTGGGGAAGAAAGAACACTGACAAAAAAGAAGTTGAATCACATGGTCTATTACCAAGTTCAAGTGAATTATTCGGAATTTTAAAAACGTTTACCTTTTTAGTATTAGTCCGTGTGTTTTTTAGAGCAGACGATTTGCAAACCGCAGTAAGTTATCTTACCGAAATATTCTCAACCTCGTTGTTCTCAATACCAGAATTCGTAAATCGTACAGGAGCCATAATTGTTTTTCTAGGGATTATAATTTTTATGAGTATCGAATGGCTTGGGAAAACACACGAATATGCGATCGAGAAATTAGGACTTACTTGGAAACGCCAATATAGATGGGGATTTTATTATATACTTGTATTCTGTATTTTTTACTTTTATGCCAAACCACAACAGTTTATCTATTTCCAATTCTAAATGAAAAAATTCCTTAACCTTTTTCTGCTTTTCTGTTTGCCCGTTTTGGTGGTAGGTTGCGTTATGGAATTTGCATTACGACAAATTCCGAATGCATATCAGGTGAAATCGGATTATTTAGAAACACATCGTGGTCGTATAAAAACGCTGCTATTAGGAAGTTCACATATTTTATATGGCGTTAATCCCGAATATTTAACTGAAGAAGCATTAAATTATGGTCATGTATCGCAAACTATAGATATAGATTACGATATATTACATCGGTATATAAGCGATTTGGAGGCTTTAGAAACGGTTGTTTTAAGATTATCATATACAACGCTTTTTGAGCAATTAAAGGAAGGAGACGAAAAGTGGAGGATTAAAGATTACACATTGTATACCGATATAAGTTTAGATTCAAAAATAAAGGACCATTTCGAAATATTGAGTGTCAAACTAAAGTATAATTTAGAGCGGATTTATAAGTATTACATTTTAAATGAAGCTGTAGAACATGTAAATAAATGGGGTTGGGCATCTCAAGAAAGAGAACAAACTCCAGAAAATATTGAAGCAGTTAGTATGCGTGTTGCGAAAAAACACACGGCGCCTTCTGATGTGTTTTACAGCGAGAATTATAAAATACTAGAAAATATTATAAAAGAATGTACTGAAAAAGGCATAAAGGTCGTTCTTGTTACTATGCCAGCATATAAAGATTATATTCAGCACTTAGATGCATTACAATTAGAAAAGACAATAAACGCAGGTATGCGTATGGATTTGGAATATAGTAATTGTACGTATTTAAATTATTTGAATGATAATCGTTTTGGAAGGTCCGATTTCTTAGACGCCGACCATTTGAATACGCAAGGGGCAGAAAAATTTTCGAAAATAATAGATGGTATACTTAGACAATAAACCGTATTTTTAATTAATGAACCAACTTAAAGTAGAACGTTACGCTAAACATCATTTTAACCTTTGGAATACTTTTGTTTCTAAGGCTAAAAATAGTACCTTTTTATTTCATCGTGATTTTATGGAATATCATGAAGATCGTTTTGAAGATTTTTCATTACTGGTTTTTAAAAATGATAAACTTATTGCCGTTCTACCTGCTAACAAAAAGGATGATGTTATATATTCCCATCAAGGTTTAACTTATGGAGGATTGATTTTTGATTCTAATCTGAAGTTTCAAGTCGTCTTAGATATTTTTAAATCGGTTTTAGAGTGGCTATCATCTATAGGTGTTTCAACTTTAAATATTAAAATGCTACCTTCATTTTATTCTGCAGTACCTAACGACGAAATGTTATATTTAATGTTTTTGTTGAAAGCAGACTTATATCGTCGGGATTCACTTTCTGTAATCAATTTAAATGCTCCCATACCATTTTCTAAAAATAGATTAGAAGGGTGTAAGCGTGCAAAAAAACATGAGTTAGTTATTAAAGAAGACCATTCTTGTGCTACTTTTTGGAATCTCATTTTAATTCCGAATTTAATTGAAAAGCATGAGGCTTCTCCTGTGCATTGCTTAGAGGAAATCACGTTACTTAAGGCTAAATTCCCTGAAAATATTCGTCAATTTAATGTTTATCATAAAGGGGAAATAGTTGCTGGAACCACGGTTTTTGTAACAGAAACTGTTGTTCATTCCCAATATATTTCTGGAAATTCCTCAAAAAACATCCTAGGAAGTTTAGATGCCTTACATGAACATCTAATCAACACCGTTTTTAAAGATAAATTTTATTTTGATTTTGGAACGTCAAACGAAAATGATGGAAAAAACATAAACAAAGGTCTACAATATTGGAAAGAAGGTTTTGGAGCTCGTACAAGTATTCAAGATTTTTATAAATTAGAGACAAAGAATTTTAATACCTTAGAAGGTGTTTTTATATGATTAAATTTTTAGACTTACATAAAATTAATGCTCGTTTTGAAAAGGCATTTCAATTAAAATTTCAAGAATTCTTAAATTCAGGACACTATATATTAGGGCAAGGTGTTGCTAAGTTCGAAACCGAATTTGCAACTTTTTGTGGCACGACACATTGTATTGGTGTCGGGAATGGTTTAGATGCCATTACACTAATTTTTAAATCGTATATCGCCTTAGGGAAATTAAAAAAAGGTGACGAAGTTTTAGTGCCGGCAAATACCTTTATCGCTAGTGTTTTAGGGGTCATCCAAGCGGGGCTGATTCCTGTTTTTGTAGAACCCGATATTAATACATATAATATATCTGTTTCAGAATTAAAGCAGAAAATTTCATCTAAAACGAAAGCGGTTTTAGTGGTTCATCTATACGGTCAATTAGCAAATATGGATGCGATCAAAAAGTTGGCAACTCAGAACAATTTATTAATTATAGAAGACGCAGCCCAGGCTCATGGGGCTCGTTATTATGATGGTAGAAAATCAGGTAATTTAGGAGATGCTGCAGCTTTTAGTTTTTATCCGAGCAAAAATTTAGGTGCGTTAGGAGATGGAGGTGCAGTGACTACAAACGATGCTGTCTTAGCAGAAATGATAATGAAGTTTAGAAACTATGGTACTTCGTCTAAATATGTAAATGATTTTTTAGGTTGTAATTCCCGTTTAGACGAAATTCAAGCACATTTTTTAAGTGTTAAATTGAGACAGTTAGATGCAGATAATGTGTACCGACAAAAAATTGCAAATCGCTATCTCTCAAAGCTCAAGAATCACAAAATAGTACTACCTTTAGAAACGGATTTGAAATCTCATGTTTTTCATCTTTTTGTAGTTCGGGTAGACCATAGAGAACATTTTATCAGTTTTACTAAGAAGCATAATATTGAAATTTTAATCCATTATCCAATTCCTCCCCATAGACAAAGAGCATTAAGTAGTTTCAGTGCTTTAGAACTGCCAATTACAGAGCGTATTCATGATACTGTTGTGAGTTTACCTATTAGCCCTGTAATGGACGATCAAGAAGTAGATTATATAATAAATGTATTAAACGGGTATTAATTGAAGAAAATAAAAAATTATATAAATAATAATGTTCTAATTAAGGTCGCTTCTTTAAATTCAGCTTCAGTACTGACTAAAGTTCTAACTGGATTTTTAACCTCTAAAGCCATCGCTATATATATTGGTCCCGAAGGTTTAGCGTTAATTGGAAATTTAAGAAACCTAGTCAGTTCTGCGCATTCTTTTTCTATTTTAGGGATGTATAGCGGTATTATAAAGTATATATCTGAGTTTAAAAATGATACTGTACAACTTAGTAAAACGATATCTACAGCGTTTTATCTCGGATTTATTTCAACCACAATCATTTCTTTTTTCTGTTATTTTAATGCAGAATATATAAACACACTCGTTTTTCCTACTTACAATGATTATGCTTACGTTATTCGGATATTGGCCATAGCGTTGCCTTTTTATTCCATGAATATGTTTGCGTTTTCTATAATGAATGGGTTTTCAAAGTTTAAAATGATACTCATTATTAATATTATAGGACAGGTATTAGGAGCGTGTATCACCCTTATTTTGATCTATCAGAATAGAATCGATGGTGCTTTAATTTCTATTGTAATCTCCGAATCTTTTGTCTTCTTAATCACAGTGGTAGGTGTTATTAATCAGCGTAGTTTACTTCCGTTGGTGCGATCTAGTCGAGTTAGTTTTACATTCGTAAAGCGGTTAAGTACGTATTCTACAATGGCCTTATTTTCTGCTATTGTATTACCAATTGTTGCTATTTCTATTCGGTCCTATATTATTGATAATGTAGGGTATAAGGATGCTGGTTTCTGGGAGGCAATGATTAGGATTTCAAAATATTATTTAATGTTTGTCAGTTCCTTAATGGGGCTTTATATTCTACCTCGATTTTCTGAAATTGATAATATTAAAGAGTTTAGAGAGGAAGTATTTGGATTCTATAAAACCATTATTCCCGTATTTGGATTGGGCTTGTTTGTTATCTATTTACTTAGACGTTTTATTGTTGCCATTATTTTTACTGAAGAATTTAAGCCCGTAGAAGATTTGTTTTTATGGCAACTTTTAGGCGATTTTGTAAAAGTGCTTTCTATTGTTATTTCGTATCAGTTTTTAGCGAAAAAAATGTTTTGGCATTATATTATTACTGAAGCATTTTCTGTAATCATATTGTATTTAACGAGTGTATATTTTATCGATTTATACGGTGTTAAAGGAGCGACTATAGCTCACTTTGTTACTTATGTTATGTATTATGGTATTATTTTATTAATTTTTAGTACATCCTTATTCGGAGTGTTACCTGAAGATGAAATTCTTAATGGAGATAATAATAAGGACGAGGTTAAGAATATTAAAGAAAAAGAAGATTAATTTTTAGTCCATAAGTCTAAATATAGCTTTGCCGAGTCCATATAATTATGTTTGTCTACAATAAAACGATGTGCATTTTTAGAAATAGATTCAATTTTATCAGGATTCAAAATAAGCCATTCTAGTGTGTTTACTAAATAATTTACGTCTGGTAATGCATTTATTGCAACAGTGTTTTTGCTTAGTGAATAATAATCTAACCACTCTTGCTCTGCTCCTGTAAAGACAACTTTTCCTTTAGCCATAGCTTCCAGAGCATTAAAACCTTGATCGTAAGCATAAACCTGATCTAATACAATATGTGCTTTGTTAAAAGCTTCAATATATTCGATATAAGGAAGATCTGTAACGGTAATTATTTCAACTTTATCTTTATATGTTTTCTGAATCTCATCTAAAGCTTCAGCAAAGAAATTGTTTCCTTTCTTATAATATTTGGAAGCATTTATACCATGAAAAATTACGATCTTATCTGAAATATTTATAGGGACATAATCTAATTTATCTGTGTTTATTGGGTTAGGGACAAGGCCTAAATATTTAGGATTATGTTCTAAAGGAATGTGATAGTCTAAGTCTGAGGCAATAACCCCTTTAATGTTTTTATAAATGTAGTTATGTAAGTTTTTATAGTGTTCTGTGGTGAATTTTAAAGCATAATAAAACGATTTTTCAGATTCTCTACCTTCAAACCAAGGATTTAAAATAGAGTATCTAAATTGCTTTTCCATGGCATAACGTATGCTGATGTAATCGGTACCACACGACATTAAAAACACATTTTTATTGTTGGCGAAAATAAATTCTAATAGTTTTATTTCAACCTTTGGTATCGTTTTGAAGGCATTTTCATTAATAAGTTGAACAACATCGTAACCTACAAGTTGCTCTTTTATAGCCTCCACTTGTTTCTGAATATGTAACGAAACTAGATCAATTTTAAAGAGTTTGTGGATTATACGTTTAAAGTATTTAGAAAACCCAGATTGATAGTCTAGATCGAGTTTTATATCTACTGGATAATTTTTAAAATAATCGCTAAAACCAATAATTGTAACGGTATGACCAAGTTTTTCTAAACCTTCTTTTAAAGAATTATGAAGTCGGCTATATTCTCCAATTAATAAGATTTTCATTTAGTATATTTGAAAGGTGTAAACGTATTTAAAGTGCAAAGTAACAATAAAAAGATTTGTATTGTAGCATCGTCTTTGGGAAAAGGTGGTGCAGAACGCTCGACAGCGCAATTGTCTAAAATGTTGCATAGTTTAGGTCACGATGTGCATATTGTTATCGTATTAGATCATGTTGATTTTGAATACAAAGGAACACTTTTAAATTTAGGAGCTTTAAAGAATGCAGATGATACACTAGTAGGACGATTAAAGCGGTTTAAATATTTTAAAAACTATTTAAAAAGGCACCAGTTTGATCTGATTATAGACGGGAGATCTCGAGTACAGGCCTATCGGGAATTTTTGATTTCTAAATGGATATATTCTGGAATACCTGTAGTTTATGTATTACATTGTTATAAGATTGAAAAAGCGTTTACGCCATATAAATGGTTGAATACTTATTTGTATAAAACCGAAAAAATGGTTGCAGTTTCTAAATTAGCAACCTCACATTTTAGAAAAGAATTAGATTTGGTTAACGTAGAAACCATTTATAATGGTTTCGATTTTCAGGAGATTATCGAGATGGCAAAATCTGAGATTTCAGATATTCCTAAGTATGAAAAATATATTGTTTTCTTTGGAAGAATTCATGATGAACCTAAAAATCTAAAACTATTATTGGATGCATATAAGGAATCTAAGCTGCCTAAAGCAGACATTAAGCTATTATTGATAGGTGATGGTCCAGATTTAGAAGTCATTCAAAATTATGTTTCGAAATTAGAATTGAATTCACATGTTGTTTTTAAAGGGTTTACCAAAAATCCGTATCCATATGTGAAACATGCCCACTTTTCAATGTTAACTAGTAGGCATGAAGGGTTTCCTATGGTAATTCCAGAAACATTAGGTTTAGGTACGCCAATGATTTCAGTAAATTGTAAATCGGGACCAAACGAAGTAATCACATCTGGTTATAATGGAGTTTTAGTAGAAAACTATGATGTAAAGGCAATATCTCAGGCGATGAATAGTTTTATAAATGATGAAACTTTATACCAAACCTGTAAATCGAATGCAAAAGAAAGTGTGCAACGATTTTCGGTTAAAAACATAACAAACGATTGGAAAAAACTACTAGACAAAATGTAACATCAACTGTGAATGATTTACATCGTATTGAAATCCCAAAAATAAAAGAACCTCGCGGGAACTTAGCGGTGATTGAAAAGGATTGTATTCCTTTTGAAATTAAACGCGTATATTATTTGTACGATGTACCAAGTGATGCTTCTCGTGGAGGTCATGCCCATAAATCGTTATATCAGTTTTTAATTCCTTTAAGTGGAAGCTTCGATATTCGTGTAAAAGATGGTGAAAACGAGCGATTAATTACTTTAAATAAGCCAGATATAGGATTGTTAATTGTTCCTGGAATTTGGCGTGAAATTGAAAATTTTTCTTCGGGATCGGTCTGCTTAGTATTAGCTTCAGCAGAATTTAATGAGGATGATTATATTCGAAATTTCGAAGATTATAAACTATTTAAAAGCTGTTAGGTAGATATTGTTTTTTAAAAGTTTAAACTGAACTTTTTTTAGAAAGCGTAATAAAAATGCAGGGGAGTGTAATAGTAACCTCTGTTTGATATTTAAGTTTTTAAAATTTAAGTCAGATTTTAACTTATTGTAATTATCAAAATCTCCATTTTGTTTTCTTTGTATGGCTGTCGAAAATCGGTTTGAATCTAAATATCTTTTTAAACTTTTATTATCTGTTTCATAAGACTTAAACGTTTCAAAAATTTGAAGCCTATCTATACGGCTTTCAGAATAAGATAAGTGATTTTCTACATCGGTGATAACCTTGGTCGCTGTTGGTTTTTTAGAAAATACGACTTGTTTTTGTAAAGCAATCCGAATCCAAAGTTCTGTATCTTGGCCTGAACGCATATTTTCATTAAAAGGGCCAATGGCTTCGAGAGTAGATTTAGGAATCATTACTGCAGAAGTCCAAGCAATATTATCTATCATTGAGGCTTCAAAAAAATTGGAAATTACGCCAGAATATTCTTCAGGAATAGTATTGTATGTCGCTTTAAATCGTGGTTTATTAAAATATTGCTTGTAATATCCTGTAGCGAATAATCCGGTATTCGGATAAGCTTCAGATAATTGAAATAAGGTTTCTAAATGATTTTCTTCCCAATAATCGTCTGCGTCTAAAAATACGATATGTTCGGTAGAGGTTTTACGAACTCCAAAATTTCGTGCAAAACTAACACCTTGATTTTCTATGGTATAAATGTTTAGTCTAGTATCCGAAATTGTATTTATAACGTCAAGGCTGTGGTCTGTAGAACCATCATTAACAATAATAATTTCAAAATCTTTAAAGTTCTGATTGATTACAGAATCGATCGTGTTTTTTATATGATTTTGCTTATTGTATAGCGGTATTACGACGGAAAAAAAAGCGTTCATAAATTAAGAATTTTGGTCTACATAACACATATAAGAAATGCGATAAAATTGCAATAGATTTATCGAAGGAGTTTTACCACATAAATTATGTTCCATTTGTTTATTAAAGGCATTGTAAAATTTAGAAAGGATAAAATTTAATCTATTTTTCTTTAGAAACATAAAAAGGGATAATAGATCGTTATTATGTGTCTTCATTTTATCCTGTTTTACAAGTAATAAGAGAGTGCAGACTGCCGATTTTAATTTATTTAAATACACTTCATTTTTTTCTAAACCAAGATGAAATACAGGATTATTTATGTGTAAAACTTTAATTTTATTGTTTTTTAGTAAAGCACCAAAATAATTATCTAAACCATATACCTTGTGTTGTATAAGTGAATTTAATGTTTTGAAAATTGATTTTTTTATTAAAAAATTTCCAGATATTATAATTTTATACGGATTTGTGTTCCTAATGGAAGCATCGACTTCTTCCTTGGTTTTGCCGTATTCCCATCTTAATATATAATGACTTGAAGGTTTGCTTTTATGATAAGAAAATCCGCCAAAAACAGCTTCGTTTTCAGGATTAATAGCGGTTATGTATTCAGAGATAAAGGTACTACTAGCAGGGATTGTATCTGCGTCTAAGAATAGCAACCAGTCATATTTAGAAGATTCACAGAGCAGTTGTCGTGTTTTTGTGCGTCCGTTATTTGCTGTAGATTTTATAAATGAAGTAAACTCAAGAGATTCAATCTGACTGTTCTTTGAAATGAATGCTGTTTCTGAAGCATCGTCTAAGCAAATAATTTCAAAGACATAGTTAGCTAACGTAAGTTGCCTATGCAAGTTTTGCACTAAAGCGACAACATTATAATTATATATAGGAATTAATACAGATAACATGCAGTGAAAGGTGGTCTAGAATTGAATGTATAACGGTATTTTAGAGAAAAAAGTGTAAAAGAAAGTTTAATTGTAATGGATTAAACAATTTTAAAAGAAGTGAATCTAACTTTTTCGTTGTACCACTTCGTAAAGTTGGTTGTCGTCACATTTTAAGGTCTTACTCGGGTATTTAAGCAATAAAGCATAATCGTGAGTCGCCATTAAAATAGTATTTCCATTTTTATTTATGTCTTGAAGAACCTTCATAACTTCAATACTTGTTTGCGGATCAAGATTTCCAGTAGGTTCGTCGGCAAGTATAAGTTCGGGGTCGTTTAATAATGCACGGGCAATGGCCACACGTTGTTGTTCTCCTCCAGAAAGTTCGTGAGGGAATTTAAAACCTTTTGTTTTCATACCTACTTTTTCTAAGACTTCATCGATGCGCGTTTGCATTTCAGATTTGTTTTTCCAACCTGTCGCTTTAAGTACAAAGCGTAAATTTTCAATAATATTACGATCGACTAAAAGTTTAAAATCTTGAAAAACTACTCCCAATTTTCGTCTTAAATATGGGATTTCTTTTTCCTTTAATGTACGTAGGTTAAAGTCAACAATACTACCTTCACCTTCAGTAAGGGCTAGGTCGCCATAAAGTGTCTTCATAAAACTACTTTTTCCTGTTCCTGTCTTTCCTATTAAATAGACAAAATCACCTTTGTAAACTTCAACGTTAACATTAGAGAGTACGAGACTATCGCCTTGAGAAATGGAAGCATCTTTTAAATAAAGAACAGTTTGTGGCATAAGAATTGTAGATTTTTTGTGTGTTGTAAATGTATCATTTTATAATAACTTTTAAAACATAGCAGGATTGCTTTTTTTAAAGAATATTTGAAGTTTTATTTTTTTAATACATAATTATAACGCTAAAATTTCGTTATAGAATTTAGATTAAATTATCTTTGATTTAATTAAAACTTAAGGTTAATGATTAGGAGTAAAATTTTATTATTTTTATTAGCTATTGTGATGAGTGGCCAGATGCTGGCACAACAATCCGCAATTTATACAAACGACCAAGCAGAATATTTTAAAGCACTATCCTTATACAATAATAAGCAATATTTAGCGGCTCAGGATATGTTTACTGATATCCAAAGGAAGTCTACAGAGCAAGTGATACAATCGGAATGTGCTTATTACATTGCGAATATTGCGGTGCGCCTAAACCAAATTAAAGCAGACAATCTTGTAGAACAATTTGTTACGGATTATCCTACAAGTCCGAAAAGAAATTCTGCATATATGGATGTGGCTGACTTTTATTTTAAAAGTGGAAAATACGCACATGCTAAAAAATGGTATGATCGCGTAGATGAACGATCGTTAACCGCTTTTGAACACGATAGATATAATTTTAATAAAGGATATACGGCCTTTATTACTAAGAATTATGGAAATGCAAAGACGTATTTAGCTAAGGTCGAAAACTCTAAAACGTACGGGGCACAAGCCAAGTATTATATTGGGTATATGGCCTATCAAAGTGATGATGCTGGTCAAGCTAATCAGTATTTCGATCAGGTGAAAGATCAGTCGAAATACAAAGAGAAAATGACTTATTATAAAGCCGATTTAAATTTTAAATTGGGAAAATTTGAAGAAGCAATCGCTTTGGCTAAGGAACAAATTCCATATAGTAGTCGAGACGAAGAATCTGAACTGAATAAAATTGTTGGGGAGAGTTATTTCAACTTAGGGAATTACGACGAGGCGATACCGTATTTAACACTATATACTGGTAAAAGAGGAAAATGGAGTAACACAGATTACTATCAGTTAGGGTATGCGTATTATAAGCAAAGTGATTACGACAGAGCCATTTCTGAATTTAATAAAATTATAAGCGGAAATAATAGTGTCGCTCAAAATGCATATTATCATTTGGGAGAAAGCTATATCCAATTAGGTAAAAAAACGGAAGCTTTAAATGCGTTTAGAAATGCATCTCAGATGGATTACGTGGTTAAAATCCAAGAAGATGCCTGGTATAACTATGCGAAAATTAGTTATGAAATAGGAAATCCATATGAATCCGTTCCTACAGTGTTGTCAGCGTATATTGCTAAATATCCAGAAAGCCCACATCGCGCTAATGCTGAAAGCTTATTAGTAGATTCTTATATTACCTCTAAAAACTATAAAGAGGCATTAAAAATATTAGAAAGTAAAAAAGATGCAACGAGTAAAGAAGCTTATCAAAAAGTTTCATTTTATAGAGGTTTAGAGTTGGTAGAAGAAGAAAAGTATACCGAAGCATTAACTTTTTTCGATCTTTCATTAAAGGAACTAATTAATACAGAATACACAGCACGCGCCAATTTTTGGAAGGGAGAATGTAATTATAACTTAAATAATTATGCCGAAGCGGTTATAGATTTTAAGTCTTTTAATCTCTTTTCTGGAACACATACGGAAGAGCATGAGGTTGTAGATTACAGTTTAGGCTACGCTTATTTTAAGCAAAAAGATTATAATCAAGCAACCGATTATTTTAGCACATTTACTAAAAATTACAGCGGAGATCAAGTAAAACTGAACGATGCCTATTTACGTTTGGCCGATGGTTATTTTGTATCAAGTAATTACGAAGCAGCTATTAAAGCTTATGATTCGGCAATTAAATTAAGTGAAATAGAAACAGACTATGCGGCATTTCAAAAAGCGATTAGTTATGGTTATATTGGTAATTCCAAGACAAAAGTTTCAGAATTAGAACGTTTTATAGATGCTTATCCAAAATCTAAATTAAGAGACGATGCGATGTACGAGTTGGGAAATGCGTATACCAAATCAAATCAAAATGATAGAGCGGTGGCCATGTATAATACCTTGAGTTCAGAATATAGAATGAGTTCTTTAACTCCTAAAGCTATGCTTCGGGAAGGGTTAATTTTTTACAATGATAATAAGAACCAAAAGGCATTAGAGCGATTTAAATTGGTAGCAACAGATTATCCAAGCACTCCAGAAGCCATTCAAGCGGTATCTACAGCGCGTTTAATTTATATTGATTTAGGAGAAGTTGATGCGTATGCAACTTGGGTGAAAACTTTAGATTACGTAAAAGTCACAGATGCCGATTTGGATAATTCGACTTATCAATCTGCAGAAAAGAGATATTTAGATAATGATGTCGATGATGCAATAAAACAATTTAACGGATATCTAAATAAGTTTAAGCCAGGTTTACATACTAACCAAGCACACTTCTATTTAGCACAATTATATTATCAAAAAGGGCTAAGTGTAAATGCTACGCCTCACTATAAAAGTGTTGTAGATGCGCCACGTAGCGAGTTTACTGAAGAAGCCTTAGTGCGATTGTCTCAAAGTTATCTTGATGGGAAAAATTGGTTAGACGCACTTCCTGTACTACAGCGATTAGAGACCGAAGCTACGTTTCCTCAAAATGTAGTATTTGCGCAATCAAATTTAATGAAGGCTAACTATCAATTAAGTAAATACAATAGTGCTGTAAGTTATGCCGAGAAAGTATTGGCTAACAAATCTATAGATAATAAAATTAAAAGTGATGCTCATATTATTATAGCAAGATCGGCTTTTAATACCAACGATTTAGATCGTGCCAAAGTGGCTTACGAAGAAGTGAGTAAAGTCGCTACGGGAGAAACTGCGGCAGAAGCCTTATACTATAGTGCTTATTTTAAAAATCAGGATCGCTATTATGAAGAATCGAATGCACTAGTACAACGTTTAGCAAAAGATTATTCGAGCTACAAATATTTTAGTGCGAAGGGACTAGTTGTAATGGCTAATAATTATAAGGAACTAGGCGATGCCTTTCAAGCGACTTATATTTTAGAAAGCGTTATTGAAAACTTTCAGACTTATAAAGATGTTGTTTCAGAGGCAAATAAGCAGCTAAAAACCATTAAGCAAGAGCAAGCTAAAACCAATTCGTCAGTACAAACTCAAGACTAAATTAAAACCGTAAAAACACCTACTTATATTATGTATAAGCAATTTCAATATATATTAACATTAGTCGTAATTATTTGTAGTTCGACTTTTATGTTTTCTCAAGAAAAGGATACCATACAGACCGATGTTATTAATGTCGTTAAGCCATATACTCCTACGATTTCTGATGCGTTTAAAGTGAAAACAAAACCAACGTTAGATGATAATTCGACGACAGAAAAGAAGCCCATTGATTATGAAATTCTTTCAGTACCTGTAGCATCTACATTTATTCCTACAAAAGGGACGGCGGCAACAGTGGAAAAAGAAAAACCAGAACGTTTTTACGATAGCTATATTAATTTAGGCTTAGGGTCTTACGGTAATTTAATTTCAGAATTATACGTTGCTAAAGAGTTTAATCGCATTGGTATTTTTGGAGCAAAGATTGCTTACGATAAATCGAATGGTGGAATTGAAGACGTAAAATTGGATAATGGATTTTTAGATTTTAAAGGAGATTTCGAATATATTAATAGACAAAGAGACAAGACCTGGAGTATTATGGGAGGACTGGAAAGGCAGCAATACAATTGGTATGGTACCGAAAATGCGAATCTTAAAAATATAGATGTTGCTCACGATTATTTTGACTTATATCTAGCAGGGGAAGTTGCTTACGACTACACTTATGTGAAATCTGCAAGCGTAATCTTAAGACGTTTTTACGATGATTTTGAATCTCAAGAATCTCATCTTAAATTCACAGGAAAGGTAGATTTACCTGTTTTAGATGAAGAAATTACAACAGATGTAAGATTTGAATATTTTTCTGGACATGCAGGAACTTCATATGATTCAGAGCAATTACCTGAATATGGGAATTTATTAATGGGAGTCTCTCCAAAGTATCAAATAAATCGTGAAGATTTTACATTAAATATTGGAGCTTCAATGTATTATATGATTGGAACAAATAATACAGAGAGTAACTTTTATGTGTATCCAAATATAACAGGAACGTTTAGAATTGTAGATGAAGCTGTAATTGCTTACGGTGGATTTACTGGTGATATTATACAAAATACATATCGAGATTTTGTTAAAATCAATCCGTATTTATCACCCTCTACCAATGTAAAACCTACAGATAATAATTACAATGCATATGTGGGTATGTTAGGGAAATTTACAAACGAAATAGGCTATAATGTAAAGGTGGGATATACTTCTGAAGATGATAAATCCTTATTTAGAAAAAATGGAATTTCTAATAATAGTGGTGAAAAGTTTAGCTACGGAAATTCATTCACTGTAGTTTACGACAATATTAAAACCATCCAGGCTTTAGCCGAAGTGAATGTAAATATGAATAAGAATTTGAAAGTAGGGTTTAGAGCCGAGTATAATAACTACAACACAGAGTTAGAAGCGGAGGCATGGAATTTACCAAATATAAAAGCTTCTGTTTTTGGAGATTATGTGTCTGATCAAAAATGGTTTGCAGGGGCAAATATTTTTTATGTAGGAAAACGTAACGATCAAAAAATAAGTGGTTTTGATCCAAATATTACCTCAGAAACTATTGATGTTGACGGGTATTTAGATTTAAACCTAAATGGAGGGTATAATGTAACTAATTCATTTACTGTTTTCTTAAAACTGAATAATATCACAGCGCAAAATTATGAACGTTGGAATAATTACGATGTTCAAGGCTTTCAAGTGTTAGGAGGAGCGATTTTTAAATTCGATTTCTAAAACCAATATCATTTAATTTAAAAAGCATCTTTAGGGATGCTTTTTTTTGTGCTTTATTATATTTCAATTTGTGGGCTTGTAAAAAGATATATTGTTTTATTTAGTATATTTAATGTGTTAAATACCAAATCTCATCATAATTCATATTTATGAAATCTATTTTATTTTTGTCTGTAGGCTTATTTTTTAGTGTTAGTGTTAGTGTTTTATCGCAATCTGCGGACTATTCAGATCAGGCAATGCAATGCCTTAAAAGTAATGGAACATCTGCGTATTATGAAACTGTTTTCGAAACCTGTTTTAAGCAAATACAAGAGCAATATTATAAACTCGATATCCCTGCAGATACTTGGACGACCTTAAAGACTGAAAAGCCCGAAGCGATGCAAAGGGTTAGCCAGAAGTTGGTAACTGCATATTCCGATTTTTTTACCATTGAAGATATTCAGAATATGAATGATTTATATGGGTCTCCTACAGGGCAGACTATGATTAAAAATCCGAATGGCTTAACTAAAAAAGATAAGAAAGTAATCGATAAATTTTATAAAACGTCCACAGGAAAAAAGATTGTTAGTTCGCAATCAGAGATGAATGAGAAGATGCAAGTGATTTCAGATTTTTGGTGTGGCGATATTTATAAACAGGTAAACGAAAAATTAGAAGCTCAGGGGTATTCTATTCGCTAATAGTTAGTTTTGCAAGATAATCGAAATGATCGCCATCTTGTACATTCTCACAGTTTAAACCTACAGTAATACAGGCTGCCTTTAAGGTTACAAAATCTAAATATAACCAGGTTAAAGGTGTCTCTTTTTGGCCTTTGTAACTTAAATAATAATCGAGTTCACCGTAATAATTGGCATTGGTGTCTATCCATAAACCGCCATCTTCATCTTCGTACATATATTGAATGTCTGAAGAATCAATTAAAATTTGCCCATTTGTTTTTAATAGTGATTTTAAATGAGTCAAGTATTTGGTAACGTAACTTAACTTTTCAAATATTCCTGTCCCATTCATCAGTAATAGAATCGTATCAAAATGTTCCGTTTCATCTAAAAGTGATGCCGTATACGCATGATTTACACCACGAGTTTTACATACAGAAATCGCGCCTTCAGAAATATCTATAGATCTTACAGCTAACCCTTTGTTTTGGAGATATAAACTATGTCCGCCAGCACCACAACCAACATCTAAAATGTAACCTTTCGCTAGTTCTAAGGCCATTTGTTCCAACTTAGTCATATCTTCATAGTCCCGAAACAAATAGGGAAGAGGTAAGGTGTCTTCTTCACTAATGTTTGTAGACGTTATTATATCTTCAGTATAATTGTTGTTTTGGTAATCTAAAAGTGCTTGTCCGAAAAGATCTTTCATAATAAATTGTATGGATTTTCTTAGTGGTCTAAAAATGGATTTATTTAATTAAATTGTATTTTTGCCACATGCAAGACATTTTAAAAAATCTGCCTCAAGAGGCCAAAGATAAGCATAACGAGAATACTAACTTTTTTAAAAAATTAAAAAAGAAACCGCCTAAGCAATTAGATTACATTATGCAGGAATTGCATGATGCCGAATTTAAGCGTACAGATTGTTTAACGTGTGCAAATTGCTGTAAAACGACAGGACCGTTGTTTACAGATAAAGATGTTGAACGTATTTCGAAGCATTTTAAAATGAAACCGCAACGCTTTATCGAACAATTTTTAAGAGTAGATGAAGAGCATGATTATGTGCTACAAAGTGTTCCATGTACATTTTTAGGAGCCGATAATTACTGCTCCATTTATGATGTTAGACCAAAAGCATGTCGAGAATTTCCGCATACGGATAGAAAAAAATTCCAGCAAATTTCTAATCTTACATTAAAAAATGTTTCTATTTGTCCTGCAGCTTTTAATATTGTAGAAGAGATGAAAAAACGAATCCAATAAATTATGAAAAGAGTACTATTCTTTATATCCTTTTGTTTTTTTATAAGTACAAGTTTCGCACAAGAGTGGCTAACGAGTTTAGACGTTGGCGAACGATTGGCTCTAGTTCAAAATAAACTCCTTGTTGTAGTCTGGGAAAACTCCTACTACGACGGTGCTTCTGCGTATGTAAATACGAGCGATGGAAAACGTGTGTTTATAGAAGAGATGTACGAGAGTCCAGAAATAGATAGTTTGTTATGGGCACATTTTGTTCCTGTAGTATTAAGTGAAAATGAATACCCGAGACTGTACGATGAAATTAAAAAGACAAGATCGATGGGGTATATCGATAAATTTCATGATGAAAGTTTAAAGGTTATGGATTCTAATGGTAATATTATAAATACCACACAAGACATGCAACTTTTAAACCTTTCTGAGTTTATTCTTAAATACAGCATGGATACGTCTTTTTTGAATTCTAAAATGCTAAATTATAAGAGTGAGAAGAACTTTTATTCTGCATTTTACCTCGCCTCTTCATATATGGATTTTGCCTTTTTCGCAAATAATGATGTAAGACCGGAATTAGTCGATTTATCTGCTATATATCTTGATGAAGCTTCCGAGTTTTTAAAAGATGATAAATCAGATAATAAACCCATGTTAGAACAGCGTGTGGATTTGTTAGAGATTCAGAAAGAACTTCTCCTTCAAGATCCTAAAAAAGTACTTAGGAAATTAAAACGGATTAAGGTTTCTGAAGTAGCAAAACAGAATCTAAATTTGCGTGCTTTTTTATATTATTCGGCTTATAAAATGTTACAAGACGAAGAGAACGCTTCTGTTTGGCAATCTGAAGTTTCGCTCTTAGATCTAAAGAAAATTAATAATATAGTAAGTCCAACAACAGAAGATTAATCTTTCAAAGTGTTAATTTTACCATTAAGGATTAGTTATAATACTTATTTTTAAGCACCGGCGATTGTCAACCAGAAGCATGCTATTAATTATAAAGCATATACTTCTTACTCATTTTCTTATAGGCATCTAATCCTGTTTTCCAAGACTGTTTAATTTCAGTGACACTTAAATTACCTTCAATTTGTTTCTGTAGTTTTTTAGACCCTGCCAATTTTGTGAAAAATGAATTAAAAAACTCCGTTTTGTTACTTGTAGCATGATAGGCCTTAATAATATAAGCTAAGTTAATCTGATTCAGTTGTTTTTCATTTGTCAAATCTACGCCATAACATAATTTCTCTTTATGTTTTGGATGTTTAGCACCTTTATTAGATTTAGGGGTGTATTTGTATTCCTGATTTTTTAAAAATGGAGAGCCATAAACTTGAAACTGAGTAGTTGTTCCGCGACCAGCATTTACATTAGTCCCTTCAAAAAAGCATAGACTTGGATATAAATTTATAGACTGATCGTTTGGTAAATTTGGTGATGGTTTTATAGGTAGATGGTATAATTTATCATGCGTATAATGTTCCATTTCTATCACCGTTAATTCACAAGTCACACCATTTTCTAACCACTGTTGCCCATTTATCATTTGTGCATATTCACCAATAGTCATACCATGAACAATTGGTACAGGGTGCATGCCTACAAAGCTTTTGTATTCCATTTCCAAAATAGGACCGTCAATATAACGTCCGTTTGGATTGGGACGATCTAATATTAAAATCGGGATATTGTTTTCGGCACACGCTTCCATAACATAATGCAAAGTCGAGATGTACGTGTAAAAACGTGCTCCGACATCTTGTATATCGAAAATTAACAGGTCGATGTTTTTAAGTTGCTCTGCTGTTGGTTTTTTGTTAGCACCGTAAAGTGACACTATAGGCAATTTTGTTTTGGTATCGATACCGTCTTTTACCACTTCACCTGCATCTGCTGTACCTCGAAAACCATGTTCAGGAGAAAACACTTTGGTAACATTTACATCTAATTGTAAAAGTGAATCTACAACGTGAGTATATGTACTATCTGCTTTAAAAATAACAGATGTTTGGTTGGCTACAATTCCAATAGCTTTTCCTTTTAATATAGGAAGGTACTCTCGGGTTCTGTTTGCACCTACAACTATGGTGCTATCGTTTTGTGTAACGGAAAGTTCTTGTTTTAACTTTTCTGTTGATGGTTTTGCAAGACAACCAAAAGAAATCATGATGAAAACAAATAATAAAACTGTATTTTTGAGGACATTTAAACGCATACCATTAATTTGAATTACGAATTTTTTTTAGCCAAACGCATTATAGGTAGTAGGGCGTATAAAAGTAGTGTTTCGGCGCCAATAATAAAAATTGGAATCGCTGCAATTGCTGTAGGTATAATTGTCATGATGATTGCCATTGCAACCGGAATAGGATTGCAGCAAAAGATTAGAGATAAGGTTATTGCGTTTAATGGGCATATAACTATTTCTAATTTTGATAGTAATAATTCTCAGGAAAGTATAGTCCCTATTTCTACCCAACAAGAATTCTACCCGGAATTTAAGTCTATAGCCGGCATAAATCACATTCAAGGTGTAGCTACTAAGTTTGGTGTTATTCGAACTGCAACAGATTTTGAGGGCATTATTGTAAAAGGTGTTGGTAAAGATTTTTCTTGGGATTATTTTAAAGATTTTTTAATTGAAGGGCGTCTGCCAGATTACACTCAAGATAGAAATGAGGATGTCTTAATGTCTCAGTTTATCGCAAATAAAATGGGATTTAAATTAGGAGATGCTTTTAATACCTATTTTATTAAAGACGATACTAATAAGCCTCCAAATATAATTACATACACAATTGTTGGAATTTATAACTCCGGTTTTCAGGAGTTCGATGCGTCATATGTTATAGGTGATATTAAACACATTCAGCGATTAAATAAATGGGACGATACCCAAATAGGAAATTTTGAATTGTTTATAGACGATTTCGACCAAGTCAAAGAAATTGGTATGGAAGTGTATAAAAGCACGCCGCCAACATTAAATACCCAAACGATTGTAGAAAAATTCTACTCTATTTTCGAATGGATTAAGATTTTTGATAATAATATTTATGCCATTATCGGAATCATGATTTTGGTTGCAGGTATTAATATGATTACAGCTTTATTGGTCCTTATTTTAGAGCGCACGCAAATGATAGGTGTTTTAAAAGCTTTAGGGAGTAACAATTGGAGTATTAGAAAATTATTCCTATTTAATGCGTCTTACTTAATTATTCTGGGATTATTTTGGGGTAATGTTATCGGTTTGGGATTGCTATTTGCTCAAAAATATTTAAAACTCTTCCCGTTAGATCCTAGTATTTATTATGTAACCGAAGCACCGGTATACATTAATATAAATTATATCATCGCGCTAAATGTAGGTACTTTTGTGTTATGCCTAATTATGCTTCTAGTACCGTCTTATATTATTACTAAAATATCTCCAGTACGAGCCATGCGTTTTGAGTAAGGGTTTAGTTTAAAGTTAAGTTTTTATGATTTAGAATTGCAAGGTTTCAAATCTTCAAAGTTTTTTGTTCCTGAAATTCCGAAATGGACGTCAAACTGAATTTAGTTCAGGTTCTCATAAGAGTGTGTTGTGATTGGCGCTTTAAGTCTGTTAGTTTCAAATCTTAAAAATTATTGAGTAGTATCTTCAAATGAATACATCTTCAAATTTTCAAATCAATTATTACATTGCTACATTAAAAAATTGCTACATTATTAAATTAAACTAACTATTCTCAATATCGCTAATATGGTGTTCTAATGCTTTTACAGAAATTTGTATTTCCATTATGAGTAATCCTAAGGACACAATTAATAAAATTAAAGCTATTCCAAATATCCAAACGGCTATGGTTTGTTGATTGATGTAGATTAAAAACATCGTGAGAACGCAAAACAATAAACTCGTAATACCTGCGATTTGCATAGCGCGAGTCAGGTAAAGTCGCTTTTTTATATTCTTAATTTGTTTAATATAGCGGTCGTCCGGGTTTTGTAAATATTTGGCATGTAAATCTCTTACTACAGCAGCATATGCTAAAAAACGGTTCGTATACGCCAACATGATTAATGATATTGCAGAGAATAATAGAGCAGGAGTATTTAAGGAGAGTTCGTTCATTGTCTAATTTTTGCGTAAATTTAAGAAGTTAGTTCGTCTTTAACAGGTTCTTAAAGAGAATTCGAAGGTTTAAGTTGAAATTATACATCTATATATGCAAGAAGATTTTCTACATTATTTATGGAAATATAAGAAATTTGATGTCGGTGCTTTGGAAACTGTCAAAGGAGAGACTATTCAATTAATTCAAGTCGGGCAACATAATTTTAATTCTGGACCAGATTTTTTTAATGCACAACTTAATATAGATCATCAGCTTTGGGCTGGAAATGTAGAGATTCATGTGAAGTCTTCAGATTGGTATGTTCATAATCATGAAATAGATCCGGCTTACGATAATGTGATACTTCATGTGGTTTGGGAGCATGATGTCGATATTTTTAGAAAGGATAATTCAGAGATTCCTACTTTAGAATTAAAAGAGATTGTTTCAAAGACCACTTTAAATGGCTATCAGCAATTGTTTTCTAAATCTCAAAAATGGATAAATTGCGAACATGATTTTATTTCTGTAGACGATTTTATACTTCAGAATTGGTTGGAACGTTTGTTTTTTGAACGTTTAGAACGAAAATCGAGTGATATAGAAAAACTTTTAGACGCTTCTAAAAAGGATTGGGAAGCTGTGCTTTTTAAATTATTAGCAAAGAATTTTGGTTTGAAGGTAAATGGAGATGCATTTTTTAGCCTAGCCTCTTCAATAGATTTTTCAATTATTAGAAAAATTCAAACCAAAGGGCAGTTGCTCGAATCTGTATTGTTAGGACAAAGTGGTGTTTTGGAGACGACTGTAGAAGATGAATATTATATTCAATTACAGAAAGACTATCTGTTTTTAAAGCAAAAATTTGGTTTAAGTCAGCAGCATGTTACCGCTCCACAGTTTTTTAGATTGCGACCTCCAAATTTTCCAACAATAAGATTGTCTCAATTGGCCCAGGTTTATGTTAATAATCAAAATTTATTTTCAAAAATTATTGAAGCAAAAACAGCCCAAGACTATTACGATTTGTTTACAGTAATGACCTCAGAATATTGGGAAACGCATTATACATTTAAGAAATCTACTAAAAAATCGAACAAGACTACAACTCATAATTTTATCGATCTCTTAATTATTAACACAATTATTCCTGTAAAATTTAGCTATTCTAAAATTTCAGGTAAAAATTATAATGAAGATTTAATTCCGTTAATAAACGAGCTAAAACCAGAACAAAATTCTATCGTTAAAAAGTTTGAAAGTTTAAAACCAATTTCAAAATCTGCTTTGCAAACTCAAGGTCTAATTCAGTTAAAAAATGAATACTGTAATTATAAAAAATGCTTGCAATGTGCCGTGGGGAATACCATTTTAAACCGATTTTAGCTATATTGCAGCATGAAATTTTTTTATAAGATTTTACTATACTTTCAAAAACGTGGTTTTTATGTTTGCCAGCGTATCGCAGACCGGATTGGTTTAAGGGCAAAAGTAGTAAGAACATCATTTATTTATCTCACGTTTGTAACCGTTGGATTTGGTTTTGCTTTATATTTATTTCTGGCTTTTTGGATGCGTATTAAGGATATGCTCTATACGAAGCGCACATCGGTGTTTGATTTGTAATTTAACACTAATATCATTTTAACAAGTTTCTCTTTAAAAAATAAAATTTTTTTAGCAACTTGTGGGACTTTAATGGGTTCCCCACCCCAATATTAACTAACATTAAAAACAATTATGAAGAAGTATCTTCTTTCCATTTTTACAATTACCTTACCTATTTTAACATTTGCACAGCAAACAACATCAGAAAAAATTGATGTTATTTTTAAGGATTACACTGGCTGGTTTGTTGATGCTATATTTTATGAAATTCCATTTTCTGAAAGTTTTCAAATACCTTGGGTCTTAATTGTATTAATGGGTGGAGCGATTTACTTTACAATTTACTTTAGGTTTATAAATTTTACTGGTTTTAAATTGGCGCTAGACGTTGTTCAGGATAAATATCACGACATTGAAAAGCATGGAGCCGAAACTTTATACGGAGATGTAACGCCTAATGAAGACGAAAATATAATTGAAACCTTAAGAGACGATAGTGCAGAAGGAGAAGTATCCCATTTTCAGGCATTAACTGCAGCCTTATCTGCAACGGTAGGTTTAGGGAATATTGCAGGAGTTGCCGTAGCTTTATCTATTGGTGGTCCAGGTGCAACATTCTGGATGATTTTAGCGGGTTTATTAGGTATGGCTTCTAAATTTGCAGAATGTACTTTAGGTGTTAAATATCGTGATGTTGGAGAAGATGGAACCGTTTACGGAGGTCCGATGTATTACCTTAAAAAAGGTTTAGCCGAAAAAGGCTTTGGTGGATTAGGAAAAGTACTAGCTGTTCTTTTTGCCATATTTGTTATTGGTGGTTCTTTTGGTGGAGGAAACATGTTTCAAGCCAATCAAGCTGCTGCACAATTTGTGAAATTAGCAGGTATTGAAGGTTCTAATGGAGGTTTATATTTTGGTTTAGTAATGGCTGCAATTGTTGCTGTTGTAATTATTGGTGGTATTAAACGTATCGCTTCGGTAACAGAAAAAATTGTACCATTTATGGCTGGTATTTATGTATTAGCATCTTTAATTATTTTAGGAGCAAATTACACACATATTGGTGATGCATTTATGTTAATTTACGAGGGTGCATTTTCTGGATTAGGTATTGCTGGTGGTTTGGTAGGAGTTATGATACAAGGTATACGTCGTGGAGCATTCTCGAACGAAGCTGGTGTTGGATCTGCTGCAATTGCGCATTCTGCAGTAAGAACTATTTATCCTGCTAGTGAAGGTATTGTGGCGTTATTAGAACCGTTTGTAGATACTGTTGTTATTTGTACAATGACTGCTTTGGTTATAATTATTACAAATTTCGATGGACAGTTTATGGAATACGGTGTTCCTATTTCTGAAGGTGTAGAATTAACAGCTACAGCTTTCGATAGTGTGATACCTCATTTCTCAATCGTATTAACTATTGCTGTAATACTATTTGCTTTTTCAACCATGATCTCATGGTCTTATTACGGAATGCAAGGTTGGGTTTACCTTTTCGGAAAAGGTAAAATTACAGATTTAGTATATAAAGTATTATTTTTATGTTTTGTAGTTGTCGGTGCATCTATTAGTTTAGGAGCAGTTATCGATTTCTCTGATGCTATGATTTTTGCTATGGTGGTGCCAAATATTATTGGTGTAGTTATGCTTACACCTGTTGTTAAGCGTGAATTAAATAAGTATATGAATGCGATTTCTAAAAAGGATGATGCCTTAGAAGAAGGAGCTACCGATTATACGGAACATATGTAACATACATTTATGAAAGTATTCAAATCCCATATCACGTTTTCAAAAGAACAGCGATATGGGATTTTTTTATTGCTTTTAATTATCGTTATACTTCAGAGTATTTACTTCTTTTGGGATAAAACGACAGAAGTTACAGAGATTCCTAAACAGGATTTAATTGTGTTTCAAAATGAAATAGATTCACTTAAAGC
Source organism: Formosa undariae (assembly GCF_042427615.1). Lineage (NCBI taxonomy): Bacteria > Pseudomonadati > Bacteroidota > Flavobacteriia > Flavobacteriales > Flavobacteriaceae > Formosa > Formosa undariae. The sequence continues at coordinate 108,901 of NZ_JBHMEZ010000032.1, read as the reverse complement.
TATAGAAATTGAAAAGGCTAAACCTAAACGGTTTCCTTTTAATCCAAATTATATAACCGATTTTAAAGGCTATACTTTAGGAATGACTAATGAAGAAATTGATAAACTTCATAAGTATAGAAAAGAGAATAAATGGATTAATTCTGCTGAAGACTTTCAGAAGGTCACTGGAATTTCAGATTCATTATTTTTACAAATCTCACCTTATTTTAAGTTCCCTGATTGGGTTACTGAAAAGTCAGTTAAAACTAAAAAATTTCAACAGCACACAAATCGACCACTAACTTTTAATCAAAAAGCAGATTTAAATACGGCGACTGCGTTACAACTACAATCGGTTTATGGGATAGGCGAAAAACTATCTCAGCGTATACTAAAACTCAGAGGTTCTTTCGAAGGAGGTTTTATATCCGTCATTCAACTTCAAGACGTTTACGGGTTGTCTCCTGAGGTGATTGAAAATTTAGAAGAGAAGTTTACTGTTAAAACGCCAAGAGTGGTTGAAAAGGTAAATTTGAATACAGCAACTACAAACGAATTAGTTCAAATACAACATATTGATTATCCGTTAGCTAAAGAAATTCTAGAGTACAGGACACTGCATGAAAGCTTTAATGATTTAGATGAATTGTTGAAAGTAAAGGGTTTCCCGCTTCAGAAATTAGATATAATTAAACTATATTTGGCAATCAATTAATCCTGTAATCTTGGATTAAAACATATACTATATGAATACAATGTACTTCACGGAAGAACATGAGTTGTTTAGAAAAAGCCTGCAAGATTTCTTAAAAAAGGAAGTCGTTCCTCATATTGATAAGTGGGAAGAGACAGGAACTATAGAGCGCTTCATTTGGAAGAAATTTGGAGATATGGGATTCTTCGGAATTAATTATCCAGAGACTTATGGTGGTTTAGATTTAGACCTTTTTTATACTATTATTTTTTTAGAAGAGTTACAAAAAATAGATTCTTGTGGTTTCGCTGCTGCGATGTGGGCTCATGCGTATTTGGCCATGACGCATCTTAATAAAGAAGGAGACGAAGCTATAAAACAAAAGTATTTGGTACCAAGTATAGCGGGAGATAAAATAGGATGTTTATGTATTAGTGAGCCTTCTGCCGGAAGTGATGTTGCAGCAATGCGCACGACAGCGGTTAAGAACGGAGATACTTACGTTTTAAATGGTTCAAAAACCTTTATTACCAATGGTGTATATAGTGATTATTTAGTGGTGTCTGCAAAGACTAGCCAAGACGAATCACATAAAGCGATTAGTATTTTTGTAATCGATAGAGATACACCCGGCATTTCGGCAACAAAATTAAACAAACTGGGTTGGAGAGCTTCAGATACAGCCGAAATTGCGTTCGATAATGTGGTTATTCCAGCCTCTCAGTTAATGGGTGAAGAAGGTAAAGGGTTTCCGTATATTATGCAACACTTCGCTTTAGAGCGTTTAATTATGGGTGTGAATGCGCATGCGAGAGCCGAATATGCTTTGGAGTATGCACAACAATATATGAGTGAACGTATGGCGTTTGGAAAATCGATAGATAAATTTCAAGCATTACGTCATAATTTTGCCGATTTATATTCGGACATGACCATTTGTAAAACCTTTAATTATGCCGTAACGTATAGATTAAACAGAGGAGAATATGTTGTAAAAGAAGCAACTATTTCTAAGTTGAAATCGACTAAAATGGCAGATGATGTTATTTATCAATGTCTTCAATTTTTAGGAGGATATGGGTATATGGAAGACTATCCGATGGCAAGATTATTGCGCGATAGTCGTTTAGGACCAATAGGAGGAGGGACTTCAGAAATTCTGAAAGAAATTATCGCCAAAATGGTCTTAGATAAAAAGGATTATAAACCGGTGACATAATAGATTATGGTTAAAGGATGTGTTTTCGATTTCTATTTTCAAATGCACATCAAACAATAAAATAACATTTTAATGGTTAAATTATAAAGTATTGAATATGAATTTCTTCAACAAAACATATAGTTTAACCATTTTAGTTTGTCTGTTCTTTATCTCTACCTATGCCCAGACAGAACTTAAGAATAAAATTGTAGATTTCTCTACGATGATCCCGGTAGAAAGCGCTAGTATTTATATTAAAAACACAACCACAGGTACCATAAGTAATGCCGACGGAAAGTTTGTGTTATTAGTGCCTAGTACAATGGAAAATGATACGCTTGTTATTTCTTCCATCGGGTATAAAAGTTTTAAAACACTTGTAAAAGATTTTGATAATTCTGAAGAGGTTTTTCTAGAAGAAGATATTGCGTCTTTAGATGAAGTGCTACTAGTCGCAGATACACGACCAAAAACAGGAAACGATATCGTACTTAAAATGATTAGTCGTTTACCGGACAACCTTCCCGAGTTCCCGTATTTGGAAAAAGGATTCTTAAGACATAAAGAGCGTAATAAAAAAGAATTTAAATGGTTAATAGAAAGTGCCATTACACTTTACGATTCTAGTGCACAATCTTCGGCTTCAGGAAATTTAAAAATTAATGTGGACGAGATGCGTAAAAGTTACGATTTACGAGATGTAGATAGTTTACTGGCATATACGGCCTATTTAAAGCAACACGGAAAGAAAAATTTTCAAGCCAAGAATTTAAGACGAGATACTATTGAAACCGCTTCGTTAGTAAAAGCAATTAAGTGGAATGATATTCGAACGAATGGACTTCAGAATTTCTTCAGCGGAAAATTAAACCTACTTAGAAATACAAAAGGAGATAGGGCCTTGTTTGGAGAAAAAGTATTGGATTATCATCAATTTGATTTAGATACTGTTTTGGTGGATAATGAACGTAAGATCTATAAGATTAAAATCTCGAAAGGAGAAAGCAATATTAATTTAGAAACCAAAGGCATTTTTAATGCAGGTTATATTGCCGAAGGTTGGCTTTACGTGTATTGGGATACCTATGCAGTAAAAAAGATAGAATATACATTAATTGCCGATTCTGAAGCTCAGAAAACAAGAAGTAGAATACTGTTTGATACGCAGATTAATCATAAACTGACTGTGACTTATATGGAGTATGATGGTAAGATGTATACAAATTATGTGTCTTACGAAACTCCCAAATTGGTAAATGTAGGATCTAAAGCAGCAAAATCTGACGATAAAGAAGCAGAACAGCGTGCAAAAGACGAACGGTATTATAAAACAATACAAGAAATTCTCTTTACAGAAATTATACTAGACCCTGAGAAAATTCAGTCTACTTTAGATGGAGAATGGAATTCTAATATATTCTCGATTAAGCCATATAATAAGAGTTTCTGGGATAATTATAATACTCTTTTAGAGAGTAAAGAAGACGAAAAATTAATATTAGATTTAACCAAAAGGTCATCTCTTTTTAAAGACTAAATAGTAGTTTTAAAATATTTTTTATTTTTGATTGCATAATTTAATTTAATTTCTAAATTTGCACCCCGAATGCTAAAAGAGAGGAGGTTAAGGACTATGTTAAGAATACCAATTAAAGAAGGAGAAAATATAGATAGAGCACTAAAGCGTTACAAACGCAAGTTTGATAAGACTGGTACACGACGTCAATTACAGGCACGTAAGCAGTTTTTAAAACCTTCTGTCGAAAATAGAGTACTAAATCAAAAAGCACAATATGTTCAAGGTTTAAGAGATCAAGAGCAAATTTAAGGCTTACTAGTAATACATTAAAATCCTGCAATAGCAGGATTTTTTTTGCGCTATATGTAACTACTTCTCGTTTTAAACTTCCTATATTAGCACTAACACAGATGCTAACTTATGATATTTTCTGCCTTTCTAGATTATCTATTACTAGAGAAAAATTATTCCGCTTTAACGGTTAATGCCTATAAGAAAGACTTAAATGATTGTCTTGATTTTATATCTGCAGAATATCAGCAAGACACGCTTCAGCATGTAAACTATTCTCAAATACGGCGATGGATTGTAGTTTTGGTGGAGGGCGGTATGTCTAACCGAAGTGTAAATAGAAAGATTTCAGCTTTAAATTCTTATTTTAAATTTTTAATGAAGGTTGGGGATCTCGATCTAAATCCACTAGCAAAACACAAAGCATTAAAGGTTAAAAAAACTATTCAGATTCCGTTTTCAGAAAAAGAGATGAAAACTGTGTTAGACGATTTTCCTCACGAAGCCGATTTTGAAGGTTTAAGAAATCGGTTAATTATAGAATTATTTTACTCTACTGGCATCCGGCGTATTGAGCTGGTACAATTGCAATTAGCCGATTTTAATCTTTCTAACAAAACATTAAAGGTTTTAGGTAAACGAAATAAAGAACGCTTAGTGCCTTTGTTACCTTCTGTAATAGAGATTATTACATTGTATTTAAAGGAGCGCCAATTGTTAAATCATGTGACAGATATTACTTATATGTTTTTAACCCAAAAAGGCGTTAAAATTTACGAAACACTTGTTTACAGAATAATAAATAACTATTTTAGTTTAGCATCTTCGAAAGTAAAAAAGAGCCCGCATATTTTAAGGCATTCTTTTGCAACTCATTTACTCAATCAAGGTGCAGATTTGAATGCTGTAAAAGAACTCCTCGGGCACTCCAGTTTGGCGTCGACTCAGGTTTACACGCATAATAGTATAGCAGAACTAAAGAAGGTGTATTTAAATACGCATCCAAGAAATAAGAAATAGTACGAAACCACCTATTGTTTAATTATTAATATAGATTAAGTATGAAAGTAAACATTCAATCAGTTAATTTCAATGCAGACCAAACATTGATAGACTTTGTTCAGAAACGTATGGATAAGTTAGATCAATTTTATGATAAAGTAATAAGTTCCGATGTTTACTTAAAAGTGGAGAACACTAGCGAAAAGGAAAATAAAATATTTGAAGCACGGGTAAATGTGCCTGGAGATAGTATTGTTGTTAAAAAACAATGTAAATCGTTCGAAGAGGGTGCAGATAGTGCTACGGCGTCGATAGAAAGACAGCTAAAAAAGCGTAAAGAGAAATTAAAATCATATTTATGATAAAATTAATTGTAAAAATGTTTTGAATAAAAGAATAAATATATACATTTGCAGTCCGTTAGAAATAGCGGACTTTTTTTGTGAAACGAAAAAGTTTAAAAGCCGATGTAGCTCAGCTGGCTAGAGCAGCTGATTTGTAATCAGCAGGTCGTGGGTTCGAGTCCCTCCATCGGCTCAAGTTCTTTTACAGAGTGAATAATTTATAATTGGGGAGATACTCAAGCGGCCAACGAGGGCAGACTGTAAATCTGCTGACTACGTCTTCGCAGGTTCGAATCCTGCTCTCCCCACATTATTTTTATAATGGTAACATTGTAAAAATGGTGGTAATTGTAAATAAAGGAATTAAAATAATGCGAGAGTAGCTCAGTTGGTAGAGCGTCAGCCTTCCAAGCTGAATGTCGCCGGTTCGAACCCGGTCTCTCGCTCAATTTTAAGCCGGTGTAGCTCAGGGGTAGAGCGTTTCCTTGGTAAGGAAGAGGTCACGGGTTCAATTCCCGTCATTGGCTCTATAAAAGCATAAAGTAGAATACACTAATATTATTATATAACTAAGATTAAATTTTTTAAAACATGGCAAAGGCAACTTTTGATCGTTCCAAACCACACTTAAATATAGGTACAATTGGACACGTAGATCACGGTAAAACAACATTAACTGCTGCTATTACTACTGTACTAGCTGCTGCAGGACTTTCAGAAGTAAAGAACTTCGATCAGATTGACAACGCTCCAGAAGAGAAAGAAAGAGGTATTACTATTAATACATCTCACGTAGAGTATCAAACAGCTAATCGTCACTACGCTCACGTTGACTGTCCAGGTCACGCGGATTACGTAAAGAACATGGTTACGGGTGCTGCTCAAATGGACGGTGCTATTTTAGTAGTTGCTGCAACTGACGGACCAATGCCTCAAACTAGAGAGCACATCTTATTAGGAAAACAAGTAGGTATTCCTCGTATGGTTGTTTTTATGAACAAGGTTGATTTAGTTGATGATGAAGAATTATTAGAATTAGTTGAAATGGAAGTTAGAGATTTACTTTCTTTCTACGACTATGATGGTGATAACGGACCTGTAATTGCTGGATCTGCTTTAGGTGGATTAAACGGTGACCCAGTTTGGTCTGAAAAAATTATGGAATTAATGGATGCTTGTGATTCTTGGATCGAAGAACCATTAAGAGAAGTAGATAAGCCTTTCTTAATGCCTATCGAAGATGTATTCTCTATTACAGGTCGTGGTACAGTAGCAACTGGACGTATCGAAACTGGAGTAGCAAATACTGGAGATGCTGTAGATATTATTGGTATGGGAGCTGAGAAATTAACTTCTACTATTACTGGTATTGAAATGTTCCGTCAAATCCTTGATAGAGGTGAAGCTGGAGATAATGCAGGTATCTTATTAAGAGGTATTGCTAAAGAAGATATTAAAAGAGGAATGGTAATCTGTAAGCCAGGTTCTGTTACTCCACACGCTAACTTCAAAGCTGAGGTTTACGTATTGAAAAAAGAAGAAGGTGGACGTCACACTCCATTCCATAACAACTACCGTCCTCAGTTCTACGTACGTACAACTGATGTAACAGGAACTATTACTTTACCAGAAGGTGTAGAAATGGTTATGCCTGGAGATAACTTAACAATTACTGTTGAATTGCACCAAGCAATCGCAATGAATGTTGGTTTACGTTTTGCAATCCGTGAAGGAGGTAGAACAGTAGGTGCTGGACAAGTAACTGAAATTTTATAATAAATTTAAGTTTAATACTATAAAAAGTTGAGGTGTTTCTTATTGTGAAATACCTTGACTTTTATACGGGCGTAGCTCAGTTGGTAGAGCACTGGTCTCCAAAACCAGGTGTCGTGAGTTCGAGTCTCTCCGCCCGTGCTAATAAAGTTTGAAAAATAATGGCTGGATTTGTAAATTACGTAAAAGAATCATTCGGAGAGTTAAAGCATAATGTAACTTGGCCTACAATGGCAGAAGCACAGAGCTTAACTATTTTGGTAGCTGTATTCTCTACATTGTTCTCTTTAGCAGTATGGGGAGTTGATACAGTATTCAGCAAAGTCATATCATATTACTTTCATTTAATCAACTAGAAAAAATAAAATAACTTTTTATGTCTGAAGGAAGTGCGAAAAAATGGTATGTTGTTAGAGCTGTAAGTGGTCAAGAAAATAAGATTAAAGCCTATATTGAGAATGAAATCGCTCGTTTAGGAATGCAAGATTATGTGGATCAAGTATTAGTTCCTACAGAAAAAGTAATTCAAATCCGTAACGGAAAGAAAGTAAACAAAGAAAAAGTTTATTTCCCAGGTTACATTATGGTTCAAGCCAATTTAACAGGAGAAGTACCTCACATTATTAGATCGGTTACGAATGTAATTGGTTTTTTAGGTGAAACAAAAGGAGGGGATCCTGTGCCGTTAAGACAATCTGAAGTAAACAGAATGTTAGGTAAAGTAGATGAGTTAACAGTAGATACTGAAACTACAGTTGCTATCCCTTACAATATTGGTGATACTGTGAAAGTTATCGATGGTCCATTCAACGGGTTTGATGGAACTATTGAAAAGATAAATGAAGAAAAGCGTAAGCTAGAAGTAATGGTTAAGATTTTTGGAAGAAAGACACCATTAGAGTTAAGCTATATGCAAGTTGATAAAGTATAATAATTGTTACAAAGATACCGATGTGCGTAATACAGCTTCCAATTGTAGAAGCATATCAAAATTAAATTATTAAAAATGGCAAAAGAATTAGGTAAAGTAGTTAAGTTACAAGTTCGGGGAGGTGCAGCGAATCCGTCGCCACCGGTTGGACCCGCTTTAGGAGCTGCAGGTGTTAACATCATGGAGTTCTGTAAGCAATTCAATGCTAGAACGCAAGACAAGGCTGGTAAAGTATTACCAGTTGTGATCTCTGTTTACAAAGACAAATCATTTGATTTTGTAATCAAGACACCACCAGCGGCAGTTCAGTTATTAGAAGCAACCAAGTTGAAGAAAGGTTCAGGCGAACCGAACAGAAAAAAAGTAGCTAAAGTTTCATGGGATCAGATTAAAGTTATCGCTGAAGATAAAATGCAAGATTTAAATGCATTTGAAATCGCATCAGCAATGAAAATGATCGCAGGTACCGCAAGGTCTATGGGAATTACCGTAACCGGAAACGCGCCAAATTAATCTAGAAAAAGAAATTTAAAATGGCAAGATTAGCAAAAAAGCAAAAAGAAGCTGCAGCAAAGATCGAAAAGGGTAGAGTATACTCTGTAAGTGAAGCTTCAGCATTAGTAAAAGACATAACAAATGCAAAATTTGATGCGTCTGTAGATATCGCTGTTCGTTTAGGAGTAGATCCTAGAAAAGCGAACCAAATGGTTAGAGGTGTAGTATCTCTTCCTCATGGTACAGGTAAAGACGTTAAAGTTTTAGCATTAGTAACTCCAGACAAAGAAGCGGAAGCTAAAGAAGCTGGTGCAGACTATGTAGGTTTAGACGAATATCTTGATAAAATCAAGAGTGGTTGGACAGATGTAGATGTAATTATTACTATGCCAAGTGTTATGGGTAAATTAGGACCATTAGGACGTATTTTAGGACCTAGAGGATTAATGCCTAACCCAAAGACTGGTACAGTAACTATGGATGTTGCAAAAGCAGTAACTGAAGTGAAAGCTGGTAAAATTGACTTTAAAGTTGATAAAACTGGTATCGTTCATGCAGCTGTTGGTAAAGTATCTTTTAGTGAAGATCAAATTGCAGGAAACGTAAACGAATTATTACAAACATTAATGAAATTAAAGCCAACTGCGGCAAAAGGTACTTACGTTAAGAGTATTTTTATTTCTAGTACGATGAGTCCTAGTATTGCTGTTGACTCTAAAATTGTTGGTTAATTAGTTAAAACTTTTATTATGACAAGAGAAGAAAAATCACAAGTAATCGAAGAATTAACTGGACAATTAGCCGATAATGCAAATATCTACATTGCAGATATTTCTGGATTAAACGCAGCTAAAACTTCAGACTTACGTCGCGCTTGTTTTAAAGCTAATATTAAATTAGCAATAGTAAAAAATACATTACTTGAAAAAGCAATGGAAGCTTCAGATAGAGAATTTGGAGATTTACCATCTGTTTTAAAAGGTAACACTTCTGTAATGTATTCAGAAACTGGAAACGCTCCAGCTAAAGTAATAAAAGATTTCAGAAAAAAATCTGATAAGCCTTTATTAAAAGGTGCTTTTATTGAAGAAGCTGTTTATATTGGAGACGACCAATTAGATGCCTTAGTAGATATCAAGTCTCGTGAAGAGTTACTTGGAGATATCATTGGATTATTACAATCTCCAGCTAAGAACGTTATTTCTGCACTTCAATCAAGTGGAGGGAAACTTGCAGGTATCTTAAAAACATTATCCGAAAAAGAAGGATAGTCTTAAATAGTACGCATTATTACACACACATATTATATTAAAATTTATTAAAACGATAGAAAATGGCAGATTTAAAAGATTTCGCAGAACAATTAGTTAACTTAACAGTAAAAGAAGTTAATGAATTAGCAACTATATTAAAAGATGAGTACGGTATTGAGCCTGCTGCTGCTGCTGCTGTAGCTGTTGCTGGACCTGCTGCAGGTGAAGCTGCTGAAGAGCAAACTGAATTTGATGTTATCTTAAAAGCCGCTGGTGGTTCTAAATTAGCAGTAGTAAAATTAGTTAAGGAATTAACTGGATTAGGTTTAAAAGAAGCTAAAGGTTTAGTTGATGATGCACCAAGTGCAATCAAAGAAGCTGTATCTAAAGACGAAGCAGAAGCTTTAAAAGCGTCATTAGAAGAGGCTGGAGCTGAGGTTGAGCTTAAGTAAGCTTACTTATCAAACAACATAAAGGTTTAGGTCTGGAGTAGTACTCTAAGACCTAAACCATTTTTGCGTATATATCATTTAGATACGCCACCAATATTATTTTTAATCAAAATTTCGTCCATTGATGTTAGAAACACAAGCTGAAAGATTAAATTTCTCGTCTATTATTAATAGAACAGATTATCCAGATTTCTTGGATATTCAGATTAAATCCTTTCAGGATTTTTTCCAACTAGAGACCAAATCTGAAGAAAGAGGTAATGAAGGTTTATATAACACCTTCATGGAGAATTTCCCAATAACCGACACTCGTAATCAATTTGTTTTAGAATTTTTAGATTACTTCGTTGATCCACCTAGATATTCTTTAGAAGAATGTATTGAAAGAGGATTAACTTACAGTGTTCCACTTAAAGCAAGGTTAAAACTGTATTGTACAGACCCTGAACACGAGGATTTCGAGACTATTGTTCAAGATGTGTACTTAGGTACTATACCTTATATGACACCGAGTGGTACTTTCTGTATTAACGGTGCAGAACGTGTTGTGGTTTCTCAATTACACCGTTCTCCAGGGGTATTTTTTGGTCAATCCTTCCACGCGAATGGTACTAAGTTATATTCAGCTAGAGTTATTCCATTTAAAGGTTCTTGGATTGAATTCGCAACAGACATTAATAGTGTAATGTATGCCTATATCGATCGTAAGAAAAAGTTACCTGTAACAACTTTATTCAGAGCTATTGGTTTTGAACGTGATAAAGATATTCTTGAAATCTTCGATCTTGCTGAAGAAGTTAAAGTATCTAAATCTGGTTTAAAAAAATACCAAGGTCGTAAGTTAGCTGCACGTGTACTTAACACATGGCATGAAGATTTCGTAGATGAAGATACTGGTGAAGTAGTTTCTATTGAACGTAACGAAATTGTATTAGATCGTGATACAGTTTTAGATAAAGATAATATTGAAGAAATTCTTGAAGCGAATGTAAAGACTGTCCTTTTACATAAAGAAAGCGCTCAACAAGGAGATTATGCAATTATCCATAACACGCTTCAAAAAGATCCAACAAACTCTGAAAAAGAAGCTGTTGAGCATATTTACCGTCAATTACGTAATGCTGAGCCGCCAGATGAGGAGACAGCAAGAGGTATTATTGACAAATTATTCTTCTCGGACCAACGTTACTCTTTAGGGGAAGTTGGACGTTACAGAATGAACAAAAAATTACAGTTGGATATCGGTATGGATAAGCAAGTGCTTACCAAAGAAGATATCATAACTATTATAAAATATTTAATCGAGCTTATTAACTCTAAAGCAGAGATTGATGATATTGACCACTTATCTAACCGTCGTGTTCGTACAGTAGGTGAACAATTATCTTCTCAGTTTGGTGTTGGTTTAGCACGTATGGCACGTACTATTCGTGAGCGTATGAATGTACGTGATAACGAAGTATTTACTCCAATAGATTTAATTAATGCGAAGACCTTATCTTCAGTAATTAATTCATTCTTTGGTACGAACCAGTTATCTCAATTTATGGATCAAACGAATCCTCTTGCAGAGATTACGCACAAGCGTCGTCTTTCAGCATTAGGACCAGGTGGTTTATCTAGAGAAAGAGCAGGTTTCGAAGTACGTGATGTTCACTATACACATTATGGTCGTTTATGTCCGATTGAAACTCCTGAAGGTCCAAACATTGGATTAATATCTTCACTTTCTGTATATGCAAAAGTGAATTCAATGGGATTCATCGAAACACCTTATAGACCTGTTACAGATGGTGTAGTAGATATTATTAATCCTCCAATATACTTAAGTGCAGAAGAGGAAGAAGAAAAATTAATTGCACAGGCAACTGTGAAAATTGATGAAGCTGGTAAAATTCTTCATGATAAGGTAATTGCCCGAATGGAAGGTGATTTCCCTGTTATCGAACCAACAGCACTTCATTTTACAGATGTTGCACCAAACCAAATTTCGTCTATCTCGGCTTCATTAATTCCGTTCTTAGAACATGATGATGCCAACCGTGCATTGATGGGATCTAACATGATGCGTCAGGCTGTACCTTTATTAAGAGTGGATTCTCCAATTGTAGGAACAGGTTTAGAACGTCAAGTTGCTAAAGATTCTCGTGTATTAATAAACGCAGAGCGTGAAGGTACTGTAGAGTATGTAGATGCTAACGAAATTACTATTCGTTACGATCGTACTGAAGATGAAGCAGCTGTAAGTTTTGATGCTGAAACTAAAACATATCCTTTAGTTAAGTTTAGAAAAACAAACCAAGGAACATCTATCAACTTAAAGCCTATTGTAAGCAAAGGAGATAGAGTTGAACAAGGTCAAGTACTTTGTCAAGGTTATGCAACTGAAAAAGGTGAATTAGCTTTAGGTAGAAACATGAAAGTAGCCTTTATGCCTTGGAAAGGGTATAACTTTGAGGATGCAATTGTGATTTCTGAAAAAGTGGTTCGTGAAGATATCTTTACATCGATTCATATCGATGAGTATTCTTTAGATGTTCGTGATACTAAATTAGGTAACGAAGAGTTAACTAACGATATCCCTAACGTTTCTGAAGAAGCTACTAAAGATCTTGATGAAAACGGAATGATCCGTATTGGAGCAGAAGTGAAGCCTGGTGATATTCTTATTGGGAAAATTACTCCAAAAGGTGAATCTGATCCAACACCTGAAGAAAAATTATTACGTGCTATTTTTGGTGATAAAGCCGGTGATGTTAAAGATGCATCATTAAAAGCTTCTCCATCATTAAATGGTGTAGTAATTGGTAAAAAATTATTTGCTCGTGCGGTTAAAGATAAACGTAAGAGAGCTAAAGATAAAGAAGATATTTCGCAATTAGAAGCGGTTTATTACACGAAGTTCGAAGAACTTAAAACGGTATTAATCGATAAATTATTTGCTTTAGTAGGTGGTAAAACAGCTCAAGGTATCTTTAACGATTTAGGTGAAGAAGTTTTACCAAAAGGTAAAAAATATACACTTAAAATGTTAAACTCTGTTGAAGATTATACACACTTAACATCTGGTGTGTGGACAACAGACGACCATACCAATAAATTAGTTGCAGATTTAATTCACAACTACAAGATTAAAGAAAACGACTTACAAGGTTCATTAAGACGTGAGAAGTTTACTATTTCTGTAGGAGACGAATTACCAGCTGGTATTATTAAATTGGCTAAAGTTTACATCGCTAAAAAACGTAAACTAAAAGTAGGGGATAAAATGGCAGGACGTCACGGTAACAAAGGTATTGTTGCTCGTATCGTTCGTCAAGAAGATATGCCTTTCTTAGAAGACGGAACACCTGTAGATATCGTATTGAATCCACTTGGGGTACCATCTCGTATGAACATCGGACAAATTTATGAAACTGTTCTTGGTTGGGCAGGTCAGAAATTAGGTCAAAAGTATGCAACACCAATTTTTGATGGAGCAACTATTGAACAAATTACTGAATTAACAAAGAAAGCCGGAGTTCCTGAATTTGGACATACGTACTTATACGATGGTGGAACGGGTCAACGTTTTGATCAAAAAGCAACCGTTGGAGTTATTTATATGATTAAGTTAGGTCATATGATTGACGATAAGATGCACGCACGTTCTATCGGACCATACTCTTTAATTACACAACAACCATTAGGTGGTAAAGCACAATTTGGAGGTCAGCGTTTTGGAGAGATGGAAGTATGGGCACTGGAAGCATATGGTGCTTCAGCTATTCTAAGAGAAATATTGACAGTTAAATCTGATGATGTAATTGGTAGAGCTAAGACTTACGAGGCAATCGTAAAAGGAGAGCAAATGCCAGAACCTGGATTACCAGAATCTTTCAACGTACTTATGCACGAATTGAAAGGTTTAGGATTAGACATTAGATTAGAGGAATAATATATTGTCCATCAGGTTTATTTTAAACCTGATGGACTAAGTTTACAAATAATTCGATATCACCATATATTATGGCAAGAAAACAAGATAATAATACAATAAAGAGGTTTAATAAAATCTCAATTGGTTTAGCATCACCAGAGTCTATTTTAGCAGCGTCTAAAGGTGAAGTGCTTAAGCCAGAAACTATCAATTATCGAACTCATAAACCTGAAAGAGATGGTTTATTCTGTGAGCGTATCTTTGGTCCTGTAAAAGACTACGAATGTGCTTGTGGTAAATATAAAAGAATACGTTATAAAGGTATAGTATGTGACCGTTGTGGTGTAGAAGTAACTGAAAAGAAAGTACGTCGTGATAGAGTAGGACACATTAATCTTGTTGTTCCTGTTGCTCACATCTGGTATTTCCGTTCTTTACCAAATAAAATAGGATATTTATTAGGATTACCATCTAAGAAATTAGATATGATTATTTACTACGAACGTTATGTAGTAATTCAGCCTGGTAATGCTAAAAATGAAGAAGGAGAACCATTACAAAAAATGGATTTCTTAACTGAAGAAGAATACTTAAATGTTTTAGAATCTCTTCCTCAGGATAATCAATATTTAGATGACACAGACCCAAATAAATTCCTAGCGAAAATGGGTGCTGAGTGTTTAATCGATCTTTTAGCACGTATAGATTTAGATGAATTATCTTATCAATTACGTCATAAAGCGAATACAGAAACATCTAAGCAACGTAAAACGGAAGCGTTAAAACGTTTACAAGTTGTTGAAGCATTACGTGAATCTAACTTAAACAGAGAGAATCGTCCAGAATGGATGATCATGAAAGTGATCCCTGTAATTCCACCAGAATTACGTCCGTTAGTGCCATTAGATGGTGGTCGTTTTGCGACTTCAGATTTAAACGATTTATACCGTCGTGTAATTATTCGTAACAACCGTTTAAAGCGTCTTGTTGAGATTAAAGCACCGGAAGTTATTTTACGTAACGAAAAACGTATGTTACAGGAATCTGTAGATTCGTTATTCGATAACACACGTAAGGCTTCAGCGGTAAAAACAGATTCTAACAGACCTTTAAAATCTTTATCAGATTCATTAAAAGGTAAGCAAGGTCGTTTCCGTCAAAACTTATTAGGGAAACGTGTCGATTATTCTGCACGTTCTGTAATTGTTGTTGGACCGGAATTAAGATTATTTGAATGTGGTTTACCAAAAACCATGGCAGCCGAGCTTTACAAACCTTTCGTAATTAGAAAATTAATTGAAAGAGGTATTGTAAAAACTGTAAAATCTGCAAAGAAAATTATAGATAAAAAAGAGCCTGTAGTTTGGGATATCTTGGAAAATGTGCTTAAAGGACATCCAGTATTACTAAACCGTGCTCCTACATTACACCGTCTAGGTATACAAGCTTTCCAACCAAAATTAATCGAAGGAAAGGCAATTCAATTACACCCATTAGTGTGTACTGCCTTTAACGCCGATTTCGATGGTGACCAGATGGCTGTGCATTTACCATTAGGACCAGAAGCTATTCTTGAAGCGCAAATGTTATTATTAGCGTCTCACAGTATCTTGAATCCAGCAAATGGTTCTCCAGTAACTGTACCTTCTCAGGATATGGTACTTGGTCTTTATTATATGACCAAATTACGTACCTCTACAGAAGATGTTAAAGTTATTGGTGAAGGGTTAACATTTTATTCTCCAGAAGAAGTAGTAATTGCTTTTAATGAGAAACGTGTAGACTTAAACGCAGGTATTAAAGTAAGAACATACGATTTTAACGAAGCAGGAGAAATTGTATTACAAATTATAGAAACTACTGTAGGGCGTGTTTTATTTAACGATAAAGTACCTCATGCAGCTGGATATATCAACGAAGTTTTAACTAAAAAATCGTTAAGAGATATTATTGGTAATATCTTAAGGTTAACATCTGTTCCTGAAACAGCTGATTTCCTTGATGCGATTAAAACTTTAGGTTACATGTTTGCATTCCAAGGTGGACTATCATTTAGTTTAGGTGATATTATTATCCCACCAGAGAAGCAAGGTATGATTGATAAAGCAAATACGCTTGTCGATGGTATTATGGGTAACTATAACATGGGACTTATTACCAACAACGAACGTTATAACCAGGTTATTGATATTTGGACATCTACAAATGCTGAATTGACTGAATTGTCAATGAAACGTATTCGTGAAGATCAACAAGGATTTAACTCGGTGTTTATGATGCTTGACTCTGGAGCAAGGGGATCTAAAGAACAGATTCGTCAGCTTACAGGTATGCGTGGATTAATGGCGAAACCGAAAAAATCGAATGCAGGTGGAGGGGAAATTATTGAAAACCCGATTCTTTCTAACTTTAAGGAAGGTCTTTCAATTTTAGAATACTTTATCTCTACTCACGGTGCGCGTAAAGGTCTTGCCGATACGGCTCTTAAAACTGCCGATGCAGGTTACTTAACACGTCGTTTGGTAGATGTATCTCAAGATGTTATTGTTAACAGTGAAGACTGTGGAACATTAAGAGGTGTAGATGTTTCTGCATTAAAGAAAAATGATGAAATTGTTGAATCTCTTGGAGAACGCGTAATTGGACGTGTATCTTTATATGATGTTTACAATCCATTAACAGAAGAATTATTAGTTTCTGAAGGTGAATTAATTGATGATGCTATTGCAGCTAAAATTAATCAATCGCCATTAGATAGTGTAGAAGTACGTTCTGCATTAACTTGTGAAGCTAAGAAAGGTATCTGTGCTAAATGTTACGGTCGTAACCTTGCAACCAATAAAATGGTTCAATTAGGTGAAGCTGTTGGTGTTGTTGCCGCTCAATCTATTGGGGAACCAGGAACACAGTTAACACTTCGTACATTCCACGTTGGAGGTATTGCAGGTAACATTTCAGAAGATAATAAACTTATTGTTAAGTTTAAAGGAGTTGCAGAAATCGAAGACCTTAAAACAGTTAAAGGTGTCGATGGAGAAGGAAATGCAATTGATATTGTTATTTCTCGTACTTCAGAATTAAAACTTATCGATAAGAAAACAGGAATCACTTTAAGTACGAATAACATACCTTACGGTTCTACTATCTTTATTGATAATGGTGCTGAATTAACTAAAGGAGATGTTGTTTGTCAGTGGGATCCATATAACGGTGTAATTATCTCGGAATTTGCTGGTAAAGTACGTTACGAAAACATCGAACAAGGTATTACTTACCAAGTTGAAATTGATGAGCAAACAGGATTCCAAGAAAAAGTAATTTCTGAATCTAGAAACAAAAAATTAATTCCAACACTTCACGTCGATGACGCTAAAGGAAATCCAATACGTTCTTACAACTTACCAGTTGGAGCGCATTTAATGATTGACGATGGTGAAAAGATTGGAGTTGGTAAAATTTTAGTGAAAATTCCTCGTAAATCTGCAAAAGCAGGGGATATTACAGGAGGTTTACCTCGTGTTACCGAATTATTCGAAGCACGTAACCCTTCTAATCCAGCAGTTGTAAGTGCTATTGATGGAGTTGTAACTTTTGGTAAAATTAAGCGTGGTAACCGTGAGATTATCGTAGAATCTAAATTAGGAGATATTAAGAAATACCTAGTTAAATTATCTAATCAGATCTTAGTACAAGAGAATGATTTCGTAAAAGCTGGTATGCCACTTTCTGATGGTTCTATTACACCAAACGATATATTAAATATTAAAGGCCCTTCAGCTGTACAACAGTACTTAGTGAACGAAGTTCAAGAAGTATACCGTTTACAAGGGGTGAAAATTAACGATAAGCACTTCGAAGTTGTTGTAAGACAAATGATGCGTAAAGTGAGAATTATCGACTCTGGAGATACTATCTTCTTAGAAGATCAATTAGCACATAAAGCTGACTTTATCGAAGAAAATGATAAAATTTTCGGATTGAAAATTGTTGAAAGTGCTGGTGATTCTAAAAACCTTAAAGAAGGACAGTTAATTTCTGCTTTCCAATTAAGAGACGAGAATTCATCACTACGTCGTGAAGATAAAGAAATTGTAACTGCTAGAGATGCACAGCCAGCAACGGCTACGCCAATCTTACAAGGTATTACAAGAGCATCACTTCAAACAAAATCATTTATCTCTGCAGCATCGTTCCAGGAAACTACTAAGGTTCTTAACGAAGCAGCTGTAGCTGGTAAGATTGATTATCTTGAAGGTCTTAAAGAAAATGTAATTGTAGGACACAAAATTCCAGCTGGTACTGGTATGCGTAAATACGAACACATTATCGTAGGATCTAAAGAAGAGTTTGACGAAATGATGTTAGCTAAAAAACAAGAAGTAAATTTTAACTAATAAATATAGTCTCGAGTAATCGGGACTATTTTTATCCCAACGCAGGTTGGGTTTCTTAAACATTTTAAAATCCTGCCCAATCTAATTGAGCGGGATTTTTTTATTAAAAATAATAAATATGGCAGACGAAAAAGATCCCAAAAAACAAGGACAAATTAATATAGAATTAGACGAAAAGATTGCTGAAGGTATCTATTCCAACCTTGCAATTATTAACCACTCTGTTTCAGAGTTTGTGGTAGACTTTGTAAGCATTATGCCAGGTACACCTAAGAGCAAGGTTAAATCTAGAATTATATTAACACCACAGCATGCTAAACGCTTGTTAAAGGCATTGGCCGATAATGTAAACCGTTTTGAAAATGCCCATGGTGAAATTAAAGATTACGAACAACCACCAATTCCATTAAATTTTGGACCTACGGGAGAAGCCTAATAGTTTCTTATTAAGCATAAATAGGAGTTAGTTAAGGCTGCTCGGAATAGTTTTTTCATAGCAACCACCAATTCCATTAAATTTTGACCATACAGGAGAGGCTTAGATTTATAACTAACAAAAAATCCCATTGATTGTATCAATGGGATTTTTTTATTTTGTATAAATGTGATTATTATATTAATTAAATTCTGAAGTTAAATGGAATTTAATATTTGGATACTTTTGTTCTGTCATTTGAAGTGAGAACTGAGAGTCGGCTAAAAATACAATTTGGTTTCTTTTGTCTTTAGCTAAGAAGCGTTGTTTTACACGAAGAAACTCTTTAAACTCATCACTCTTTTTATCTTTAGGTTCTACCCAACAGGCTTTAAAAACATTTAAGTTCTCATACGTACATTTAGCACCATATTCATGCTCTAAACGGTACTGAATTACTTCGTATTGTAATGCTCCAACCGTACCAATAACTTTTCTTCCGTTAAGCTCTAGTGTAAATAATTGGGCAACACCTTCGTCCATTAGCTGATCTACACCTTTATTAAGTTGTTTCGACTTTAATGGATCTGCATTGTTTATATATCTAAAATGTTCCGGAGAGAAACTTGGGACACCTTTATAATTAAGAATTTCACCTTCTGTAAAGGTATCTCCAATTTTAAAACTTCCAGTATCTTGTAAGCCTACAATATCCCCGGGGAACGAAATATCCACAATCTCTTTCTTTTCTGCAAAAAAGGCATTCGGACTAGAGAATTTTACTTTCTTCTTACTCCTAACATGCAAGTAAGGCGCATTACGCTTAAATTCTCCAGAAACAATTTTTACGAAAGCCAAACGGTTTCTATGGTTTGGGTCCATATTTGCATGAATCTTAAATACAAATCCTGTAAATTTATTTTCGTCGGGTTGTACCAAACGTTCTTCACTTTGCTTCGCTCTTGGCTTTGGAGCGATATCTACGAAGCAATCTAATAATTCGCGAACTCCGAAATTATTTAAAGCAGACCCGAAAAATACAGGTTGCATTTGTCCTTCTAAATATTCTTTTTTATCGAATTTCGGATAAATTCCATCGACAAGTTCTATTTCTTCTCTTAAGGTTGCAGCAGCTTTTTCTCCAACTATTTTATCTAATTCTGGAGAAGATAAATCTGAAATTTCAATAGTTTCTTCAATATCTTTTCTGCTATCACCGCTAAAAAGATTTACATTCTTTTCCCAAATATTGTAAATCCCTTTAAAGTCGTAACCCATCCCTATAGGAAAACTAAGAGGGACAACTTTCAAGCCTAATTTTTGTTCTACTTCATCTAATAAGTCGAAAGCATCTTTACCTTCACGATCCATTTTGTTTATAAAAACAATCATCGGAATGTTCCGCATACGACAAACTTCGACCAATTTCTCAGTTTGTTCCTCGACCCCTTTTGCAACATCAATTACCACGATAACACTATCTACAGCAGTAAGTGTTCTAAAGGTATCTTCTGCAAAATCCTTGTGTCCAGGAGTATCAAGAATATTAATTTTTATACCATTATATTCAAAAGCCAAAACAGAAGTAGCAACAGAAATCCCACGCTGACGCTCGATTTCCATAAAGTCACTTGTCGCTCCTTTTTTTATTTTATTACTTTTTACGGCTCCAGCCTCTTGAATAGCACCACCAAAAAGAAGTAATTTTTCAGTTAATGTTGTTTTACCGGCATCGGGATGCGATATAATTCCGAAGGTACGACGTCTGTTTATTTCACTTTTAAAACTCATAATAATTCTTGAAAATAGGAAGCAAAGATACTATTATTAGTATGAAATGTAATAAATGAAGCGCCCCCTTTTTATTTTTATCTTCACATTAACGTATTTTATAATTTTACTTGGTATTTTTACAATATGATAGAAGAAAACGTAGTATTAGTTAACGAAAATGATGAGCCAATCGGGCTTATGCCAAAACTGGAAGCACACGAAAAAGGCGTGTTACATAGAGCCTTTTCTGTATTTGTATTTAACGAAAAGAATGAGTTAATGTTACAACAACGTGCATTAAGTAAATACCATACGCCAGGGTTATGGACCAATACATGTTGTAGTCATCAGCGTGACGGAGAGTCTAATCTTGATGCCGGAAGAAGACGTTTAGAAGAAGAAATGGGGTTTGTGAGCGATTTAGAAGAGAAGACATCTTTTATGTATAAATCACCTTTTGAAAATGGTCTAACCGAACATGAGTTCGATCATATCTTAGTGGGGCATTATAATGGAGAACCTAATATAAATCCTGACGAAGTCGCCAACTGGAAATGGATGACTTTAGAAGATGTTAAAGCAGATATTAAATTAAATCCAGATAGTTACACATCTTGGTTTAAGATTATTTTTGATAAATTTTATGACTTTATAAATATCTCGTAATTTATGATAGCAAAAGTGAGTAGGCAAGGGTATTTTAATGCAGCCCACAGGTTATATAGAAAGGATTGGACAGACGAAAAAAATCAGTTGATTTTTGGACGTTGTAACAATGCAAATTATCACGGACATAATTACGATGTTATTGTAAGTGTAACTGGAGAAATCGATAAAGAGACGGGTTTTGTTATTGATTTAAAAATCTTAAAACAACTTATAAAAGACGAAATAGAGGAGGCTTTCGACCATAAAAACCTTAACTTAGATGTGCCGGAGTTTAAGGATCTTAATCCTACTGCAGAGAATATTGCAGTTGTAATTTATAATAAAATCCAACCTAAATTAGAGGAAAATTTAGAGTTGGAAATTACACTTTACGAGACTCCGAGAAACTTTGTGAGTTATTCAGGTAAATAAATATATTATGGAAAATCTAGTTTATCCAATTAAATTCTCACCAATCTTAAAAGAAAAAATTTGGGGTGGTGAAAAATTAAAATCGTTATTAAATAAAAACAGTAATGCAACAGATGTTGGGGAAAGTTGGGAAATTAGTGATGTAGAAGGCGAGCCTTCTGTAGTTGCTAATGGTGCATTAAAAGGAAAATCTTTAAAAGATCTTTTAGAGACCTATAAAGAAGATTTTATTGGGGTGCAGAACTATAGGATATTTAAAAATAAATTCCCGCTATTAATTAAGTACATTGATGCTAAGCAAGATTTATCTATTCAATTACATCCTAATGATGAATTGGCCGCAAAACGTCATAATTCATTCGGAAAAACTGAAATGTGGTATGTGATGCAAGCGGATGAAAATTCAGAACTAATTGTTGGATTTAAAGACAAAGTTACTCCGGCTAATTATTTAGAGCATTTAGAACATAAAACTTTACCTAAAATTTTAAATACAGAGCGCGTCAATACAGGCGACACTTTTTTTATTGAGGTAGGACGTGTACATGCTATTGGAGCAGGAGTAATGTTAGCCGAAATTCAGCAAACTAGTGATATTACGTATCGTGTTTACGATTGGGAACGTGTGGATAAAGAAGGAAACGAAAGAGAACTTCACACGGAACTTGCTTTAGATGCTATAGATTTTGAAATGGCAGACGATTTTAAAGTGACTTACGAGAAAATTAAAAATGAATCGAACGAGATGGTGAGCTGTCCTTATTTTACGACAAGCTTTTTAGAAGTTACAGAAACGCTATCGAAAAAAAATATTCGTGATTCGTTTCTAATTTACATGTGTGTAGAAGGCGAAGCGGAGATTACTGTTAACGGTATTTCAGAAACCATTAAAATGGGTGAAACGATTTTACTTCCTGCTGCAGTTGAAGCCTTTCAAATCAATTCAAAACAAGCTAAGCTTTTAGAAGTTTTTGTATAAAGCAAAAAAAAAAATCCCGGGTGTAACACTCGGGAATTTTATTTAACAAGCTGTTTTTTCTTCCTTGACATAATCTTGATTCAAGGTAAAACCAAATAGAGCACTACAAATCGTTTCATGATGATTGGTAACAGGCTTTGGTTTAGTCACGATAATATTCACTAAATAGCCATTATCATGTTTCTTTATAAGTTGTGCCTGAATGGTTAGTTCATCATTTAAGAATGCATTCTTGTGCATTTTAAATTTAAAATCTGCAAGATCGGGGGCGTCTTGTAAATAAAATTCTTTAATAGGGTAAGCCGCGATCGTTTTAACTTTATTATAAAGGTTGTGAGGCAGTAAAAAGCCATTAGCGTTACTTACATGTTCTGTTACAGTAAAAGGTACGTTGGTATATGTGTATGTATTCATGATGTTTTGTTTTAAGGATATACTAAAGTGGGACTAAATTCGTAATGGTGGAACGTGCAAAATATGACGTTAAGACGATTGGAATGTGCAATAAGCTTCTGGTTTTTCTGTGACATTGAGATTACATTTTTCATAATTTTAAAATTTAAATTAGTAATGGATTAAAAATAGAAAAGGTGCCTTTAAAAAAGCACCTTTGTCGTTTATCGTTATATTATATAATAGTTAACTAAATTCGAGATGCGTGGCTGGCTTAAAAATAAGCATGAAAATGACAATCGATTTCCACTGTTGTGAAATACGATTACAAATTTGCTTATTATGTGCTATGCTTACATTCATGACTTAAATGTAGCTATTAAATTTTAATTCAGCAATATTTATTTGTATTTATAACAAAATTTGTTTTGGATTAGTGTAATTTTGCAGTCAAATAAATACAATTTTATATTATGGCAAATGTTAGAGATCTTAAAAAGGACATTAATTTCGTTTTAGGAGATATTATTGAAGCTGTTTATGTTTGGCAATATACCAACACAGACAAAGACGTTAAGCAAAGTGAAACAATTATAGATGAAGCAATCAGTACTTTTGATACTTTAATTACAAAAGTAAATAATAAGAACGTAGAAGATAAAAAAGCTCATTTTAAGGCAATTAACCAAGAATTAGAGACTGAAGGTCGTGCGTTGATTGATAAAATTAATAATTTAAGCTAAAATTTATTGAAAAAGATTTGCAGATATTAGAAATAGCTCTATCTTTGCACTCGATTTTCAAGCCGATGTAGCTCAGCTGGCTAGAGCAGCTGATTTGTAATCAGCAGGTCGTGGGTTCGAGTCCCTCCATCGGCTCTTTAAAAGTTCAATGTTTTTACATTGAACTTTTTTTTTGCGCTATACTTTTCTCTCCTCTATATTTCACTTAATTTTAAAACTTAAAATAGCTTTAAGCGCTTTCGTGTGACAACGTTATTTAGCTTCGAAGCCAAGGAAACTTACCAAATTATAATCCTCATCCAAAATGAATAAAAAAATAAGTTTAAAAGATGCTATTTCTATAGGAATAGGAGGTATGGTTGGAGGTGGTATTTTTGCTGTACTCGGACTTGCTGTTTCTTTAGCAAAAGGAGGAACACCTGTAGCGTTTCTCTTTGCGGGTTTAATCGCATTATTAACCGCGTATTCGTACGCGAAGTTGTCTAAGAGATATCCTGAGAATGGAGGTACTGTTAAATTTATCCATCAGCAGTATGGGAATGGTATTTTTGCAGGAGGTATAAACAACCTACTTTGGATTAGCTATATTGTAATGCTAGCCCTCTACGCTTCTGCTTTTGGGTCTTATGGAGCGGCGTTAATATCTATTACGGGAGATAAAACCATCGATACTCATATATTTCAATCGTCTATTATTATAGTCGCTCTGCTTATTAATTATTTAAGTGTAAGTCTTGTTAGTCGGATTGAATCCGTAGCCGTAGTTATAAAGCTGCTTATTCTGGTTGCGTTTATTGGTGTAGGTATGTACGGATTTTCTTCGCATCCTGAAAATCTAGGACAATTATCACCAGCAAAATGGGAGAATCCTTTTTTATTGTTATCGGGAGGGATGGTCATTTTTGTCGCTTATGAAGGCTTTGAATTGATAGCAAACTCTATATCCGATTTAAAAGACCGAGAAAAAAACACTACCAAAGCCTATTTTGGTGCGGTTGGTTTTGTTGTTGTATTATATGTGTTGATAGCTATTGTAACTGTGGGATCATTACCGTTTAATCAGATTGCAGATGCCCAAGATTACGTTTTAGCAAAGGCTGCAGAACCTACTTTAGGGCAAGTGGGGTTTACTGTTATAACGATTACAGCACTAATTTCTACATTTTCGGCTATTAATGCCACCATTTTAGGGAGCGGTAGGGTGAATTATGATATTGCCGTAGATCAAGAACTACCAAAATATTTCTGTCATCAATTCTGGGGCAAACCAGTAGGATTATTAATTACGGCTATCTTATCTATCGTGTTAGTAAATCTATTTAATTTGGAAAGCATTTCTACAGCAGGAAGTGCCGGCTTTTTACTGGTGTTCTGTATTGTTAATTATATTGGTTATAAAAAATACACCGAATTAGACTCTAATAAATGGATTCATGCTATTGCAAGTGCACTGTGCTTGTTGGCCTTTGTTACATTAATAATACAGCAGTTTTCCAGTAATAAAATAGGCGTTCTTATTTCTCTCGGAATTATAGTGTTTTGTTTCGCAATGGAATTCGTTTATAAGCGTGTTTTAAATAGAGAAAATTAAAACAGGTGTAGTGTCTCTAATTTCTGTAGTATGTGCGTTATATAGCTTATTTAGCCATCGCATATAGAAAAAGAAAACCATTCTCTATAATGATACAGAGAATGGTTGTTGGATTCTTTTAGAATTTATAATTTACAATACACTTTTAATCGCCTCGACCATTTTTGAAGCTCTTAATTTGACTTCGTCTTCAGTCCAAGATAACTTGATTAAACAAGATATGTTTCTTCCAATATAATGATCGGATTGTTCGAATGTTTTATTTTCTAAAGTGCTTAACGCTTCTTTTATTTGAGGAGCAATTGGGAATATACTTTTTGCTTCTTTTAAATGATTCCACTTTCTAACATAATGCCAGTTGTTGTTAAAGTAATGAAAACATCCATCTATTCCAGCTTCTTTTAGAGCTACCATAGCCTTGTTAGATGTTTCCAAATCGGGTAGAAAGAAATTTAAAAAAGAATAGTTTTCTTCACCTGCTTCGGGAGTTGTTCTAAATGTAATTTCAGGAATAGAACTTAAAGCTTCTCTTAAAACGGTATAGTGATTTTTCTGAATGGCAATAAAATCATTTAAACGTCTTACTTGAGCCAAACCAACAGCTGCATGAAGTTCTGAAATTCTGAAATTATAACCCAGGAAGGGATGACTTTCAGCACCACGATCTGAACCAACGTGATCGTGACCATGATCGCTATAATTGTCTGCCCAAGTGGCGTACTCATCGTTATTTGTAATAATTGCACCACCTTCGCCAGCAGTTATGGTTTTAACAAAATCGAAAGAAAAACAGCCAACATCTCCGTAACTTCCTAAAGGTTTTCCTTCATAAGTTCCTCCGATGGCCTGACAGGCATCTTCAATTAATTTTAGATTATGTGTATCACAAATCTCCTTTAATTCTTTTAATCGCGCCATACCACCGCACATATGCACAGGCATAATCGCTTTGGTTTTTGGAGTAATCGCCTTTTTTACAGCTGTAATATCTAGTGTTAGTGTATCGTCGATATCTACTAATACCGGAATAGCACCTAACATTAAAACCGCTTCAAAACTGGCAACAAAAGTAAAAGTAGGTAGAATAACTTCGTCTCCAGAACCGACACCGGCAATGGCTAAAGCAACAGATACGGCAGCTGTACCACTAGATACTAATTGCGCGTGCTTCACTTGCATTTGGGTTTGTAATTCGGTCTCTAATTCTTTAGCTTTCCAATGATTGTTTCTCATGGCATCGAAGCCATAACGCATTAAAATACCACTTTCAAGTACATCGTGTACTTCTTTTTTTTCGGCACTTCCAAAAAGTTCAAATCCAGGCATGAGGTCTATTTAAAATTGAATTCAAATTTACGATTAAAGCAAGGAATAAAAAAGAAGTCAAAACGAAGATTCTAGATCTTTTCAATTATTGAAATGCCATTGTTGAAAAACACTAAAAATCATTTCATTGTTATAATTAGGACCCAAAACTTAGTTTTAGCGCGTCTTTAATTATTTAACCTTCAATAATAGTAGATTAAAAATAGAGAAAGATTTTCGAATCTATGCGATATAGTTACAGATGAATGATACTTTCTACGATAGGTTTTCTTACCTTTTTCATGTCAGAAAACACATCGTCTTCTGCACGATACCCAATCGGAAGCACTAAAACAGATTTTAAACCTCTTTGCGTTAATTCCAAAATGTTGTCGTATTTAGCAGGAGTGAAGCCTTCCATAGGACACGCATCAATATGTTGTACAGCACACACGGTTAACATGTTTCCTAAGGCAAGATATGCTTGTTTAGTTGCCCAGTTCTCGATTTGTAATTGTTCTTTATTCTCGAAATCTGATATTAAAAAGTTTTTAAAAGGATTTAAAACAGCTTCCGGTGTATTACGAACCGCTTGTACGCGTTTAAAATAATTTTCGACAAATACATTATCTATAGTCGTTTCTATACAGAATACTAGGACATGAGAAGCTTGAGCAATTTGCTCCTGGTTCATAGACGCTTCTACTAATTCACGTTGCAACACTTTGTTTTTAATCACCACTAATTTTACAGGTTGTAAGCCGTAAGAGGTCGCTGTTAAATTGAAAGCTTCCAAAAGCACTTGAAGTTTATTATTTTCTATTATGCGATTGTTATCGAATTTTTTTGTGGCATATCGCCATTGCAACTGTTTAAGAATATCCATATACTGATTTAATAGGTGCCAAAAATAGGATTTGAAATGGACTTTAGCCTTAATAACTTTATTATTTTACTAGAAAGCATATTATAAAACATAAAATAGTTTGTAAAAATAAATTTATAACCGTTTGAAATATAATTTGTTAAATGAGGTGTCGAAAAATGTTTTAATTTTTTTTAATTTTTATTTGATATAATCGAAAAAGCGTCTTATATTTGCACCCGCAATCAGGGAATACCTGATGAGACACTCGGAGAATTGGCAGAGTGGTCGAATGCGGCAGTCTTGAAAACTGTTGAGGGTTACACCTCCGGGGGTTCGAATCCCTCATTCTCCGCAAAAACCCTTATAATCGTATGATTATGAGGGTTTTGTTTTTTATAGCTTATAACCATCAAAAAAAGCTCAAGATGCATCAATCTCAAAAGTTGTGTGTTGGACTAAAAAACAGTGCGATCTTTGAAAAAAGAAACGTATTGAATAGATCATCAGATCTTCTTAATCTGTTGCTAATAGAGGTCGTTATAGAATAGTTTACAAACACGAATCCTACTAGCAATCAAATCAAGGAATAACTATAGATTATTATGGGAGATTCTCGACTCTTCTTAATACCCATTATATATCAATGATTAATCTTTAAATTCTCTTCTAGGCTATATTTTTTTTGGAGTTCGAGCGGAGTCGAGAATATAAAAATATATAATTATCCGATTTTTTAAGATTTCAATACAATAATAAATCCTGTTACCTTTGTTAATAGAAGCACAAATACTTCTAAAAGCTTTAATCTTTGTATTCAAAATTAAAGCTTTTAAAAGTTAGGATAGAGATGGTAAGAATATCGTTTTCTGTTTTCTAGATTAACTACAAAGTTACTTAAACACAACTATTAGGAATGATCCTTTTTTTACTACTGCTTGTTTAAATTAATTACATTCTCAGTTTTTATTTCTGAAAGTTCTTTTAATTTATTCGCTTCAAATAGCATCGGTAAATCTTTTAGTGGCGTACCAACCTCAGCTTCATAATTTATATAGTCTTGAAACGTAATACCGTCTACAACCCTTTTGTTGAAAGCTGTTCTAAAGCGTACCCCTCCTTTATTTACACTATAATTATATGCTAAATAGTCGATTTTTTTAGTGTTTTTATTTATCCAATAGTAGTATTCGTCGTCGTGATCTTCGCCGCCACCATCTTCATTAAATGTAACTTGTATGGTTTCGTATTGTTCTCCTTTAATACTTGTGCTTTCCATGAGTTTAGAATTCACGGCTTCGTCGTTTAATTTGTAAGGTAGAGTTGTAAAATAGATCACAGAATTTATTGAACCTGTGCCACTAGCGATATCCTTGTCGGATAATTCGACAGCCTTGCCGTTAATCATTCTAGAAAAACTGCCATTGTCTAAAACATCAATAATTTCAGAACCTTCCTTTTCATACGTTTTTGAGTAAACGTATTCAGAATGGTTATTCTTAAATTGAAACGTGTTTTTTCTAAATACAAATGAATAATTGGCAGTGTTATACAAATCTCCACCATGAGCAAGAATGGTTTCATTGATTATTTTTTCGGACTCGGATAATGATGTAGATGTTTCTTGAGTTGAAGCTACATTTTCTGTAACGGTCTTGGTTTCTGTTTTTTTGTTTTTAGAATTACAAGAGGTAAGAGCTCCTATTGAAAAAACGATTAAAAATAATTTTAGAATATGCATCAATTTGTTTTTAGATTATTTCAAATTTAGCCGTTTTTAATTGAGATACCTTTCATCTTTTTATAAAACATTTTACGTAATCATTTGCTCGTTTTTTTTTATGAAGTCTATCCTTGGTTTTAACGCATATGGGATTTAAAAATAGGGATGGAGATTAGAATAAATAAAAAAAGGTAGCAATGTGTTTTTTGCTACCTTTTAATTAATGATTTAAAATCTATTTAATTATATCCGAAATTTTGTTCAATGCCATCTGTAACATCAATAGTAGATTGTGGGATTGAAAATACTCTTAAATACGGTTGCGTTGCCGCTTTTGCTGTATATGCTTTGTCGTAGGTGTTAAAACGGATCATTTGTTTTCTTCTGTACATTTCCCAGTACATTTCAAAACCAATTTCATTGTATAAAGTCACTTCATCTAAAGATGAAATAGCAACACCAGGAGCATTATTAAACAAAGCTTCTCGAGTTCTGCTTGTGCGTAATGTATTAATATCGGCTAAGGCAAGCGTTGTTTCTCCTTTTCTAAAATAAGCTTCTGCTCTCATGCAATACATACCTCCTAAACGGTATAAAGGAACATCTACGGCGCTATTACCATTCCCGTTTTCTGGATCAAATTCCCATTTAAAGTTACGCACACCGGCATTGATTTGATCTTGCGATAAAATGGCTTCCGACGGATTGTTAAAATTCATTTCTGGCGTGTAGTCCATAGGAATAGTCGTGTTTTTTTCCATGTATAATTTGCTAATAGCAATTCTTCCTTCTGCGGTCATATTAAAACCTCCTTTTCCATCTAGCGTTGGTCCGTATTGTTGTCCTGCTTGTAAACCTCTATTAAAATGGACTAATGGTTTTCCTGTATCTGGTCTAATATCTTCAGAAGGTACACTTCCCGTAGTCCCGTCATTCATAAACCAAGTTCCGTCGGCGTATTGATAATATCTGTGGAATCGCGGATCGTCATGATTACCTTCCCAAGTATTATAAAATTCAGGTTCTACACTTGAGCCATTGGTTCCTCTGTTGTCTGGAGTTTGTTTTTGCGCACGCCCGGTAGACATGTATGCAAAGTCATTATCGCTTCTTCTAATGTTATCATTTTCCTGAATAACAGCAAAAATAATTTCAGATCCATTAGAATTACTTAATGCAAAATTGTCAAAATAGTTGCTTTCTAAGCTAAAACCATCATTAATTAATAAAGAGGTGTAGTAGATAACTTTATCCATGTCCGTTCCATTATTATCGACAGCAGTTTGTGTGAAATTAAAACTAGAAGTCGCATTATAACGATCTTTAAAAACAGCTCTATTTAAATACATATCTGCCAATAACGCGTAGGCTGCTTGTTTTGTAAAACGACCATTATACGTTTGTTGGTCTCCCATATTGGCCAGGTTCGGAATAATAATTTCTAAATCAGATATCAGATTGTCTATCTCTGTGTCTGCTTGAAGAAAAACTAAGGATTTATCGTCTGAAAATAGGTCTCTATAAGGTGCCTGATTGAATAGGTCTAACGTATTGTATACATATAGAATTAATAATCCTTTGGCTTCAGCCATGAATAAATCGTAATTAGCATAATCCGGATTTTCTTGTAATGATTCAATCGCGATTAACGTTTTAGTTATCCCGCTATTTAAGGAATTCCATGTTCCTGTAACTTGTGCGTTAGTCGTTCCCCAAGTAAATTCGGTAAGGTCTCTCCATTTTCCACCGTCTCCCCAGTCACTTCCTCGGGTAGGTAGCATACATTCGTCTGTAGGGTATTCTTGTAATCCGAATACGCTACCGTGATCTGTAAATGTACCATCTGCCAATTGTCCGTAAGCCGCAGCTATTGCACTCTCTGGGTTCGATGTTTGTCCGCCAATCACTTCGTCTTTAACAACTTCATCTAAATCCGAGCAATTAAAAGCCAACGTACTTAAGATGAAAGTGAACGTTATTTTTGATATTATATTGATAGTTTTCATAAATTATAATTTTAGTGTTGCACCTAGCATATACGTTTTAGATGATGGGTAAGTCGTGTAATCTATTCCTATAGATTGGTTTCCTCCTGAATTTCGCGGACTATTAACTAACGGGTCGTAACCAGAATAGTTAGTAATTGTGAATAAATTCTGAGCACTTACATATAAGTTTAAACCTTGTAACCATTCTAAGTTAAGACGATCTGTATCTAATGAATATCCTATTCTTGCGTTGTTTAAACGTAGGAAATCTGATTTTTCTAGATATAAAGTTGAAAGTTGAGGTGTGTTAGAATAACTTGCTCCAGCGTTGTAAAATTCTGATAGCACGTTTCTGTCGGAAACAATGTTGTTAATGTTTAGAGCTAAGTTGGTATTGTTAACTAGTAAACCACCACTTTGTCCAATTAAAGAAAGACTTAAATCCCAACGTTTATAACTTAAGTTGGTGTTTATCCCATAAGTGAAATTAGGTAGTGCACCTTCAAAAATCTGACGGTCGTCACTATTTATAGCGCCATCGTTATTAAAGTCTTCAAAAATGTCTGCACCATTCGCGTCGAAACCTAAGTGTTTTAACATATAAAACGATCCAGCTTCGTAACCACTTTTGTAAATGTTTGCAACTACTCCAGATAAACCTGGTCCTGCAACACTACCTGAATATAATTCTGAAACCGGTAAGTCTACCACCTCGTTATCTAAAGTTGCTCCGTTTACATCTAGAGACCATGAGAAGTCGTCTGTACTTATAATTTGTGATCCTAAACTTAATTCAAAACCTTTATTTACTATTTCTCCACTAATGTTTTGCCACACCGTTGTTGTTGGGCTTAATGGTTCGGCAGGAATGTTTAAAATGGCGTTGGTAGTTGTTTTTGTATAATAATCTGCAGAACCATATAATTTGTTATTCCATAAACTAAAATCGGCACCAATATTTAATTGCGATACCACTTCCCATTGTAAATCTGGATTGGCAGTTCTGTTTACTACAATTCCATTTGTTAAGGTCGGATCGTTGTATAAGTAATATCCTCCTGCAGCAGATTGCGAATAACTGGCCTGAGTGATTTTGTTTTGTACTTCCTGGTTTCCTGTTTGTCCCCAACTAAGTCTTAATTTTAGTTGATTGATCACATCAGAATCCATTAAAAACTGTTCGTTGTCTAAATTCCAGCCTAATGCAAATGAAGGAAAATACCCATATTTATTGTTTTGCCCAAAACGAGTCGAACCATCTGCTCTTACAGATGCAGTAATTAGATATCTATCATCAAAGTTATAATTTACCCTACTAAAGTAAGATTGTAATTCGTTTTCCTGAGCGTATCCACTTAAACCATTCTGTTGTCCTGAATATCCTGGATCGTACTCTGGTTTAACACCTGTGCCCTTTGGATCGATGCCTGTAATAGAAAACGTAGTTCCAGAGAAGTTGAATTTCTGATATGAAAATCCACCTAAAACTTCAAAATTGTTTCTATTAAAACCAAAGCGATACGTTAAGTAATGCTCCATTAAAGTACTCTGAGACTCTAAATTTGTTTGCACATAGGCACCTTCTGGCGTTCTATCTGTAGCGTTTGGATAAATAGTAGAATTTCGTTCCGAAACCGAACGATCTACACCGTAGTTAAACTTATAGTCCAATCCGTCAATAATTCTAAACGATGCTTCTGCATTTCCAAGAATTCGTACTGTATTAGTATGATCCTCGTAAATGTCTAATAAATACATCGGATTATAATTCTGGTTTAAATTAAAGTTGGTGTATTCGCCATCTTCATCAAATACAGGTTGTGTTGGGTTGGCCATTAAAGCATGAATAATTAACTGTCCATCAGAACCTGCATCAGAACCATTTGGCACTCCAGTTTCATTAATCTGACTGGCGGTTAAATTCACCTTCACTTTTAAACGTTTGTTATCAAAGAAAGATTCTTCAGCATTCAAACGCGCAGTTACTCTATCGAAACCACTATTATGTACAATCCCTTCCTGATCCATTAACGATAAAGAGGTGTAATAGTTTCCGCTTTCTGTTTTAGAAGAAAAAGAGAAGTTATTATTCTGGGTGATCCCGCTACGAAGTAATTCGTCTTGCCAATCTGTGTTTCCACCATGATCGTAGGCATCGTCGTTTATGGCATTTCTGTAATCGTCTGCTTCTAAGACGTCAATCTTTTTAATTACATTCGAAACACTTAAATAAGAATCGATAGTAATAGCAGCCTTTCCTGTTTTTCCTTGTTTTGTAGTGATAATTACCACTCCGTTAGAACCTCTCGCTCCGTATATAGCGGCAGCAGAAGCATCTTTTAAAACTGTAATGGAAGCAATATCACTTGTGTTTAGGAAGTTTAATGGGTTTTTTGCACTGGAATTACCAAGTCCAAAATTAGGACTGGGTGCACTTACATCTGTATTGCTTAAAGGGACACCATCTACAACAAATAACGGAGTACTTCCACTTCTAATAGACCCCACACCACGAATAGATACGTCTACACCCGATCCCGGTTCTCCGTTAGAAGGGATAACACGTACACCAGCAACTTTACCTTGTAATAAATTATCGGCAGAAATATTTACACCTTCCTTAAAATCGTTAGAAGATAATTGCGTTACAGCTCCAGTAAGATCTTTCTTTTTTTGCTGACCATAACCTACAATTAATACTTCGTTTAGCACAGCGCTAGAAGGTTGTAAGACAATATTTAGGTAGTCGGCATCTATAAGAACCTCTTGGGTTTCGTAACCTATAAATGAAATTTTTAATGTTTGTCCATGGCTGGCTTCGATAGAAAATTCCCCATCAAAGTTGGCAGAAGCACCTATGGTAGTGTCTTTTATTAAAATAGAAGCGCCTAATAAAGGAACGCCTGTTTCGTCTACAATTTTACCTTGTATTGTTTTTTGAATCGCTTTATTAGACGTTTTGTTTTTTGAAGCTGTGGTAGTACTTGTGTAACCCGTTTGGTATACAAGTAAGAATAATATTAAAAAAGTTATATTTTTTAATAGAAAAAAATTATTTTTATTATACATATTTAAGTTATTGGTGTTACAATGCTTAATGATTAGGCCATAGTTGTTCGTAGCAACTATGGTTTTTTATTTTAGAAGAATTTTTA
This sequence comes from Formosa undariae, assembly GCF_042427615.1. Taxonomy (NCBI): domain Bacteria; kingdom Pseudomonadati; phylum Bacteroidota; class Flavobacteriia; order Flavobacteriales; family Flavobacteriaceae; genus Formosa; species Formosa undariae. Next base: position 74,641 of record NZ_JBHMEZ010000032.1, on the reverse strand, counting down.
AACGTTTTTAGTTCATTAAATGAGTAGCGATTTTAGAGATTAGTTAGAAGAGATTAACAAAATTTTATAAGTTTTAATCGTGTCGCAAATTAATGAAATCTTCAGCGTTCAAGTTTTAGCTAATGGTTATGCAACTGTTAAATAAATAAGGTGCTGTGCATAACACTGTTTTTAGTTAATGGGTTGATATATAATGTTTTTATGCATTTGCTTGTATGGCTTTATAGTGTTAAATTTTTACATTTTGTTCTTGATTTACTAACATGGACTTAACGGTTTGGGTCGTAATTTTGACGACTAATTTTTTTTAGTTATGAAATATTATTTATCATTATGTTTACTGTGTATTCTGTGTTGTAAAGTGAGATCTCAACAAGACACTTTACGAATTAATCAGCTTCAAGTTATTGGGTCTCACAATAGTTATAAAAAAGAAATAGAACCTAAGCTTTATGATTTTTTAGAGGAAAAGGATACCACTAATAGTATGCAATCGCTACAGTATACCCACATACCTATATTAGAGCAGTTAGATATGGGATTACGAAATCTAGAAATAGATGTATATGCCGATTCTAAAGGAGGGACGTATGCAAACCCAAAAGGATTAGTTTTGGTGCAAGCAGATGAAGCATTCGATCCTAATGCGGTCATGGAGACACCGGGATTTAAAATTTTACATGTTATAGACATCGATTTTAGAACACATTATTATACTCTAGATGCTTGTTTAAAGGATTTAAAATTATGGTCTGAGGCACATCCCAATCACGAGCCTATTTTTATAACATTAGAAGCTAAAGACGGAAAAGTAAATATGTTTGGGACCCAGCCAGAAGCATTTACGACATCACTTTTTACAGAACTCGATAACGCATTAACTAGCGGATTAGGAACTGATAAATTAATAACTCCAGATCATGTTAGAGGTGAATATGAAACTCTAGAGCAGGCGGTTTTAAATAATAATTGGCCAAAATTAAAGGAGGCTAGAGGGAAGTTTTTGTTTCTTTTAGACGATTCTGGCCGAAAACGAGATCTATATATAGCAGGGCATCCATCGCTTAATAATCGTGTAATGTTTGCCAATGCAAATCCGGGAACGCCTGAAGCCGCAACTTTATTTAGAAATAACCCAGAAGATAAATCTATAAAAAGTTTAGTATCCAAAGGATATATTATAAGAACACGAGCCGATGCGGGTACAAAAGAAGCACGGTCTAACGATTATTCTCATTTTGAAATGGCAAAGGAATCTGGTGCACAAATTATTACTACAGATTATTATTTGCCTAGTACATTATTTAAAAGCAATTATCACATTTCATTTAAAAACGGGATATACGTTAGAAAAAATCCTGTTACTGCCAAATAGGTATTAGTTCTCCATGGTTTTTAATGTGCCTGTATTGTAATCTATTGTAAAGTTATTTGCAGGAGCACCGTTTAAAAATTGTAAAAAGATAGAAGAAAACGCTAATAATTTCTGTCTGTTATCGTCGTTTTTATTCTGAGATAGCGTCGTCTTATAAGTATCAAATAGCCATTTATATATGGCTATTTGTTTGTCTCCAATGTCGGTAATCGCTAAAACATCGGCATTCCGAATGCGGTAAAAATCAAAAATCATATCAAAACCTGTCCAATCTTTAAAATCTTCTAAAGTTAAATCAGAGGTTTGTAAGGCCAATACAGCTTTATTATCTGCAAGTTCCCAGTCTGTTTTATACTTGGTTTTTTCTAGGCATAATGTATTAATTGGAATGTTAGTATTTAAGTAAGGCAGTAGAAGTAATTCTTCAGCAGTGATATTTAGCATAAAATCTTTAAAACGGGGTACCCAATCCTCTTCTAGAAAACGTAAACGTACCAGTTCTTTTAAATGAAACATAGAAAAATCATGATACGATGTACTGTTTAAAATATCATGATTCCATAAGGATTTTCCTTCCGAAGTTAAATGCTTATATTCTTTTTCGTAAAGAGGGAATAAATCATCGAAATTAGGAACCGTATCAATTTGTACTGTATTGACTTCAATCTCATTATTGGCTTTAATTTTTAATATTTTATAACCAGGAATATATGCGGCAATAGAAGGTGTTTGGATATTAATTAAAGACTCCTCGTTTTTAAAGGTTCTAATACCAGTGTCGTTAATATGCATATGTCCGGCTACATGAATTTTTATTCCAGCATCAAAAAATAGTTGAGAAACAGCTTCTTGAGGCACACGTTCTAATTGCCATTTTTTGCCTTCAAAAAAGGATTCTAGTGCTTCTGATGCATCATCATTAAAATCAATCATCGGGTAATGACTAAAAGCAATTAGTGTTTTGTTTAATCGTTTAGCTTCCGATGCAATTGTTTTTACCCACGTTATAAGGTGTGTTTTATGGGTAAGAACATTATTATATCCAATACTTGCGCCTGTATAGTTTTTTGGGTTTAGAGCATTTCCGTTAATAGAATCTTTTGGCAAATATACATTGGCATCTAAACCGAGTAGCCACACGTTTGGTGCTGCCTCTACAACATAGCTAGCATCGGGAATGGTGTATCCTGGCGTAATATTATACATTCTATTGGTAATCGAACTTTGCTGTAATGCGGCTTGATAGGTGTAAGTCTCTGCTGTATATTTCGAGAATGGCGTAGCCCAATACAAGTTGTGTGCTTCAGGGAAAAAACCAAATGATTTTAAATGATTAAGAACGCCTGTATATCCTAATTTCTTAATGTCTTTGGAACGGATTACAGGTAAGTCTGTTGTCTCTGTTTTAGAGTTGTTTTTTAATGGCGAGTAACTATAAATACCTTGGGACTGTCCATTAATTCCCATAAAATCAGATTTTCCAGAATCTTGAGCAAAAGGACCTACGGGGTCGTGGTTGCCGGTTGTTATAAAAAATTGCATGCCATAGGTTATTTCATACGATTGTAGAATCTGTTGCAAACCTTTTAAATGAATGGCTTGCCCATCATCGGTATAATCACCCGGTAAAGCCACATACTTAATACCTTTTTTTACCATATCATCTAAGGCTGCAAATAATGCAAAGTAATTTTCATTAAAAATTCTTGTAGAATGCAGCTGTGCATCCATTGTTCTTAAAAGGGTGTGCTTATTGGTCTTGTTATTGTATATGCCTTTATATTCATTATCCGAAAATTCACCATAAATATCTTGGAAATGAATATCCGATATAAAAGCAATTTCAACAGTGTTTGTGGTAGCGTTATGTGTGTTAAAATAGTTCGCACATTCTTGGGGTTGATCTGTATTTATAAAATCGACTCCCATGGTGTAAAATGTGTGCCATGCTAAAGGCGTATCTGGTGCTCCCCAAAAACGAAATGATTTATTGTGCGCATGTGCTTGGTCTACAATAGATTTTAATATTTTTAAATCTTTTTTAGGAATAGAATCCTGTCCTTTCCAAGACGAAAACATCTTGTAGCTTAAGCTTATTAGCGCAATTTTATTAATCGCTTTTTCAGGAATTGGAGCTAAGCTCTGATAGTCGAATAAAATATAATCTGGATAAGTATTATAATCTTTTAGTTCGGGTCTGTGTCCTGAAATAACAAAACTCAGTTTTGGGTTATTTGTAAGATCGGGGTATGTTTCTAAAACCTTCTCAATTGCTGTAAGTGTGGTGTATGCTTCAGATTTAATATCTATAAGAAGCTGGATCTGCTGCTTGGCTCCTAAATGGGGCTTAAACACCGTTCTTAATGGCTTTAGATACAGAGACTCAAAGGTGTTTTGTGTCTTGATTTCATGCGCTTCATGCGTAGCGTATAAGGTGTTATTTTTCAAAAACACATCGACTTCTATAGATTCTAATCCGTTAGTGTAGGCTTTCCAAAATGGTAAAAGCTGATTATAATCGTTATGAGAGTGAATTTTAAGAGGTGCTTGAGCAAAGCTAGAAAAGGATAGGAATATAAAGATGTAAAAGAAAGGACGAGATAAAAACATGAACAACCGTTTTGCTTAAAAAATTAACGTGTAAAATTACTATTAGAATGTATATTAATTGGGCTTCATGTATTATCTATTTATTATGAATCGCTGCTTCTGTATTTATAAATAGTTAAGGAAATTAGTAAAGCATATGTAAGTCATAACACCTATTAATTATCGTAATAAATTTTAAATCTATTACTTTATAATACGTCTCTGTAAGCGGCAACTTTTACTCTAGATTTCAGGTGAATTATAGGTTCTTATTAGACTGGTCTGCAATGAAAAATATTAAATTGAATTTCAACGGATTAGTTGCCTCAGATAATGGTTTTGATTGTTTAAATTTTAATAAGTGCTCATTTTTAATGAAACTAGGGCAAAAAATGTAAAATAGTATCAATTATAGGTAAAATACATTATTTTCAAAGTTTTAGTATTCTTTATTTTTGGGTAAATTAAAAAACAGAATTTATGAGTTTTAAATGGGAAGGCGTTATGCCAGCAGTTACAACACAATTTACGGATAAAGATGAATTGGATTTAGAGTTGTTTAAAGTAAATATTAAAGCACAAGTAGATGCAGGTGTTCACGGTATTGTTTTAGGAGGTACGTTAGGTGAAGCTAGTACATTAACTGATGAAGAAAGACGTATTCTAACTAGAGAAACTGTTGCTCTTGTAGAGGGGAAAATTCCAGTTTTAATGAATATTGCGGAAACAACAACAAAAGCGGCTATTAACTTAGCAAAAACTGCTGAAGAAGATGGAGCTGAAGCATTAATGATACTGCCTCCAATGAGATATAAGGCTTCTGACGAAGAAGTTGTTGAATATTTTAGAGCTATTGCAGACAGTACATCATTACCAATAATGATTTACAATAATCCTACAGATTATAAAATATTAGTGACTTTAGATATGTTTGCTGAATTGGTTGAAATGTGTCCAAACATTCAAGCAGTTAAGGAATCGACTAGAGATACGACTAACATAACTAGAATCAAAAATCGTTTTGGAGATAGATTAGTTATTATGACTGGTGTAGATACATTAGCATTAGAAAGTTTATTGTTAGGAGCAAACGGTTGGGTAGCTGGTTTGGTTTGTGCATTTCCAGCAGAAACAGTTGCTATTTACGAACTTCAAAAAGCAGGACGTATCCAAGAAGCTCTTGAAATTTACCGTTGGTTTATGCCATTGTTAGAATTAGATATTCATCCAAAATTAGTGCAGTATATCAAATTTGCAACTTTACATACTGAAATTGGTGCAGAATACGTAAGAGCTCCAAGATTAATATTACAAGGTGACGAACGTGTTGAAATAGAAAAAATTATTAAAGACGCACTTGCAATAAGACCTACATTACCTGAGTATAAAAACTTAAGTGTAATAGCTTAGAAGTACTCATGTTTCTAATAGATAAAAATGTTTGATTTTATTGTTTATTCTAAACGGAAAAGTCAAACATTTATTTTTTTTTAACATGTACTTTGTTTAGTATCATCAAATAAATTAGTCATATTTGATGAGATTTAAACAAAAATCAATCGATTAGTAATTGTGTTATAGTTGTAAATTACAAACGTACTAAAACGAATTAATAATTAAATAAGATCCATAATTCGGATTAAAAAACAAACTTGATGATCACAGGAAAAAATTACATAGGTAGCCAACTATCAGCAAAAGGCGAAGACGTATACAAAACATTTAATCCACAATCAAATACTGAAAATGAGCATGTGTTCCATGTGGCAACATCAGAAGAAATAGATGAAGCTGTAACTTTGGCAACAGAAGCATTTGAGGTTACACAAACACTTTCAGGAGTACAAAAAGCTGCATTTTTAAATGCAATTGCAGACGAAATTTTAGCACTTGGGGATGTGTTGTTGGAAACGTATTGTGCAGAAACAGGTTTACCTGCAGGACGCGCACAAGGAGAACGTGGAAGAACTATGTTCCAGCTGCGTACTTTTGCAGATTTAGTTACAGAAGGATCATGGGTAGATGCTAGTATCGATACAGCAATGCCAAATAGAGAGCCTTTACCTAAATCGGATTTACGTAAAATGTATGTGCCTTTAGGTCCTATAGCTGTTTTTGGAGCTAGTAATTTTGCTTTAGCATTTTCTACTGCTGGAGGAGATACAGCAGCTGCATTTGCAGCAGGTTGTCCAGTAATCGTTAAGTCTCACCCAATGCATGCTGGAACAGGAGAATTGGTTTCTTCTGCAATTATTAAGGCTGCAGAAAAAACGGGAATGCCAAACGGAATATTTTCTAATATTAATAGTAATGGGATTCAAGAAGGAACAGTATTAGTAAGTCATCCAAAAGTGAAAGCTGTTGGTTTTACTGGTAGTATTCGTGGAGGAAGAGCATTATATGATTTAGCAACAAAAAGGGACGAACTTATTCCTGTTTTTGCCGAAATGGGAAGTATAAATCCTGTTGTAGTGCTTCCAAAAGCCCTAAAGAATAAAACAGAGAGTTGGGCAAAAACTTACGCCGCTTCTATTGCCATGGGTACAGGACAATTTTGTACTAATCCAGGACTTTTATTAGGAGTTAAAGGTGAAAGTTTAGATCGTTTTATTTCAATATTATCAGCTGAGTTTGTTAAAATAGATCCAACGTGTATGTTGCACCCAAACATCTATGAAGCTTATGCCAAAAATAAAGCCAAAGCATTAGAGCAACCAGAACTAGATATTGTAGCCGATTATGACGCTGAGGTTAAACCTAACTATGCTAAGCACGCAGTGGCTACTGTTCAAGGTAAAACATTTATAGAAAATCCTACATTACACCAAGAAGTTTTTGGACCGTATTCTATAATTGTACAGTGTGAAGATATTACTGAATTAGAAACCATTCTTTCTAAATTAGAAGGACAATTAACAGGGACTTTAATTGCCGACGACAATGAAGCAACCGATTACCCAAAAGTAATTTCTGCTTTACAAAATAGAGTTGGACGTATTATTTTAAACGGAATGCCAACAGGTGTTGAGGTTTGTCCATCTATGGTACATGGAGGTCCTTATCCTTCATCAACAGATTCTAGATTTACATCTGTAGGAGTAGACTCTATTAAGAGATGGGTAAGACCAGTAAGTTTCCAAGATTGGCCAAACGAATTATTGCCAGATGCTCTTAAAAACGAAAATCCTTTAGGAATTTTAAGATTGGTAAATAGTGAAAAAACAAAAGATGTAATTTAATAAATGTCGAAAATTTAGCGGTTATAAAACTCAATGAAAAACAGCTTTAAATGTATTGATGCGCATACCTGCGGCAACCCAGTAAGAGTGGTTGAAGCAGGTGGGCCAATGTTGGACGGCGCAACCATGAGCGAAAAACGACAACACTTTCTAAAAGAGTACGATTGGATCCGTAAAGGACTCATGTTTGAGCCTCGCGGCCATGATATGATGAGTGGGAGTATTTTGTACCCGCCAAATAATCCGGAAAATGATTTTGGAATTTTATTTATCGAAACCTCGGGATGTTTACCGATGTGTGGCCATGGTACTATTGGTTCTGTAACTATAGCCATCGAAGAAGGTTTAGTAATTCCTAAAACACCAGGAAAAATTAAAATGGAAGCTCCTGCTGGCTTAGTAGATATTGAGTATCAGCAAATAGATGGTAAAGTAAAATGGGTAAAATTAACCAATGTTAAAAGTTTTTTAGCAGCGGAAAATTTAACTATTGATTGTCCCGAGTTGGGAGAATTAACCTTCGATGTGTCTTATGGTGGTAACTATTACGCTATTGTAGATGCTCAAGATAATTTTTCTGGAGTTCAAGATTTTACAGCTAGTAAATTAATTCAGTTTTCTCAAGTTATTCGAGATAAAATCAATCTTAAATATCCTAAGATGTTTATTCATCCGGAAGATCCTACCATAAAAGATGTCTCTCATATTATGTGGACGGGTACACCAATAGACCCAAATTCTTCAGGACGAAATGCTGTGTTTTATGGCGATAAAGCGATCGATAGATCGCCTTGCGGAACAGGAACATCTTCTCGATTAGCACAATTACATGCTAAAGGGAAGCTAAAAAAAGGAGAAGATTTTATTCACGAAAGTTTTATCGGCTCTACATTTGTTGGTCGCGTAGAAGAAGAAACAACCTTAAACGGAACATTGGCTATTATTCCTTCTATAAAAGGATGGGCCAGAATTTACGGGCATAATACAATTAGTATAGACGATGAAGACGATCCATATGCACATGGATTTCAAGTGATTTAAATACCTATTAAATGAGTAAGAATATTGTAATTATTGGTGGCGGCATTACGGGCTTATGTTCTGCCTATTACCTTCAAAAAGAAGGACACCAAGTCACCGTATTAGATCAGTCTGATATGGAATCGGGAGCATCTCATGTTAATGCAGGGTATATAACTCCAAGCCATTTTATTTCTTTGGCGGCCCCCGGAATGATTACAAAAGGAATTAAATGGATGTTTAATTCTGCAAGTCCATTTTATGTAAAACCCAGATTAGATATGGATTTTATTAATTGGACTTTAGCGTTTAAAAAATCGGCAACAAAAGCCAAAGTTGAAAAGTCTATTTCAGCGATTAAAAATATCAATTTATTTTCTCGAGAGCTTTACGAAGACTTAAAACAATCAGCCGATTTTAATTTCCATTACGAGCGTAAAGGACTTTTAATGTGTTATAAGTCTGATCAAGTTGGAGAAGAAGAATGGCATGTTGGACAACGTGGAATTCAAGAAGGTTTAGGTGTTAAAAATTTATCAGCTAAAGAGGTTCAGGAATTAGAACCACATGCGAATTTAAATGTTAAAGGTGCTGTGTATTATGATTGTGATGCGCACATGACCCCGAATTATTTTATGAAAGATATGTTGGCTTACTTAAAAGCAAACGGTGTTGTTTTTCATAAAAATGAAACCGTAATCGACTTAGCATTTTCAAATAATAAAATTACAGAAGTCATTACAGATCAAAGAATGTTGCAACCCGATCAAGTTATTCTTGCAGCGGGAAGTTGGAGTCCGCTAGTCTCTAAAAAACTAGGGATTAAAATACCTATTCAAGCAGGAAAAGGCTACAGGGTAAATGTAAATAGAGAAACAAATATTACAATTCCGGCCATATTGTGTGAAGCTAAAGTGGCGGTTACACCTATGGATGGCTTTACTCGTTTTGCGGGTACCATGGAAATAGCAGGTATTAATAATGCTATTAATCCGAAACGGGTAGATGCTATTGCAACAGCAGCAAAGAATTATTATAATGGTTTAGAAATTACTTCAGAAGAAAAAGAATTGGCTCAATGTGGTTTAAGACCATGTTCTCCAGACGGATTGCCATATATTGGTAAATCGTCCAAATGTGAGAATTTAATTATTGCAACTGGACATGCGATGATGGGGTGGAGCTTGGGACCAGCGACAGGAAAATTAGTTTCAGAAATGGTTTCAGATAAAAAAGTGTCGTTAGACATGTCGTATTATCATCCAGATAGAAAATTTTAACGTTTTAAGTATATCATTTTTCAAAAGAACATGTTGTGTTTTTAATAGATTTTTCTGAATAAAAAGATGTAACAGTAATTATAAATTAAAAAAATGCGAATATAAGAATGAAGGTAGCATTTGAATATTTTTTTCAAATGATTGCTCTTATTTCTCAAAACAGCATCAACGTGATAAACGTTAAATATTTGTGTGTTTTGCTTATTTGTACTAAGTTTAAAGCGGGTTTACAGAAGTTATGAAGTCTTTTTCGTAGCTGTAAAAATATAGCTTTAACAGCTAAGTGTAATTAGATGTTAATTATGCTATTATAGATTTTATTTTAACAAAAAAAAATAATTTACAATTGGAAAAGGAGTTTGATGCCATTGTTATTGGAACTGGGATTTCAGGTGGTTGGGCCGCTAAAGAATTGTGTGAAAAAGGCCTGAAAACATTAGTTTTGGAACGCGGTAGAATGGTAGAACACGGAGATTATCCGACTGCAGAAAAAGATGATTGGGAGTTTGAGCATAGAGGAAAAGCAACTACCGAAGATATAAAAAAGCAAGAGAAGCAAAATCGTACAGGTTTTGTTACCAAGGAAGCTTATAAACATTGGTTTGTAGACGATTTAAAGCATCCATATAACGAGGAAAAACGCTTCGATTGGATACGTGGCTATCACGTAGGCGGAAGGTCTCTGACTTGGGGAAGACAAGCATTGCGTTTTAGTGATATAGATTTTGAAGCCAATAAAAAAGAAAATATAGGTGTAGATTGGCCTATACGTTATAACGATATCGATCCTTGGTATACTAAAGTTGAAAAATTTATTGGTGTATGTGGAGAAAAGATGGACTTGCCACAATTACCAGATGGTTATTTTTCGCCGGCTATGGAATTAAATGTGGTCGAAAAGCATTTTAGAAGTGAAATTAAAAAAGCGTACGACAATAGGACCCTAACCATGGGGCGATTTGTTAATTTAACAGGTGATGTTAAACACGAAGGGCGTTATAATTGCGCCTATCGAAATAGATGTATGCGAGGGTGTCCTTTAGGGGCTTACTTTAGTAGTAATTCTTCAACATTACCTGCCGCCGAAAAAACAGGTAACATGACACTAAGAGTTAATTCTGTAGTGTATGAAATTGTTTACGACGACAAAACTAAAAAAGCAACAGGAGTAAAAGTTATAGATGCAATAACAAAAGAAAAAATCGAGTTTAAAGCTAAGGTTATTTTTTGTTGTGCTTCAGCAATGGCGTCTACAAGTATTTTATTGCAATCTAAATCCGAAAGATTTCCAAACGGAATGGGTAATGATAGCGGTGAATTAGGTCGTAATTTAATGGATCATCATTTTAGAGTTGGAGCTACTGCCGAAACCGATAAATTTGAAGATGTAAGTTATATTAATAATAGACCAACAAGTTTTCATGTTCCAAGATTCCGAAACATCGGAGGACCTGAAGATTCTAAGAATAATTTTTTAAGAGGTTATTCCTTTCAAGGAAGCGCAAGTCGTACAGACTGGAAGCGTGGGATAAAAGAATTAAGTTACGGTAAGGATGTTAAAGAAGAACTTTTAAAACCAGGAACATGGCGTATTGGAATAGTCGGTTTTGGAGAGTGCTTGCCTTATCATGAAAATAAAATGACCCTGAACTACGAGAAAAAAGATGAGTGGGGCTTACCAACAATTACGTTCGATGCAGAGTTTAAAGAAAACGAAATGCAAATGCGTAAAGATATGTTGCAAGAAGCAATTACCATGTTAACCCAAGCTGGTTTTAAGAATGTTAAAGGGTACAATCATACCGAGTCTTTATGGCTAGGGCATGCTATTCACGAAATGGGAACCGCACGAATGGGGCGAGATCCAAAAACATCTGTTTTAAATGAATTTAATCAAGTTCATGCTGTACCAAATGTTTATGTTACAGATGGTGCGTGTATGACATCTTCTGCTAATCAGAATCCATCACTTACTTATATGGCTTTATCGGCTAGAGCTGCAGACCATGCCGCGACTCAAATTAAAAACGAAATATTTTAATTATGGAAAGAAGAGCCGCCGTTAAAAATATGCTACTCGCACTTGGAGCAGCAGTTAGTACATCGACTGTTTTAAGTATTCTTGGATCGTGTACCGAGGATGCAAATACAGGATGGGTATCTACTTTTTACGATCCATCTGAATTTAAGGTCGTCGATAATTTAGTCGATATATTTTTACCTAAAACGTCAATTGTTGGAGGTAAAGATTTAAATCTTGCACAGTTTGTAGATATGATGTCTAACACTGTTTTAGATGAAGAAAAACAAGCAACAGTTAAATTAGGATCAAAAGTATTCATAACAAGATTTGAAGAAAAATTCGATAAGAAAATTGCAAATGCATCTAAAGAAGATTTCGAAGCTTTTATTGCGCTCTACATGAATATTCCTAAAGATAAAGAAGAGGAGGTATTCAGCTTATTGGATACGACCGATTATAAAGGTTTGTCTAAATCCAAACAACAGGATTATCTGCTTTATACTTTTTTAACAACAGTTAGAAGTTATAGCTTTTTAGGGTATTACACCTCAGAGATTGTAGAAGATAAAAGAATGGAGCTGTCCTAAAACTAGCACTAGTGTTAGTTAGGTTTTTTTGCTTATTCTATTTAAATAATAATATATATCCGATAGTCATACGTTATCTTTTCGCGTGTTATTGGTGTCAATACTTAATATAATCGTCCTTCTGAATTCATTTTCAGAAGGACGATTGCTTTTGTTTAATAGTGTGATTGTTTGGTGTAAATACATTTTGTTATTCCTAAATGATTATCCGTTTTAAATGCAATTAAGAGACGTGTATGGCACTGATTTTGTAGGTGTAGACCCTTTGTTTTAAAGTTTTAAAAAGTAAATAAATAAGCTTAAAGTAAGGTGTTTAAATAAATTTGAAATTCTAAAATACAGGTTTTTTAGTGCTTATAAAGAATTGTTGTGATGGTGCTATGGACTTTTAAGTGTCAAATACTTCGGTTAAACACGTGCTTGTTCTAAGATTAGATTCTTAATTATATAGGGTGTTTAAGTAGGGTATGGCCATTCTAAAAAGGTGTTAAAAGCATGTTGCAAAGGCTTTTAAGAAAGGTATTAGTTGTGGTTTGTTTTTGATTCATGTTATTGTGTATTTCTGAATATTTTAAGAAAAAACATGAGTAAAAGCTATTTAATTGCTTAGATTTTAATATAAATATTAAAATTTTATATTTTTTTTATTAAGTTAAAAGTGTTAAGTGTAAACACGTCTAACTTGTTGTTAATTAGTGTTCTGAGTCTGTGTTTCTAGTTTTTTATTAGTGCTATAGTGATCTTGATTCGTGTAAGTTTAAGACGTCTTTTGGTCGTGTAAGTATTTAATTGATAATAATTTTCAATTAATTGTGCTATATTGTAAAAAAAACTTACTTTAATGCCTTTAAAAAGTATTGCTATATATGAGTAAAGAGTATAAAAAAATGGATGTTGCACTTTTACATCTCACAAATAAAAAAGTGATTTTAAAGTTGATAAAGGACAATGTTCAAATCAGTAGATCTGCACTTTCAAAAAAATCTGGATTAACACCACCAACCATTACAAGATTAGTAGATGAGCTTATGCATGTCGACCAATTGGTTGAGAGTATAGGGTTAGGAGATTCTAGTGGTGGTAGACCACCTTTAATTGTTAAGTTAAAAAACGAAAATAATTATCTTATCGGTATCGATTTAGGAGCTACATATATTAGAGGATGCTTAGTGGACTTAAACGCTAATTTTGTTTCGGAAATGCAAGTTTCGACAGAGTTAGAGAAGGGTTTTGAAAGTATTGTTGAAAAGTTAGTTAAAATTGTAGAGAAATTTCAGAAACGAAAGAATCCTGATGATAAAATATGGGGTGTAGGTTTAGGTGTTGCAGGTTTGGTTAATAGTGAAACTGGAATTATCGAATCTTCTCCAGATTTTGGATGGACTAATATCGATTTGGGTAAGGAATTAGATAAGCGATTGGATTTACCATTCTTCTATGATAACTCTACGCGCTTAATGGCCTTGGGGGAATTGAATATGGGAATTCGTGAGAATCAGAAAAATTTTGCGATCATTAATATGGGGTATGGTATTGCTTCTGGTCTAGTGGTCGAAGGTATCTTGCTTAAAGGGTATTCTGGTTTTGCCGGTGAATTTGGTCATATCTCCGTAGATACCGATAGTGAAGTGCAATGTAAATGTGGAATGTACGGGTGTTTGGAGGCTTTGGCTTCTGGTCACAGAATAACGTCTCTAGGTAAAGCTGCGGTAGAGAATAATGAATCAGAGTTGTTGAAGGAACTGGCTAGAGGGGATAAAGAACTGATAACTGCAGAACTCGTCGCTCTTGCTGCTTTGCAAAATGATCCAGCATCTCTCAAAATATATAATGACGTAGCCGAATATCTATGTAAAGGTATTGGAGTGATTTCAAATTTATTGAATCCGGAGACTGTTTATATTGGTGGAGGTGTGTCTTTAAATGGAAATTTATTATTTGACTTAATCGAGAGTAAAAAAAATAAGTACTTACTGCCTTCTAGTGCTAAGGTTAAAATTTTACCAGCCACGCATGGCGATCAAGCTACGGCAATTGGTGCAGTTGCACTGGTGTTAGATAAAATGATGAATTTAGAATTAACGAATCCTAAAAATTAAAACAAGTGCGCTGTTACTAGAGTTTGTAGTAGCTTAAACTCGTGTCATTGTGCCATTAAATTTGAATCCAGATAACATAAGAATGAAAAAATATGAGCTTATACCATTATTGATTTTTTTATCAATTTTTTGTAGTGGTTGTAAAACTGAAAATAAAGAAATTGTAGAAAAATCCGAGGTTAAAAGGCCTAATGTGATTTTAATAATGACCGACGATCAAGGGTATGGCGATTTGGGGGCGCATGGGAATCCCTATGTGAAAACACCTGCAATCGACGCGTTTTATGGTAAAAGTGTGCGTTTTACAGACTTTCACGTAGACCCGTCTTGTTCGCCAACGCGATCTGCTTTACTAACTGGGAACTATTCTGCACGAGCAGGGGTTTGGCACACTATCGGTGGGCGATCGTTGTTAAAAGAAGGTATGGTTACCATGCCGGAGGTGTTTAAAGACAATGGTTATGAAACTGCTGTGTTTGGAAAATGGCATTTGGGAGAAAATTATCCGTTTCGCCCTATGGATCGTGGTTTTAAAGAGTCTATAGTTCATGGTGGTGGCGGTGTTGGTCAGAATCCAGATTACTGGGGTAATAATTATATAGACGATACCTATAAGCATAACGGGGAGTTCGAAAAATACGATGGTTACTGTAATACAGTGTGGTTTGATCAAGCTTTAAACTATATCAAAAAAAATAAAGACAAACCGTTCTTTTGTTATATTCCTACAAATTTACCACATGCGCCACTTATCGTAGACGATAAATATGTGGCACCATATAAGGGCAAAGTTTCCGATAGAATTGCTAACTATTATGGTATGGTAAGTAAGATTGACGAAGATGTTGCAACACTTTTTAAGGAAGTTAAAGACATGGGGTTAGAAGAAAATACAATTGTTATTTTTATGACAGATAATGGTCCTTGCCCATGGTTTGGAGGTGTCGTTATCGATTTTGAAACGGGTTATGTTAAAGAAGGATATACAGATGATATGCGAGGTGGTAAAATATGGGGGTATGAAAATGCGCATCGTGTACCATTTTTTATGCGTTGGCCAAAAGGAAATATTGAAGGCGGAAAGGATATCGATGCCTTGTCTGGACATATTGATGTGATGCCAACTTTAATAGATTTGTGTCAGCTGGAAGTAGATAGCGAACTTAAAATGGATGGTAGAAGTTTAGTGCCGCTATTAAATGAAGACGAAAAAACATGGTCAGACGACCGCTCTATAATCATACATAATCAACGTGTTGAGTATCCTGTGAAAGATAAAGAATATCAGGTGTTAACAAAAGATTGGAGATTAGTAAAAAGAGAGAAAGACGAATTATACAATATTAAAACCGATCCAGGACAAGAAAATAATGTCGTGGCAGATCACCCGGAAATTGTTTCAGATTTATATGAAAGATATAATACGTGGTGGGAAGATGTTTCTGTCGATTTCGATAAATATGCGCAAATACATATTGGGACACCATACGAAAATCCAGTTGGCTTATATCCGCACGATGCTCATACGCGTAATGGAAATAAAATATGGGTTATTAATGTTGCTCGCGATGGAAAGTATAAATTTAATTTAAATCGCTGGCCTCAAGAATCTGGAAAACGTATCGTTGAAAACGGAAACGGAACAAAAGAAATTGATGTTGAAAGCGCACATTTAAATATTGGTAATATTTCTAAAACAGGGGTGGTTTCTAAAGATATGAAGACCGTAACGTTCGAAGTAGAATTAAAAGCTGGTACGACTTGCCTTGAAACATTTTTTACAGTTAAAAATAGCGAGCAAAGGTTAAGAACAGAATGTCTTTATGTGGATTTTATTGAAGAACTTGATCCTTCAGATATAAAAAATTATGTGGCTTCAGATCCGGACAGACTTTTAAAAGATAATTATAAACAAAACGTTGTGCTTTTCGATTGATGCGCTTCAAATTTAAATTAAAGTAAAAATTAAATTCATGAAAAAATTATTTAGGTTAATACCTATATTCTGTTGCTTATTTTTTTTAACAGCATGTGATTCAAAAAAAAAGGAACCGGTTGTCGTTGCTGAAAAAGTAGAAAAACCAAATATTATTTTTATCCTTACCGACGATCAGCGTTGGGATGCATTGGGATTTCAGGGTAATCCAATCATAAAGACTCCGAACATGGATGAATTGGCAGGTTCTGGGGTGTATTTTAAAAACGCATTTGTAACAACACCTATATGTGCGGCGAGTAGAGCAACTTTATTCACAGGTTTATACGAAAGAACGCACGATTTTAATTTTGGGAAACCTAAATTAAAAGATAACTATATGTATGAAAGTTATCCATATTTATTGAAAAAGGCGGGATATAGAACAGGTTTAGTTGGTAAGCTAGGTGTAAAGCTTAATAAGGGAATCGAAGATTCTTTGTTCGATACGTCTAAAAAAACATTCTGGCCATATTTAGTAGAAGTCGATGGTGAAGAAAGACATTTAGCAGATATTAATGGTGATCATGCAATCGATTTTATCAAATCAGAAAAAGGGAAACCATTTTGTTTGTCATTATCATTTTGGTCTCCTCATGCAGACGATGGTGCAGAAGAACAATATTTCTGGCCTAAATATGTGGATAGCTTGTATGTAAATGATACGATTCCTGTACCTGAAACAGCAGATCCTAAGTTTTTTGCAGCGCTTCCAGAATTTATGAAGCATACCATGAATAGAAAAAGATGGTACTGGAGATATGATACGCCTGAGAAATATCAGAAAATGGTAAAAGGGTATTATAAAATGATTAGCACTGTAGATGGTGTTATTGGTAGAATTAGAAAAACATTAGAAGAAGAAGGTTTGGCCGATAATACGGTAATTGTATTTATGGGAGATAATGGTTACTATATGGGAGAACGTGGTTTTTCTGGTAAATGGTTAATGCATGAGCAATCGCTTCGTGTACCGTTAATGATATACGATCCAAGAGAACCTAAATCTGCGCAGTCTAAAACTTTCGACGAGATGGTATTAAATTTAGATATAGCCCCTACATTATTAGATCTTGCTGGAGTAGGTATTCCGGAAAGTTACCAAGGAGAAAGCTTAGTCGAGTTTTATAATAATGATATTTCTAATTGGCGTAAATCTGCATTTTTTGAACACCAAAGAGAAGGGGAATCTTTGCTTCCTAAAACAGAAGCTTTTCGCGACGATACGTATAAATTTATAAGATATGAAGCTGCTCCGGAATTTATAGAGTTGTATAATTTAAAAGAAGATTTTAACGAGGTGAATAACTTAGCCTTGGATAAAAAATATAGTGACCTTGTAGATCTTTATGCTAAAAAGTGTGATTCGGCTGTTGGGAAATTAATGGCGCTTCGAATAAAAAGCTAGTATAAATTATGGAAAAGACTTTTTGGTTAATTAATGTGTTTTTTATAACACTAATTACGGGGTTAACAGCACAGAATATTAATAAGGAACAAAGTTCGGAACAACTTTCTCTTTGGTACGAGCAACCGGCTAAAGCTTGGATGACGGAGGCACTTCCAATAGGAAATGGTCCGCTTGGTGCTATGCTTTTTGGGGGTACAGAGATTGAACGTATTCAATTTAATGAAATAAGTCTTTGGAGCGGAGATAGAATGCCTATAAAAGATGACTTGACGGAAGAAGATATGGGCGCTCATCAGGCTTTTGGAGATATTTACATTCGTTTAGGTCATGATTTCAATAAGGTAACAAACTACAAACGTTCACTCGATTTAAACACTGCGATTCATCTTGTGGAGTACGACTATATGGGTGTTCATTATGTTCAAAAAGCTTTTGCTAGTCATCCTGGAAATGTTATAGTTGTGCAATTAACTGCAGATAAGCCTATGGCATTCACTGGGGATGTTTGGCTTACGGATATGCATGACGGGAAAATCACTTTAGATGAAAAGAATAAAAGGTTTTATTCGGTTGGTGATATGAAAAATGGTTTTGAGTATGAATCCCAATTGCAAGTGTTTACTAGTGGCGAAAAATTGAAAATGAAACGTTCTAATCAGCAAAGTAGTGGTATGGAACCAGTGCCTTTCTTGGGTTTGAATTTTATTAAATCTGATTCCGTTACTTTAATACTTAGTGCAGGTACTAATTTTAAACAAGACTTTAAATCGGAGTGGCTTGGAGAGCATCCGCATGCCAAAGTAACTGAAAATGTAGATGCAGCTTCTTTAAAAGGTGTTGATGCACTTCTTGTAGAACATTTGGCAGATTATCAAAATCTTTTTGGACGTGTATCTTTCGATTTAGGTAAAACAGATTCGAGTTTAAGAGAGAAAAGTACTTTGAAAAGATTACAGGCCTATAAAATGGATAACTCTTTTGATCCTGAATTAGAGGCTTTATTTGCTCAATATGGGAGATATCTTCTTATTAGTTGTTCAAGACCTGGTTCTTTGCCTGCAAATCTGCAGGGTAACTGGAATAATAGTAATCTGCCTGTTTGGGCTGGGGATTATCATTCTAATATCAACTTAGAGATGAATTATTGGCCAGCAGAAACAGCAAATCTTGGTGAATGTCACGTTCCTTTTATCGATTATGTTTCAAGTTTACGTGAGGTTAGTGCTTTAAATACACGAAAGCATTATGGTGATGTTCGTGGTTGGACCATTCAAACTATGAATAATGCCACGGGATTATCTTTTTGGAAATGGAATGCTCCAGGAAGTGCTTGGTATGCACAACACTTGTGGGAACACTATGCTTTTGGTCGTGATAAAGATTATTTAAGAAATACGGCGTATCCTATCTTGAAGGAAATTTGCCATTTTTGGGAAGATCATTTAGTAAGAAGAGCTGATGGAACTTTGGTAACTCCTGATGGATGGTCTCCAGAGCAATATAAGTATGAGCCAGAAGAAGGTGTAACTTACGATCAGGAAATAATTTATGATTTGTTTACAAATACAATTGAAGCGGCAGAAGTTTTAGGAGGAGATGAAGCGTTTAAAAAGAAATTAATTGGCATGAGAGAAGATCTTTTAAAGCCAGCAATAGGACGTTGGGGGCAATTAAAAGAATGGGAAATTGATAAGGATGATCCTGAAGATCATCACAGACATGTTTCTCACTTATTTGCTTTGTATCCAGGGCGTCAAATTAGTGTTGCTAAAACACCTGAACTTGCAGAAGCGGCTAAGGTTTCTTTAAATGCTCGTGGCGATGAGAGTACGGGGTGGAGTAGAGCATGGAAAATTAATTTTTGGGCAAGATTAGGTGATGGTAACCGTTCTTATAAACTCTTGCGTAATTTGATAAATTTAGTAGACGAAACAAAAACCATTTATGGTAATAGTGGTGCTGGTGTGTATTCTAATCTTTTAGATTCACATCCTCCTTTTCAAATAGATGGTAATTTAGGAGCTACAGCTGGTTATTGTGAAATGTTAATGCAGAGTCATGCAGATGAAATTCAGTTACTCCCTGCTTTGCCTTCAGCTTGGCCTGAAGGATCTGTTAAAGGTCTTCGTGCTCGTGGCGGTTTCGAAATTGATATTACTTGGAAAGAGGGTAAGTTAACAGATGTTGTTATTTATTCAGAATCTGGGTTACCATGTAAAGTTACTTATAATGGTAAAGTGTGGGAATCTAAAACAAAAGCAGGTAAATCATATACTTTGAACCAATCATTAAAACGGTAAATACGTTAAAAATATAATAGTTTATAAATTACCTCTAAATGGCCAGAAGAAATTCTGGCCATTTTTAGTTTTATACTTTACTGCAAATTGTCAAATTTAATAATTAAAGCTGCCTAATTATTTATTCATGTTCTATGGTAAGGGGACGTATTTGTGTTACATATTATATAGGTATGCGAGTTTTTACTGTTGTAAGATGATTAGTAGAACATATTTATACGTATTAGTTAGGATTTTGACTTTCTGCTTATTGAGATTAGTGTAAATATTGAGGATATATAGCTGTTTTGGCGTCGGTGTTGTTGGAGATTATGTTGTTTTAACAATAATCTTAAATAAAATGATTTAAATGCAATATTTGGGGTTTCTTTTTAATATAATATTATAAAGAATTGTTAATATAGCATAGTTTGGAGGTAATATCTGACACCCTACGCTTGCTTTGTTAAAATAGTATGCTCTTATGTTAATTTTAGACAAAGGAAATGTTAATATTTAACATAATTTAGATTTTTATTAAGAAAACTTAAATAAAATGTAAACAAAAAACAGGTAGCCAAACTTATTTTACTAACATTAAAAAGATTTATTCATTCATTTAAATACCAAAATAATTATGAAAAAAAAACACTGTTATAAACAAATCTCACTATTGCGACTACTAGCAATAAATAAAAATATGGTCACGCAAGTCGCCGTTCTTCTTTTATTTATAAGCGGTGTGAATGCGATGGCGTCAAGTGTGCCACTCAACGAGATGAGTAGCTTTACTGATGGCGATGTTAAAAAATCTGAAGAACTTGTACCTCAAGATACTGTTATTACAGGTACGGTTGTAGATGTAAATGGTGTTACATTACCGGGAGTTACAATATATTTAAAAGGTTCTTCTATTGGAGTTGTGTCGTCTTTTGATGGTAAGTATACTATTGACGCTCCTATACAGCATAAAACCTTGGTGTTTGCTTATATGGGAATGGTAACTCAAGAAGTTAAATTAACAGGACAGACTGTAGTTAATGTAAAGCTTTTAGAAGAAAGCGAAAGTTTAGACGAAGTCGTAGTTGTAGGATACCAGTCTATTAAGAAAAAAGATGCAACAGCTTCTATTGTAAGTGTTAAAGCAGAAGATATCGAAAACTTTCCAGCATCTACTTTCGAAGATGTTTTACAAGGTCAACTTGCTGGGGTTAACATTCAATCTTTATCTGGAGAGCCAGGAGTAAAAGATGTTTTTGTTATTCGTGGTAATACAAATATATCGTCTGATATAGATGGAGAATTAAGTGCTGGAGGTACTGGATTTTCTAATCCATTATATGTCCTTGATGGTGTTCCAACTACCCTTGAAGATTTAGCAGGTTTCGATGCGACAAATACAAACTTCCTTGCATCTCTTAACCCGAATGATATCGAATCGATAGATATTTTAAAAGATGCTTCCGCTGCTGCTATCTACGGTTCTCGTGGAGCAAATGGGGTTGTACTTATTAAAACAAAAAGAGGTAAAATTGGAGCGCCTGTTTTTACATTTAACACCTATTTAGGGGTGTCTAATACGCCTGATTTGATAGATGTTGAAACCGGTGTTGCCGAACGAAATGCGAAATACGATTTACTTAATAATTATTGGAATTATGACAGAATTAGAGACAATGTGCCAATGATTCTTTCAGATAGTTTAAACCCAGCGTTTAATAATAATGTAAACTATCAAGGGTTATTTTACCAACCAGGTATCATTCAGAATTATGATTTTGGTGTGTCTGGAGGTTCAGAGAAATCTAACTATAGAGTGAATCTTGGATATTACGACGAAGAAGGAATTGTTGTAGGTACTGGATTTTCACGTATTTCTGCAAGTATTAACTTAGGTATTAAAATTAATGACAAGGTAGATAACCAAACGGTTGTACGTTTAGGATATGTAGACAGACAAACAGGGTTAGGGAATACAAACGCCTCTACAGGAACATTTCCTATAAACCCATTACGAATGAATTCTTCTTTGTTATATATGTCACCTTTAGAAGAATCTGCATTATTAGGTAGATATGATGATATTAGAAACGAAAACATTAATTATACGGTGTCGTTTAGTAACACGTTAAGAGCTAAACTTATCGAAGGTTTGTATTTTAATAATACAGTATCGCTTTCAACAAATTCTACAAAGCGGGATTATTTTGTACCATCTACAATAAATTCTTCTGGAGAGTCTTATGCAGAGTACACGAGTACGGGTACTAAAAATGTGAATATGGATAACTTCTTGTCTTATACAAAAACGTATAAAGAAGTTCATTCTTTTAATGCTTTAGTAGGAACATCTCTTAATTATAATCAGAGTGATCTAATTAGAGTAGGAGGTATTGATTCTGCTAGTGATCAAATACAAACCGTTACGGGTATAGATCAAGAAAATATTTTTGGTAGAAGTACATTTTCTGAAAACGGAATGCTTTCTTTTTGGGGGCGTTTAGGATATAGATTTGATGAAAAATATTTAGTCGATGTAAACTTTAGAGCAGATGCTTCTTCTCGTTTTGGTTCTAATACAAGATGGGGTTATTTCCCTGCTATTTCAGCAGGTTGGGTATTCTCTGAAGAGTCTTTTGTTCAAGAGGCTTTACCATGGATTAGTTTTGGAAAATTATACGCAAGTTATGGTGTTAACGGTAGTCAGTTTTCTAATGATTATTTACGTTTTAATACGTACGATACAGGTAGTGCAGGTTACGGTTTAGGTACAGGTACGCGTCCGGTATCAACTTATAACGGTACAACAGTGGTTACTCCTAATTATAGTAAAATTGCCAACCAAGATTTATCTTGGGAGCGTTCTACACAATGGAATTTAGCATTAGACTTAGAGTTGTTTAATCGAAGAATTTTTATGACACCAGAAATTTATAATCGTGAAACTACAGATTTATTATTTGATGTCGATTTCCCTGTGGAAAGTGGATATACTAAATCTCAAGCAAATATCGCTGGAGTTAGAAACTACGGATGGGAATTTTCTTTAAATGCTTATGTGTTTGATCCAGCTAAAGATTTTCAATGGCAAGTCGGGTTTAACGTGGCGCATAACACCAACCAAATTACAGCATTACCAAACGGTAACCGTGACTGGGTAACAGGAACTAGAAGTTTAACAGTAGGAGAGGCGCTTAACTCGTATTACTTCCTAGAAAATACAGGGGAAGTATATAGCACTGTAGACGATATACCAGTAGATCCTTACACGGGAAGTTTGTTGCCAATACAGTTTAACGGATCTACAAAAGTAGGTAGTTATGGCTATGTAGATGTAGATGGAGATTATATTATAGAGTTTGGAGACGACCATATTGTGATTCCGGGTGCAGATCCAAATCCAAAGTATACAGGAGGTATTACAAATACATTCTCATATAAAAATTGGAATTTACGTATCGTTTCAAGTTTCACTGCAGATAGAACAATATTTAACCAAACCTTAGTAACTAGTTTATGGGGTATTAGTAAAGATAACGCAAGTCAGATTCCTTACAATTGGTCAAATTACAATACACCTGTACTTAGTAATTTCGATTATTGGAGAGAGCCAGGAGATGTTACTAAATATGCGTCTTTAGATCCAGGTGGAAATAATTATTTAAATAACAGAACGCAACAATCAATCTGGTTAGAAGACGGGGATTACTTTAAGATTGGGAGTATTACTTTGAGTTATAATTTTGATAGAGCTTTACTAAAGAGAATCGGATTTAAAGGTTTACGTGTATATGGTACAATGACTAACGTGGCTACATTCCAGAAATTTACAGGTCCAGATGCAGAGCGTGTAAATGTTGCCGGTTACGATATGGGATCTGGTTATGCACAGCCTCGTAAGATTACTTTGGGGATGAATGTTAAATTTTAATAAAAAACTTTTAAAAATATATATATGAAATATTTTAAATATAAAATAATAGCACTTTTCGTTATGTCAGGTTTACTATTCAATAGCTGTAGCGATTGGTTAGAGATGGAGCCTATTAACGAAACATATGGTGATGTGTTTTGGACTTCAGAAAGTGCCGCACAACAAACCTTAGCGGGAGGGTATTCTTTGCTTCGTACCGCATTGTTAAAAGGGAACCTGTTTTTAAATTGGGGAGAATTAAACGGTACAACTGTACGGTATAAAACATTAACAAATTCAGAAAAATTTGGTACCACGAGTTTTCCGAATTCTAGTGCATCTGAAATGCAATGGGGACCTTTCTTTAAAGTCATTGCGCAGTGTAATCTTGTTCTTGAAGAAACAGCCAAATTAGATGAATCACTTTTTGACAATGGCCTTGAAGGGAAAGAAAAAATACTTGGAGAAGCTTACTTTTTAAGAGCATTTACATATTTCTATATGGTAAAAGTATGGGGAGATGTGCCATTAGTGCTAGAGGCAGTTACAGAGGTTAATGATGTGTTGACTGAAGATGGTTATATTATAAATGTATCTCAATCACCAGAAATGGAAGTGTTAGAGCAATGTATAGTAGATTTACAAATTGCAGAACAATACCTTGATTATGGTGTCTTTGGAAGTTCAGAGTGGGCAGTACAAGGTAACAAAGGATCTGTGCAAGCACTTATGGCACACGTGTACCTTTGGATGGATAAACCAGCAGAATCGGAAGTTGCGGCAGCGAATATGATTTCTCAAGGTGGATATTCTTTAGTAGATTATACTGATTCTTTAGCGGTAGTAAATATGTTTGTTGGACGCTCTACAGAAGGTGTATTCGAATTAAATATCGATTACGGGGATAGTGAATCTTACTCGAATAATGGTATGGCTCAAAAAACACTTTATTATCCATATATAGATATTCCTGGCTATGTAGAAAAAGGTGCTACTTTAAACATTAGAAAGGAGACGGTAGAGCCTTTGTATGATTCAACAGATGTAAGAATAAAAAGATTTTTTGGATTCTGGGAAACCGAACGTCCAATTACTTTAAAGTATGCGAGTGTAGTTTATGAAGATGAGGCTAATAAAACCATCACTACTACTCATGGAATTTGTAATACACTATTGTTTAGATTATCGGGTATCATGCTTTTAAGAGCAGAGGCTTTAGCGAAACTAGGACAATATGGAGAAGCAAGAACATTGTTAAATACGATAAGAGCAAGAGCTGGCGCTCCAAATTTTGATGGTGCAGATGCCGATTTACAACATGAAGTTTATCTAGAGCGTACAAGAGAGCTTATTAGTGAAGGGCATGCAATGTTTGATAGAATTCGTAATGATGAGTGGGACGATATTTCGTGGATGACTTCAGTGCGTGAAGAGCAAAAAGGGTATTACTGGCCAGTAGCATCTTCGTATATCATCGACAATCCATTATTAGTACAGAATCCGTTCTGGGCAACTATTACTTATTAATACTTTAAAATAGACAAGACATATGAAAAAATATATTCTTTTAATATTTGTTGTAGCAATTGCTTTTGTGGGTTGCGAACAAAGTGATTACCTAATAGATGGTGGCGTGCACGATCCAAATGTAAATATGACGACGTACGAGTATTTACAAACAAACCCAGTATTCGATACACTAGTTCTTCTTATAGATCGTGCTGGATTGCAAGAAGAGATTAATGGTGATGTTACCTTTTTTCCGCCAACAGATTTTTCGATAAAAAATTATTTAGATAAGAAGTTCCAAGATACACTTGCTCAAGATCCGTTTGTAGAATGGTCTATGGAAGACATTCCTGTAGAAACGTTAAGAGATTCTTTAAAGATGTACATCGTACCTTCTAAATTAAATAGAACAGATTTAACAGATGATACTCAAGTGCATCAGACTTTATTAGGGAACGATGTTGGCGTGGCGTTAATTGCTGTAGAAGACGATTATACAAATCAAGTAAGTACATGGCCTGAATATGTGTATTATACATTTATTAGAGGTGCTGGGTTAGACGTTTCAGGAACAATTCCTGCAGATGAAGAATTGGATGTAATTGAAAGAGCTCAAACTTCTGGTATTCAAACTAATACAGGTGTGATACACGTGTTGGAAAATAGTCATACCATGTTCTATTTCATACAAAATCATTTTGTTGAAAACTAAAAAATATACTTATGAAAAAAACAAATAAAATAATAATGGCTGCACTGTCTCTGTCTTTTCTTATTGCGGCATGTAGTGAAGTGGAAACAGGTTATTTAAGTGGTTATATAAAATATGAAAACCCTGTATTGTATGTACAGTCAGGTACAGATGTTAGTACCGGGAAATTATTACCAGATGGATCGACGAAGCCACTTACAGTCGAAATGTTAGAAATTAGAAATAAAGAAACTGGTGAGATAGCAGAAGATTTATTAACTGAGCGACCTATAGTAAACTGGTTGGAAGCCTATAATTACGAGACTGATAGTACGTTAGCGCAGATAGAAGAAAAGTTGGTGTATGTAGATGCTCCTGCATTTAATTTTAATACTGTAAATGGGGAAATACGTTGGAATGCAAATACACAATATGCGGAAGCAGAACAATACGAATTTGATTTAAAAATATCAAATGTAAGAGGATCAGATGTGTTTCCAAATATTGGTCAAGTTGAGATTACACCTTTTGAAGCTGTGACCTTTGTTAATGGTACACGTGTGCAAGTGAGAAGTTTAGATCCGGTAAAGACTATATATAATGTTACTGAGTCAGTGGATGTATTGAACACCGGTGATAGTGAAATAAACACAGTAACCAAAATTTCAGACGAATCAGCACCAGGTATTACTGTTATACTTAAAGTTGTAGACAAGAACGGTACACCGTTTAATCCTAAGACAGGAGAGGTGTTGCCTAATTGGTCAGGTTCAAATTTACCATCTTACGAACAATCATCTGTTAATACAGAACTTACCGATGAAGCTTTTATCTATCATTTTCCAGTAACACCTTTTCCATACTATACGTGGTATCATAAAAACCCGTTAATGTATTACCATATTCCAGAAGGGACCCTTGGTAATTTAGATGATAATGAAGATTACGACCCAATAAATGGACGGTATTGGTTAAACTTTAGAACCAATCTTAGAATTAATGGTCCTGGAACTTGGGAGATTTTAATTAGATTTCCAACCGTTACACATATATAGTACATGTGAACCGTTTTAAAATATTTTCTATTTATTTAGTTTGGTTAATTTTTTAATAAATAGAAGATTTTTCATGTAGTGTTTGAGTTTTTTTTTAATCCCAGGTTAATAGTTTAACCTGGGATTTTTTCGTTTTAGGTTTTTTAGGAGGTGTTTTTAATACTGTATATGTTGCATTTATGTATCCGTTATTAAGTTTTATTTACCCTGTTTCTTCAAGCCAATTTCATGTGTTTATATATACTTTCTAAAGAAATGTTAGCAATCAAATCCGTTAATATTTTTTTCAATAAAGCAACGCTTTCTTAAATTTAGTTAAGATAGTATTATGTTTGGTTAATTTTATAACTAATAAAGGAGCCTCATCTTATTATTTTTGGAAACAAATAATCTGTGGTGTCTATTAAAAATGATATTAATAACTTTTTTTTAATATTGAATTAAGTCTACTGTAAGCTCTTTTTTATTTCTGTAAGGAGCAAAAGATTAAAAGTTAAACGTGTTTTATAGTTAAAGTATCTCCTATATATGAAAAAATGGTTTGTTTTTGTTTGTTTAAGTTTTTTATTGATTTTTCAAAGCCACTCTCAAAGTAAGAGAGTGGCCTATGAACCTTGGACGGAATCTCAGATAGATAAGTTCATGGAAAAAACGGAATTAATTCCTATTAGTGTTACAGGAGATAAGGATAATAGAATTAATGTTGTTATAGTAAACCAATGGACTTCGAGTGATAAAGCACCTTACAATTCGCCTGAAATGCGAGGTGAATTTGTTAAAGATATTGAAGAGTCGTTAGTTGCTGCGCTTACTTATGGCGATGAAAGAGCACAAACGGCTTATTCTCATTATAAAGAGTTTTTTAATGTGTACGGACTTTGGGCGCCACATATGCCAGAATTTAAAGTAGGCATTGGCATCCCAGAAATCGACGCCATGAGAGATAAATTGTTTTTACCTTGGAAAGATGAGAATAGAGGCTGGATTACATTCTTAATTATGCCAAACAGAGAAAGTGGTGGTGGTGGTGCTGCTAGAAACTTGGAAGGCAGATATGGTACAGCTGTTATTGCAGGTAATGGTATAGGTAAGATGTTACACGAAATTTCTCATACATGTATGAGTCTAGGAGACGAGTATACTACTGGTGCGACAGGAACTTCTGCTTTTCCAACATATGCCGCAGAATTAGAATACGATAGAGAAAAAATGAAATGGAGAAAATGGATAGATCCTTCTACGCCATTACCAACGCCATACGAAGAACAATATATAGATAAGATTGGAGCATTCGAAGGCAATCAATATCACCTCGTAGATTATTACCGTTCTACAGCTCAAGGGTGTATTATGGGAGCCGGAGTATTCGATAATACCGAACATATGTGCCCGATTTGTAATCAGCGTGTGTCTATGCGTGCTTACGATTTAGTCGACCCCGTTAATAGTTTTACACCTTCAACAAATGCCATTAGCATAAGTGGCAAAAAGAAAATTCATTTTTCTGTAGATCATATTAAGCCAGAGCCAAACACTCAAGTTGCAAGATGGTATTTAAATGGTAAATTAATTGCTACAGGTTCATCTGAGTTAGATGTAGAATTTGGTGAGATTTCTAATTACGAACTGGTTTGTTCCATAACAGATGAAACACCTACTATTAAACCAGATCCTCCATTTGCTGTATTCCCGCAATTCGATGTCGCATGGACAATTACAAATACTGCTCCGTCGTCTTCGGCTAGGGAATTATCGGTAAGCTTAAGTGCTAAACAAAAAGATAAAAAAGTAACTGCTTCTAATACGATTAAACCTAATGTTTCTGGAGGTAAAGCGCCTTACACTTACATCTGGTCTGATGGTAGTACAACTGAAACTTTAGATAATGTAGGTAAAGGGATTTACGATGTAACGATTATCGATAGTGAATTTAGAACAGCTAAAGCACATTATAGCATTTACGAAAGTAGTTTAAGTGCTAGTAAGAAGTCAAGTAAGTCTAAAAAGAATGCTAAGGAAATAACGGTTGTTTCAGATATTAAAGCTTCAGATATAGGTGAAGATAATGGTTCTGTAGCCTTAAGTTTTTCTGGAGGAACGGCACCTTATACTGTGCAGTGGCAAGATGCTGACTATGTATATGGAGCAAGTCAAATATATGAGGCTGAAGATGCAACATTCAGTATTCCTGAACATGACATAAAAACATTCTTTAATGCTAGCGAAAATACGTTTGTGAATTTTAAAGATAAAGAAGGTAAAATAACCTGGAATGTAGAGGTTGCGAACAGTGGGATTTATCCAGTAGACGTTATTTATGCTGGAATAGACCTAAAAGGATCCGATGCACAGGTTTCTGTAAATGGTAAGCTTCAAAAGGATTTAATGCATTTTAATCAAACACGTCCGCTTTATACTGGATGGGATTACGCTACTGTAAAAGTATATCTAAGCGAAGGTTTTAATACGGTAAGTGTGGTGTCTAACGGAGAATCTATTCCAAACTTGGATTACCTTAGATTACCTGCTAGTGTAAGTATGATTTCTGTTAACGAAACAGAAAGTATTAATCTTGCACCTGGCGATTATAGTTTTGTGGTTACAGATGCTAATAACTTAGTGACTGAAAAAACGATTACAATTCCTGAAGTTTATGCGTTTGAAGTAGATAATCTAAACATAGATACAGAAGGCGAACATGCTGTGAAAATAGAAAATCCAATAGCTAATTATAGCTATAAGTGGTATGCTAAAGATGCAAGTAATCGCACTAAAGAATCTTATGAGTCTCCGCTTTTTATAGGAACTACTTTTTCTCCAAAAACAAAAGGGAATTATTATGTAGCAGTAAAAAATAATCTAACGCAAGCAGAAAGTGTTAATAGAGTTGGTTTTGCTGTTGGAGATATTGCAGATAAAAGAACGGTTGCTATCGACCCGTCTGAGTTGGAACGAGGAAGTGTGTTATTTTGGTTAGATGCTACAGATATGGATGGAGATCGAAAGGAAGATGTTATTGCTCCTGCAAGAGGACCAGTTTCTGCTTGGAGAGATAAGTCACGAAGATCGTCGGCTAATGCTTTATTTACAAAGTACGAACCTAATAAATTAAATGGAAAAGGTGTTGCCGGTTTCGATCAGGTTTGGTTATCTATAATGGACGAAGAAGTTAAAGACTATCAAACTGTAATTATGGTTTATAAAGAAAGCAGTATGTCTTTTCCTGGGTCTTCTCTTTTTAAAGGATTAGAAACATTAATGGGGAAAAGTGAAAATACAAAAACATCACTTTTCGACGAAAGTAAAACAGATTCAAAAACGAAGAATGGAAGCGTTTTCCTAAATGGTAAAAAAGTGAATCCATTTGTAACACCAAATCCAATGGATTATTGTCTTCTTACTGTACAGTTGGATTCTAAATCAGGAATACCACTTAGAAGAACAGAAGGTCTTTGGGAAGCAGATTTAGCCGAGTTTATAGTTATAAATAGAGTGCTAGAAGATTGGGAGCGCAAAGGGGTAGAGGAGTATCTTCGAAGAAAATGGTTGGCTAAGGTCGACGTGAAATTTTAATAAACTATAAAAAAACCAAACCAAAATAAAACAGAACAAAATGAAAAATTTAGTAAAGAAAAGTAGTCTCTTGCTTCTTGTAGCGTCCTCGTTTATATCTCTTGTAGGTTGCGGAGATACTGCGCCTCAGGATAACGTTTTAACAGATGCAGAAAAAACAGACGGATGGAAATTGTTATTTGATGGAACAACAACCGATGGTTGGAGAGGTTATCAAGCAGATGATATGCCAGCTTCTTGGAAAGTTATAGATGGAACATTAATGACTGAAGGTGCAGGTTCTGAAAAATTAGGTGATATTGTAACTACAGAAAAGTACGAAAATTTCGATCTTAAATTAGAGTGGAAATTAGAGCCAGAAGGCAATAGTGGTGTTTTATATCACATTAACGAAGATCCTTCTCTTGCAGCAACATATTATTCAGGTCCAGAATATCAAATTATAGATGATTTAGGTTTTCCTGGAGGCGTAACACCTTATAACTCTACTGGAGCAGATTATGCAATGACACCAGCAGACGAATCTCAAAAACAATTAAACCCAATAAACACTTGGAATACAACAAGAATTGTATTCGATCATGGTAAAGTTACACATTACTTAAATGGTAAAAAGATTGTAGAATTTATTTCTGGGGATGCGGCTTGGAATGAAAATATTCAAAAAAGAAAATGGAAAAACTACCCAGCTTACGGGAAATCTAAAACTGGATTTATTGGTTTACAAGATCATGGTAGTAAAATATGGTTTAAAAATATCAAGTTAAAAGAACTATAAATTAAAGGAGTTCGATATCAATTATTCTAAATCAATACAATACATAATTACTACATTATGAATAAAAAAAATCTCTTATATATTTTTAGTTTTTTCTTAGTCGGTTCTTGTTTTACATCATGTAAAGAGACTGTTAAAGAAAAAGAAGTGGTTGAAGCTAAGCAACCTAATATTATTTATATCATGACAGACGATCATGGTTACCAGGCTATTAGTGCTTATAATGGGGCGTTAAATCAAACACCTAACATAGATAGAATTGCGAATGAAGGGGTGAAGTTTACAAAGAGTTTTGTAACTAACTCAATATGTTCGCCGAGTAGAGCTGTAATGCTTACAGGTAAATTTTCTCATGAAAATGGACAACGTATCAATGGTCTTAAATTTGATGGAAGTCAGCAAACATTTCCAAAATTGCTAAGAACTGCAGGTTACGAAACGGCTTTAATCGGAAAATGGCACTTAGGTAGTGAGCCAACTGGTTTCGATTACTGGAATGTATTACCAGATCAAGGAGATTACTACAACCCAGATTTTAATGAAATGGGTGAGAAGTCTAGAAAAGAGGGTTATGTAACATCTTTAATTACTGAGTATAGTTTAGATTGGTTAAAGGAAAGAGATACAACAAAACCTTTTGCGCTTATTATGCATCATAAAGCACCACATAGATGTTGGATGCCAGAGATCAAATACCTAGATAAGTATAACGATGTTAAATTTCCAATTCCAGATAATTTTTACGACGATTACGAAGGTAGAACGGCTGCAGCTCAACAAAGAATGCACATGAAGAATTTCTGTCCAGTAAACGATTTAAAAATGTTGGATAAGGAAGGTGAAATCGACGGACCTTTACGTAAGTATTTCGAAGCTCAAATTGCTAGATTAACACCAGAACAAAGAGAAGCATGGGATGCGGCTTATGCAGAAGAAATAGCATATTATAAAGAGGCTAAGTTAACAGGTAAAGAATTATTGGAATGGAGTTACCAGCGTTATTTAGAAGATTATTTAAGATGTATCGATTCTGTAGATGATAGTGTCGGAGAAATTTTAGACTTCCTAGAAGAAAATAGCCTTGACGAAAATACACTTGTAGTATACACTTCAGATCAAGGATTTTATTTAGGAGAACATGGTTGGTTCGATAAGCGTTTTATGTATGAAGAATCTTTCCGTACACCGTTATTAATGAAATTACCTTCTAGAATTAAAAAAGGTACAGTTACAGAATTGGTTCAGAATATAGATTATGCACCTACATTTTTAGATCTAGCGGGTGTAGAGATTCCTTCAGATATGCAAGGGAAATCATTACTACCTATATTAGACGATAAGGCTGATAACGACGAATGGAGAAAATCTGTGTATTATCATTATTACGAATATCCAGGACCTCATGCTGTTAAAAGACATTATGGTGTAAGAACAGATAAGCATAAGTTGATTCATTTTTATAACAATATCGACCAATGGGAATTATACGATTTAGATGCAGATCCAGGAGAAGTAGATAATTTATATGGTAAAGATGGATATGACGAAATTACACAAACGTTATATACCGAATTATTAGACTTACAGAAGAAGTATAATGATACCACTGTTGTGGATGTTAAATTAAACTAGGCTAGATATAGTTATGAAATTTAGAAAAACTTTATTCTGTTTATTGGTCGTGTTCTTAATTGCTTTGCCTAGTCAAAGTCAAGAAAAAGACTTGCCTGTTAAAGTGTTTATTTTAGGTGGGCAATCTAATATGGATGGTACTGGTAAAGGGGAAGAGCTTCCTGAAGAGTACCTTGTTGCTCCCGAAAACAGCATGATTTGGGATAATAAGGAAAAAAAGTGGGTAACCCTACGTACCGATTCTTTCTCTGAAAGAAGAAAATATAAATTCGGTCCTGAGGTGGCATTCACGCATCTTTTAGCTAAAAAATTTCCAAATCATACTATTGCTATAGTAAAAACCTCTGGCGGAGGTACTAAGTTATGGAAACATTGGCTTCCAGAGCAAAATATGTATAAAGCATTCCTTAGAAATATTAATAATGGACTTGCAGATTTAGACAAACAAAACATTCCTTACGAAATTTGTGGTATGTTATGGATGCAAGGCGAGTCGGATGCAGAAACTCTAGAATGGGCAAATGCTTATGAAGACAATTTAAAAGTACTTTATAAAGATGTAAGGTTGCAAATGGATAAACCTGATTTACCAATTGTAATGGGACGTATTTCAATAGGACTTTTAAGAGAAACACCTTGGGTTTTCGATTATACAGAAGTGGTTCAGGCCGCGCAAGATCGTGTAGCAAAAGCCGATAAAAATGTACGCATTATTAATACAGATAAGTTAGAAACGTTAAAGGATAACACTCATTTTAATTCGGAATCCAATATTTGGTTAGGACATAAAATGGGGAAATTAATGATTAAGGAAATAAAATAATATTTTTTAATACCCCGTAATTAAACCACATGTTTGTTACCCTGAAGTTGTGTACTCATGGCGCTCTATCTTAAAACTAAAGCATTCATGACTAATCGATTTCAGGGTTTCAATTTTTTAATGAGTATTAGTAAAAGACGTCAGTATTATTAGTTTTGTAAAGCTGCTTGTTAAGAATGGGATTTAAGCTGTTTATTAATTTAAGGGACTGGATATAACTTTTAATTTTACTTAAAGTATTTACAAAAAAGAACATAATTTGATTACTAAAATAGCGTACTAATTAAGATTAACCTTTAAATTTTTTATTGATAATAAGATTGAACTAAAATTAAATTTATGAAGAAAACAGTATTTCTTTTTATTGTATTAATGCAACTTGTATTTGTTGGATGTACAGAAAAAAACAAAGAACCAAAGGCTGAAAGTGTAAAAACTGTAGAAGAGCCATTAACATACTTGCCTTTTAAAACCGTTAGCTTGGAAGACATGTCGGCGTTTAAAGAGCCTAGTTCTAACTGGCAAATTGTAGGAGATGCTTACGTAGACAGAAGTCAGAAAACAACACTTACAAGTACGCCAGGAACAGGAGTATTAGTTAGTAATCCTGCTCCAAAATCAAGAGGAAATCTTTTTACAAATTTTGAACATGGTGATATCGAATTAGAGATCGATGTGATGATGCCTTTAGAATCGAACTCTGGAATTTATTTTCAAGGTAGATACGAAGTACAACTTTTTGATAGTTGGGGCGTAAAAGATGTTGCTTTTTCAGATATGGGCGGTATTTACCAGAGATGGGACGATACTAAAGAAGAAAAAGGATACGAAGGTCATGCGCCTAAAATAAACGCAGCTAAATCTCCTGGATTATGGCAACATTTAAAAATCCTTTTCCATGCTCCTAGATTTAATGAGGCAGGAGAAAAGATTAAAAATGCAGAATTTAAGGAAGTTTGGCTTAATGGTCAGTTAATCCATGAAAATGTAGAAGTTACTGGCTATACAAGAGGAACAAAACTTCATGAGGAAGTGCCTTCTGGACCTTTAATGATTCAAGGGGATCACGGACCGGTTGCTTTAAAAAATATCAAGTATAAATTATACGGATCAGATCGCGTAACCTTAGCTAATGTAGAAATGATTGAGTACGATGGTGGTGTAGAAACACTTCCAAGTTTCGATACGATAACACCTTTACGTACGGTAAAAACAGATTCTATTTCGGCGCAAATGGCGACGGGGAAAAGAGCATCAAAAATTCTAGTTTACACAGGTAATTTAGAAATTCCAACTGCAGGAGATTATACCTTCGATATGGAATTTCTTAGTGCAGCTGGTATTTTAATTGTCAATAAAGACACTATTGTAAATTATGAACTAGAAAAGCCATCTCGATTTGCAACCGTATCACTTCAAAAAGGACAAGTGCCTTTTAAGTTAATTTACAATAAGATTAGCAGATATTATATCGGATTAGGACTTTATGTAGAAGGTCCGAATATGGAAAAGCATAGCCTGACAGCTAAGCAATCGTACATGCCAAGAATAAGAAATCCTAAAAACGACATTTTCGTAGAGGTAGAAGATGAGGTGATTGCACAACGTAGTTACTTTATGCATAATGGTGTAAAACGCACGCATGTCGTTTCTGTGGGAACTTTAGAAAATGTTAATTATGCATTCGATTTAGAATCAGGTTCGTTATTAAAAGCGTGGGATGGCGTGTTATTAGATGCAACACCAATGTGGTATGTTAGAGGAATGGATCAATTGGGTGTACCAAATGATTTTAATATTTCATTTAATGGCGGTCCAGAATTCGCTTTTTTAGAAAACGAGAAAGCCGTTTGGCCAGATACTATTCCAGCGCAAGTCGTTCAAAAACAAATTGGATATAAATTCGATACATCGGGTATGCCTTCATTTACATTTAAAATGAATAAAACGACTATCGAAAATAAAATAGTTCCTGTAGAAGGAGTTAGAGGTCTTAACAGACAAATCACTATTACAGGAAGTGAGCCTATTTGGTTTAAAATTGCGGATGGTGACGAAATTAAAAAACTACCTGATGGTTCTTATCTAATTAAAAACGAAAACTATTTTATAGATTTTTCTGATAAAAATGGTACAACACCAGTGATTAGAAATGTAAATGGTAGGGACGAATTAGTTGTAGAACTAAGCGCAGGAAATCAGAGTGTAACGTATAATATTATTTGGTAAATAAAAGGATGAATATGTATAAAATAAAAATGCCAATAGTACTAGTTTTTATAATTTTTACTTCTTATCTGTCAGCTCAAGCGCCATCAGACATGGCTAAAAAGGAAGCTGTATATTATGAAATCGTAGATGTGCCTATTCCTAAAGGTGTCGAGTTGGAAGTAGGTGGTTTAACATTTACAGACGACGATAAATTAGGTGTAACCACAAGAAGAGGAGAACTGTGGGTTATCGATAAACCATATAGCCAAAAACCAGAATATTCACGTTTTGCTCACGGCTTACATGAAGCGTTAGGAGTTAAATATAGAGATAATAGTTTTTACCTGACTCAAAGAGGTGAATTGTCGCGGTTATTCGATCACGATGGCGATGGGAAAGCAGACGAGTACAGAACCATTTATTCTTGGCCCTTATCTGGAAACTATCACGATTATGCTTATGGTCCGAAGTTTACAGAGAATGGCGATATGTTGGTTACCTTAAATTTATCATGGGTAAATCACGGAGCGAGTTTAGTAAAATGGAGAGGTTGGATGTTAAAAATCACACCTGAAGGAGAAATGGAGCCTATTGCAACAGGTTTACGTTCACCTTCTGGTTTCAATATTAATAAAGATGGCGATGTGTTTTATACAGAAAACCAAGGAGACTGGGTAGGTTCTGGTAGAATGACACATTTAGAAAAAGGAGATTTTGCAGGAAATCCAGAAGGCTTAAGATGGTCTTCAGATCCGCTTTCACCAATAGATCTGAAACAAGATGTTATAGACGAAAGTTTAGGACTTTCTCTTTACGAGTATTCTAAAAAAATTCCGGCTTTAAAAGCGCCAGCGATTTGGTTCCCTCATACCATATTGGGTATCGCAACGTCAGATATTTTATACGAAACTACAGGTAATAAATTTGGTCCTTTCGATGGGCAAATGCTAATTGGAGATCAAGGACACAGTAAAATAACACGTGTGTTTATGGAAAAAGTAAATGGTGTGTATCAAGGTGCTGCTTTTGCTTTTAGAGAAGGATTCTCTTCAGGAGTTTTAAGATTAATCTGGGGAAGCGATTCAAGTATGTTTGTAGGAATGACAAGTAGAGGTTGGGCGTCTACAGGTAAAAAAACGTTTGGTTTACAACGTTTAAAATGGACAGGTAAAACACCTTTTGAAATTAAAACGATGAAAGCTCAAGACGATGGATTTATTCTTGAATTTACTAAACCGGTTAACAAAAAATTAGCGGCAGATCTTGCCATGTATAAGCTGAATACTTTTACTTACAATTACAACCATGAATACGGTAGTGATATTGTAGATAGACAAACGGCTATGATTCATGAAGCTATTGTTTCAGAAGACGGTCTAACCGTAAGACTTAAAATACATGGTATGCGTTTGGGGTATATTCATCAAATAGAAATTCCAACGCTTAAATCTACATCTGGAGATTTATTATTACACAATACAGGATATTATACGTTGAATGAAGTGCCGGGAGGGAAGTTAAATTCTCCATCGATGACTATGGTTTCAAAATCAGATAAAAAAGTTGTGCAGCCAAAACGTACAAATAAAATGCCTGAATCTTGGAACAATAAAATAGACGAGAAATTAGATATTGGTACCAAGCCAGGTTTAAAATATGATGTTGAAGAGGTGCGTATAAAAAGAGGAAGTAAAGTGGCGTTAACGTTTAATAATAACGACGATATGCTTCACAATCTTGTTATCACCGAAAAAGGTGTTAAATCTGTAGACGAAGTTGGGAAATTAGCATTGTCTCTAGGTTTAGAGGGGGCCGATTATAACTACGTTCCAGATACCGATTTGGTACTATTTCATACCGGAATTTTAAAACCTATTAGTACAGAAACAATTTATGTGACTATGCCAGAAACACCAGGAGAATACTGGATCGTATGTACGTTCCCAGGACACTCTGCTGTAATGCGAGCGAAACTGATTGTAGAATAAATAGTAAGTAAGCTTAAAGTAATTAAAGGTCTGTTTTGTAAAGTGAATACAGTATGTTTCTTTATAAAGCAGACACTTTAATCATTAAAAACATAAAGGAATTAGCATATGGTAAAGCAAAAAAATATTAA
Source organism: Formosa undariae (assembly GCF_042427615.1). NCBI lineage: Bacteria > Pseudomonadati > Bacteroidota > Flavobacteriia > Flavobacteriales > Flavobacteriaceae > Formosa > Formosa undariae. The sequence continues at coordinate 36,460 of NZ_JBHMEZ010000032.1, read as the reverse complement.
AAAGTACTGGAAAGCTCAAGTTATAAAAGGGCTTGTCTTGGCCTTATCTGTTTTTAGTGTGAGCCATTCTTATTCGCAAGTACAAGACGGTCTAGAAGGAACTAAAAAAGGCTCTATGAATGGGTATCTCATGATCGGAATTAATAAAGTTCCGGAATCTTATGATGCAGGCTTCTCTACGTACATTGCGGCATGGCCTTTAGTTAAAGATTATCCAGGTAATAGTTTTCAAACAGGACTTTTAGGAACTTGGATGCATCCAGATTATAATGGTGTAACAAAGCCAGATAGAAAGTTGTATAACGACATCGAGGGCGGATTAGGCTGGTGGAGAGATACGAGATTTGCTACTGAAACCCCAAAGTTTATTATGGGAGGAGTAGCCTTAAACTTCAGTGCTTGGGCCAATGGGCCAGGTGCAGGGAAAGGAAGAAACTGGGATAAGCCAAACGGTAAGTATGGGGTAGCTCAGCTTAGTCCTTGGGTATTGTGGCCTCCAGATGGTCTGAATCTTAAACAAGGAACTAATGGAGAATTATTTGGTTATGGGTATTTGCCGCTTCCATTAATTAAAGCAAAATCGACTACGGCTGGAAAAAATGTGCCTACAGGAGATAATTCGTGGACTTTATTTTTAAACACTGAAAATTTTAAAGGACCAGTTGCATTTTTTACACCTTATTTTTTCTCTAAACCTATCGTAGAAGAGCCGGAATTGGCAGGTATGTTTCTGGATACACGTCCGGGAAAGCCAAATAAGCCCATCCAAATGGAAACGCAACATATTCCGAGTGTACAATACACAGATCGTAATGGAGATGTATATGCTAGAGTTGCTCCTACATCTTTTCCGAGTGATACTAATGGGGAATCGATGCTTATGCACCAAGTTACTGCATATAAAAAGAGTGCGCTTTGGGATGCTGTAAAATTATGGTTAGATAAAGATGGTCCTGTTGCAAGCGGAACTATCGATACCAAAGGAGCGGTAGTGCATACCTTTAAAGGAACTGCAGGATCTAGTTGGAAAATTTATCCTTTAAATACTCCAAAAGAGCAAAGATGGCCAATCGATTGGAAATCCATAGCGACTCCCATTGCCTTAGATTCAACGACTTTTGGTTATAAGTGGGACGAGAAAGTAGTGAAGCGCATGGAAACAAAAAACGGACCACTAATGGCGCTTCCTGAATATTATAAATTAGAAAAACGGACGAACGGTAAACCGTATTGGGTAGCATTACAAGCCAAAGATGTGCCTTCAGAATCTGGATTAGATAAACTTAATTTTGCATCGACAGATGCACCATCGGAACCTTATCTTACACCAGAAGAAACGATAAGTAGTTGGAAAACGCCAGGACCTGTTGCGGGCCCTTTTAAAACTAAAATTGGTGATGGTAGTACTGTAACGTATTACTGGTATCGTTTTGTGGATCAGCCTGCATTATTGAATGCCGATTTAACAACTGCCGAACGCGAAGAATTACAAAAGCGTGTTGTAAAATTACATCGCGAATGGACAAAAGACAAAGCGTATATTCCGACACCAAAAGTTGGAGCGTTGGCTAATATAGACCCCGCTCTAATCGTAACGCCTCCAGTAGGAATGGAAGCAGGTTATGTGCCAATTGTAACGAGACAAGGATTGGAAGAATAGGATATGATTAAATAATAAAACGTCCTTTTCTCCGTGTATAGACTTGTTTTTTATAACAAGTAAAACTAATTGTAGAATGAGGTGTTATACTTTTTATTTATTATAACCGTATGTGATTAAAGTCCGTTAGATAATTTCTTTATTTAACGGACTTTAATGTTTTAATTTATGCTGTCTTGTTCGTGTTGGATGAATTAAAAGTGTTTTTCGTCAGTCATTTAAAAAATTATAGAAAATGAAAAAAATTATTATGCTATTAAGTATTTGCTTAGCTTACTCTTGTGAAAACACGGTAAAACCTGAGCCTACAAAAAATATTGAACTCACAGAGAGTCAAAAACAAGCAGATATTGATTCTGTGAAAAGTCTGGTTTCAGATTCATTTCAAGATATATTTTCAGATTTCGATTCTACAACTGTATCTAAATATTATACAACCGATTTTGTGCTTTTAGAAAATGGTGTGTTATGGAATAACGATTCAATCCGCAGTTTTATTCGAAGAAAGCAGGCTAGTAAACAAAATGTTCAAAGGTTAAATAGTTTTGAGTATTTAAAATCTGAACATAGCCAAAATATGATTTGGGTAGCTTACGATAATTATGCGTTTTTCGTAAAAGAAAAGGACACGATTAGAACGGCACATTGGCTAGAAAGTGCGATTGCTAAAAAAGAAAATAATACATGGAAAATTCAGCAATTACATTCTACTGTTGTCCGAAAAAACAAACACTAATAATTAACTCAAACCTTTAAAATTAAAGACATGAAAAAGATCTATTTATGTGCATTTCTATTTGTGTTTTGCATGCTTAATACGGCTTATAGTCAAAGTAGACAGCTTTTTAATGCCGACTGGAAATTTGCGTTACATGAGCAAGAAGGTGCAGAAGCTCCCGATTTTAACGACAAGAATTGGAGCATTGTAAACGTGCCACATGATGCTAGTATTAAAGGTGAATTTGATAAAAAAAACTCTACTTCTGGTAATGGCTATTTGCCTTTTCAGCAGGGGTGGTATCGCAAATCATTTATGCTTTCTGAGCAGGATAAAGGTAAAAAGGTGTTTATCAATTTTGAAGGCGTCTATAGAGACTCTAAAGTTTGGATTAATGGCGAACTTTTGGGGCGAAACTTAAACGGTTATCTAGGGTTTGAATACGATTTAACGCCTTATGTACAGGTAGGGCAGGAGAATGTTATAGTGGTGCACTACGATAATCGAAAAAAAAGAACTTCCCGTTGGTACACGGGGGAAGGGATCTATAGAGATGTTTGGTTAAGAATTGAGAACCCTGTATATGTGGCTAACCATGGAACATATGTAACGACACCATTCGTTAGCAAAGAGAAAGCGAAAGTAACATTAGAAACAGAGATAATTAATGAAGCAGGAAAGGACGGTGAAATTACGCTAGAAACACAAATATATAACCCAAGTGGTGTGGTGGTGGCTTCAAAAACAAGTGTGGTGTATCTGCAGTTTTTTAAGACGCATAAATTTCATCAGGAATTTCAAATTTCCAATCCTGAACTATGGGATACCGAGACGCCAAACCTTTATTATGCAAAAACCAAGATACATTTTAATGGAGAGATTCAGGGGGATTATAACACGCGTTTTGGAATCCGAGATATCGAGTTTGTTCCAGATCGCGGATTACTGTTAAACGGAAATAAGGTATTTGCTCAGGGTGGAAATTTTCATCACGATTTAGGTTGTTTAGGTGCTGTAGCGTTAAAGGAAGGGTATCGATACCGCTTACAACAATTAAAAGATATGGGGTCTAATTCCATTCGGTTAAGTCATAATCCGCATGCTAGGGTTTTACTCGAGCTTTGCGACGAGATGGGAATTCTTGTGATTTCGGAATCTTACGACAAATGGACCTCTCAGTATTATGGTGGTGAAGTCGCTTTTCGCGATGTTTGGAAGACGGATATGGAACGTTTTATAAAAAGAGATCGAAATCATCCTTCAATTTATCTTTGGAGTGTAGGAAATGAAGTGTCTAAGCAGCGTAAAATGTTCGATAAGAAATTTGAAACTGAAGCAGATGGCGCGTATCAAGGAGCCGATGTTTTAAAAGAATTGGTGGCGTATGTGCATGAGTTAGATCCTAGCAGGAAAGTTACTGCAGCGCTTTTTCCAGGACGAAAAGATGATAATTTGGAATGGAATAATTGGGATAATCACGATGAATTTATGAAGACTTTGCCACCTGCGATGGCTTTTAATATGGATGTGGTGAGTTGGAATTATACCGGTAATTTTTTCGATATCGACCATGAAAAGTATCCGCAAATGCTATTTATAGCCTCGGAAACGGCAACAAATCTTGACTTTGGAAATCGTAAAATTTCGATGTTAGAATTTGATAAATCGTATGTAGTTGGACATTATTATTGGGCAGCGTCGTCTTATTTAGGGGAGTCGGTTTGGCCAAATAAAAGTTGGGAACGCTCTTTTTATGGAATGGACGAGCAAATGACACCTATTGGTCATATTTATCAGGCGTTGTATAGTGAAGATCCGAAACTAAAACTTTTGGTAAAAGAGCCAGATACCTTAAAATATAAAGCCTGGGAAAACCATTACGATAACAAACGATGGAGTTGGTATCCGATGTTAAATCATTGGAACTTTAGTGCAGATGATCTCCTAGAAATTCAGACGATTACAAATTGTGATGAGGTTGAATTGCTATTAAATGGAAAATCTTTGGGAAGTAAAACACTTGCGCAAGGTGAGGAACCTGTGTTGTATTGGGATGTTAATCATAAAGAAGGAGAACTAATTGCAATAGGGAAAAGAAACAATAAGATTGTGGTTAGGGATACACTTGTCACTGCGAGTAAGCCTGCTCTAATTAAACTGTCGCCTAATAAAACTGAATTAAACGCAGATGGGGCAGACCTGGTTTATATTCAGGTGAGTTTAAGAGATAAAGCAGGACATATTGTTCCTGAAAATCAATTAATACAATTTAGTGTAAATGGACCGGCGAGTATAGCCGGAGTTGCTAATTCAGATGTTTTTTCCGACGAATCTTGGCAAGGCAATAGTAGGAGCACGACTAATGGAACGTGTCTTGTTGTGCTACGTACCACAACCGATGTTGGTACAATTGAATTAAGTGCAAAAACAAACGGGCTGAAATCTGCTAAGCTTGTTTTAGATGTGACTAAAAAGAAGTCGATTTGATAGCTGAATGTTTTTGATAAAAGCATGATGCAAAACGTTTGTAATTAAGGATTCAAACGATTTTAAGACATAAACGAAATGAGTATAAGTAATACAGAATTTGACATAAACATATTAGAAAAATAGTACATCATTGTAGATAAAAGACACTATCCTAGAAAGTGTGTAAGTTCAAAATTTCAGGGTTAAATTATTTATAGTTTAATCCTGTTTTCAAATATAGCTAAAAATTGATTTAGTATAACTCCCCAGTTTCTGATGGGCATCGTCCATTTTTTAGTGCTTTCTCTAAGTGCTAAAAATACAGATTTCATTACAGCATCATCTGTTGGAAAAGAGAGCTTGTTTTTGGTGTATTTTCTAATTTTTCCATTTAGATTTTCTATTAGGTTAGTTGTGTAAATTATAGTTCTTATTTCAATTGGAAAATCAAAGAATACTGTAAGCTCATCCCAATTATTTTCCCAACTTTTAATAGCATAAGAATATTTGGAGTCCCATTTAATTTTAAAGTCTTTTAAAGCAGCTTTAGCAGCCTCTTTTGTTGGGGCTGTATAGATTTGCTTCATATCACGAGTAAATTCCTTTTTGTCCTTCCAGACCACGTAGCGACACGAGTTTCTTATTTGGTGTACAACACATATTTGTGTCGTTGAGTTCGGAAAAATGGTTTTAATAGTATCTGTAAATCCATTTAAATTATCGGTAGCTGTGATAAGTATATCTTGGGTTCCTCTAGCCTTAATATCGGTTAAAACACTCATCCAATAGGCAGAAGATTCGTTTTTGCCTAACCATAATCCTAGCACCTCTTTTTTGCCATCGGTTCTGAGTCCAACAGCGATGTAAATCGTTTTATTAATGACCTTAGAGTTCTCTCTAACTTTAAAGACAATACCATCCATCCAAACAATTAAGTAAGTAGCTTCTAGCGGTCTGTTTCTCCAGGCAATAACATCTTCTGTGATTCTATCGGTAATTCTTGAGATGGTGGAAGTAGATATATTAAAATCGTAAAGCTCTCGGATCTGCTCTTCGATATCACTATTACTCATGCTTTTAGCGTAAAGAACTAATACGATCTCGAGGAACTTGGATCTCCGTTTGTCTTAAAACTGATTTTAATTTCGTTGTGGTTAATTTATGGTAATAATTGTTAAAAAAAGTTGAAATAGTATTGTCTATTGTTAAATTTTAGCATAATAAGCGATTTGTGACTTGCTAGTTTTGATTAAAATTTAATTACGATAAATCCTTTTGTAATTAAAAGCACAATAACCTCGTTGATTTTAATCTTCTCCAGATGTAAAAGAGGCAAACTTAACTTAATCAATATAAAAATGAAAGAAAAGAACAGATTTAAGTATAAACAGAAATTTTACAATCTACTCCTGTTATTTTTTATGGGTACAATTGGGATGATGGCTCAAACCATTGCAGGGACTTTAAATTCAAAAGATGGACCAATGCCTGGTGCTAGTGTTTCTCAGAAAGGTACTTCAAATGGGGTTGTTACCGATTTTGATGGTAAATTTAAAATTCGGTTAGCTGAAGGAGAGAAAACGTTAGTGTTCTCATATATTGGTTATAAGAGCGTAGAGGTTATCGTAGGTAATGAAACTGTTTTAGATGTAATAATAGAAGAAGATACGGAAACCTTGGATGAAGTAGTTATTGTTGGTTACGGAACACAGAAAAAAGTTAATTTAACAGGTGCTGTTTCCGTGGTAGGCAAGGAAGCATTAACAGATAGACCAGTGGCGAATGTACAGCAAGCTTTACAAGGTGCATCTCCTAATTTACAGATCACAACTTCTGACTCATCAGGGGAACCTGGAGCTTCGATGAATATGAGTATTAGAGGTTTGACGTCTCTTGAGGGGGATAGCTCTCCGTTTGTTTTGATTGATGGTATCCCAATGGACATAAATGATATAGATCCAAATGATATTGAATCTATTTCTATTTTAAAAGATGTTGCTGCTTCTGCTATTTATGGTGCTAGAGCTGCATATGGTGTTATTCTCATTACTACTAAAAATGGTGTTGGAAGTAAAGGTGTTAAGGTTTCTTATTCTACTAATTTTGCTATCACATCATTATTGAATATGCCTCAAAATGCTGATGCTTTATCATTCGCTCATACAATGAATCATTCTAGTATTAATGCCGGAGGTAGTGGCTATTTTGATACTGATGCCCTAAATAGGATTGCTCAAAATATGGCGGAACCAGGTAGTGCTCCAGGTGTATTACCTACAGCAGATGGTTTAAATTGGGATATTGGAGTACAAGGATTAAATTCTTCAGATGCTACTGATTGGGAATCTGTTTTATTTAAAAAAAATAGTTATAGAAAAAAACATAATATTAGTCTTTCAGGAGGTAATGAAGATATATCATTTTATTTGGCAGGAGGGTTTTATGATGAAGATGGTATGCTTAAGATTGGTAATGATTTTTTTAAAAGATATAATTTAGATGCTAAAATTCATGCGAAAATTTCTTCTTGGATGAAAGTTTCTCTTTTAACAAAATATAATTATGAGGAGCAGGAATATCCTACACATCCTGTATATGGTAGATCTTATACGATTTTAGAAATGACTAGATTAAAACCAACAAAACCTCTTTATTACCCAGGAACAGATGTTTATACTGGAACAATTGGAGAACAAGAAGTTTGGAGAGGAAGTGATAAATACAGACAATTAGTGTTTTCTCCTAGATTGACTCTTGAACCTATTAAAAATTGGATAACGAATGTAGAAGTGAATTATAGAACTAATGACAATAGCGTTCAATCTTCATATGGCGCCGTAGCTGGAGCAGTACCAGATGGAACAGGAGGTTCTATTATTACATACTCTAATCAGGCAAATACTGCATACGATTCTAACTTATACACAAATACTTATTTGTCTCCTAATATTTATACTAATTATAACAAAAGTTTTGGAAATCATAATTTCGGTTTAATGATGGGTTACCAACATGAAACATATAGTTATTCTAATTTAATGGTACAAGCAAATTATTTATTGTCAGGTTTGATTCCATCTATTAGCACTTCTGTGGGGGAAGTAACTTCTAATTTCAGTAGTGACAATGATGAGGATGAAAAGGGACATTGGAGTACTCAAGGTGTTTTTGGACGTTTTAATTATAATTACAAAGAAAAATATTTATTTGAAATGAATGTTAGAAGAGATGGTTCTTCCCGATTTGAACCAGATAGTAGATGGGGGACTTTTCCTTCATTTTCTGCCGGTTGGGTCTTTTCTAAAGAGAGTTTCTATCCTTTAAAAGATCAAATAGATTTTTTTAAAATAAGAGGTTCTTATGGTTCTATAGGAAATCAAAATGTTGATAATTATTTATATGTGCCAACGATGTCTGTTAGTCAATCTTCTTATCTGTTTGGAGGTGAGCCGTTATGGACTGTTGGTTTGCCTAATATCTCAAGTGTAGACTTGACATGGGAAAAAGTAACTACCATGGATTTTGGTTTGGATATTAAATCATTTAATAACCGTTTAGCTTTAACGTTTGATTGGTATGAATCTAGAACTAATAATTTAGTAGGACCTGGACAAGTTCTACCTGTTATTTTGGGAGCAGAAGTTCCTAAAGTAAATGCAGGAGAAATTACAACACGAGGTTGGGAGTTAGAGTTGTCATGGCAAAATACTTCGGGCGATTTTAATTATGGTATAACAGGGGCATTATCTGATTATAAAAGTAAGATTACACAATACAATAACCCAACCAATATTTTAACAACATATTACGAGGGTATGGATATAGGAGAAATATGGGGATTAGAGACTTCTGGACTTTTTCAGTCTGTTGCAGAAGTAGATGATTGGACTGTAGATCAATCCTATTTGTATTCAGGAGAATGGCTTCCGGGAGATGTAAGGTATTTGGATCAAAATAACAATAATGTTCTTGATATTGGGGATAATACTAAAGATAATCCTGGTGATAAAAAAGTAATAGGAAACAATACTCCCAGATATCAGTTCGGGTTCACCTTTAATGCTGGTTATAAAGGGTTTGATGTTTCTTTTCTAGTACAAGGGGTCGGTAAAAGAGATTTAGACCTTAGAGGATTAGGTACCTTCAGAGGACCTGCTAATGGACCATTGCATGCTAATGTTTATACAGAACATTTAGATTTTTGGAGGGATGAGACTAGTCCTTTAGGAGCAAATCCTGATGGTTATTTCCCTAATGCCTATAGTCAATATACAGGACAAAATGAAAAAAATTATGGTTTGCCAACTACTCGATATTTACAAAATGGAGCATATGTTAGGCTTAAAAATGCACAAATTGGGTTCACATTACCTAAAGGAGTAAGTGATAAAATAAAAATATCTAAAGCTAGGATTTATCTATCAGGAGAGAATTTATTGACATTTACAGATTTAATGATTTTCGATCCAGAAGCATTTAGTGGAAGACAAACACGTGTTGGTGATCAATACCCATTAAGTCAAGTGTTTTCATTGGGACTAAATGTTAACTTTTAAAAAAAAAAATAATGAAAAGAATATATTATATAGTTATAATTATTATTGGATCAATGTTTTTTAATTCATGTTCAGATGACTTATTAGACAAAACTCCTTTAGATGAGATATCTGATGAAGATTTTTGGAAAACAGAGGGAGATTTACAACTTTATTTAAATACCCTATATGGTGAATTTCCCGGTTGGGAAGGAGATGGGACTGCACCTTCTCACGATATTGGTACCGATATAATTAGTGAATCACAATTATGGTTTGGAACTTCATCAACAAATAGATTAGATGGTACTGGTAATTTACCAACTACTGGAGGAGGATGGACCTGGTCTAATATACGATCTGTAAATTATTTTTTAGAAAATGTAGATAGAGTCGAATCTGGAGAGTTAATAGATCATTATAAAGGAGAAGGATATTTTTTTAGAGCTTATTTCTATTTTGAATTACTAACACAATTTGGAGACTTACCGATAGTAACTAAAGTTGTTCAAACCGATGATGATGATATATTATATGGAAGAAGGGAGTCTAGAACAGATGTTGTTAATTTTATATTAAGTGATCTTGATTTGGCTATTGCTAATATGAAAACAGTTTCAGATGTTGGAGATTCTCGTTTAAATAGAGATATTGCTTCTTTATTTAAGGCACGAGTGGCTCTTTATGAGGGGACATGGGAAAAATATCATGAAGGAACTGAATTTGCAGGAGATACAGATGGTTCTCTGTTTTTAGAGCAAGCTCACGCAGCTGCTTATAATGTTATTGAATCGGGTAATTATTCATTGTATACTGCAGATGGAAATACAGATGAGGCTTATTATGACCTTTTTATTCAAACTGATTATAATGGACACTCAGAGGTAATGTTATATAAACATTATGACTATTTGACTTACAATATTAAGAATTTTTTATGGAATCAACCGAACTTACAAGGTATGACACGAGAAATGACTAAGAATTACTTAGCGTCTGATGGAATGCCAATATCAGTAAGTCCTAATTTTATTGGAGATGCTACCTTGTCCGAAATTCAAGTGAATAGAGATCCTAGATTAGGACAAACAATAATGGCTCCAGGCGATTTAGATTATGTTTCTTTAAATGGTGATGATATAGCTTTTAATACGCCTAACATGACAAGAAACCCTACTGGTTACTCTATAGAGAAATGGCGTTCAAAAGAAATCTTAGCTGATCAAGAAAATCATAGAACAAGTGACATTGGCTATATAATATTTCGTTATGCTGAAGCTCTTTTAATATTTGCTGAAGCTAAAGCAGAGTTGGGAATCTTAACTCAAGCAGATGTTGATATATCTATCAATAAATTACGTGATAGAGTCGGTATGCCTCACCTTAATTTAGCTTCAATTACTCAGGATCCCAATTGGCCAGATTATGGATATACTTTAACAGATTATCAATATGAAGTTAGAAGAGAACGTGTGGTTGAGTTGTTTGGAGAAGGTAATCGTTTAGATGATCTAATGCGTTGGAGAGCTCATAAATTGTTTGTAGGAACCAGACCTCTAGGAACTACTTATACTTCAGATATTGAAGATCTGTATCCTGGTCTAATGGTTGATAATGATGGGTTTATAGATCCTTTTGTTAATTATTTAAATGGGGGAGCTTATGGATTTGATGCTAGTCGAGATTATTTATTACCATTACCAACTAACGAATTAACTACTAACCCTGCTCTTATTCAAAATCCAAATTGGTAAGAGATTAAAAAAATAAAACTGGCACAGAAATGTTGCCAGTTTTTTAATGAATTTTAATTTATTATTATGAAATACAAATTAATTCTTATTGGTTGCCTAGCTGTAATGTTAGCTTCTTTTAAAACAACCGATATTTTGCCAGATGTTCTTATAATTGGAGATTCAATTTCTTTGGGGTATACACCTTTTGTAAGAAAAGCTTTAAAGGATAAAGCTAACGTAGTACATAATAAAGGAAATGCACAACATTCAGGTTATGGTTTAGAACAGATCGATGAATGGATCGGTGACAAGAAGTGGGATGTCATTCAATTTAATTGGGGATTATGGGATTTGTGTTATAGAAATCCGGAATCTAAAAATCAGGGTAATCGAGATAAAGTGAATGGAAAAGTAACGTTTACACTAGAAGAGTATGAACATAACTTAGAGGCCTTAGTCGTGCGATTAAAAGAAACAGACGCTAAACTTATTTTTGTGACAACATCCTACGTTCCTGAAGGTGAATTAGGACGTATCGTGAAATCGGATAAAGCATATAATAAAGTTGCTAAGAAAGTCATGAAAAAATATGGAGTGACTGTAAATGATATCAATAAGATTTCTAAGAAAATACATAAGGACCATGGCGCGGGACCAAAAGATGTGCACTATACTAAAGAAGGTTATGAGCAGCTTTCTCAACCTGTAGTTAAAATCATTGAAAAGTATCTAAATGATTAGGTGGTCATTTACTTTTAATTTTGAAAAGGTACCATTTTAAATGAGTGCCTTTTTTTATGCCTGAGATATACGATTAGATTCAGATTGTATATCCTAAACATTCATCAATTTATGTTTATGGTAGTGTGTGTTATTAGAATAATTTAATTACACTGTTTGATATTTTAGTAGTCCGAAATGGCACTGCTAAATTTTAGAAGAATAAATCTGTTATGTGATTTTAGAAGATGACTATGTTTTTAATGTGACTACTTTTTAAAACGTGAATCCATGTCTTTAAAATTGATAGTCTATTTCTACATAAAACGGTTTAATGTACGCGCCTTGTTCTCCCGTAACAAAAGGTGTTATTCTAGCTACACCTTTTTCTAGTTTTATGTGATCCATATGTATTATGCCGTCTTTTAAGGATGCAACATCTTTTGTTATTTTAGTAGATCCTATTTTTAAGTCAACTTTAATAGTGTTTATCTCTTTTTGAAATAATTGAACTTTGATGTCGTAATAGCCCGTTTCTGCAACTTCTATTTCCCATCCGGCAACATCTTGATTTTGCGCTTTGTTTTCTGTGAAAATAGCATCATTAATATTTAATACAGAAGGGTTCTCGTGTATTGTTCCAACAATTGCAGGGTGATCTTTAGTGAAATTCTTTTCAGAAATCATGTCGTTAAACCAGATGTCCATGTCTTGTTTTAAATGTAGGGCTTCTGAGTTGTGAGTCGATACAATGTTTTTTTGTTCGTATGGGTCGTCTATAATATTATAGAGTTCAAAGCTATTAATATCTGCATTTCGTTCTGTATTTCCAACCAGTTTGTATTGTTCTTTTCTAATCGAGATATTGGTGTATTGTTCCGGACCGCCACGAACCCAACTGCGTGCAAAAGTCCGATTTCCTAAGCTAGACATTTCATTATTCAATAAAGGCAGTAAACTTTTTCCGTCTAGAACTCTATCTGTAGGAATTTGTGCACTACATAATTCTGCCAGCGTAGGTAAAATATCGTAATGTGCTGTAGGTGTTTTAATATCGCGATTTCCTTTAAATTGAGAAGGAAGACTCCAAAAACTAGGTACTCGAACACCACCTTCGTACACATAACCTTTTCTTCCTTTCATGCCTGCAGCATAACGATCGTGCTGATGACCGTTATCCGTCATAAAAATAATCAACGTATTATCTCTTATTTCCATGCTATCTAAGGTTTCGAAGAGTCTTTTTAAGTTATCGTCTATATTAGAAACCATAGCATAAACTTTTCTAGCATTTTCTTTTAGCTGTTCATTCATTACAGGAAATGGTCTGTCGTCATTATCAAAACCTTTCGAAGGATCAATGTCCTTGTACATGTCGTAATATGCGTCAGGTACTTGAAGCGGGGCGTGTGGTGCATTGAAAGATAAATATAGGAAAAAAGGATCTGCTTTGTTTTCTTCAACAAAATGGATCGCTTCATCTGTAAATACATCAGAGCAATAGCCTTTAGTTTTTACCATTTCTCCATTTTTCCAAAGAATGGGATCATAATACCGTTGATTACCTTCTAGTGCATTTGGCCAGTCTCCATTTTGACCTAATCCGCCGGACAGATGATTTAAGGTGAAATCGAAGCCTTGATCTTGCGGACGAGAAGGGTAGTTGTCTCCAAGATGCCATTTCCCTATCATACCTGTTTTATAACCGGCATCTTTAAGAATTTCAGCAATAGTAATTTCATCGGTTGCCATTATTGCGCCACCTCTATAGGTGTCACGAACTCCTGTTCTTAGCGTGTATCTTCCTGTCATTAAAGCAGCACGAGTTGGCGCGCATACAGGCGATACTAAAAACTCATCAAATCGCACGCTTTCTTTTGCAAAACGATCTATGGTTGGTGTTTTTACATGCGGATTGCCATAATACCCAAGATCTCCAAAACCTTGGTCGTCCGTTACAATAAGGATAACGTTGGGTTTTGTTTGCGCTTTTAAGTTCTGAGAAATGAATCCCAAGAATATAATGTAACAAGCGAGAGATATAATTTTGGATGTATTAAACATTTTAATAGTTTGCGGTTGCGTTCCAAGAGGTGTTAATGAGGGACACAATATATTTTGGTTTCTGTTAAAAGAAAATTATAATGGAATTATTCCGTATAAGGTATAGTCCCTGTTTTATCTACAGTGTAACCCCATTTTTTAATGTATTCCGTGCCTGGCAGAAATTCATCTTTATTCGTTTTTAATCGTTGTGTAAGTTTAGTGTCTAATTCAGATTGAATAGTCGCATACTCCTTATTCCCGATTAAATTAGTTTCTTGGTACGGATCTTTTTGATTATCGTATAAAAGCCAAGGCCCATTTAAATCACGAGTATATGTATATCTAGGTGTTCTTAATCCTCTATATTCTCTTCCGCCTCGGTTTTTATTCCAAGAACCAAAAGGTTGGATAGATCTTATAAGTGCAGCATTATCTAAATCTTCGTTATTCTTAATTATTGAACTGAAATCTGTTCCTTCAATAGTGTTCGGAATCTCTATATTTGTTAATCCCAATAGGGTAGGTAATAGGTCTTCAGAATTTACCACTACTTTCTTGGTGCTTGGTTTTAAATTGGCTGCGGCAGGTAGCTTTAAGAGCATAGGTACACGAATAGATTCGTCGTAAGGTTGTTGCTTTTTTAATTCTCCGTGCGATCCTAATAAATCTCCATGATCTGAAGTGAATAGAATAATCGTATTATCCCATTGTCCATCATCTTTAAGTTGTTGCGTGATTTTACCAATCATATCGTCTATAGCTTCAATATGTGCGTAGTAACCAGACAATTCTTTTTTAGCTCTTTTTTGAGATTTTTCAGGAACGTTTTGTCTAAGCTGAATTTTTTCTGGATCAAAGCGATCACGATATTCTTTAGGAGCAGTATGATACGGACCATGTGGTGTACCATAAGATACAATCATAAGAAATGGATCTTCAATAGCTTTTCTGTCGCTAATATAATGTAAGGCAGCATCGGTTTGATCGAAAGTGTCGTAGCGTTCCCATATTTTTCTATCAGGGTTGTCGTTATCGTAATACACAGAATGATTATAGTCGTGCGTACACTCGTTACCATTCCAAAATTCGAAACCTTGTCTTCTTTCTCCTGGTGGTACATTTTGTAATCTACCATGACCGTCTAAATGCCATTTTCCTATGTACCCCGTATCATAATCATGCGCACTAAATATCTTAGCCATAGTAAGCGCATCTGGATTAAGCTGAACATCGTTCATAAAAACACCCGTAGTTAAAGGTAGTTGCCCTGTTAGTAGTGCCGCTCTAAATGGTGTACAAACTGGGGTGCCCGATACGGCATTGGTAAAATTGATGCTTTCTGAAGCTAAACGATCTAGATTTGGCGTTTTTACATTCGGATCGCCAGCATAACCTGTGGCTTGTGCGCGCCATTGATCGGTTAAAAGAATAAGAATATTCGGTTTTTTAGTAGGTACGGTACTCGTAACAACTGCCGTATCTTCTTTCTTTGCGTCTTTACATGAGATGTTTAAAATAAACATACCGGCTAAAAGTAGGTGACAAGAAAAGAATGTTCTCAAATACTTTTTAAAATGATGTAGCATATCAATCTTTATTTTAATGTGGTAATAATTGTAATTCAAGTGTGATAGTGAGATGGTTTACTCCAATTCCCAGTCGTCTGTTCTAAAAGACGAGGCAGGTAAACCTGCTGTATTGAATAGTTCTCCAACAGTGAAATCTTCGAAGGCATAACGCACTGCAACAGGATTAGGAACATACGCTGAAAATAAAACCAATCCTTTCCAATTTATTGAAACTTGGGCAGGATAAAAACGTTTGTCTTTACCGGCAATTTTGAAATTAGTAAAGTCTTTACCAAAGGTGTTTAGCCCCGTTTTAGCATGGTCGAATGTAAGTTGCACAACAGGACCTTCAATACTCATGTCTTTTAAAACAGGACCAGAATATTCAATACCTTTTAGGTTGTAAGTTTTGGCTAGGGCTAGGTATGCCAGACGCTCGCCTCCTAATTGTTTGTGCGCTGGATGAATGATATTTTTTTCTCCTACGTCCATTAAACTTACCATTCCGGTATTCACCGTTTTTGTTGAAGCTTTTAATTGCGCTTCTCTAAGTAAAGCTGAATTTACGCCAGGTTTGTTGCTGTAATCGTGAGGTGCTATTTGTACGTAATAAAAAGGGAAATCTCCAATAGCCCATTCTTTACGCCAGTTGTTAATTAGACCGGGCATCAATGCTTCGTATTTTTTTGGTTCTGGAGCATTAGATTCACCTTGGTACCAAAGCACACCTTTCATAGTGAAACCTTTTAGCGGATTTATCATGCCGTTAAAAAGGGTAGTAGGTATTCTATGGGTTACTCGACCTTTAGCGTCTAGAGCAGGTTCAGGAACCCAGTCAAAGTCTTTAAGTCCGTCTTCGCTTATCCAAGGTTCTATTCTTGTGCCTCCCCAAGCAGTAACAATTAGTCCCACAGGAACCTGTAATACCTCTTGAAGCATTTTACCAAAATGGTAAGCTGTAGCGCTAAAATTAGCAGCATGCTCTGGCTTAGATTCTAGCCATTTACCAGAAACATTATCTAGTGGTTCAAGGCTTGCTTTTTGTCTTACTTTGAATAATCGAATCTGATTATTCGTTGAGGTCGCAATGGTTTTATTAGACCCTAATACCGGTTGTTTACTAAACCCTTTTAATGGCATTACCATATTAGATTGTCCAGAACAGATCCAAACTTCTCCTATTAATACGTTGCTAAGCGTTAGCGGTGTGCCATCAGAAATAGTAATGTCGTAAGGACCACCCGCACTAGGCGTTTCAACTTTTAGTTTCCAATGACCATTTTTATCAGCTTTAGTTGTGTACGTCTTTCCATTCCAAGAGGTTGTTATTTCTACTGTTTTACGAGAGGTCGCAGTTCCCCAGATAGCGGCATCGGTTTGTTGTTGTAAAACCATTTCGCTACTAAAAAATGCAGGAAGTTTTATTTCTGCTGTAGCAATATGAGTGATACAAAATATAAGAAGTAATAAAATGGTGTTTGAAACGGACTTGTTGTACATGCTTAAGTTTTTAAGGGGATGCTATTATTTTCTATCTAATGTTAGTGTTATTTTTTCCCATGGTTGAGGGTGTGTTGTAATCCATAATTCTGGATTTAAATCCAAGTTTTCTTTATCGTAACCCATAGTAAATACTTCAATTTCTTGACCGATCATCGATTGGTCTAATGGAATATAATAGGTGTAATTGTTATCTCTACGAGACGTCATGAATTCCCAGTTATTAGCAGGGTAAGACGATGCTCTATCAGGAGCGCCAATATAAGTGTCACCTATTTTAGCCGCTGCATAAGCACCTTCGATACCGTGTTTCCCGTTTATGGCCACACATAAGTAACTTCCTTGAGCGATCTCGTCTAATACGATTTTAGATTTCCATACTTTTTGAGCTTTTTTCTTGCTCGGGTGTGCAAATAAGTTGGAAGCTCTCCATTGCGTTCTGTCTACTTTTTTTCCTTTAGCTACACCTTCAATTTCTACGATTTGTTGTGATGTGGCTTTAAATCTTAAGTATCTTACGTCTTTACCAATGTTTATTTCGGTTTGTTTTTCTGCAATATAGGTTAGGGTTTCCCAGTGTATTAAGTCAGTAGAAATTTCAACAAAATTTCCTTCACCAACAAGTAAGGGTTGTAATCCAAATTCGTTAGGAACTGTAATTAAAAGCTGATCTAAATATGTGATTTTTCCTAGATCCAATCTAAACGCGCCACCTTCAATACGTGTGTCTAAACGGTATGTTTGGTTGCGCCAAAATCCAGTTTCTAAATTCCCGTCGAATAAATTTTTATCCCAAACACCACGGTTTACAAAAGCATCTTGTTCGAAAAATGCATCTCGAGCGGCTTTAACTTCTGGTATTTTAGTTTCTCCAGAACGTTTTAAAGAACGTACTTCTAAAGCATTGTTGTCTGCTGCAAATATGGTAGCTTCATATAGTGTAGTCACATCTTCAGGGATAGATGTTGCTTCAAAAGCATTTAGTTTACGGTGGTAATTATTTTTTAATTTGTCTCCAGGGAAACGGACTTTTAATTTTCCGCCTTTTTCTAATTTCTGAATAGATTTACCATCAACTTTTGCATTGGTAAATAAATCACTATTTGCTATGTTTATGTTAGATGTTGTTCCTGGCATTCCAAGAATTTCAATTTCAATAGATTCGCCAGGAATATTTTTTATAGTCTGGAAATCTGTTCCCGCTAAAAGCGGATCTGTGTAGGCTTCTGTAGTGGCTATAAATAATGCAGATCTAAAAGGTAATACATCTACAGGAACAGTTTCTCCTTTTTTAAATGTACCAATTAATTTTTCTGTAGGATGTACTTGAAGTAATGTAATGTCTCCGTCGGCTTTAAGTCCGATATCTTCATTTAATGTTAAAGAAAAAGACTTTGCTTCCCAGTTTAAATTTCGAAGGCTTAATAGTTGTGTTTTACCATCTCCTCTAGTTACGGCATGTTCTCCGTATGCTTTATCTAGTACCATACCGTCTACAAGAATATCTCTATATTTTTTATGTAAATTATAGATATAAGCCAGTTTAGAAAATTCGGCGTCGTTTAATAACCAAGGGTTACCATAGACTTCTGGAGAAAGAATCAGTGCTCTGTTGAAAGCTTGTAATACTAAATCGTCTTCCCAGAAATCGATACAAGATGAAATACACACACCATGGTCTTCTGTTAAACGTTGTAAGTCTGGTACAAGTCCTCTAGACATGGCCTGAGCTCTATGGTGTGGCGCTGTCATGGTATTTGCCATATGTACATCTATATAGGTTTCGGCACCTCCCCATAAAAATGTAGTTGCGTAAGGTTTTGCCTTATCTAAACCAAGACGGTGATTTAATAAAATTAAATCCGGGCTGTGTTCGCGAGATTGTTTCATTAACTCAATAAAAGCATCTTCTTTTTCAGGACGTAATGGTCCGCAAACAGCATCAAATTTAAAAAGTGCAAAATCATAATCTCTACACAATTTTACCATTTCGGCTATACGTGCTTTTTCTTCTTCTGGCGTATCTCCAAATCCGTCAGGTCCACCCCAAACACCTAATCTAATATCAAGCGCTTTGGCTTGCTCATAAATAGGATCGAACCCATTAGGAAATTGCTTTTTAAAGCGTTCGGAATAAATACTTCCATAAAAATTCTTACCATCAATTGCACCAGCATCCATTGCGTAGATATCTAATTGCATCCCATATTCACTTTTTAACCATCCAAAGAAGTCTAGATTTATTGCCGTATGTTCTTCTGTAGGACCTTCGTTCGTGTTGTTAATCCAACTAAAGTATTGTGCTTTCGAAGGTGTTCTTTCATCTGCACCTGGAAAAACGTGTTCTTGACCTGATACATTTAAAAATGAAATGAAAAAGAAGGAAAATAGAATATGCTTCATAGTTAATAAGTTATGTGAAGAGTTAAATATCATTGGTTTTATTTTTGGTGTCTCAGTAGCGAATAAAATTTTACAGCTGGGTTATAGGTAAGTAAATTACTTTTTTAGTGTAATCGTATTACGTCCTTCGCTAAGCTTTAATTTGGTTTTTTTATGTATTACTACGCCGTTATGTTTTATAGATTTCCAGTTTCCAGAAGGAATTCTAAACTGTCCGTTCATGGATTTAGGTAGTTCAATTTCATATTCAGAATTATGATCGTCTATCTTTTTGAATTTTGCTGTAATCGGACCTTTAATAGTAGGTGCTTTAATTTCTGAAAAACTAAGATTGTCTAATTGAGGATAGATTTCTGCCATTTCGAAACCAGGAGTTATAGGCTTAATACCCCATAAATCTCTTGTAATTATATTCCCTGGCGCTGTCCCCCAAGCATGATTCCAATCTAGATTTGGTTTGTATTTAATATCCCAAGCTTCCAAAGTCATGGTCGATCCAGTTTTAATCATATTCCACCACGTTCTGTCGTGGTCTGTAGCCGTAATTAATTGTTTAGCATATTCTGCTTCATTCGATTTATATAAACCTTCTAATAAATATTGAGCCGCGTAAACACTACACGCCATCCCTTTAGATTTAATAAATGTAATGACGGCTTCCTTGCGTGCTTCTGGCACTATTCCGAATGCTAAAGGAAACATGTTTGCGTGAAGCGAGGAGTGGCTAGAATTTTCACCATCTATATACAGTCCTGTAGATTTATCGAACAATTTGTCGTTAATAAGGACTTTTACTTGGTTTGCTTTTTCTTTAAAAAACAGAACGTCTTCCTTTTTATCTAAGGCTTCGGCTATGCGAGACATCATTATAAGGTTTTCAAAATAAAACGCATTGACTACGGTATTTATCGCTTTCATCTCGTAACCGTCACGTTCCGACATTGGCCAATCTACAATATCTCTAATTTTCTTTCTGTTTTCAAACCCCAGTTGCGTCATTAATTCCTTATTCAACTTTTCATTGTCGGTCGTAATTAAGCCATCTTCTCTAGCCAATTCGATGAGCGTTTTATCTTTTAGCTTATTGTAAAATTTACTAATCGATTCGGTATCTCCTGTGTACAAATAATCGTAATAAAACATTTTAGCCGTATGAAGTATCCATTCGGTAGGCCATGTAGGGGTAGAAATAAAATATTCGTTAGTTCTTCTCGCTAAAGAATATTCATTGTCGAAAGCATAATGACTAAGTTGATTGATATACGCGTCGGCTTCATAAGGAATGCGTTCTCTATCTCCATCTACATAATAGCCCGCAAAACTAGTGGCTTTAATGGTGTGCTTGCAGATGTCCCAAATTTGGTTAAGTATAGTGTCTGAAGACGTGAAATAACTAGCCTCGTCATTGAACTTGTAATGCACGACCTTCTGATGGATTATAAGGTCGTCTATCGGGATTTTTAAGTTCTCTATCTCACAATATCTAAATGGCATAATCACTCCAAATGATTCTGGAAGTGCTATGGCTTCAGGTTTAGTGTTACCTATAACTTTTGGTAGTATAAGATCTGTTGCGTCTCCTTTATTTAGATTCGGTAACATAACCCTTTGGTATCTTATGGTTCCTTTTGGTTTTCTGTTAACAGTGTGCTCTGTCGAAAGCTGCTCTGCCAAGTGAAAAACAACGGAGTCCTTTTGAGATGCATTGGGTTTTAAAGAAATTGTTCCGAAATATGCCTTGCCGAAATCTATAAAATAATGACCATCGCCTAACTTCTGAATGTTTACAGGTTTGTGTAAGTTGTGCTCAAATTTTGCTTTGACTTCGGTATAATCTTGTGCTTGAACATTTAGAAAAGGTCCAAGCACGATTAGAATATTTATAAGAAGTAATCTCATTAAGTGTTTTTTATTTATCTGCAATTACAATTTTGTAATTACCTGCTTCCAAATCAAACTGACCTGATTTTGTTTCTTGATTAAATACTTCACCGTCTTTTAAGATTTTAATGTCTTGGGAAGGATTAAGAGTCAAGTTAACTTGTGCACTACTTTCGGAAGGAATAGCAAACGTATACTCGTAAGAGGTTGAGGTCAGTTTTTTCCAATTAGAAACTATAGTTCCAAATGGAGAGTTATATTTCGTATTAACAAATTCTAATCCCTCTGGTGTTGAAGGCGTCAAAATAAATTTTTTGAAACCAGGATGCTTAGGATCTGGCTGAATACCACCTAACCATCTGTAAAACCATTCTGAAACCGATCCAAACATCGGGTGATTGTTAGAAAATGTACCTTCGCTTTCTTTCCAAGTTTCCCAAATAGTTGTCGCTCCATTAGCTACCATAAAGCCCCATCCTGGGTATGCTTTACTATTAACGATATCGAAAACAGTATCTGGAGAAATGTTTTTAGAAACCGCCTCTAAAGCATATTTAGTACCAAATATACCTGTGTTTAAATGTCCAGAAGGTCCGTTGTTAATAGCATTTTGTAATGAGTCTTTAGCTGCTTCCAACTCTTCTGTAGGTACTATATTGTGGTAAAGTAGTGTAGAGAATAAAGTCTGACGATTAATTTTAGTCTTTACAGGTTTATCCCAGAATTCATTTTTAACAAGTGTTCTTAAATGGTCCGCAAGTTGTCTGTATTTTAATTCATTGTCTTTGTCGTTCATCACTTTTGCAAATGTTTCCATGATTTCGGCACATTGCATGTAGTGAGAGGTTCCTATTAATTGTACGGGTACAGGTAGTAAAGATTCGTGATCGCTTAGTCCTTTATTTACCATGCCGTCTGGGTGAATTCTAGCAACTTTATCCATCCATTTATTATTTTTCTCATACATTTCTTTTACAAAATCTGTATCATTATAATAAAGGTATAGGTAATACTGTGTCGTTAAATAAGCAGATTCCCAGCTAATCCCACAATATTCAACACCAGTAAAAGGCGCTGTATCTACAAACGTAGAATCTTTCATGGCATCTACCCAGTCATATACCGTTTTACGATAGATACCTTTCATGTCGAAGTTATTTATATAAGCTTCGCTTGTGGCATTTAAATCACCTCCGTAACCGAATTTTTCACGAGCAGCACAATCTGATTGTACACTAATAAGGTTGGTTAAGAATGACCGTTCTGAAATTTCCTGAATGCTGTTAAGTAAGTCCGATGAACTGCTGAAGGTATTTTCATTTTCAACATTAGTATGAAACATAAGACCTTGTATATCTTCTGTTTTTGGTTTTTCTTTTAAACCTGAAATTTCGATATATCTGTAAACGTGATATGTAAAAGGAGGTTGGAACCATGCTTCAGAATCACCCATAACATAACTATCGGTTTGCCATGCAATGTCTGGTGCACCTGGGCCACCTGCGCCCTTTCTTTTAATCTGACCAATAACGGTTGTCATTGGATTTAATGATCCATCATCATAAATGCGTTCACCAAATCTATAATTAATAGTGTCTCCTTTTTTACCAGTCATTTTCATTTTAAATGTTCCTGTAAAATTCACACCCATATCTACAATATAAACCTCTTTCTCTGGAGATGTAATGGCGGTAGGCGTTAAAGTTTTTGTGATTTGAACTGGTGGAAAGAATGCTTTTTGTAAATCGCCTCCAGGTCCATTATCAATAATAGCAGTAGACCATTTAGAATCATCAAAACCATTAGTCTTCCATCCATTTATTTCTTTAGTTGCATCATAAGCAACTCCAATGTAAACACTGTTTTTTTGAATGGCACCATAGCTGTATTTCCAAGTGTCGTCGGTTGCAATTTCTTCCGTTTCACCGTTTGTGTACTCAATTATTAATTTAGCAATTACAGTAGGTTTTCCAACGGTAAGATCGGTTCTTAAATTTCTTCGTCCCCATTTTCTTAGAGGAAGCGGATTGTAGAAACCATTTCCTAAAGTAACACCTAAACAGTTTTCGTTTTCGTTTATCTGAGATGTAATATCATATTCAGAAACAAAAATGCGCTTACTAAAATCTGTCCACGCAGGATCTAGTATGTTTTTTCCTATTCTTTCCCCGTTTATTGTGGCTTCATAATAACCTGCAGCAGTAATATATAGTGTTGCTTTTTTTATGCTTTCTTTAGAATTGAATTCCTTTCTAAAGATAGGGGCAGGGTGGTTTAAATAAAATAAAGAATCTTTTTCTGGTAAAGGTCTTTCATATGTAATCCAAGATGCATTGTCTAAATTGAATCCAGTCGTTGATACTTCTGGTGAATTTTTCACTGTTTTTTTGGATGATAAATTCTGACAACTGAACACAGTGAATGTTAACCCACACAGCATTAAAACCCCAATTAATTTTGGTGATAGTTTCATATGATTTTAATCTATTTATTATTTAAGTTTTAGGGTATATCCATTTCTTGTAAATAACGGAATGTCTTCTATCGATACTTTGTATGTAATAGTTTGTCCGCCTTTATAGGTTTTTCCGCTGTGTACATCTTTCCATTTAGAACCTTCAGGTAAGTAAATAGATCTAGATTTTGCTTTAGCTTCTAAAACTGGAGCAACTAAAATGTCTGGTCCAAACATGTATTCGTCATCTATTGTATAGGTGGCATCATCATTAGGGAAATCGTAGAATAAAGGTCTCATTAGGGGTGTTCCTTTTTCTGAAGCGATATCCATATGCTTTTGAATGTATGGACGAAGTTTTTCTCTGATGATTAGGTAGCGAGACATGATTTCGTATGGTTTATCTCCAAAACTCCAAACTTCGTTAGGTGAACCTGAGTTTGTAATCTGACCTTCTAATTTTACTGTAGGGCTTATTACACCGTGCATTCTCATAACTGGGCTAAAGGCACCAAATTGAAACCAACGAATAAGTAATTCCTTATAGTCTTCTGATGTAGAGCTACCGTAGAATCCTCCAATATCTGTGTTCCACCATGGGATTCCTGCTAATCCTATGTTTAATCCTGCTTTTACTTGTTTTCTTAGTGTAGGGAAGTCTCCGCTAATATCTCCAGACCAAAGTAATGTTCCGAATTTCTGACTTCCAATCCAACCGCTTCTAATTAAGTTGATCACTTCTTTTTGTCCACCTTCTTGTTGGCCTTCGTATATCGCCTGAGCAAAATTGTAAGGGTAAATGTTAGAGACTTCTAAACCGTTACCTCTATAATATCTAATATTTTTGTATTCTAAAGGTTCAATTTCCGGTTCTGCTTCATCCATCCAAAACATGCGAATTCCCATGTCGAAATAGTTTTCTTTTAACTTAGACCACATGGCTTTTCTAGCCTTTGGGTACGTAACATCTACAAACGTTAAATCGTCATTGGCTTTTAAGAATAAGTTGTTTCCTAATTCTGGACGGATAGTAAAATTATGTTCTGTGAAATATTTATAGTTCTCACTTTTTTCAGCTAAAGTTGGCCAGACAGAAACCATAAGTTCTATATCTAAACTTCTTAATTCTTCGACCATCGCTTTAGGATCTGGCCATAATTCTGAATTAAACTTCCAGTCTCCAGTTACAGGCCAGTGGTAAAAGTCGGCTACAATTACAGAAATAGGTAAGTTTCTTTTTTTATATTCTCTGGCAACATTTAATAATTCTTCTTGAGAGTGATATCTTAATTTAGATTGCCAAAATCCGGTTCCGTATTCTGGCATTTTTGGTGATTTACCGGTTAAATCTGCATAATGCTCTACTAGATCAGCAGGCGTATCTCCCGGGAAAATAACATAATCTATTTGTTTTGCATACTCAGCGTAAAAGCTAGTGTGCGTCATCGATAATTCTGCTCTACCAATCGCAGGATTGTTCCAGATAAATCCGTATCCTTTAGTGGAAAGTAAAAACGGAATTGATATTTGAGTATTTTTTTGAGCAAGTTCTAAGACGGTTCCTTTTAAATCTAAGCGGTCGTTTGTGTATTGACCCATTCCGTAAAGGTGCTCATCTGCATCGGCATCGAAAGTTACTTTTAATTCAAAATGATCACTTCCTTTACTTTCAAACTGTCTTGCAAAGTGTAAGTGGTGTGGGTGTGTTGCTTCTTTTAATAAGATTTCGTCTTCTTTGTTGTAATAGGTTACACGCCCATTTCTAGATTCAATTTCGGCACGAATATCTCCGTTAATAACTGTAGCTTTTTTAGGACTAATAGTTATTTCAAGTTGTGCTTTAGGTTGTGGGAGTAAGTTCCAATCTTCATCGGTTATTCTTAGACTCTTAGAGCTTCTGAAACGCAATGCATTTTCTCCAAAAGCGTCAATCCAGAATAATTGTCCCTCGTTTTCCCAAATTAATCTGTTTTCTTGTTTTGTAAATGGACCTTCTTGTTGATCTTGAGAATAGCCTTCAAAAGAATACATTGATGATACAATGAACAAAAGGATTAAAATAGCTCTCTTTTTCATAATTATGTTTTATTATTTATTGCTTATAACTTTCGGGTCACCCCAGTTTCCAAATACTTTTTTTCCAGAGAAATCCAATAAAATAAATTCTAAATCTTTTACATCTATATCTATTTCAACAGGTTTATCTCCTCTTTTCATTTTTCCACTGTCAAATAACACGCGGCCTCCAAATTTTTCTTCTACCATAACTTGAAAACGTCCTATAGAATCTTTAGGAGAAGATCTGTCCATTTGTACAGTCGCTTGAAAACGGTCTGCTCTTCCGTTAAGACGATACATCATTTCTGCATTACTTTTAACGCCTAATCCTTTACTGAATTTTTTACGTCCGATTTTAATTTTTTCGCCGTGGAACGTTTTATCTTCTACTGGAGCATTTCCTTTTTTAGCCATATAATAAATATCACTTAAATAGGTTGTACCTGATTTAGAGACCGTATACTTATCTTCTGTAATGGGTGTTGGTCCAGCGACTAGCGGACTTCCAATTGTACCTACTTTAATTAAAAGGTGTTCGTGTTTCCCCAGTTTTTTAGCAGTGAAAGATTCATTAAATTCTCCTAAATCTTTTTCAAGCCATAAATCTCTTACAGGTTGTTTTCCTGCTAATCCGATTTGTTCCCAAAGGACTGTGATATCTGCTATTTTTTCACCTTTATTAAGCATTAACACAGCAGTTGTTCCGTCTGATAAAGGTTTGTTGTATATTTCTATACTATCTTTTTCATAAACTCTGTATCCTTGATGTGTTCTTGGATCTTGGTTAATAGCAAGTACTTCTTTTGCGGTGATTATATTTTTAACCTCATCAGACATTTCACGAAGATCGTTACCTGCCATAATAGGTGCTGCTAAAATACTCCACAAGCTAAAGTGGACTTTGTCTTCAGTAATACTTTTTAGATTTCCAACTTGTAACATGTCTGGGTCGTTCCAGCTGTCTGGACCTGCAAATTGCCATAATCCGTTAAATGCAGGGTGTATTGCACCGTTTCCTCCAGAGGTTTCTGCACAACGATAAACCGATTGAATTCTAGGGAATATATCCCCAGAAGTACGCCATAATTCACCGTAATTCTTACCGCCCCAGGCCCAAGCTCCACTTCCGAAATCTGAAATACTAAGCACCATAGGGCGTCCTGTTTTTAAGATAGCTTTGTGGTATACATCAAAGTCTTCACTCGATAATCTTCCGTTTTTCTTAGCAAAACACGCATCCAGTTTAATATAGTCTACACCCCAATCTGCGAACGATTGCATGTCTATCTCTTCATGTTCAAAACTACCAGGTAAATTCTGACATGTTAAATCGCCTCGGCATTCGTAGATGCCATATTTAAGACCTTTACTATGTATGTAATCACCTACAGCCTTCATGCCATTAGGGAATTTTATAGAATCGGCTACTAATTGTCCGTTTTCATTACGTTCTGCAGCCATCCAAGCATCATCTAATACAAGGAATTTATAGCCAGCATCTCGCATTCCAGAACTCACCATTATATCTGCAATCTGCTTTATTTTATTTTCATCGATATCTTTTTCAAAAGCATTCCAACTATTCCATCCTACCGGTGGTGTTGGTGTTAAGAAATCACTATCGTAACGTGCTACATTTCTTATTGGTTGAATAACGTTGCTTGCTGTTTGTTTTGCTTTTAAGTCGACCATCGCTTTACCTAAACTTTCTCCTATAAGTAAGTAAGATTCTGCGTTTCTATTCCAGTGGTAAAATTGATTTGCAGGAGAATCTGCTCTTTCTTTATAGAAATCTCTAGTGTCTACAACAGATACATTGTCCTTAAATTCAGGATAATTTGCCATGGCTAATTGTGCATTCATTATAGAAAGTGCTCTAGGATCTTTATCTTCCCAGCCTTTCATTCCTGTAGTAGCAATTACAAAAGGAAGTGTAGGTGTGCCTAGATCTGAACGTACATCTTTTATTAAATGAACTAAATTCTCTTCGTAAGCTTTATTTGCTTCTTTGTTAACGCGGTCGTTCCAACCTTGGTGCCATGCAAATCCTGAAATTTCGTAACCTTCTCCGTTGTAATCTGGAACATAATCGTGAAGATTGTCTAATACTTCGTAAATGTTAGATAACATTTTTACATAATAATATCCGGTATCTTTTGGTTTTGAAGGTAATGATACATACCCACTATCGCTCACAGAACTTGGTGGACGAAAATCTACATTTATACTTTTTCCTCCCCAAGTGGTTTTAATAAGTAATACTTTGTTGCCGTATTGATCTCCTACAACTCTTCCAAATTCTAATTCTGGACCTATAGTTGTGGCATAAGCCCCATATCCAGCACTTAATTTTCCTGATTTTATAGAATCGAACTTATCGGTTGCGTGAATATAAACATCGTCTCTTTTTGCCCACTCGCCATTGGCATCGCGTAGGTTTTTGTATTTCCCTGTTTTATCGTTATTAACAACCCAGTTAAGATTTCCTTTTTCTCCTTTTTCCATTTCACCATGGCCTTGCATATTCGATTGCCCTGCCAAAATGAAAACCTTAATAGGTTCTTGAGCACTTGCTTTTAGAGCAAAAAATAACGTGATTAGGAAGAAAAAACTGTTTTTGAAACAGGAATTAATTTGTGTGTTCATAGTGAAGATCTGTAATTGTGCTGTTTTATTTATTGATATAGAAATAGCGAATTCTACAAGCATTTCCTATTCTCTTTGAAGGGTCTATGTTTTCTGCTATTTTAATCTGTAATTTATGTTTCGTGTGTTCTAATCCGCTAGCTAGCGTAAAAAACCAAGGTAAATGCAGACTTCTGCTCCAGTTGGTTAGCAAGTCTAGTGTTTGCCAATCTCCGCCATCGATACGATATTCTATAGTTCCAGAATCTGGACCAGCCACAACAGCTATTCCTACAGTATTACCTGTAAAAGTAAATGTTGCTTTTCCTTTGTTTATTTCGTCTCCGACTAATAACGGAACATCTACATAGTTAGGTCTCGTTGCTTTTCCGTCTTCTGGTTTCCAGTTTTCTACAATATGCCAGTTTCCACTTAACTTTGCGGTATGAATATCTACTAGCTCTCCTTTGTCGTAATTTAATTGATCTAAAGGGTCTGGTAACGGGTAGCTGCCAATTTTATCGTCTTCCGCGATTGGTCTTGTCCAAGCCATTTCTAACAAGCTTAACATAGAATGTGCATAAATACCTTGTCCGAAAGGTGAAGGGTGTAAGTTCTTAAAATCTTTTGCCCAGCTAAATTCTCCTGCATCTATACGATCGGTGACTTCTTTAGCAAGGTTTATTGTTGGAATATTATAATGCGCTGCAACTTTTTCGTGGTTTTGTATCACGTCTGGAATTATGCCATTGCGATACGATTTCATTTTTCCTGGATCTACAAAGTGCATGATAACGATATCGGTTGCAGGATTCAGGTAACGTGCATGGCGTACAATACCTTCCATAGCTCGTATTTGTTCTTCTTTGGTTCTTCCGTTAGTCCCGTCGTTTACCGCAGCTTCTTCAAAAAGTAAATCAATTGGGCCGTCCTTAAAAACGTCTTGTTCCATTCTAAATGCAGCAGGAGTACTTCCTGTAGATGGCACACCTGCGGCTATAAATTCGAATTTAGTTTCAGGGAATTTAGCTTTAAGGTAATCCGTAATGCTATCTCTCCAACCGCCATTAAAAGTAATAGAGCCTCCTAAAAAGGCGACTCTACCGGTTTTTTCGCGTTCAAATTTTATTTTACTGTTTTGTAATCCAGCTCGTAACTTATGGTAGACTGACGAATTTAAAGAAGTCGTCTCTTTTTTTGTATTGTATATTATAAAATCGGCACCTATTTGTGGTGTTTCAATAGGGAAGTGGTGTCCGTGTAAAGTTTGTTTCCCTTCGGTACATGTAATTACGGTAGCATTTCCTCCTAATTCTAAATATTTGTTTATAAAAGGGAAGGTGTTTTCTTTTGGAGGAACTACAGAATCTGTTAAACTAATCATATGCATTACGGGAATTTTAGCCTTTGCTAAAACTTCAAGATTATCCATTGGTGAATTTGCATATTTTTTTGCTTCTGCATCTGATTTAAAACCATATTCCTTTTTTAGGATGTTCCAGTTTTTTTCAGAACCAATACCTGTTCCATAACCACCTGGCCAACTTTTAAAATCTATAACTGGAGCTTCAGTATAAATACAGCTTACAAGTTCTGGATTCTTTTTAGCCCAGTTGTAAACAAATAATCCACCTCGGCTGACACCTTCTAAAGCTACTTTTTTACTAAAGTCGTGAGAGCGGATTAAGTATTTGTAAAAACTATCCCAAGCTTTTACTGCTTTTGGGCTACCAAATTGGTTATCTGTATTTATGTAGGCAATATGGTATCCTTCTTCTAGTAAAATTTCATCCATTTCTGTATGCCACCAAGGAAAACGTGCTCTCCATACCCAAGGTTTTCCTGCTAATGCTTTTTTAGGTTCAAGAACAAAAGCTTCTTTATTGTTGTACTCAAAAGTATATTTTGTAAAACCTTTCCAATCTGTTTTCTTTCCAGGGAAATTTTGGTCTACCAGTACAGCTTCTTTTCCTGTAAGAGCTGTGTAAACCAATTTTGCTAATTCGCCAGCACCTTCACCATTTGGATGAATGGCATCAGGGAATAAATCCCCTTTTCCTAACATAGGCGTAAATAAGTCAATGATTTCTAAATTTTGACTTTTTGCAATGGCTTCAATTCTAGGGTTTATTTCCTTTTCAACAATATCTGCGCTAATTTTTCGTCCTCTTTTATAAACAGGAGCCGCTTTACATAGGTATATTGTTGGTTTAGATTCTAAACTTTGAAAGGTCTTAATAAGCTTAACGTAGTCGCTGTTAAATTCATCTTTGTAAACCCAGTTAAACGCTTTACTATCGTTAGTACCCAACTTAATTAAAATAATGTTTGGGTTGTAGTCTAAAGCTTGTTTATAAGCACCTGTTGTGATGTATGGTGAGTTTCCTTTAGATAATAAGGTGCGACCACTTATTCCGAAATTTTTAACTTCATAATTATCGCCTAACATACGTTGTAGTTGGGCAGGGTATGCATTTTTAATCCGGTCTTTAATCCCGTATCCAAATGTAATACTGTTACCTATACAAGCCACTCGAATTTTTTCGGCTTCTTGGGCGTGGGCAAAGGAAATAAATAATGTAAAGAGTAATAGAAATGTATTTTTTATAAGTTTCATTAGGGGTATGCTTTATATTGATACGATTATTTTATTTATTTTATGGGTGCTTTTTTTACAAATTCTTTTGGGAATTTAGCATCAACCTCATCCCACCAGTCATATAGTTTTTTATATAAATGATTTGTCATTTCTGGTAATTCTGAAGCTAAATTATGTCGCTCTCCAATATCATTTTTAATATTATATAACTCGAATTTGTTGTCGTTTAAGAACACTATTAATTTGTAATCGCCATCTCTAATTGCGCTACTAGGTCCTCCTTTTTGATTGGATATATGTGGATAGTGAAAATAGAGCACGTCATGGACTTTCTTAGATTCATTTTTAAGTAAAGGAACCAAGCTTTTTCCGTCTATATGTAAATCTGGACGTAGTGGCTGACCTGTCATTTCTAAGATTGTAGGGTAGAAGTCCATGCCTGAAATAAGCGCGTCAGACACAGTTCCTGCTTTAGCAACTCCTGGCCATTTTATAATAGCAGGCTCTCTTATTCCGCCTTCGTATAACCAACCTTTTCCTGCACGTAATGGTGCATTGGAAGTTGGAGTTCCTTCCGAAGTCGATAAACCTCCATTGTCTGAAAAGAATACAACAACTGTATTATCCGCTATGTTTTTTTCTTTTAGTTTATCTAAAACTTTACCTACAGCCATATCCATAGATTTAACCATTGCCGCGTAGGTTGGATGATCTTGTTGTGTTCTGTATTTAAAAGGTTTTTCTGCGTCCGTTTCTTCTGCAAATCGGTCTGCGTCTGTTAGTGCTAAAGCGTCTTTCTTTTTGTTAAATTTTTCTATACGATCTTCTGGTGCATCAAAGGGTGCGTGAACAGAATAAAAAGAAAAGTAAAGTAAGAACGGATTCTTATTATTTTTATCAATAAAACCGACGGCTTCGTTAGCCAGACGGTCAGTCATGTATTCGCCTTCAGGACCATTTTCTAAATTTGGAATGTCCCAAGGTGAAAAATATTTGTTTTTAATATAAAGTCCACCCCTGTGGTGTCCAGCAATATTTATATCGAAACCTTGATTGTTTGGCCAATATTTTTCTCCACCTTCTGTGTTACTTAGATGCCATTTTCCTAAGAAAATAGTTTTGTAACCAGCATCTTGTAGTAATTCTGGGAACACAACTTCTTCAAGAGGTAAATTTCTTACGTAATCCGGATTTCCTGGACCTCCAATCCATTGCGTTAGATTAATCCTAGCAGGATTTTTTCCTGTTAAAATTGAAGCTCTTGCAGGAGAGCAAATAGGAGAGGGAACGTAAGCTTGTGTAAAACGAACACCATCCTTTGCTAATTGATCTATATTAGGTGTTTCGTAAAATTTACTACCATTTGCGGCGATGTCCATCCAGCCTAAATCATCGACTAAAAAGAATACGACATTAGGTTTTTTTGAAGTTTGCGCAGATGTGCTAATGTAAAATAACGCTACTGTTATTAATAACAATGCATTTTTAGAAAGTAGTTGTATTTGCATATTAAAAAATTTCGATAAAGAGGTGTTATACGTTTAGGACGGTTATAAATGCTTGTTACCCTATGTGTTGTGAGAAAAGTATCATGATTGGCTAAATCTTTTAATGTTTAAAATTTTTGTCTAAGAGTTTAGAGAGTTCTTTTATGGTGTTCGAGTTATCCTGAATATTGGCTAAATTCTGATTTTCCTGAGGATCTGTATCGTGATCAAAAAGTTCGCTAGCTATATAGTCGCCTCTCTTTTTTAAGTCTTTATCCCAATCATACCATTCTATATATCTGTATTTATCTGTTCTTACAGAATAGCCCATACGTTCTTTTTTTCTGGTTTCGGCAGTACCGAATCTTCCTAATAAATACTGACTGTAAGCTGCTTCCTTCCATTTAGCATTTGGATTCTCTAATAAAGGAACAAAACTTGTGCCTTGTAAATTCTCGGGAATTGCTAATCCTGCCATCTCGCAAAGTGAAGGATAAATATCTACGAGTTCTGTTAATGCATTTGTTTTACGCCCTTTTGCTTTTATTTTTGCTCCACTCATTATCATAGGGACATGGGCATCGATATCGTAATTAGACATTTTACTCCAGCTATTGTGTTCTCCTAATTTATAACCGTGGTCTCCCCAAAGTACAATAATTGTATTGTCCATTAAGTCTAGACGTTTTAGTTCGTCTATTAGTTTTCCTATCTGAGCGTCTGTGTAAGATACACTAGCATAGTATCCGTGTTTTACTTCTCGCTGTTTGTCCTCGCTCCAAGGTTTTTCAGAAGAGAGCGGTAAATCATGACTATCGTCGTAGTTTCTTAATTCTTGATCGCCATGAACTGTAAAGTCTGGACTATCTATTGGAGGGTATTGGTTTGTGGCTAACGGTATAGAATCTCTGTCGTATAAATCCCAATATTTTTTAGGAGCATTAAAAGGTAAGTGCGGTTTGTAGTAACCTACCGATAGAAAAAACGGCTCCTTTGTAGCTGCTAATTTTTGTAATCTTTTTATAGCGTAAGTGGTTTGTGCTCCGTCGTAATAAGCATCGTCTTCTACATCTGGACCTTCTGTAGCATTAGCCTTTAGATACCATTCGCCCAAAGGATCAATTCTGTTTTTACCCTGCGCTATTATTTCTTGTTTTTTAGCTTCTAATAATTTTAGATTTACATCATCTGCGTAAACAGCATCTGGATCGTAAGGGAATCCTTTAAGATGAAGTCTTTCTGTCCATGATAAGTAATCAGGAATATCGTTATGAAACGTTTTTCCTATACCTATAGTCGTATAACCATTTTGTTTAAAGTATTGAGGTAGTGTGACAACATCGGGAACGTTGTTTCTGAACTTTGTTGCTAAATCCCAAACCTGAATCGCGTCTGGACGCAAACCTGTAAGTAAACTTGCGCGAGAAGGATTGCATACCGCTTGTTGGCAATATGCTCTAGTGAATACCACGCCATCTTTTGCCAAGGCATCTATGTTTGGTGTTTTTATAGAGGTGTTTCCGTAAGCTCCTAATTCTGGACGTAAATCGTCTACAGGAATAAATAGAATGTTTGGTCTTGGAGAGGTTGATTTTGAGGCGGTAAGTTCTTTTTTTTCGTCAGCACATGAAAATGTACAAAAAACAGAAAAAGTTAGAATCATTGAAAGATAAGCAACTCGTTTTAACATGAAAATGGTTTAGTAGTTATGGCATACTTTTAAATATAATATTTAAAAGTATGCCATTTATTTTATATTTACAATTAAATTACATTTATAATTTCATGTATTTTGTATTTAACTAACTATAAATAGTTGTTTTTCAGTTAGTTGAAATTATGTTTAACAATTTGTTGTATTATTATTTCATTATATTAATGTAGTTTTAATATCTTTAGAGCGTTAAGATTGTATTAAGAATTCTAAAATCTTATTTGAAAAGCATATTTGTTTTAAGGTTTTTAAAATTAGCTAATTATATGGTAGTGAAAAATTGTATTGTATTAATGTTGTTAGGGATAATACTAACAAGTTGTGGTTCTGAGAAAAAAGAAGTCATTTTAAAGGATACAAGTAAGCCAAACGTAATACTTATATATGCCGATGATTTAGGTCGTGGGTTGCTTTCTGTCGAAGGTCAGAAAATAATAAAAACACCTAACATAGATAAATTAGCGCACGAAGGGATGCGATATGAGAATGCTTATGGTGTTATGTTTTGTGCACCAGCTAGAGCAAGTCTTATAACAGGGTATCACGATGTGCATGGAGATCGTTGGAAACTTACAAGTGGGGGTATTTATAAAAATATATCTTCAGGTAAAATGACTCAAGAAGAAATTGAAACGCGATTAAATGAAAAAACGGGTCCAATTGGAGACGATGAAGTGTTTCTTCCGCAAGTTTTTAAAGAGTCTGGATATGTAACAGGGGAAGTTGGAAAGCTTGAATGGGGATTTTCGGTTTCAGATCGCGATATGAAACGCCATGGTTGGGATTATTACTATGGTTTCTTAGACCATGTAAGATGTCATGGTTTTTATCCGCCTTTTCTATTTGAAAATGGTAATTTAGTCAATATTGAAGGAAATACAAGAGCCGATAGTGGGAAAACAATAGAACGTGAAACCGAGAAAGCTTTTGCTGATAGATGGGATATGGAAGGGAAAGCGCAGTATTCTCAAAATATATTCTTAGAAAAAATACTTGGGTTTATAAGAGAGAATAAGGATAAGCCATTTTTTCTTTATCATCCAACACAGTTGCCTCATGGTCCTGTGTCTATTCCTGAAGTGGCCGAAGAGTATAAAAACGACGAGAGACTGACTCAAATTGAGAAAGAATATGCATCTATGGTTAAAATGCTCGACGATCATGTAGGTATTATTATGGATGAATTGAAAACCTTAGGGATAGATGATAATACTATAGTCATATTTACAGGAGATAACGGACACGAAATATATTATACGGAAGAAGGACGTATTGTTAAGCCTACTAGAAATATGCAAACAGGAGAGGCTTTCGATGAAATAAATACAAAATATTATAGTGATATCGCTGGAGATGTCTTTGATGGTAACGATGGTATGGCAGGTTTAAAACGTACCAATTGGGAAGGCGGAGTAAGAGTGCCTCTTATCGCACGTTGGCCAGGAAAAATTAAGGCAGGTGTAACGTCTAATCAGCTCGTTGCTAATTACGATTTAATGGCGACTTTTGCCGATTTAACAGGTTTCTCGTTACCAGAAGATAAAGATGGAATTTCGTATTTGCCTAACTTATTAGGTAGCGAAGGTGAGGCTCACGACTATGTGGTTTACTCTTCGTTTTTCGGACCTTCAATTGTAACAAAAGAAGGATGGAAGTTAAGACATTATGCTAAAGACAATATATTTCAGCTGTATAATTTACGAGATGATTATAAAGAGGAACACAATATAATCGATTCAAATAAAGAGAAGGCAGAGCAATTAAAGCAAATTTTAATTGACGAATGTAATGGTGATTTGAGTAACGGTTGGTTTAAAGTGAGGCAAAGTATAATTTAATCAATAACTATAATAGTTCTCTTATGATAAATAATAGGTTTACTTCGGACGCATTTTTATTAACCGAACTTCAGAATGGAAGCGAACAAGCTTTCAACTTTGTTTTTCGTAAATATTATGAAGGCCTATGTTTTAAAGCTAACGGTTATGTAAACGATATGGATAAGGCGCAAAGTCTTGTTCAGGATTGTTTTATAAAGCTTTGGGAAAAAAGAGATAACACAGAAAAAATAAACAACTTATCGGCGTACTTGTCTTTTATGGTACGCAATCGTTGTATTGATTATATTAGAAAATCTGAGTCTATTAAAACCCTTCACGATAGTATTGCACCGTGTCAGGATAAAAATGATGTCGAATGCACCTTTATTTCGGCAGAATTTGAAACATGGTTAATGTATAAAATTACCTTGCTTCCTAAAAAAAGTAGAATCGCATTTGAGTACAG
>NZ_JBHMEZ010000031.1:0-126715 GCF_042427615.1 Formosa undariae | reverse complement strand
TGGATTTGCAATTTTAACTGTTGTACTGTTTATTTCGTATTTTGTTGTAACACGATCCATTCGTTTGATATCTGATTTTTTGGTCAAATCCCAAGTATGTGCACCCACTAAGATAGAAGCCCCTATACCCACTAATGATGATGGAACGGTAACTGTCGCCACGCTTCCTGGTGCTAAATATGTTCCAGTTGGTCGTCTAGCATCTTCGGTTTCGTAATTAGATTGTGTACCTGGTTTTCTAACGTGAATTCCGTTTATCTGAATAGTAAAACTTTCTGTAGGATCAGCTGGCTGTGCTACGGCTCCTGGGAAATAAGAAGAGGTTTCAAAAAGTGTGTTTTCGAATAAAGTTGGATAGTTAGTTAGGTTCTCTGTGGTGTACGAGTAGTCTATAATTGGTTGCATTATTGCAAGCATTAAATTTTCTAGTTCGTAACCTGAAGCTGTTCTACTAAAGCCACCTTTCGATGAGCTGTTTGCTGTGAATAATCCTCCAAATTTCGCTTCGTATAATGCAATGGTTTCTAAAGCTGTTTCTATAACATCGGAATCGTCCGTAAATAATGAACTATTAATAGTAATATCGGTGATTAATGATTCTAATTCTGATGCAGATAAAGTGGTTGTACCTGCAATATGATCTTGAATAGTTTCAAATAAAGATAATGTACTGTTATTGCTTGAAATCACATAATCTGTGACACCAAATAGATACGCATCGTCGTAGCTCGCATAATAATTTTTACGATTATGGTTTGTTGTTACGTCTGTTTCTTTATGCCAAGAGCGTACAGCATTAGCTTGGGTGCTTTCATGTTTCCATTCTAAAAACATAGAGCCATTATAGAAGCCTGCAAGTCGCCAAACAGCAGCATTTCCTACAACATCCCTTAGAGTTCCATAGGTGTCAATTGTGCTACCGTCCCATGACACAATTTCGCTATTGGTTTCTCTGGAAGAAAAGTAAAGTTTTCCATCATCTACTCCCCCTAATGTCCAATAATTGGGCGTCTCAAAAATATCACTTATTGCACCGTAATTAGTTCTTGTTTTTGTTTTATTATTCCAAATGTCTATTTGACCATAATTGGTATTGATGGTATCGGTAATTTGAAAGTAATAATTGTTTTTGTCTAGTGCTACTAATTTCCAACCTTCTTTTTTATCAAAAGTAGTGCTAACATCAATGGCGGTTATTAAGGTTTCGGTAGAAGATTGAAAGGCATCTATCTGTCCAAAGGTGGTTTCTGTTCCGTTGGGCCGTTCATAAAATAAGTCCTGGGCCAAAACAGGGAGGGTGGTTATTGCAAACAAATGCAACATTAAAAGTTGTTTAATTCGTAATTTTTTTTGCATAATAAATATGTGTTAGGTTAAATAAATAAAGCCTTCACCAAAAAAAATATGCTGTATTTCTGGGAGGTAATTAATTGTGAATCATAAATTTATAACAAATCGAGGGGCGATATTATGATTATGTTAACACATTGATGTATTATTTTAACAAAACCATGGTGTAAGAGTATTCTTATGCTTTAATTTCCATGTTTTTTATTAAAATGGTGGTGAATTTTCGATTTGTAACTTTGGTTAAGATCGATTAACGATTTAGATTTTAAGGTGTATTCAACTAAAAAAATACGCGATGTATATTAATAGGTTTTACCTGCGCTAAGTGAAAATCAGTTGAGCTTAACCGATATTTTAGTACTGATTTTCCGGGTAGAAAACGTAGATGAGATTTTGTAGACTGACTTGTGAAACGGATTTGTTTTGAAGGTGTGAAGTATTTTTTTTAACTCAAATAATTATAGAGGAAAAACCAGATTTTATGAAAGCTATACGCTTGTGGTCTTTTAATACTTAAAAGTGCTTAGCAATTATTAGTGTAAAATAAAACCTCCAAATTATTTTGAAATGCATCAAAATAATTTGGAGGTTTAGAACTGTAAATCATCTTCTTTTAAAGAAACGGGATAGATTAAATATGCTATTCTAAGTTGTTAAAATGACTAATATAGATGAGTGATTTATTTTTTAACAGTGAACTTTACTTCTACAATGCTATTTGATTTATCTTTTTCATTTCCATGAGTTATAATTTTAATATAACGTGCTTTTCTAGAAATAGAGTAGGTATCGAAAGTGTCTTTTGTTTTATTGCTAGATAAGCCTTGCATTACTTCCAAATACGTTTGATTTTCTCTAGAAACTTGAATATCGAAAAAATTAGAATTTTTACGTTTGTCTGTGAAGTTAATTTTTAATTCAGAAACATCGTAAAGTACTCCTAAATCGTAAACTATATATTCGCTATCACCTTTGGTTGTCCATACTGTTTTAGTATTATTATCTAAAGTGTATTCTGGATTTGCCGAGGCACTTGCTTCTGCAGATTTAGGTGTAATTTCTACGCTTTTAGAACTGTCGTCTTCCGGTCTTCCGTCAGGAAAGTATAAATCAATAATAGTTTGTATTTCATCAACAGTAGCTTGTGCTTCTGCAGTTCCGTAGCTATCCCACCATTTTTTTAGGAAACCTTGGTAATAACTCTGAGAAACATTATCGTGAAACGTTGCGTTTTCAATTTTATCAGCATTAAAGTCTTCTAAGCCAAAAGCTCTAAATGCCTTGTTATCCATAGGTACTATGGTTTTGTAAAAAGATAATTGATCGTAAATGGCAGTCGATTTTTTTAAACCATCTTTTTCGATTTCTTCTGCTAAGCGATCAAAATTATCAGGATGAACTCCCCAAAAATGAATAAGCGGACGCAAATCGTAACCAGCAGCCTGAGACATTCTTAATAATCTGTCGTCGGTAGGAACAGCATTTACATTGGCAGAATAATCTATTTCTCCTCTGTCGTAACTTGCACTTGTATTGGCGTAAAACGTTTCTAAAGCTTCCCATCCAAAAAGTCTAACAAGGTCTGCATATTTTCCATGACCTCTTGGCTGGTAAGAAAACTCCTGACGCATTTGTCCTGTTTTAGAACTCATCGGATTTCCTGATCTAAAATTTTCTGTAATCATCCAGCTTGTTGCGGCTTCTTCGATAGAATGTGATATACCATATCCGTTAAACGATTCTTCGAAAGCTTTGTTTAATTCAACTCCGAATTTTTTGTTATGTACAGCTACCCAAAGGAAATTAATTGAAGATTCAATCTCACCTTTAAATTTATAAATCTTTTCTGCGTGCCCTTGTTCGTGAAACAGGACATTAGTTAAATATCCTCTTTGGTCTCTCGGTCCATCGGTTAAATAACTACTGTGGTATCCTTTGTAATCTGTGTAAGGATCGTAAGAAACATTTGATTGCGGATATCCAGGGAAGTTTGCTTTTCCTCTTTTATTAACATCTACTTGCATGTAGATTGTTGTTTTCGATCTTGTAAGCGGACGACCTAAAAGCGTTGAAATTGCGTCCATAGACATATCCCAGTCGTCCATAGTTGTTTCGATTCCATCAAAATTAGAGACCCATGCAGTAGGAACTTGCATCATTACTTTATCGGTTTCTATATCTGTCCAAGGGGCTTCACGTAATCTTTCTACGTTTTTCCAGTCGCTTAAACTTGTATTGTTAGCTGCTGTTCTAGCATAATATGGTGAACGTACTACGTTTTCGAGGGTAATATTAAGAATACCTAGGTCGTTTTTATAGGGTACATTAATATAAACACCTCCTCCTAAAGGATTGGCGATGGTGATTGTTTCGCTAGTAATATCATATTTGGTTGTAACACGATCTAATCTTTTAAAGTCTTTTTTCTTTGTTAAGTCCCAAGTATGTGCGCCTACTAATACCGTTGCTCCAATTCCAACTAAAGAAGAAGGTAGGGTTACAGTTGCGACACTTCCTGGTGCTAAATAGCAACCTGTTGGGCGTCTAGCGTCTTCGGTTTCGTAATTTGCTTGTGTGCCTGGTTTTTTTACATGAGTTCCATTTATTTTTATGGTATAACTCACAGAAGAATCTTCTGGCTGTGCAACTGCTCCAGGGAAGAACGAAGAGGTTTTAAATAATCTATTATTAAATAGTTCTGGATTGGCTTTTAAGTTTGCTTCAGTGTAAGAGTTATCCATAACAGCTTGCATAATGGTAATCATTAAATTTTCAAGTTCGAAGCCTGAAGCTGTTTTTATAAGTCCGCCTACTGTAGAAGAGCCTTTTGTAAATAATCCCCCATTTTTAGATTCGAATAATTCAATAGTTTCGAATGCAGATTCTATAACATTAAAATTGTCTGCAAATAAAGCGTTGTCTTTTGCGATAGTTTCATTTGCTGTTTCTAGTTCTGCCGCTGTTAAGGTAGATTTTCCTAAAAGATGTTTTTTAATTTTCTTTAGTGCAGCTAATAATTCCTTGTCATTAGATTTTTCAATGACGTTATTTTTTACTAGAGAAGAGCTTGATAAGTTATCTGTGCCTGTTGGTCGGAATGTAGTCGAAGTATTATTAGTTTCTTCGGGGAATAGGCCGGTAGCAGAAATTGAAGTTGTTGTTATTGCTAATAAAGGCAATAGAAAAAAATGTTTAAACTGTATTTTTTTATACATAATAAAGTATCCGTTGATATCGTTTTTAGAGGTTTAGCAACGCTATTAAAACATAGTGCTTTAGTGTAAGATGCGGAGCTAAATTTATTTTTAATAACAATATTATAATAAAACAATAGGATATATGGGTGATTTGTTAGCCTAATGCCGTACTTTTTTGACAAAATAATAAAGTTTCTCGTTTAAAAGACTTAGCAAGTGCTAAAGAGGTAATATTAATTTTGAATATCTATCCTTATTAATAATTCAGTAGTAACTAAGTTGTCGAACATATTATCATAAAAACATCTTCTGTTTGCTTCCTAAAAGAATTTGTTTAGGTGATATTGGATTTTTTTTTATTAAAGTTATCCAACAAATCTATTAAAACAAAGGAAGTATTATTTTCGGGTTTATTTCCTTGAAAAACTGTTTTTACTGTGGGGGAAAAAAACGGTTGTTGCTCCATTAACTTTTTAATTAATGATGATTAGAGAGGTTCCGCTTCTTCGATAGACAGTTTTCGTTTTGTTTTGCTTGCTTTTAAACGTTTTTTAGAACACTCCTTCTCTTTATTGTAATGGATAATAATATGGTATATATTCATCTCTTTTTTCTCTTCTGAAAATATTGTGGTGTCAATTGTTCGTATTTATGATTAGCCAGAAAAGAGCTGTTAATAATTTGTTAATATAGTATTTTGATGTGTTAATTTATTACACTGTAATAGTGCGTTTTAACGTAAATTGTGATAAAATTCATTGTATTGATGAATAATTATAATAATAACTAAAAATTAAATTTATTATGAAGAAAACATTACTATTATTTGCAGCATTTTTAACGTTAACATTAGTAAATGCTCAAACTTTTACTGTTGGTGACTTAGTGTACAATGTTACTACTGCCCCGTTTGTTGAAGTAAGTGGTTACGCATCAGGATCAACGGCTGCAAACCTGACAGTCCCTTCAGTTGTTGAAGACCCTGATAATCTTGGTACGGAGTATACAGTAGTCTCAATAGGGAATGAGGCATTTCGAGATAATACAATCATTTCAGAAATAAATTTACCAGAAACGGTTGTTACTATTGGTAGTTCGGCATTTCGATCGTCTACTTTGACAAAATGTAACTTTGATTATATTACATTTATTAATGGTTATGGTTTTTATGGTTCTAGTTTAGCTGGTGACATTGTTTTGACTGCATGTGAGGAATTAAATGCTTATGTGTTTACTGGTTGTACAGGTATTACTTCATTTGAGGCGCCTGCCATGATTACTTTTAATGCAGGAGGTTGTTCAGGTATGGAAAATGTAAGAGAATTAGATATTCCTGTAGCGGTTGATAAATTTGGTGGTAACAGTTTAAAAGGTAATACTAGTTTAGAGCAAATGCAGCTAGCTTGGACAAATCCAGCAGCAATTAGTATAGCTGGAACTACTTTAGGAGGTGTAGACTTAACAAATGTTAAGCTTTATGTGCCAGTTGGGACTAAAGCTGATTATGTAGCTCACGCAGTATGGACTTTATTTCCAGATGATAATATTATTGAAGGAGAAATGCCTCCTTTAGTTACATTAAGTACAGATGATGTTGTTGCACAAGAGTTAGGTTTTAGTATTTATCCTAATCCAACAAGTGATTTTGTTTTTATTAAAAACACCCAATTAACAAGCAATGCAGAACTTACCGTGTTCGATTTAAATGGAAGACTTTTATTAAGTAGGGAAGTTAATAATGTAGTTTCTGAAATTAATATTTCTAACTTAACAGCAGGTATTTATCTATTGAAAATTAAAGTTGGAAATGGCGAGTTTACTAAGCGTATATTAAAACAATAAATTAAAGAAGTGTCTAGTCCTGAGTAACCGATACAGATTATTAAAGGATTAAAATATTAATTAAAGCTAAACAATCTTTAGATTGTTTAGCTTTTTTTTGTTTTGTAGTGATTTCTTTGTTCTGTCTTAGGGTAAGTTGATACAATTGATATGAGTGTAGAAAGTGCCGTTAAATCTATGAGAATGGCAACGATAATAAGGTGTAGCTAAAGCTCTAATTCATTATTTAGATAGCGGTTTATAGTGTTGCTTGTTGGTGTGTTAAAAGGAGGTAAACTTATCAAATACTCGTGTGTCAATGACAGGCGGATATCATTGTTGTGAAATGCTCTCGTGTAACTTGTCAATGGAATAATTAAAGTAGAATTCTTAATTAATAAATGTAACACAGCAAAAGAATAAATACAAACTTATAATAATAGAAGACCATACTTGAGTTTTAAAGATAAAGAGCCTAATTTTATGCGTAAAAAAAATCCAGTGAAAATATTATCACTGGATTTTTTTAATTTTTCACAAACTTTTGGTCTGTTTTACGATAACTTATTGATGTTTCTATTTAGAATTGAGGTGTACATAGAAATATAATTTTTTATGGACAGGAGTGAGTTCGGGGTAAACTTACATGGTTCTAAAAATTAATATCTGTTATTCATTTTTTATAATAATTATATTTTGTCGTTTTTAGCTTAAATAGTAAAATATTCTAAATCAATTAACAATATTTAAAAGCACCATTATTAGCTGTTGCTTTGTTTTTATTTAATCGGTCTTCTATTTGTTTGGCTGTTTTAGTAATCGCTAGTCCGCCAAGACCTGTGCATCTAAGTGTATGCGGAATGGCATCTCCAACTCTTTTCATAGTGTCGATAACTTCATCTAGCGGTATTACTTGATCGTAATCCGAAATTGCCATATTTGCACAAGAAATAGCAGTGGATGTTGCCATAACATTTCTATTTAAACAAGGTGCTTCGACACGATCGGCTATGGTGTCGCAGATAAGACCTAGAGAACTTTGAAGCGCAATAGATGCGGCTGCTAAAGATTGATTTAAAGTACCGTCTTTTAAGACGACTACGCCGGCAGCTGCCATTCCGGAAGCAGATCCGCATTCTCCCATACAACCACCAACTTCTGCAGAAAATGTAGAATGTGCTGTAATAAACACACCTATTAATCCAGCGGCTAACATAGCGTGTATGGTTTGTTCTCTAGAAAGTTTAAGAGTTGTCGCTGTTCCGATAATAGTTCCTGGTAACGTACCGCAAGACCCCGCAGTAGGAGCGGCAACGATAACGCCCATAGAACTTTTAACTTCCATCATAGCCGATGTGAACATAATTGAATTGTTTAACACGTCTCCAGGAACGAGTTTCTTTTCTTCCATGTTCTTCTTAAAAACTAAAGATTGACTTCCTAAAATACGGTCTTCGTAATGTGTGCCTTTAAGTCCGAGATCAATAGAGTTTTGCATGGTGTCTACAATGTCTCCCATTTTATCGATGACTTCACTTTTTGAAATATTACCGCGTTCACTTTCGTAATCTAGAGCAAGTTCC
This sequence comes from Formosa undariae, assembly GCF_042427615.1. NCBI lineage: Bacteria > Pseudomonadati > Bacteroidota > Flavobacteriia > Flavobacteriales > Flavobacteriaceae > Formosa > Formosa undariae. The sequence continues at coordinate 118,764 of NZ_JBHMEZ010000031.1, read as the reverse complement.
CAAAGTTTTAAGTCTTTGTCCTTATTATATTCTAATAGTTCTTCTACGGTAATAAAAGGTACTTTTAAATCTTTTCTAGATTTTATAGGTAGCACAGGAAACAAGGTTCTCGCGTAAGAAATGTTTTCAATGGTTTCTATTTCTAGTTTTAACGTGTCGTATTCTTCCTTGGTAGAACATATAGAAATAAAATTTAAAGTCCCATTATAAGGTTGGATTTCGCCTAAATCTAGTTGTTTTAACTGACTTAGTAAACCGTCTGAAATGGTATCTGTATATAGTAATGTCTCGTAAAAATCGCCCATTAAAGATACTGTAGCGCCGTCAATTTCGATAATTTCTATCATTCCACCACCAGTAGAGAGGCCGATAACTTGGTGTGTCTCTGTTTTATTCTTTAAAGTGATTTTATAGGTATTAGGATGGGTCGCTCCAATAGGATGTATATCTATCTTTATATTAACACCGGATTCCTTCATGTGGAATTCGTAATCTTTTAAGCGTTCGTCATCGGCATTCCAGCCAAGTAGTCCTCCAAATAGTCCCATGTCCGAACCTTGTCCAGAATGTGTAGTAGCTAGGGAACCGTTTGTGTCAAATTCAATGTAAACATCGTCAATAGCGTTGTTCATTAAATCCCTGCAAATTCTACCAATTCTTAATGCGGCGGCGCAATGAGAACTTGATGGGCCTCTCATTACAGGGCCAATTACATCATTGAATATACTTGGATATGATTTCATAGTCGTAGAATTATTGTTAATTTAAAAAAGAATTTTTATGCTTTCCTTATTTTTAGTCCAATTTATGGAGTAAAAAATCAAATTTAAAAAGTTTGCACCAATATTATGTATATCATAATAGCTATTTCTAATACTTTTTTGTAAATTCGACTTTATAATATAATTTTATAAAGTATTTATGTCAGCTGTTATTGGTTTTAAAGTGCCTATGTGTCAAGATTCTTCGATCCGTGTTGAGGAGTATGTAGATACGCAGTTTTACAACACAATACATTTTCATGAAGAATATCAGATAACACTTATTTTAGACGGAGATGGTTCGCTAGCGGTGGGTGAGAAGGTCTGTAAGTTTAAGTCAGGGGAATTCTATTTGTTTGGAAAAAACTTGCCTCATGCCTTTAGAAATGATGGTACAAAAGTGGAAGAAGGCAACAAAATAAAAGCGCATTATATTAGTGTGTTTTTTAATGTAGACTCCTATGGTTTTCTACTTAATGAAAATCAGGAAACAAAGGGTATTAAAGATCTCTTATCTCAAGCATTATTTGGATTGGTTTTGGGAAATGTGGATGCAAGTTATTTAGAAGATAAAATGAGAACACTTGCAACCCTGAATGAATTTGATCAAGTTCTAGAATTGTTAACTATACTCGACCATGTTTCTACAGCTACCGGTCATGAAAAGTTAATAAATAATACTATTGAAACTCTTGATTATGATGTAAATACTATAGACGAGATTAATGAAATCTTTGAGTTTATTAAATGTAATTATAAAAAGAAGATTTCATTAGATACAATTGCAGGTCATTTTAATATGACGGCTGCGACTTTTGGTCGGTTTTTTAAATTACGGACTCAAAAAACATTTTCGCAATATCTTATAGAAACGAGAATTTTAAAAGCGTGTGAGCTTATTAGAAGTGGTTCTCATAATACAACAGAAAGTTGTTATAATTCAGGTTTTACAAACATTTCTAATTTTCATCGTCATTTTAAGAAAGTGATTGGGATGACGCCTACGCAGTATAAGTTAAGTATTGAAAAGAATAAAGCTAATTAAACTTAAAATTATAAACTCATGAACGCACATCAATATAATATTCCTATGGCGCAATTTGGTACTCCAATTGTTGAAAAATGGGTTATGGACAGTTTTTATGAGCCTATGCATTTTCATAGCGAATTTCAAATTACTTTAATTAAAAAGGGGAGAGGTTCTCTTTTTGTGGGAAATAAAGTTGTGCCTTATAAAGAGGGTGATTTATTTCTTTTTGGTAAAAATTTACCACACGCATTAAAACCGACCATGGATAGTGCTGAAAGTTCAGTATTTAACACATGTAAGGCTACAACGTTATTCTTCGATCAAAATAAAATAGAAGATTCTTTGCGCACTATTCCAGAAGCTTCTAGAATTGTAAAGCTTTTAGGTTATGCGGCTCACGGCATAAAAATTCCGAAAAGCAAAGCAAAATATTTAAATGGCCACGTAAAAGAATTAACCGATAAATCTGGATTAGATAAGTTTTTATTGTTTTTAAGGTTACTAAACGATATTTCTAAAAATAACAATATTAAGGCCTTGTCGTCAAAAGCAACGCCAAAATCTATGAGTAAAAAAGCCAATCCTAAGGTTGGTGATATTTGTGATTTTATCAAAAAAAATCATAAAGAAGTAATCACTTTAGATATGGTTTCAGATTTTGCTAATATGTCTCCAACAGGATTTTGCCGATTTTTTAAAGCGAAAACCAATAAAACATTTTCACAATATCTTACCGAAGTACGTATAGGAAGTGCTTGTGAATTATTACATAATAATGACTATAATATTTTTGATTGTTGTTATGGTAGTGGCTTTAATAATTTGTCGAATTTTCACAAACATTTTAAAAAACATACTGGAATGTCTCCGTTGGAATATCGTTTAAAAATTAATGATAAGTTGATGGATTGTTAACCAGTTATTTTGTTAAACTTTAATGAGTCTATAGTTTTAGTATCTTAAATTGCTAAAATTAGCAATCAATAATACGATTCAACTCTTTAATATTGTGTAAAATTTATTGAGTAAACTATAATTATGAAAAGAAAAGTATTAGGCGTTTTAATCTGTGTTTTAACTTTATCTCTAAAAGGTAATGCCCAAGAAACTAAGCCTCTATTGTTAGAAGATGTTTATAAAGATAACGTTTTCAAGCAAAAAGGTTTCGGTCCAGTAAGATGGATGAAAGATAATAAAGGGTATTCTACATTAGAAAATAATACGGAACTTGGAGGAAAGGACATTGTAAGATACGAAGCTAAAACAGGAAAGAGATCGGTTATCATTTCTGCCGAAAAACTTGTTCCAACAGGTGAAACTAAACCTTTGGTGATTTACGATTATGATTGGTCTGCAGACAATAGTAAACTTCTCGTTTTTACCAATACAAAAAAAGTTTGGAGATACAATACACGTGGTGACTACTGGGTACTTGATTTAAAAACAAATACATTAAGTCAGTTAGGAGCGTCATTACCAGAATCTACATTAATGTTCGCTAAGTTTTCTCCAGATGCATCTAAAATGGCATATGTAAGTGAACTTAATATTTTTGTTGAAGATTTAGGAGATCATTCCATAAACCAGATTACAAAAGATGGTGGAGATAATATAATTAACGGAACTTTTGATTGGGTTTACGAAGAAGAATTAAGTTGTAGAGACGGTTTTAGATGGAGTCCTGACGGTGAAAACATCGCGTATTGGCAATCTGACACGAAAGAAGTTGGTACGTTTTATATGATTAACAACTTAGATTCAATTTACTCAAAACCAATTCCTTTACCTTATCCTAAAGTAGGAACAGAGCTTTCTGCAGTTAAAGTTGGTGTCGTACCTTCAAAAGGAGGAGAGACAAAATGGTTCGATATTCCTGGAGATCCAAAAAACAATTATTTGGCACGTATGGATTTTATTCCTAATTCTCAGGAAGTGATGGTTCAACAACTTAATCGTCGTCAAAACACAAATAAAATTTGGATAGGAGACATTAATTCAATGGCTCTTGATAATATTCTAGTTGAAACAGATGATGCTTTTTTAGATGTTCATGATGATATTCGTTGGTTAGAAAATGAAAAATATTTTACATGGTCTAGCGAGCGCGATGGTTGGTTCCATTTATTTAAAGTGTCTAGAGATGGTAAAGCGGTAACACCTATTACAAAAGGAGAGTTTGATGTGGTTCATATTAACTGTATCGATCCTAAAGGTGGTTATGTATATTATATTGCTTCGCCAGATAATTTTACACAACGTTACTTATATAGAAGCCGTATTGATGGAAAAGGAGATGCCGAGCGCATTACACCTGTTTCTAACTCGGGACAAAATAGCTATCAAATTTCTGCAGATGCTAAATGGGGAATTCAAACGTCTCAGAATGCAACAACACCTACACGATATGACCTTGTAAGTCTTCCAAAGCACAAACAAATACGCGTTTTAGAAGATAATCATATCTTACAAAAGCAATATGACGATTTAGGCCTTAATCCGAAAGAATTTGTAAAAGTTGATATTGGAGAAGACGTTTTAGACGCGTGGATGATTAAACCAATTGATTTCGATCCGAATAAAAAATATCCATTATTATTTTATGTATATGGAGAACCAGCAGGTTCTACTGTGCAAGATAGTTGGGGAGGTGGTAGTTTATGGGACCAATATATGGCGCAACAAGGCTATATTGTTATGAGTGTAGATAATAGAGGTACAAAAACACCAAGAGGAAATAAATGGCGTAAATCTATTTATGGACAAATTGGTATACTCGCTGTTGAAGATCAAAGTAAAGCCGCTTTAAAAATTATAGATACATACAAATTTATCGACTCGGAGCGTGTTGGTATCTGGGGATGGAGTGGCGGAGGCCAAATGACATTAGGTTGTATGTTTAAGCATCCAGAAATTTATAAATCAGGTTTAGCTGTATCTTTTGTGTCAGATCAAAGATTGTACGATGCAACGTATCAAGAACGTTACATGGGACTTTTAGAAGATAATGCCAAAGGATATCACGATGGTTCTCCTATTAATTTCGCACAGAACCTAGAAGGTAATTTAATGATTATTCATGGAACGGCAGATGATAATGTACATTATCAGAGTTATGAAATGCTTGTAGATAGACTTATAAAACATAACAAAATGTTTAATATGATGTCTTATCCAATGCGTGCACATGCTATTTACGAGAGAGAAAATACATCTTATCATTTAAGAGAAACGATGGAAGTGTATTGGAAAAAGAACCTACCAGCAGGAGGTAAATAAAAAAGTAAAAAATTAAATATGTTTCCAAAGGAAGAATATATAAAACGAAGAGAACAACTAAGAAAATTGATGACCAATGGTTTGATTGTTTTTTTAGGGAATGAAGAAAGTAGTATTAATTTTAAAGATAATTGGTACCAATTTAGACAAGATAGTACGTTTTCGTATTTCTTTGGTTTAAACGAGCCAGACTTGAAAGCTACTATCGATTTAGATACTAATGAAGATATCGTATTTGGAGATAATCTTTCTATAGATGATATTGTATTTACCGGTCCAGTAGAATCTATTGAAGAACAGGTTCAAAAAGTGGGGGTAAGTAATGTAAAGCCTGCAGCGGCAATTAGTGCTTATGTGCAAGATGCTATAGCGAAAGGGAAACAGGTTCATTTTATTGCGGCTTATCGTCCAGAACATCTTTTGGAATTGTCTAATATTCTTAATATACAACCTTCAGAAGTCAAAGGAAAAGAATCTCTAGAGCTTATAAAATCTATTGTAAAATTAAGATCTATTAAGTCTGAGTTAGAGATTGAAGACATTGAAAAAGCAGTAAACACTACGGTGGAAATGCATTATAAAGCAATGGAAATGGCTGAAGAAGGTCTTAAAGAATCCGATCTTTATGGTGCTGTTAAAGAAATTGCTTTAGCAAATGGTAACAACACTTCTTTTCCAACAATCATGACTATTAACGGTCAGATACTACATAACCACTATCGCGGGAATACGCTTAAAAAAGGGGATATGGTATTATGTGATTGTGGTGCAGAAAATTATTCTAACTACGCAGGGGATTTAACACGTACGTTTCCTGTAGATACAAAATTCACAAAAGAACAAAAAGAAATATACGATATTGTATACGATTCTTATAGTACGGCAGCAGACCTTTTAAAACCAGGACAGTTATTTTTAGATGTTCATTTAGCAGCGTGTAAAAAAATTGTCGAAGGCTTACAAGGCTTAGGTATTATGAAAGGTGATGCCGACAAGGCTGTAAAAGCTGGAGCGCACACGATGTTTTTTCAATGTGGTTTAGGTCATATGATGGGGCTAGATGTGCATGACATGGAAAACTTAGGCGAGCAATATGTAGGCTATACTGAAGAGATGAAAAAGAGTACGGAATTCGGATTTAAATCACTTCGTTTAGGGCGTGCTTTAGAAGAAGGTATGGTACTTACTGTAGAACCGGGTATTTACTTTATTCCAGAACTTATGGCGCTCAGAAAAAAGGAAAATAAATACTTTGAGTTTATTAATTACGACAAGTTAGAAACTTATAAGAATTTTGGAGGAATCCGTATCGAAGACGATTTTTTAATTACTAAAAATGGTTCTCGAAAATTAGGAAACAGACTACCGTCTACCTCAGATGAAATAGAGGCATTTAGAAACAATAAGACCAGACTTTAAAACAGATATAGAAAAATTTAAATTTATAGAAATGAAAAGAAGACATTTTATTAGAAATACAGCTTTAGCAAGTTTATTAATGCAATTACCTACCTCTGCAATGAGTTTAGGTTTTGGAGATGGTAAACGATTAAGAACTGCTCACGTTGGAGTTGGTGGAATGGGAGGTGCAGATTTAGAAGCGATATCATCTCACGAATTAGTAGATGTGGTTGCCTTGTGTGACGTAGATACAAATGCTTTAGATGCTGCTAAAAAACTTCATCCTAATGCTAAGTTATATTCTGATTATAGAGTGCTTCTTAAAGAAATGGGTGACGATGTAGATGCTGTTATTGTTTCTACTCCGGATCATACTCATGCTCCAGTTTCTATGATGGCTATGGAAATGGGGAAACCTGTTTATTGTCAAAAACCATTAACGCATCATGTGTCTGAAGCTAGAGCGATGCAAAAATTAGCAGAAGATAAAAACTTAGTGACTCAAATGGGGATCCAAGTGCATTCTTTTTACGACTATAAATTAGCGACTTTATTAATTCAAGCTGGAATAATAGGAAAGGTTAAAACAGTACATGCTTGGTCTCCAAAAAACTGGGGTTACGATGGTCCTGAACCAAAAGGAAGTGATCCAGTGCCAAAAAATTTAGATTGGAACTTATGGTTAGGTACTGCTGCTAAAAGACCTTATAAAGATGGGTATTACCATCCTGGAGACTGGAGAAAACTTTTAGATTACGGTTGCGGAACTTTAGGAGATATGGGAGTTCATATTTTCGATACACCTTATAACGCATTACAATTAAAAGTGCCTACTACAATTGTGAATAATTGTAGAAAACCTAACGGATATGGTTTCCCTGAAAAGAATACTGTAACGTATATGTTCCCTGGTACCAAGTATACAGATAAAACATTAAAGTGGGTATGGTATGATGGTGAAGGAGCTCCAGCAGCTCACGAAGATTTAAAATTACCAAACGGCGATAAATTACCAAGTCAAGGGGCCATGTTTATTGGTGAGAAAGGGAGATTGTTATTACCTCACTTTATGAAATTACCTCAATTAATTGTCGATGGTAAATACGAAGATTTAGATATGTCTTTAGTTCCTGATCAAGGACCTCCTGTAAGAGATTATGGTGCTGAAGGTAAAAAACATTATCATCAATTTGTGGATGCATGTTTAGGAACAGACGAGTGTAGTGCTCCTTTTTCTTACTCTTCAAATCTAACTGAAACTATTCTATTAGGAGTTATCGCTAGTAGATTCCCTAACAAAACATTGCATTGGGACGATGCTACCGCACAATTTAGTGAAGCAGAAGCGAATGTCTTTCTTGGTGGTGAGTATAGAGATTTTTAATCCGCAGTATTAATAGCTTAGCATAATAATTTAAAAACTTTCAAGAATCGTATTTCTTGAAAGTTTTTTTAAAGTAAAAAACATGGTCTTAGATTGTTAGTAACATATAAGGCCTTAAATAGTTTAAAAAACCATAATGAAAAAAATACTTTTTTTATCCTTAACTCTTACTATCGCAATGAGCTCTTATGGGCAATCGAATTCTAAAATATATAAAGATGCTTCGGTATCTATAGAAAAAAGAATTGATGCGTTATTACCGCTAATGTCGTTGGAAGAGAAAGTAGCACAGATGCGAATCTTTCACGCTAATATTGGTATTGGAGCGGATAAAGATGGTCATTTAAAACTTTCAGATAATGTTGTCGAAAAATTAAAATTAGGAATAGCTGGTATTAAAAATCCTGGTGAAAGTCTTAGTCCGCTTGAATCAGCAAAACTAAACAACGAACTTCAAAAATATATTATTGAACATAACCGTTGGGGAATTCCTGCACTTTTTGTTACAGAATCTTATAATGGTGTAGATGCCGAAGGAAATACCGTTTTTGGTAGACCTATAACTTCTGCAGCCTCGTTCGATCCTAGTTTGGTAAATCGTTTATGGGACGTGGTTGGACGAGAAGCACGTTTAAGAGGGATGCATATGTGTCATTCTCCTGAAGCAGATATTGTTCGCGATCCACGTTTTGGAAGAATGAGTGAAGCTTTTGGTGAAGATACGTACTTAACAACGCAAATGGTTACTAGCGCTATAAAAGGTGTGCAAGGTAATTATGATGGGCTTGGTAATGGAACACATATCGGAGCAGTAGTAAAACATTTTGCTGGCTACGGTCAAGTTTTAGGAGGTACTAATTTTGCAGCTGTCGAAATTTCTCCAAGAACACTTATCGATGAGATTTATCCGCCTTTCGAGGCTGCTGTAAAAGAAGCAAGAACCTTAGGTGTTATGGCGTCACATGCCGATATTAACGGAGTGGCAAGTCATGGTAATCCCGCTCTTATAAATGGAGTTTTAAAGAATCAATGGGGTTTTAATGGTTATGTGGTATCAGACGCAAACGATATTGCGCGTTTGTATTCATTTATGAAAGTTGCAGAATCTAAAGAAGCTGCCGCAATAATGGGACTTACTGCCGGTATGGATGTCGATTTGTATTCTGAAGATGCATACGGACTTTTACCAGAAATAGTGAAAACACATCCAGAGATTGTGCCCATGATCGATGAAGCTACGCGACGTGTGTTACGTACTAAATTTATCTTAGGACTTTTTGATAATCCTTATATTGATATCGATACTGTCGAAAAAAGTGTAAGAAGTAAATCGTCTTTAGCATTGGCTCAAGAAGCCGACTTAGGGTCGATAATTTTATTAAAAAACGAAAATAATACACTTCCTTTAGCTAAAGGAAGCAAGAAAAAAATAGCGCTTTTAGGACCAAGAGTTACTGAGAAAACAAAGGCGGCTTTCGAATCTATTTCTGGAAACAAAAATACATTTGTTGCAGAAACAGGTTTTAAATTAACGAATGAAAAAAGAGGAATTCCATCACTGAGTACAGATAATGAAGCTGGAATTGACAAATTAATAGAAATTGCAAATACATCGGATGTTGTTGTGCTTTTCTTAGGTGGAGATGGTTTTACCTCTAAAGAAGCCTTCTTTGGTAGTGCTTTAGGAGATAGAGCAACAATAGACCCAGTTGGTCCTCAGGATGAGTTAATGACAAAAATTAAAGCCTTAGGAAAACCAACAATAGTGGTTTTGCAACACAGAAGAACGTTATCTATTAACACCATTTCGGAACAAGCAGATGCGATTTTAGACGGTTGGGATTTAAGTGAGTTTGGCGATAATTCTATGGCAAAAGTAATTTTTGGCGAAGTGTCTCCTTCAGGAAAATCTCCAGTAACCATCCCGAGATCTATCGGTCAATTACCATTTCACTATAGCGGTAAAGAAATAAACAATAAAAAAGAATATTTATTTATGGAGAAAGGGCCGTTATATCCATTCGGATATGGTTTAAGCTATTCATCATTTAAGTATGCTAATTTAAAATTATCTAATCCTACAATGTCATCAAAAACGAATATTGATGTTAGTGTAGAGGTTACTAATACAGGTACTTTAAAAGCAAAAGAAGTTGTTCAGTTGTACATTAAAGATCAAGTTGGTTCTGTATTAAGACCTGATAAAGAATTAAAAGGTTTCGATAAAATTGAATTAAACCCAGGAGAAACGAAAACAGTTACATTTTCTATTACTCCTAAAATGTTAGAATTTACTGGAATTTCAATGGATAAGATTTTAGAATCTGGAAATTATACAGTCATGATAGGGACATCGTCTAACGAAGGTCTTAAAGGTGAATTCAGACTTAATAAATAAGATTAAAATACGAACAAACGACTTGCCAAATTATGGTAAGAACTTTAAAAAATATTAACGCTCTAAAACCCCGTAAAAAAGCATGTCTAATGTAGCAGAAACAGTAACCAATAAAAATTCAAATAAAATTGCCATTGCAATTATTGCAGCACTTTTTTTCATTTTTGGGTTTGTAACTTGGATTAACGGTGCACTTATCCCGTTCATGAAAACGATTAACGAACTTACAGATGCTCAGTCTTATTTAGTAGCATCGGCATCGTATATTTCATTTGTAGTAATGGCGCTTCCTGCGTCTTATATTCTAGATAAAATAGGATATAAAAAAGGTATGTCTTTAGGTTTATTTGTTATGGCTATTGGAGCCTTAATTTTTATTCCTGCAGCAGAAGCAAGAACATACTGGTTGTTTTTAACAGGTATATTTGTTCAGGGTATGGGAATGACGTTATTACAAACAGCTTCTAATCCTTATATCACCATTCTTGGTCCAATAGATAGTGCGGCTAAACGTATTGCTATTATGGGAATCGCAAATAAAGTTGCAGGTGCTTTAGGATCTATAATTTTTGGAGCCATTTTACTTTCCGGAATTGATGAAGTAAAAGATAAATTAGCTACAGTTTCTTTAATTGAAAAGGATCAATTGCTAAATACTATGGCAGACAGTGTGGTGACACCATATATTGTTATGGCCATCGTGTTAGCTGTATTGGGAGTTTTAATTAGAAAGGCACCACTTCCAGATATTGAAGTGCCAGAAGATGATGCAACTGTAGATGTTAAAGATCAAAAAACAAGTGTGTTTCAATTTCCTCATTTATGGCTAGGGGTAATTACATTATTCTTTTATGTAGGTGCAGAAGTTATCGCAGGAGATACTATTATTTCTTACGGGATTTCATTAGGATTTTCTTCGGAGGAAGCAAAATCTTTTACAGCATATACGTTATTAGCAATGGTGTTAACGTATGCTTTAGGTGTGGTCTTAATACCTAAATATTTAAAACAGAAAACAGCATTAATTATTAGTGCTGTATTAGGAATCGTTTTTAGCTGTTGTATACTTTCAACTTCGGGATTAGTGTCTGTCTTATTTGTTGCAGCATTAGGAATCTCGAATGCTTTAGTATGGCCTGCAGTTTGGCCATTAACATTAGAGGGCTTAGGTAAATTTACTAAAACGGCTTCAGCTTTACTTGTTATGGCGATATCTGGGGGGGCAATTATTCCGCCTTTATACGGTAAGCTGGTAGATATTAATAAAGCAGATTTAATATTGAATGGTATGGGCGAATCGGAAGCATTATCTCAAGCCGCTACGAGTAGTTATTGGATTTTAATTCCATGTTATGCCTTTATTTTGTTTTTTGCATTATGGGGACATAAATACAAAAGTTGGACTAGAAAAAGTTAATATTTTTATCATTTCTAGTTAAACTAAGAAAGAGAATTTTACTGTTATTTCACATTTAATTCATTTTAAATGATGGATTCATCAACAGAAATAAAACAACCTATTACACCAAATGAAAATTAGATTATTATCTAATAGTAAAAATTAAATAAAATATTATGCTAAACAGTAAGATTGACAAAGCAACAGGTTTTGAAAAAAGATTTGAAAATATTGGAACTGTAGTTTATGAAAATTCTACTTCAGGTTCTAAGGCTGTTGCTAAGGAAATTGCCGATTTAATTAAGGTTAAACAATCTCAGAAACAGCCATGTATTTTAGGCCTTGCTACAGGGTCTTCTCCAAAAGGTTTGTATTCAGAATTAGTTAGATTACACAAAGAGGAAGGATTAAGTTTTAAAAATGTAATTTCTTTTAACCTTGATGAATATTATCCAATGCAACCAGATTCTGTAAATAGCTACGTGCGATTTATGAATGAATTGTTGTTTAATCATGTCGATATTTTACCTGAGAATTGTCACGTACCAGACGGGACATTATCTAAAAAAGAAATCGCTAATTACTGTACTGCTTACGAAGCAAAAATTGAAGCATTAGGTGGTATCGATTTGCAAATTTTAGGTATTGGAGGAAATGGTCATATTGGTTTTAACGAATCCGGATCATTACAAAACTCGAAAACGCGATTAGTTGCTTTAGATCATATTACAAGAGTTGCTGCAAGTAGTGATTTCTTAGGATTAAACAACACACCAAGAACCGCAATTACCTTAGGTGTAAAAGTGATTATGGAAGCCCAACGCGTTATTTTAATGGCTTGGGGAGAAGGTAAATCTAATATTATAAAGCAGTCTGTAGAAGGTCAGGTTACAAACTTAGTGCCTGCGTCTTTTTTACAAGAACATGGTAATGTCACTTTTGTTTTAGATAAAGAAGCATCGTCTAAATTAACGCGTGTTAATACACCTTGGTTAGTCGAAAAAATTGAGTGGACAGATAAATTAATAAGAAAGGCTGTTTTAGGTTTAGCTCAACATTTAAAGAAACCAATTTTAATGCTTACAGATGCTGATTATATTGAAAACGGTATGAGTGATTTGTTAGCAGATTCTGGACCAGCATACGATATTAATATTAAAATATTCAACAGGCTACAGAATACAATTACAGGTTGGCCGGGAGGAAAACCAAATGCAGACGATTCTAAACGTCCTGAACGTGCAGAACCTTCAAAAAAACGTGTGCTTATTTTTAGTCCGCATCCTGATGATGATGTGATTAGTATGGGAGGCACATTTAAGCGTTTACAAGAGCAAGGTCATGACGTTCATATTGGATATCAAACTTCTGGAAATATTGCAGTTTCAGATGCTGAAGCCTTACGATTTGCGGCATTCGTTTGCGATTATAACGACAAATTTGGAATTAAAAATGTAGAGGCTGAAAATATATTTAAGAAAGCTCTAGATTTTCTTCATAACAAAAAAGGAAGTGAAATAGATATCTCTGAAGTGAGACATATTAAAGGCTTAATAAGAAAAGGAGAGGCGCAAGCAGCATCTCATTTTATAGGTCTTGAAGATACTCATATTCATTTTATGGAATTACCATTTTATGAAACAGGTGCCATAGAAAAAATGCCTTTAGGAGACGAGGATATTAAGATAACAATGGATCTTATCGATAAGATCAAGCCACATCAGATTTATGCTGCAGGAGATTTAGCAGATCCACATGGTACGCATAAAGTATGTTTAGATGCTATTTTTAGAGCAGTAAAAGAACTGAAATCTAAAAAGTATATGGAAGACTGTTGGGTATGGTTATACCGCGGTGCATGGCAAGAATGGGGTGTCGATGAAATCGAGATGGCAGTACCAATGAGTCCTGACCAAGTTCTAGATAAACGACATGGTATTTTTAAACACCAATCGCAAAAAGATGGCGTTGTGTTTTTAGGAACAGATAGCAGAGAGTTTTGGCAACGTGCAGAGGATAGAAACAAAGAAACTGCCGAGGTTTATCATCAGTTAGGATTGGCGCATTATGCGGCAATGGAAGCTTTTGTAAGATGGCATTTTTAAAATAATTTAAATTTAAAAAAGGGTAATTAAATCATATTTAATTACCCTTTTTTTATATAGTGAAAATTGAATTTTAGCGATATGTTTAAAAATTATTTTAACTATGATGAGTTATTAAACCTATGGATATTGGTATTGCTCCTAAATATAAAATTCTGAAGTTTGCTTTATATCCTTTAAAACAAACGTGCTGTTTAAAACACCTATGTTTTCAATTTTAGATAGTTTGTATTTTACAAAATTGTGATAATCTTCTAATCCTTTCGTGTTTATTTTTAATATAAAATCAACTTCACCGGCCATGTGGTAGCATTCCTGCACCTCTTCAAGATTTTGAATTTGTTCTTCAAAATTTTCAATAAAGGCTTCATTATGATAGCGCATCGACACTTGACAAATTGTGGTAACAGACCTGTCGATTAGTTTTTTGTCTAAAATTGCGACATACTTTTTTATAAAACCTTGCTTCTCTAAGCGTCGTATGCGTTCGTATACAGGAGAGGCGGTAATGTTTAATTTATTCGCTATTTCTTTCGCTGTTTTTTTAGAATCCTTTTGTAAAATTCTTAAAATAGTGGTGTCAATCTCATCTAATGGTTCCATGATTTAAACTAAAAATTACTGTTATTTTATTTTTTAACGGTCTGTAAAAGTAAAATTAGTTTAATTTGTTCTTTTGGTAGTAATTATTACTTAATATTTATGATTATTTCTTTAAAAACATCACAAATTATAACTTTGTAAGTAAATTGAGCTTACGCTTATGAATATTTATGATATGGATACAGTTGTTTTAGTTATTGGTGCAAACGGTCAATTAGGTTCTGTTTTGGTGCAAACTTTACAAGAAAAATTTGGGATCGATAATGTTATTGCTTCAGATTTAAGAACAAAAGATGGATACACTGGTATCTTTGAAATTATCGATGCTACTAATCTTGAACGTATTCAAGACGTTGTTACGACATATAAAGTGACTCAGATTTATCACTTAGCGGCAATACTGTCTGCAAAAGGAGAAGAAAACCCATTGCAAACATGGGATATAAATATGAAAACAATGTTTAATGTTTTCGAAGTTGCTAGATTAAATAATATTGAAAAAGTATTTTACCCTAGTTCTATTGCTGTGTTTGGAGATGGTGCCGATAAAGAGTCTACACCAAACGATGCGTATTTAGATCCTGCTACGGTTTACGGTATAAGTAAAGCTTCAGGAGAAAACTGGGCACAATATTATTTCTTAAGATATGGTTTAGATGTGCGTTCTATTCGTTATCCTGGGGTTATTGGGTATCAGTCATTACCAGGAGGAGGAACTACAGATTACGCCGTAGATATTTATCATAAAGCAGTTTTAGGAGAAACTTACGATTGTTTTTTAAAGGAAGATAGTACGTTGCCTATGATTTTTATGGAAGATGTTATTCGTGCTACTATAGAGCTAATGGATGCGCCTAAAGAAGCCATAAAAACAAGAACGTCTTATAATATTGCGGGTGTTAGTTTTTCTCCATCAGAAGTTACAGCAGAAATTTTGAAAACGTATCCAGATTTTAAAGTAAATTACACACCAGATTTCAGACAAAAGATTGCTGATAAATGGCCAAAATCTATCGACGATTCATTTGCTAAAACAGAGTGGGGATGGAAACCAAAATACGATTTAGAAGCGATGACTAAAACCATGATTCAAGAATTAAAGATATATTATAGCCAAGTAGAAGCATAATCATTACAAAAACAAAAACTATGTATTCAAATATAAAACAAGATTTACAAACGGAATTACAAACTTTAAAAGAAGAAGGTTTATATAAAAGTGAGCGTATAATTACGACACCACAACGTGCGGAGATTTCGACAACAGAGGTTAGTAATGTTATCAATTTTTGTGCAAACAATTATTTAGGATTATCATCGCATCCAGATGTTTTAGAGGCCAGTAAAAAAACAATAGATTCTCATGGTTTTGGAATGTCTTCAGTACGTTTTATTTGTGGAACTCAGGATATTCATAAAGTATTAGAAGAAAAAACGGCTAGCTTTTTGGGGATGGAAGACTGTATATTATATGCAGCTGCCTTCGATGCTAACGGTGGGATTTTCGAGCCTCTTTTAACTGCAGAAGATGCTATTATTTCAGATGCTTTAAATCATGCTTCAATTATTGATGGGATTCGTTTATGTAAAGCTAAACGCTTTAGATATGCGCATAACGAAATGCAAGATTTAGAAAAACAATTACAAGATGCAGAAGGATCTAGACGTAAATTAATTGTAACAGATGGTTCTTTTTCTATGGATGGAACGATTGCTCAATTAGATAAAATTTGTGATTTAGCCGATAAGTATGATGCATTAGTCATGATAGATGAATGTCACTCTACAGGTTTTTTAGGTAAAACAGGACGTGGTACTCACGAATATCATAATGTTATGGATCGTGTAGATATTATTACAGGAACATATGGGAAAGCTTTAGGTGGCGCTTCAGGTGGATTTACAGCAGCAAGAAAAGAAATTGTAGATATTTTACGTCAGAAGTCAAGACCTTACTTGTTTTCAAATACTGTTGCACCTTCTATTGTTGGCGCTTCAATTAAAGTATTAGATATTTTAACAACATCGACAGAATTAAGAGATACGTTAGAAGAAAATACATTGTATTTCAGAAAAAAAATGACTGAAGCAGGATTTAATATTCTGCCAGGCGATCACCCTATTGTCCCTGTTATGTTGGAAGAAGCACCATTGGCTCAAGAATTCGCAGCAAAACTTTTAGACGAAGGTATTTATGTAATTGGATTCTTTTACCCTGTAGTACCTAAAGGAAAAGCAAGAATTCGTGTGCAATTATCTGCGGGACATAAACGTCACCATTTAGATAAAGCGATCGAAGCCTTTATTAAAGTTGGAAAATCTTTAAATGTGATTTCTTAATTTTAAAATATAAAGCAATCTAATTTCTATTTATAAACGTCCCTTTTTCGAGGTTCTTTAATTAGAAAACAAAGATTCAAATTCATTTTAAAACCCTTCTATACTTTAGAAAATGTATTAATTTTTTAAATATATAGGAGGGTTTTGTATGTTATGTTGTTAAAATCTTAAAATGAAGTTCGTTAATACTCAATACCTTAAAATTCTGTATTTTTATAGCTTGATTAAAAATAAATAAAACATACAAAACATGAAGAACATTGGACTTTTAATTATTGCTTTTATTCTGTCTTTGCCCTCTGCAATGGCGAATGAAGGGATGTGGTTTTTAATGCATATTGAGCGCTTAAATTATCGCGATATGCAAAAAATGGGATTGCAGCTAACACCTGAAGAAATTTACAGTATTAACAATCAGAGTTTAAAAGATGCTATCGTGCAGTTTAATGGTGGTTGTACAGCAAGTATTGTGTCGGATAGCGGATTGGTTTTAACAAATCACCACTGTGGTTATAGTGCTATTGCAGAATTATCGACAGCAGAACAGAATCATTTAAAAAATGGATTTTGGGCAGATTCTCAAGAAGCAGAATTGAAACCAGAAAGCTTGTATGTACGCTTTTTTGTAAGAATGGACGATGTCTCTAAACGTATTTTATCATTGGTTAATGATACGATGAGCGAAAAAGAACGTGAGGCTATTATTAACAAAGAGATTGCTAAAATTGAAGCAGAGAATAATGAAGGTGGTAAATACACCGTTTCTGTGCGTCCGTTTTACCAAGGTAACGAATATTACTACTTTGTTTACGAAGATTATAACGATGTGCGTTTAGTAGGAACGCCTCCAGAAAGTGTTGGTAAATTTGGTGGAGATACAGATAACTGGGAATGGCCAAGACATACTGGCGATTTTTCTTTATTTAGAGTTTATGCAAATGAAGCGGGAGAACCTGCAGAATATTCAAAAGCCAATGTGCCTTTAAAAGCAAAATATCATTTACCTGTAAATATCGATGGTGTAAAAGAAAATGATTTTGCAATGATTTTAGGATATCCTGGTCGTACCAACCGTTGGATGCCAGCTTCGGGAGTAGAGCAAAATGTAAAATATGCGTATCCTGCTTGGGTTGAAAGCTCTAAATTAAGCATGGATGTGTTTAAAAAATACATGGATCAAAGTGAAGAGGTTAATCTAATTTATGCGTCCAAATATGCTGGAATTGCGAACTACTGGAAGAACAGACAAGGGATGATTGATGCCTTAACAGCACACGGAACTGTTGAAACCAAACGTAAAACAGAGAAGAAATTCGCAAAGTGGGCCAATAAGAAAAAAAATAGAGATACTTACGGCGATGTTATTGAAAATATAAATAATTACTACGACTTAACGAATGAAAAATCAAAACAAGGTAATTACTTATTCGGTATGTTGCGTTCAAGTAAATTATCGAGTTTGCCTTATAGTTTAGGAAAAGGATTAGAGTATTACGCGAGTCAGAATGAAGCGAAGCAAGCCGAATTATTACCTAAACTAGAAGAATCTATTGCTGGTGGTTATAAAGATTTCTACTTGCCTTTAGAAAAAGAAGTATATGCTAAGCAATTGGGTTTATATGCTTCGAAATCTAATTATCCGCTTCCTGAAATTGTTTCAGAAATAGGAAAACAAAATAATAACGATTTTACTGCTTATATCGATGCTAGTTTTGAGACTAGTATTTTTACTTCAAAAGAAAAAGTAGAAGCATTCCTTAAAAATCCAGATATTACGGTGTTAAATAACGACCCTTTATACATTTTATCTGGTCAGTTATTAGAGAAGTACAGAGAGAATCCAGAGAGCTTAGTGCAACCTGAAAACGATTTTCAAGCGTCGTATAGATTATTGGTAGCAGGTTTGCGTGAGTCTGGTTTAAGTGAAATACAATATCCAGATGCCAATTCTACACTACGTTTAAGTTACGGAAAAGTGAGAGCTTTACCAGCAGATTCTAGAAACGATGCTAACGAAAATAATTATACGACGTTTAAGGGTATGATTAATAAATACAAGCCTAACGACCCTGAATTCGATTTAGAGCAAAGTATGTTGGATATCTACGAAAAGAAGGATTACGGACGTTATGCGAATGAATATGGCCAACTTCCTGTAAACTTTTTAACCGATAATGATATTACAGGAGGAAATTCAGGATCTCCAGTTATAAACGGAAAAGGAGAATTAATTGGTTTAGCATTCGATGGAAATATTGAAGCTATGGCGGGAGATGTTATTTTCGATTCAGACTTACAACGTACCATTAATGTGGATATTAGATATGTACTTTGGTTGATCGATAAATACTCTAATGCAAAACATATTGTAGATGAGTTAACTATTATTGATAACTAATTTATCTTTAAATCTTATTAGATATATAAAAAGCGACCTGAATTTCAGGTCGCTTTTTTTTGTTAAAAAGTCTCATGTCTCGAAATCGTGACGTATTAAATCTTGGTGTAATATATATATGCTTGATTCTAGATATACTCCAAAGAGTTTTTTTGTAATTTAAAATTGGACCTCAACGATTTATACTCATGATTATTTAGCGAATTTATTTAAATGTTCCTTAGTTTTTTTAATCATGTCTTTGGCCATTTCTCCTTTAACAACAAGTGATGCTTCTTCCCTATAATATTTACTTTGTTCGTCACGAACAGCAGAGAACCAATTAAATGAACCTTCAATAATTATATCGTTGTTAATAATTATTGTTTTATTATGAATACCATTTATAAGTTTTAATTGAGCTCCACTTTGTGTAATTAGTTCTCGACCTTTTTTTGAGTTTGGTTTTAATAGATTATTCTTCATGTCGAGTGTCGAATCGGTATAAACAGAAAGTTTAACTCCTCGGTTAATAGCACTTTTTAGTTTACTTTCTATGGCATTTATTTTAGTTGTATTTAATGTGTTTTTATCTCC
This sequence comes from Formosa undariae, assembly GCF_042427615.1. Classification (NCBI taxonomy): domain Bacteria; kingdom Pseudomonadati; phylum Bacteroidota; class Flavobacteriia; order Flavobacteriales; family Flavobacteriaceae; genus Formosa; species Formosa undariae. Next base: position 99,093 of record NZ_JBHMEZ010000031.1, on the reverse strand, counting down.
ATTTTTAGAAAAGATTATCGTCTCACATTCTATGGCATTCGAAGATATAAAAGGCGAAATAATGATTAACTCCGTTTCTGCTATGTCAAAAGCTCTTTCTAGAATGTCAATATGTTTTTTAAGTGTATGTATTCGTGTCACACCATTTGGAGTTTCACTATTCTCTGCTTCAAAAATAAATTTATTTGATAACTCACAATCAGGATCTTCCTGAAGCCATTTCTTTAAATTCCCTAAAGGTGTGTTTTTAGTTGCATCGAATGTATTTAAATTCCCAAAAACAAGAAAACTCGATTTTGCTCTGGATACAGCTACATTAAGCATATTGATGTTATCTGCGTATAAGGTGCTATTGCCAGGAGATAGAACAGAAGAAAAAATCACGATATCAATTTCAGAGCCTTGTAAAGCATGTACAGTCCCTGAGGTTATCTTGCTATATGCGGCTTTATTAATTTTATTTAATTCGTTTTTTATTAACGAAGCCTGGGACTTGTATGGTGTTACTATGGCTAGAATCTTATGAATAGCTTTACCATTGTATGCTTTTATTAATTCTTCTCTTTTACTTTCTATCCATTTAGAAATAATTTTGGCATCTTGAATATTACGTCTGCTATTTCCAATTTTACTGCTTTCACTATCAATATGCATGAAACCTTTCAAGGGAAGTCCCGTGTTTACCTTTCTGTGGTTTCCTTTTGTTAAGATTAGCTTATTTTGATAGACATAATCGTCTGAAAAAGATATTATTTTATCCGGACAGCGTCTGTGCTCTTTTAGAAGTGTACCTCCAATAGCTTCATCTTTAATAAAACAAGATTGTTGTGCGATTTGCATAAGATTACCTGAAGCGCATAAGAGTCCCGACTTTTTAAGCGTATTAAAATCATTATTGGAAAAATCAGCTTTAAGAATTGTATTCATTTTAAGATTTATAATATCAAGTTTTTCTTCTACAGACCATACGGGCTCAATTTGAAAAACATCTCCAACAACAATTGCTTTCTTCGCTAACGAAAAAGTTGGTAGGGAAACACCTGGAGCAACTTGACCGGCTTCGTCTACAATAAGTAAATCATATAAATCGAAATATGCTTTTGCTCCATCAGCTTTATCAAAAAATGTACTGTATTTTGGAATAGAATGGAAGGTTGAAATAAAAATAGGAGTTATGGCTGCATAGCGTTGTAATTTTTCTCGATAACTTTTTTTACCACGTTCCTTATCTACCTTTTGCTTCCTCTTTTCGAGTTTTATTAAGTATTCAGCTTCTCTAAAATGTATGGCATACCAAAAGGCTTCATAGCGATATGAAATGTCCATTTTAACCTGCATATCTTCAAGAGGAGATAAGCCGACGTATTCTTTGCCAGTTGATGCTTCTAAACTTTCAATAGTACTTCCGTAATTGGAATTAAATTTAGCAATACACGCTTTGTAATTCGACGTATAATCTTCAATGTTTTGAAGTAATTCTTTTAAGGAGTGTAATTCATTTTTAAGTTGAGTTCGCGTTTTTGTTTTTGCGATGAGGAGTTCGTTCAGTATATGAACTAAAGCATTATAATTACTGTAATCTGTTGCGCTATCTAAATTTAAATTGAGCAATGTTCTTTCAAATAAAGATGCTCTTCTTGCTTTGTGTTTTGGGAGAAAATGGAATAATCTCTGTAAAAATGGTTGTTTTTTGTTAGCAGAATTTAATTGTTTTTCGGAAGTAGATATGTGGTTGATTTTCTTCTCACTATCAATTATTTTACTGTTATACGTTTTTATATCTTCTTTTAAATGATCTAAACTTGAATAACCTTTATTTTTTAATAGCAGTACTGTGTTTTCATACCTTTCGGCAATATCGATATGCTCCGAAATAGCACTAACCTTTGAGTTTACTATAGTATAGAGTGCTTTTTTACAATCCTCGACATTCGTTTTGTTTTCAATATTCTGCTTAAATTCTCGTAAAAAGAAATCTTGTTTATTTTTTAAATTTGAATTTTCATAATCTTCAAAAAATCCGTTGCCATATTCGGAGGTACATGTCTGATATTTTTTAGTTTCACTAGAGGATAGGTATAGTCCGAGCGAGGTTAAATCAGGCAACCATCGCTTAGTTAAATTATCGTCTGAGTCGAGTGCAAAACTATCAAGAATGTTGGTTATGGCCTGATTATTTGTTGAACATGCAATAATAAGTTCGGGCTCTTGTTTATAAATAACGGTAGAAACAACACTATTAGCTATTACAGACTGTAAGAACGTAGTTTTACCTGTCCCAGGAGGGCCATTAACGGCCAAAATATTATTTTTTTCGAGAAGATTAAAAGACATAATACTTTCTCTTTGTGAAACAGATAACGGAAACTCACTACTCATCTGTCCCAAATGCATTTTGTTTCGAATAACAGCAGATTTATTGGGAATAGAAATATGTTTTATTTTATCTTGAGACAAAATAGTGTTTAATAACTTGTTGTTGGGAGGTGTTTTTTCTAATCTATTATATAGTAATCGAATATTTGTTGTTAAGCCACGTAATTCACCTAATTGGATAAATAAGTATCTGTTGTCTTTAATATTATATGTCTCAAAATTTTTAGCTGTAACCATAGAAAAAAAGGATTCACAAAGACCCCAATAAGATGCCCAAGAGTCATTCTTAAATTCAATTTTTTGTAAAGCGCTGTCAACCTCTTTAATCGTTGAAATCTGATAGGTATCATTAGAATTAGGACCTAAATATTCTCTTATAAAAAAGGGTTTAGATATGTTTTTGCCTGATTCTTGAGGAGCAAGTGTTCCATCCTTATACATAATAGCAGGTATCCAAAAGGGATAATATATGTCTTCTTTTACTTTCTTAGATTTTCCATGTTCAAATTTGGTTTGTAGGGAGCAGGGGCAAATGTCTACATTTATAAACTTGGTGTCTTTTTTTGCTTGCGAAATGTTCCATAAATAGTTTAGATGTTTTTCTGGGACTTTATCAATATAATAGGTGTCAATTGGAAGAGGAGAGGTTGTAATATCAATTCTTTTTCTGTCTGTATCTATTAATGTTTTCTTCCAGTAACTTAGCCAAGATTTTATATCCGAATTTTTAACCACTTTTTTTATAAGATTAATTACAGTACCAATATACTAATAGTTAATTTGTAGGATTTAGCATTATTGTAAATAATAAAAAAAATAGATTAATTAGATTATTTCTCAAAACTAAAAAATCCCCGTAATATTTATATTACGAGGATTTTTCTTTTAAATCTCAAATGAGATGGAGGACTTATTTCTAAATAAACCCAATTGTTTTTATATAAAAAGTAACTGTGTCAAAATGTATATAGGTAATAAAACAATCAATGAAAATTTAAACATATAACCGAAGAAACTTGGCATTTTAATACCGTGATCTTCAGCAATAGATTTTACCATAAAGTTTGGCCCATTTCCAATATATGTTAATGCACCAAAGAACACCGCACTAGTTGCAATGGCTTTTAAAATGTGCTCTGCCACGTTAGCTACGACCGCTACATTGTCTGCAATTGGAATACTAGACGCTACACTATGAAAAGCTACTGCAGTTGGTGTATTATCTAAGAATGCACTAAGAAATCCTGTTGAATAATAAAACTGCCATGCTTCTGTAAGTCCCATTCCTGGAGCATGTTGTTTTAAATAGATTAAGGTTGGTGTCATGGTTATAAATATACCAATGAATACAACGGCAACCTCAATAATAGGTCCCCATGAAAATTTGTTTTTTTCACGTGTCGTATTGGGTGTCGTAAAATAAGCGATTGCTGTTAAGGCTACAAGAATTATTTCTCGTAAATGCTTAAGCCAAAATGGAGCATCTTCTTTAGCCATATCAGGAATAACGTCGTGGTTTATAAAAGCAACAGATAATATTACACCTAATAAATAAATGAAATTCATGGCACCTGTAAGACGTATTGGTTCAATCTCTCTAGCATCTGCTTCTAAGTTTTCTTTAGGCTCTTTTTTGTAATATTTAGAGTCTACTATATAGTAAATAATAAGTAGTAATGCTCCTGTAAAGGCCCATTCTGGAATAAGGTTAAAAAACCATGTAAAACTTGCACCTCTTAAGTATAACATAAGCAATGGTGGGTCTCCAAGCGGTGTTAAAAGTCCACCACAATTGGCTACAGCGGCAATAAAGAATAAAATAGTATGTATGGTATATTTTCTTTCTTGGTTAATAGAAATTACTGGTCGTATAAGTAGCATGGCCGCACCTGTTGTTCCCATAAATGAAGCCAAAAGGTAACCCAAACCTAAAAATAACGTATTTACCCAAGGCTTTGCTTTTATATCTCCACTAAGATGTACGCCTCCAGTAATTACAAATAAGGACGTTAATAAGACAATAAAAGGGATGTAATCTCCTAAAATTTGATGTTCCAAATGTTGGGTGAGTCCCATGCTTACCAAATAATAAATTGTAGGAATACTTAAAACAGCCGAAACTAATAGTTTGTTCCGATTATTTTCCCACCACTCTTCTGCAATTAGAGGTCCTACGGCTATGGCCAATAAAATAATAAAGAAAGGTATTGATGGCCAAAGGGGGATTTGTTGTGCTAAGTCCGTACTAGCATGTATTAACAACATAATTTAAATTTTAGGGGTGTATTTTATTAGCACTAATTTATGAAAAATATCAACTATAGCGCATCTAAATTGTGTTGTTTAATGTTTAATTTTTTTGTAGATATATAGAAATAATATTAATATTTATGAGCTTTGTTATGAAATAAAATATAAATTATAATTATGATCTATCTTTTTAAGAATATTCGCGTATTTACGCGTATCACATATATTAAGGTTTTATTGAAGATATTCGATATATAATGCAAAATTGAGAATTAAAAAAAATCTATTTTGTACCGTGTTTTTATCTACACAGACGATTTGTTTTTATTTTTTTTGGAAGAAATATTTCAAATAAAATGTAGTATTAATAGAAGCTTTGTTAATTTTTAAATTCAAAAGAGAAATTTTAATATATATTTTCGGGTGCGGACACGAATTTTTTATGGTAAAGAAGCAAATGTTGCGATAAGTATTAAAATTTTTTGCTAAAAATTAAACAATTTTTATACAAGATTAAAACTAAACTGCTGTCCTGTGCGTTTTTGAGAAAGCATGGCGATACTAGAATGCTTTAATTGTAAAACTCTAGGATAGCCACCTGTCACTTGGCAATCTTTCATTAATACAATAAGTTTTCCCGAAGGCGTTAATTGTACTGTTCCAGGTAAAACAGGTGAGGTAATTATAGCTTTTAAAGCGTTCTCCAAAGGCTCTTCTAACAGATAGGCCATTCGGTTATTGGTATTTGAAATAGTAAAGGCAGATGAAACTAATTTTTGTTGCTGTAGCTCTGAAAGTAAATCGAATTCTGGGCCTTTAAAAACAGTGAGTTCCGATTGATCGAAATACTCTAAATTTACTTTTAGTATAGCGTTTAGATTTAAAGCGCTATTGTTATGCGTTTGAATGGGTAATTCGTCGTTTTTCTGCAAGCAGTAGCTTTTTGTTATGCGCGAATACATACTACGGCTGTTCATGGCTAAATCGCTCTTAATTCCGCCTTTTACCGCTAAATATGTTCGGAACCCTTTTTTTACTGCTCCAAAGCTTAATTTATCATGTGTTTTTATCTGTAATGCTTTATATGTAGGAACGGCTTTATTGTTTATTTTGGGTTGCATATCTGCTCCCGAAATACAAATTAATGTGTCGCATTGAAATTGTAACGACATTCCAATCATGGTCATTTCAATAACAGCATCATTTTCATGATTCCCAAGAAGCGTATTCGCTGTTTTCAAGGCGTATTCATCCATTGCTCCAGAATAAGGGACTCCATAATCCTGAAAACCATACCGACCTAAATCTTGAATGCTAGCGTATAAACCTGGTTTTAAAACTTTAATCATGGCGATCCTCACTTTCTATTTGGTAACTGTCTGTATCAACTAATAGTTTAATGTCTTTAAACTCTTTTAGGCTCACTGGGTAAAATTGAATATAATCACTGGGTTTTGCAAAGCAGGGTGTTTTAGTATTCGGATTGAAAAAGTTGACAGGTGTTTTTCCTATAATGCTCCATCCGCCAGGGCTATCACTAGGATAAATGCCGGTTTGGTGGCCGCCAATAGCAACAGATCCTTTTTCTATACGTGGTCTTGGTGTCGATTTTCTTGGCGTTATTAAGGCGTCGTCCAAACCACCTAAATATAGAAATCCAGGTAGAAAACCAATAAAGTAAACGGTATATATTACTTCAGAGTGTCTCTTAATAATATCTGCTTTCGGCATGTTTTTAGAAGCCGACATGGTTTCTAAATCTAAGCCAAATGCATCATCATAACACACGGGGATTTTCCAAAGTTTCGATTTTTTATAAGATGATATCGTTTTAGAACTATAAATGTTTTTTAATAAGTCGACTTCCTTTTCAAATAATATCACTGAATTATAAACGACTAAAATCGACTGATATGCCGAACGTATTTCACGGATATGTTCAATTTCTGAACTTTTTATTTTGTTCTTAAATTGGGTTAAGTCTTCTAAAATAGGTGCCGATATGTGATTGGGCCATTCAATTAAAATAGCATGCTCTCCAAAGGGTTTATACGAGGGGTCTAGATTCATTTTATTAACGAATTTGAATGCCCTTAGACGCTAGACGATTTGATAATTCAGAAATTAACAAATAGGCTTCAGGATTATCACCATGAATACAAAATGTTTCTGCTTTTATGGTCACTAATTCTCCTGTTATCGTTTTTACGTTTTCATTCGAAACCATATTATAAACATGCTCAAACATCGTATTCGAATCATGAATCATCGCATGTGATTCTGTTCTGGAAACTAAAGTTAAATCAGCATTATAATTTCTATCGGCAAAAGCTTCGTATATAATCGGAATTTGATGTTCAAGAGCTAGTTTAGCGATAACCGAGTTGTAAGGGACGTATAATTTTACGCGTAGCATTAAACATTTTAAGACTTCAATAATCACACTTGCAATTTTTTCATCTACAGCAGCCAAATTGTACAGAGCACCGTGTGGTTTAATATGGTGGAGGTGCAAGTGCTCGGCATCTAAAACATGAATTAAATCTTTTAGTTGTTTTTTAATAGAGATATATAAGGCTATGCTAGAGATATCCATAGGGTGTCTTCCAAAATTTTCTTTATCAGGAAAGGAGGGATGTGCACCTATTTTTACACCGTGTTTTTTTGCTAATAACGATACAGATTTCATCGTTTCAACATCGCCTGCATGTCCGCCACAAGCAATATTGCACGAAGAGATAAGAGGCATAAGATCAGACTCGTTACCAATGCCTTCGCCTACATCGGCGTTAATATCTATGTGAGTTTGCATGTTTAAAGTAGGTTTAGTTGGAACACCTTGTTTAAGGTCGCTATCGATAACAAGATACTGATAATTAAAATAATACCACCGAAAATATTTTGCTTCATACTGTTTTTATGAATTCCTAAAACCGATTTTTTGTTCATAATCCAAATTAAAAAACCAGCAATAACAGGTAGTAAAATACCGTTTGTGACTTGTGCAAATTTGATAATTTCGATGGGTTTAATTCCTAATGAAGAACATAGAACTCCTAAAATGATAATGCTTCCCCAGACACTTTTAAATTTAAAAGTATGCATGTCGTCTTTCCATCCCAAACACCCACTCATTACAAATGCGGCCGCTAATGGTGCAGTGATTGCACTTGTAATGCCCGCTGCAAATAAACCAATTGCCAGAAAATATTTTGCAAAACTTCCAAACAAAGGTTCTAGCCCTTTTGCTAAATCTACAGCATTGTGTACTTCTGAAGTCTGTATAGATGCGGCAGAAATCATGATACACATAGAGACCATACCTCCTAGAATAACAGCTATAATCGTATCTTTTCTAGCGTATTTTAAATCGGTTGGTGTTTTCCATTTTTCTTTCACTAAAGAGGCATGTAAAAATAAATTATAAGGGACAACCGTGGTTCCTATTAAAGCGATTACGGTTAGTAAATTTTCTTTTGATAGTTGCGGGGTAAAAGCCCCTTTAAAAATATCTGAAAGATTTGGTTTGGTTATAATAGCTGTAAATAGAAAGGCTAAACTCATTAAGGTTACTAATGCAACCAATACACGTTCTAGGATTTTATAATTTCCGGTATACAATAACGAGAAAGCAATCGCTCCAATTAGTACGCTAAATATATTTAAAGAAAACCCGGAAATATTTAAATTATATTCTCCTACAATAGCTTCTAAGCCTAAAACACCACCACTAATATTTCCAGCTTCGTAAGCGGCGTTTCCAATAACGATGGCAGAGAGTATTAAGGTTAAGGCTAAAACTTTTAAAACAGGATGTTTAATTTCTGTTCTAATAATTTCTGATAAGCCTTTTTGAGAAATAATACCCAATCTTGCCGACATTTCTTGTAAAACTACGGTCGCGATTATAGACAACACCATAGCCCAAAGTAAAGAAAACCCAAAGGCTACTCCGGATAAGGTACAAACGGTTACTGTTCCTGGGCCTATAAAAGCAGCTGCTACTAATGGTCCTGGACCAATATTTTTAAACCAATTTTTCAAATGTTATAATGCGATTAAACGTCTTTTTTTTTGTTGATTTTTAAATACTATATTCAACTTATAAATTTAAAAATTCAGAAGCTTTTCAGAAATCGTTTTCACTAAGGATGCTTTGTTTTTTTAAGTTGAATGACAACTAACCATTATAATGACTAAAAGAGCAAGGTGAAATTTCTCATAGGTCCTTATGTGATGGTTTAGTGTTCTAAAGTATAAAAAGGAGTTTTAAAGCAACAGTAGATATTTAGTTATTTTTTATTTCTAAAGTAAAAGGAAATATTGAATGTCATTTTTTGTAAAACGTCAATATTAGTTCTTGTTTTTAAGAATTTAATTGATGATTAGAATGCTTGTCTGTTATTAACAGTCGTGTTTTATTCTAATTTAATAGTAAAGAAAATAACAGAATTTAATTTCTGAGATCAATAAGCGATGCACTTTCTTTTAGTGTTAAGTTTTTACGCAAAAGCGTATCTATGGGGATTTTAAAATAATCTGAGACTGTAATTAAAAAATCTAAAGTAGGAGCAGAACGCCCTTCTTCGTAGGAGCTAATGCGAGACCTTGTAACATGTAAATCTTCAGCAAGAACTTCTTGAGTCAGTTTTTTTAAATGTCTAAGATGTTTTAGATTTTTAGCAATCATAGTCATAGCACGTTCAATAGCGTTTTTAGTATTTGTTTAGACGTTAAAATTTGTGTTTGCTACAAATACGAGCAATACTTGATTGCAAATGTAACTAATTTTGTGGTATGAATAAAAATATACTACATCTAGATTTGGATACCTTTTTTGTGTCTTGTGAGCGCTTAATAGATAGTCGTTTGCAGAAACGTCCATTGCTTGTTGGGGGGACGGGAGATCGCGGTGTAGTGGCAGCGTGTAGTTACGAAACGCGTCGGTTTGGAGTGCATTCGGGTATGTCTATGAAAGTAGCACGGCGCTTATGTCCTGAAGCTGTAGTAATTCGTGGCAATGCATCTATTTATTCTAAATACTCACATCAGGTTACCGATATTGTTAAGGAGCATGTGCCCATTTTTGAAAAAGCAAGTATCGACGAATTTTATGCCGATTTAACAGGTATGGATACGTTTTTTGGGTGCTATAAATATGCTTCAGAATTACGAGCTAAGATTATAAAAGAATCTGGATTACCGATTTCGTTTGGACTGTCTGCTAATAAAATTGTGTCTAAAGTCGCAACAGGAGAAGCAAAGCCTAACAATCAGTTACAAATTGATCACGGTTACGAAAAATCGTTTTTAGCACCTTTGTCTATTCGAAAAATTCCATCGGTAGGCGATAAAACCTATCAGACTTTACGCAATTTAGGCATCGATAAAATTAGCGTCATTCAGAATATGCCTGTCGAAATGCTAACGAGCGTATTAGGCGCTAACGGCAGAACCATTTGGAAACGTGCTTTGGGCATAGATAATCCGCCACTTATTCCGTTTCACGAGCGTAAATCCATTTCTATAGAACGCACGTTTACAAAAGACACCATAGATATGGAGATGCTAAGGACCACCATTTTTGCGATGGCAGAAAGTTTAGCTTATCAGTTAAGGCGTGGTAATAAACTCTCGGCTTGTATAAGTGTTAAGATTAGATACTCCGATTTTAATACCTATTCTAAGCAAATTAAGATTCCATATTCTAGTGCAGATCATGTTATAATTCCTCAAGTTTTAGAGCTTTTTGAAACCTTGTATCAAAGACGCTTGTTAATCCGGTTGGTTGGTGTTAAGCTGAGTCATTTGGTGACAGGGAATTATCAAATTAATTTGTTTGATGATACCGAACAAATGCTAAACCTGTACAATGCGCTGGACAAGATTCGTAATCGTTTTGGAGAGCTTAGTGTGCAGAAAGCATCTTCTATGGGCGCCAAAACCATAGGCCGATTCGATAACCCATTTAACGGCGAGCCACCTGTAATTTTAGCACATAGAAAACAGTAATGTATTTAAATTGTCATACCTATTATTCATTAAGATTCGGAACATTTTCCGAAGTAGAATTACTTGCCTTAGCAAAAGAGCATGGTGTGGAATGTCTTGTGTTAACCGATATAAATAACACCTCTGCTTGTCTTAATTTTATTCGGAAGGCTTCAACGTTTAATATTAAACCAGTCGTTGGGATTGATTTTAGAAATGGAGCACATCAACAATTTGTTGGAATTGCTAAGAATAATGCGGGTTTTTTAGAACTAAATAGTTATTTGTCGGATTTTAGTCACTCCAAGAAAGCCATACCCAATGAAGCTTTAGAATTTAAAAACGCATTTATTATTTATCCGTTTGAAGCAGTCTTAGAACAAAATAAAACAACATTTAAAACCAATGAGTATATTGGTGTCTCTGCTGATGAACTTCGGAAATTACCGTTTTCAAAATATATAGTTTTCAAAGATAAATTAGTCATTCAGCAACAGGTAACGGTGCGTAATAAACGTGATTTTAATGCGCACAGATTGTTGCGAGCGATTGATAATAATATGCTACTCAGTAAACTTCAAAAAACGGAAGAATGTAGAGAACAGGATAAAATGCTGCCGGTTGAGGTGCTCGAGGATGATTTTAAACAATTCCCCTTTATCATCGAAAATACCAAGAAATTATTAGCGCAATGTGAGATTCAATTTAACTTTGGTGAACATCGCATATCTCAAAATCAGCAAACGTACTTAGCGTCTAAAGATGCGGACTACCAGTATTTAGAGCAACTTTGTAAAGATCATATTTCAAAACGCTATAGTCATATTTCCGAAAAAGTAAAAGAGCGTCTTCGAATAGAATTAAAAACCATCCGAGAGCTAGACTTTGTATCGTACTTTTTAATTAATTACGACATTATAACGTATTCAAAAAGTCAGGGATATATTCATGTAGGCCGAGGAAGTGGAGCGAATAGTATCGTGGCATATATTATCGGAATTACCGATGTAGACCCCATCGAGCTAGATTTGTATTTCGAGCGTTTTATTAATCCTTTTCGGGCATCACCGCCAGATTTCGATATCGATTTTTCGTGGAAAGACCGAGAAGATATCACGCAATATATTTTTAAACGATTTAAAAATGTAGCCTTATTAGCGACCTATAATACGTTTAAATATCGTGCTGTAGTGCGAGAGTTAGGAAAAGTATTTGGCTTACCAAAAGAAGAAATAGATAAACTCGCAGGAGGTAAAAGCCATGCGTTGGAGGGAGACGAAATGGCTGCTTTGGTACTAAAATACGGTGCGCTTATAGAAGGGTTTCCTAATCATTTAAGTGTGCATTCTTGCGGTATTCTTATTTTAGAACAGCCTATTCATTATTATTCGGCAACCGATTTACCGCCAAAAGGATTTCCAACGGTACAATTCGATATGATTATTGCTGAAGATACAGGCATTTTTAAATTCGATATTTTAGGGCAACGGGGTTTGGCAAAGATTAAAGAGGCTATCGAAATTATTGCGTATAACAGACCCGAAGTGCCCCCAATAGACATCACTCAGGTAGAATGCTTTAAAAGAGACCCGAAGATTAATACACTTCTTAAAAGTGGAAAAGCAATAGGGGCGTATTATGTCGAATCTCCAGCCATGCGTGGCTTGATGCAGAAATTACAAACGCAAGATTATATCGGACTCGTTGCTGCAAGTTCTATTATTAGACCCGGAGTATCTGGTTCTGGGATGAAAACGGAGTTTATAAGACGCCAACGAAAACCAGAAACAAGGCGAGAAGGGAATGCGAAGTTATTAGAGATTATGCCCGAAACTTATGGGATAATGGTCTATCAGGAAGATGTACTTAAGGTTGCTAATCAGTTTGCAGGTTTAACTTTAGGGGAAGCCGATGTCTTGCGGCGGGGAATGAGTGGGAAGTTTCGCTCGCGAACAGAATTTGTAGCTGTAGAAGAAAAGTTTATTGCCAATTGTAAAGCACGCGGTTATCCGGATGCTTTAACGTTAGAGGTTTGGAATCAGATTAAAAGTTTTGCGGGCTATGCGTTTGCAAAAGGGCATTCTGCATCGTATGCCGTCGAGAGTTATCAGAGTTTGTACTTAAAATGCTATTACCCGCTAGAGTTTATGGTGGCGGTATTAAATAATGGTGGCGGATTTTACAGTGCAGAACATTATATACACGAGGCTAAAATGTGTGGGGGAGATGTGCAACCACCGTGTATTAATAAAAGTGATCATCCTAATGTTATTAACGGCACTACTATTTATTTAGGATTCGGATACCTTAGAAGTTTAGAGCATCTCGTTATAAAACGCCTGCTTACAGAGCGTCAGTTTAATGGCGTATTTCAATCTCTAGACGATTTTATCGATCGTGTCCTTATTAGTATAGAACAACTAACTATTTTAATTCGAATAGATGCTTTTCGGTTTACAGGACAACCTAAAACGGAATTATTATGGCAAGCTATTTTTAAGTGTCAAGCGAACAAATCAAAATCGATACAATCAAAACTGTTTAAACCGGCTCAGAAACATTTTAATTTACCGAGTTTAAATACCTCGTTTGTAGAAGATGCTTACGACCAAATGGAATTGTTAAGCTTTCCGTTATGTTCCTATTTTAAATTGATAAACGAGAATTTACAACCTCATATTAAAGCAAAGGATATGAATAAGCATGTTAATCAGAACGTATTATTATACGGTATTTTGGTGAATACCCGATTTCATAACACTTCGCAAGGGAAGCGTATTCGGTTTTGTACGTTTACAGATCAAGAGGGGCATTATTTCGATACGGTACATTTTTCTAAAGTGGTTGATCAATATCCGGTTCATGGAATAGGTGTATATGCGTGTTATGGTAAAGTGACATCCGATTTCGATTTTTGTAGTATAGATATTCTTTGGAGTAGGAAATTGTCTGTTATTCCCGATCCTAGAGGAGATTAATAGTTTTAGTCGATCGAGCTTCTGCTTTTATATGCGTCTTAATATAAAATTAAAGTTCTAGTAAGTGTAATCTCTTTTTAGTAATTTAATAGTTTGTATAGCATTGCTTACCAGAGCAAATACAAACAAACTAATTAAAAAGAAATAGTATGGAGTGGTTTAAAAAAATAAAACACATTACGCATTTAATGAAGCAAGTCGACTTTAACGAATTGAGTCAGATTTCAGAAAAAATAGATTTACCAAAAATCATGAAATCTGTTGGCGAGTTGGACGATGATCAGCTAAAAGGATTAACTAAGCTACTTACAGAAAAGGCTAAAAAAGGACAACATAAATTACCGCCTATCGATGGTGATTTTTATGAATATGATTTAAAACTCACTTTTGAAGAACGGGCCATTCAAATGAAAGTTCGGAACTTCATGGAAACAGAAGTAGAACCTATTGCAAACGAGTGTTGGAAACGCGCAGAGTTTCCGATGGAAATTATACCAAAATTAGCCAAACTTAATATTAGTGGTGTGGCTTACGAAGGGTATGGTTGTCCAAATTTATCTTTTGTTATGGAAGGTGTTATTGCAGAAGAAATTGCTCGTGTAGATGTGTCAATTTCTACCTTTTTCGGAGTTCATAGTGGCTTAGCAATGGGGTCTATTTATCTCTGTGGTAGTGACGAGCAAAAGCAAGAGTGGTTGCCAAAAATGCAAGAAATGAAAACTATTGGTGCTTTCGCATTAACAGAACCTAATGTTGGAAGTGGTGTCGCTGGAGGTATGGAAACCACTTGTAAAAAGGTTGGAGACGCGTGGATTTTAAACGGACAAAAAAAATGGATTGGGAATGCAACATTTGCCGATGTTATTATAATTTGGGCAAGAGATGTCGATAGTAATCAGGTTAAAGGTTTCCTAGTAAGAAAAGGAAACCCGGGCTATGTTGCAGAAAAAATAGAAGATAAAATGGCATTAAGAACGGTTCAAAATGCCTTAATTACAATTACAGATTGCATAGTCCCAGAGTCGGATCGATTACAAAAAGCCAATTCGTTTAGAGATACGGCTAAAGTTTTACGCATGACGCGGGCAGGAGTGGCTTGGCAAGCTTTAGGTTGTGGTAGAGGTGCTTACGAGAGTGCGTTAAAGTATACTAAAAAACGTGAGCAATTTGGAAAACCCATTGCGAAATTTCAGCTGATTCAAAATCATTTAGTAGAAATGCTAGCAAACCTAACGGCAATGAAAGCTATGGTATATCGTTTGTCAGAATTGCAAGACCAAGGCTTATTAACCGATGAGCAAGCGTCTCTAGCAAAAGTATTTTGTTCTATGCGAACGAGAGATGTGGTAAGTCGTGCGCGTGAAGTTATGGGAGGGAATGGCATATTGCTAGAATATGATGTGGCTCGCTTTGTCGCAGATGCCGAAGCTATATATTCTTACGAAGGGACTAAGGAGATAAACACATTAATTGTTGGAAGAGCTATAACAGGATATAGCGCTTTTGCGTAGTGTGTTCAGCACTGGAAAATTATAATCTACTTGTTATCATTCACCTATTAAAGAAGAGCACATGGGTAAGGTGTTAATCAAAAACATATTATCGTAAGGCGTTTTTGCTAACATATGATTTTATAAAATAACGTAAAAACATATTCGGTTTTTGCAGTATCACTATTCTTTGGAGTCAAAAACTGTCTGTAATTCCAGATCCTCGAGGAACCTAATTTTGGGCGCTTTTATATTACGAAGTTTAGTGTATGTGTTTATTTATGAAGGTGATATGGTGTTTTTTGTTTGATGTGAGATTATCACTGCTTAAAAGTGTATAAATATATAATGTATCTAAAATTCAAATAATCAAGAGGTTGAAAATTAAGGACTTAATTGTTTAGAAATTCATGTTCTGATTATAAGAATTAAATTGCGTTATGAACGTAAGTTCATTATATTTGTATTGAATTTATAATAAGGCTTTAAAAAATAGGACAGTCTATTGCATTGATGATGGCTTGTTCATATCTCTTAAAAAATAGGTTTTAATGGCATAAATGTTAAGTGATCGAAATCTGAATGAGGAGATTACCTGCCTTATAAAACAGATGGATTAATATCATAAAATAAATAGGTATGCCAAATTTTAATCATACGGGTCCAGAAGGATTAGGACCTAAAACAGGAATGAAGTTGGGAACATGTAAGATGTCAGCTTCAGATGCAAATACGTTTACAGATAAAAGGCCTTTTTGTAACGGGCGCCGAAAAAAAACAAATGAAGATAAAATAGAACGCTTAAATTTAAAACAAATGAGAAAAATAGCCATTCCAATAACAAGAGAAAATCAAATTGAAAATCATTTTGGACGTAGTAAGTATTACGAAATCTATTTGTGTTCTAGTAACGATGAAATTTTAGATGTTCAATTGTTAGAGACCAATCATAAACGCGCGTGTAAATCAAATATTTTTAATGAACTAGCAAATTCAGGAGTAAGCTATTTGTTGTCGGGGAGTATGGGTGATAATGCGTATCATAAATTAAACGACGCAGGAATTAGTGTGGTTCGTGGTTGTTCTGGTAATTCTTCAGATGTTATTTTAAAATTTATGGCAAACGAAATTTTAGATAATGATGAAGGCTGTTCTGCTCATAATACAAAACACAATCATAATCACTCTTGTCATAATTAATACAATGTAATTAAGCTTAGGTGGTAATGCTTAGAAACAACACCTAAGCGATGAGTTCTTGAATATATAAAGTGAAAAAATTAATGTATACTAAGACTACGAGTATTATACAAGGAGAATGCGTTAAACTGCCTACTAAATATGGTCACTTTATGCTGGTTCCTTTCCAAGAGAAAAAAACAGGTGAAGAACATATTGTATTGATCAAGGGAGCTGTCGAAACAGAGCATGCACCTCTGGTTAGAATACATTCAGCTTGTGCCACAGGTGATTTATTTGGATCTTTAAAATGTGATTGTGGTGAGCAATTAGCTCAATCTATGAGAATGATTGAAAGTAAAGGGAGCGGAGTAATCGTGTATTTACAGCAAGAGGGCAGAGGTATTGGCCTTATGAATAAGATAAAAACTTATAAATTACAAGAAGAAGGTTTCGATACGATTGAAGCAAATGTGAAATTAGGTTTTGCTCCAGATGAAAGAGATTATTATGTTGCCGCAGAAATTCTGAATATGCTTGGCATAACGGCATTAAAATTAGTGACGAATAATCCTGATAAAATTACGGGATTGGAATCTTATGGCATTCAAGTGGTAGAACGTGTGCCTATAATAATACATTCCAATCCATTTAATAAACACTACCTAGACACTAAGGAACACCATATGGGACATTTGCTTAGTGAAGAAAAACCTGTAAATCTTTGCCATGATCACTGATGTATTTGAACTGAGACCGCGTTATGGTGAAGTTGATCAAATGGGATATGTATATCATGCAAATTATGTGACCTATTGCCACCAAGCGCGAAATGAATTATTACGGAAATTAGGAGTGGATGAGATTGAACTTGAAAACAATCAAATTATACTGCCTGTGATTTCGTTCGAAATAAATTACATGAAACCTGCCCATTTTGATGAACTCATATCAATAAAAACGATAATAAAAGAGCTTCCTAAAGTTAGATTTGCTTTCGAATTTGAGGTGAGTAATGCACAAAATATCATGTTATGTAAAGCAAAATCTACAGTTGTTTTTGTTAATAATCAATCCCGTTTGCCAAAGGCGATTCCTGACGATGTTAAAAAAATACTTGAAGCTAAATTTAAAACGCAAATAGATACTGAAATACATCTTGTTAATCCACGAACATGAAAAGGGTAGGCTTAGTTTAAGTGATTACCATGGGGTCGGATAATTAATTGAATTAATAATGGTAAATTTTGCAAAATCAAAAGAATGTATTATTAATCTTTAGTTTATGCTATATCAAGATCTATTTGTTCTTTTCTGGCAACAAGTAAAAGAGAGTGCCCAAGAAAGTCGCTTTGCCAAATTAACTATAGCAAAGACCATTGAAAAATCTAATTTGAAAAATGTATTTGTTAGACTAGTATATTTTGATGATGATTTTAAAGTCTTTTAAGCGTTTTAAATTTGTCTTAAGATATACTTTTTTAAGCAACGTTAATTGATCTCTTTTATTTTTCAAATAAATGGATTAAGCTATTTTATAAATGATTTTCTATCGCTTTCATTTATAAAAAGTATAAACGCTTTTAAAGCCAATCTAACAAAGAAAGTTCAAATTCCCTGTTCTCATTAAATGTAATGTTATGCCTGTTTATTTGGTGTGTAGAGGAGGTCTATATAGTGCTCGCGGATAATCCGACATCCGTATGCCTTCTTTTTGCAGTTCGGTTAGTGCATTTTTTGCAATCCATTTTGCAGATTTACTATCGTATTTCAAGATATCGTTAGCGACTTGTATTGCTTTTTTGTTGAGGTCTATATTTCGTTTTCCAATGTTCCGTAAGGCCCAATTAACGGCTTTCTTTACATATAATCTGTCGTCGTTTGCTTCGCGTTTTAATATTGGAAAGAAGTGTTCGAATAATTCGTTGTCCGAAGTTTTATCTGCCATGCAATAAGAGGCTATAATTGTAAACCCAGCTCTCTTTTCGAATTCAGGCGCTCTTTCTGTCCATTCTAATATTTTGGTAGTTGCAAAACGGCTTTTAGAAAAAAGTCCCATACTAAAGCTGTCACAAATCTCCCAGTTTTCAAAGCTTTTAACCCATTTTTCCATTAAAGGTTCGGTTATATCTTTTGGATTGAAAATTTTACTACATAAAATGCGACCTTCGTAAATGCCACTGTCAAATAGTTGAAGCGCAAGCTTATTATCTTGTCCGATGTTTTTAGCAATCCCTTTTAAATCTTTATGATAAATGCCTAAAGAGTTATTTGATTTTATACCAAATTTTTTCTCTTTAAAAATGACCTTTTCTTCATCTTTTAAGTCATATAGCGCATCAATAATTTCTGAATAAGTCACCTTTTAAAGTCTTTAAGCGTTTTAAATTTGTCTTAAGATATACTTTTTTAAGCAACGTTAATTGATCTCTATTTATTTTTCCGATAAATGGATTAAGCTATTTTTTAATGATTTTTTATCGCTTTCATTTATAAAAAGTATAAACGCTTTTAAAGCCAATCTAACAAAGAATGTTCGTCTTGTTGCTGTTGCTCACGGAATTTTTTCTCGTACTCATCGCGTTGTATTTTGTAATCATCTTTAAGCTTACGATACGTGTTTATTGGCCAATTTTTAAATGTCGTTTTCTCAAGATCACACGCGATTGAAATATGGAATAAATGATGCGTAGATTCATGAACAAATAGAGAGAACGGAATCTCGTTATCTTCGTTTAAAAACGTAGACGAAAGTTTCGCATCTTGTGTGTCATCATCTAAATTAAATTCTAAACTCCCTTCAAAAAGAGTTTGGTTTTTATCGGTTATATGTGTCTCTTCTAATTTTGTTTTTTTAGCATCTACAGAAGGTTTTATATGTTTGCATAGTTTACCAACCTTAAAATTAATTTGGACAGATTCCTCTGCATCGGTATATATTTGATAGCTTAAAAAAACTTTTTTAGGTGTGTAACCTGTAGGTATTTTAATTTTATGCATGGTTAAAATGTCGGGTCTAGAGTCGCTATCAACTCTATGGCTCAAATCATTTTTTTGCTGTTCAATAATTGGTCTGCAATGTTTTAAAGAAAGGGTAATGTGCTTTTGTGCAGGAAGTAGATATTTCATGTGAGTAGAATTCATAGGTTCTCCTAGATGTTCAGGAATTAATAAATCTAATTTTCCTTTTTTTAGGTTCTCATATATTCTATTCACTTTTGTACCGTCTTTAAAAGTAGATTTCAGAGAAGATTTTAATGAGGAAGAACTAAGGGTGTCGGAGTGTTGGGGATTAGAATCTCTCATAATATTTATGTTTAAATAGTTTGGTGAATTATCTACTCCTAAATTTAATTATAAATTTCCATATAGTGTTTGTAAATCAGGCATTTAACTTTATTTTTAGTATTATTTTTTTTTGTTGACATAAAACATGAATCAGCCTGTGAAAATCTATTTCTGGTTAAATTTCAAAACAGGTATTATGCTAGTGAAACCGGTTAATTTTTAAAGCATACCAGTTAATGTATTGTATTCTTAATATCTAATTTTAAATGATGGAATATAAAGAATATGATGTTTTTGTAATTGGTAGCGGAGTTGCAGGTCGCTATGTCGCTAGAACTTGTGCGAGCGCGGGTTTAAGCGTTGCTATCGCAGATAATCGTGAATTTGGTGGGACTTGTGCAAATAGAGGTTGTGATCCTAAAAAAATCATATTAGGACCTACAGAGGTCTTCGACCTTGCCGATAACTTAAGCCAAAAAGGAATCTCATCCTTACCTGAATTAAATTGGGAGGCTAATCAGAAATTTAAAAAGAAGTTTACGGACAAAATACCAGCTGGGACCGAGAATCAATTAAAAGAATTAGGGGTTACTTTATATCACCAATCGCCTAAATTCTTAGATAAGCATACGCTTTCTGTAGAAGGGAAGACTATTACTGCGAAAAACATAGTAATTGCAACAGGGCAAATTCCTCGGACATTAACTATGGAAGGTGCTCATTTTCTTAAAACAAGTGCAGATTTCCTCAAACTATCTAAACTTCCTAAAAGCATGGTGTTCATAGGAGCAGGATATATCGGTCTAGAATTTGCACACATGGCTACAAGATACGGTTGCCAAGTAACACTTATCGAACAAGGTCCGAGTGCATTAAATGCTTTCGATTCGGATCTCGTATCCGAA
The DNA here is from genome assembly GCF_042427615.1 of Formosa undariae. Classification (NCBI taxonomy): domain Bacteria; kingdom Pseudomonadati; phylum Bacteroidota; class Flavobacteriia; order Flavobacteriales; family Flavobacteriaceae; genus Formosa; species Formosa undariae. The sequence continues at coordinate 78,636 of NZ_JBHMEZ010000031.1, read as the reverse complement.
CTTATTTCTGTTTCTGAAAAATTAGGTATTCGATTTATTTTTAATGCTGAAATTTCAAGTATAGAAAAGCTAAATAAAAATTGCCGTGTAAATTATAAACATGAAGGGAAAAATGAATCTATAAAAGCACGTATGGTGCTTAATACAGCCGGAAGAGTTCCTGCTATTACAGAGCTGTCTTTAGAAAAAGGAGGAGTCTCATTTTCTAAAAAAGGAGTTGAGGTTAATAAATTTTTACAAAACACCACTAATAATAAGGTGTATGCTTGTGGCGATGTTTCCGACCATAGTGTGCCATTAACACCACTGTCTGGAATAGAAGCAAAAATAGTTGCAGAAAATATTATTCATGGCAATAAAACAGAAATTAACGTTCCGAATGTGCCTTCTACGGTATTCACTTTGCCAAATTTAGCCTCAGTAGGCCTATCTGAAGATGAAGCTAAAAAAAGATATAATAATGTTATTGTAAAGCATGAGTTTGTTTCTGATTGGTTTAATGTAAAACGGAGTAACGAAAAAGCTTACGGATATAAAATCTTGATTAACGAGCGTACAGATGAAATTGTAGGAGCTCACATTTTAGGACCATATGCCTCCGAAACTATTAATCTGTTTACCATGGCAATAAATTTAAAACTGACTACCGAAGCTGTGAAAAATATGATTTTTACTTACCCGTCTTGGGCGAACGATATTAAATCCATGCTTTAAAATAGTCTTCTTTTTAAATTTCTGAAACTGGAACTAAATATTTCGACTGAGAAACGCATTGAAACTAATGTTTTTACTAAAAAAATGATGAGGTAATTTCTATAATGATAGATCCTGTCGCTGTAAATTGATCTTTTTATAATTGATTTACAGCGACAGTTTTGTTGGGTTACGTTAGTTCTATTAAGAGATCGTTATAATCTAAAATAGCTATCAAAATAGTGTGTTATATGGAGCGATAAATCGTTAAAATTTAGAGAATTCTATAATATTTTTTATTTGTAATTAATGTTACCCAACATTAACAATTAGCTTCGTATTTTTAAGGTCTAAATGACCTGATATGGAAGACATGCTCTTTTACGATAGGATGCAATTTGCATTTACTATTACTTTTCATTATTTATTTCCACAACTCACCATGGGGTTGTCCTTATTAATTGTTTATTTTAAGTGGAAATTCCTGCGTACTAAAATTTACACTTATAATGATGCTTCAAAATTTTGGATGAAAATTTTCGCTCTAAATTTTGCTATGGGAGTAGTCACCGGAATACCAATGGAATTTCAATTTGGTACCAATTGGGCGAAATTTTCAGAACTCACAGGCGGTATTATTGGTCAGACCTTAGCCATGGAAGGAATGTTCTCCTTCTTTTTAGAATCGTCCTTTTTGGGCCTATTTTTGTTTGGAGAAAAACGTCTTGGTCATAAACTCCATTTCCTTACCGGTTTTCTGGTGTTTTTAGGCTCTTGGGCTAGTGGTTATTTAATTATTGCGACACATTCTTGGATGCAATATCCTGTAGGTTACGAGATTTTAGAAAACGGAAAATTTGTCTTAACTAATTTCGGAGCTTTATTTTCTAATCCATGGTTGTTACCTTCTTATTTACATAATCAAGCAGGGTCCATGGTTACCTCTTCTTTTGTGGTTGCTGGAATTGGGGCATTTTATCTGCTAAATAATAAGCACCATGAATTCGGTAAATTATTTGTAAAAACCGGTGTGATTTTCGGATTAATTTCAAGCCTTCTAGTGGCATTTCCAACGGGGGATTTAATAGCTAAAAATGTAGCCAAGCACCAACCCGTAACTTTTGCAGCTATGGAAGGGATTTTTAAAACTGAAGAAGGCGGGTCTGAAATTGTATTGATTGGACAGCCAAATATGTTAGAGAAAAAACTAGATAATAAAATAGCGGTACCCAATGTATTAAGTTTCTTAACGTATCAAGATTGGAATGCAGAAATAAAGGGACTAGATCAATTCGATCCCTCAGTCTATCCTACAAATATCCCTGGCTTGTATTATGCCTATCACATTATGGTAGGATTAGGAACCATATTTATAGGATTGATGCTTTTGGCAGCCGTACAATTATTCAGAAAAAAACTATACCATACCAAATGGATTTTATGGGCCATTATGTTTATGTTGCCTTTTCCATATATAGCAAATACTACAGGTTGGTATACCGCAGAATTAGGGAGACAACCTTGGTTAGTATACGATTTGTTACGAACAGCAGATGGAGCATCGCCAACCGTGTCTTCTGGTAATACCTTATTTACACTACTTGGGTTTATCGGTTTATATCTCCTTTTAGGGCTACTGTTTTTAATGTTAGCAGGGAAAATTATTAATAAAGGACCACAACTAAATCAACACTAATTATGGAATTATTTTGGTATATCGTATTAATGACAATGTTAGCGGGCTATGTGATTTTAGATGGTTACGATTTTGGAGCAGGTATTATTCATTTGTTTTTCGCTAAAACAGAAAAAGATAAAAAAGCTATTACCAATGCCATTGGTCCGTTTTGGGATGCGAACGAAGTGTGGTTAATTGCTTCTGGAGGTGTATTGTTTTTCGCTTTTCCTACATTATATGCTTCTGCTTTTAGTGGATTTTATTTACCATTAATGATGATTCTATGGTTGCTTATTTTTAGAGCGATAGGATTAGAATTAAGAGGACAGGTTAAGAACCCGATGTGGGAAGCTATTTGGGATAAAGCCTTTGGGATTTCGAGTTTATTATTGGCTCTCTTTTTTGGTGTCGCTCTAGGAAACGTAGTTAGAGGTGTAAATTTAGGGCATGTTGTAAATGGCGTGTCTACGCACGAAGCGCATTATTTCTTTTTGCCACTTTGGAACCCGTCGTTTAGTCCGAATGCCGTAGAATTAGGTGTTATCGACTGGTTTACATTATTGCTAGGGATTATTAGCGTGGTTACACTAGCAATCCATGGTGCGAATTGGATCATCTTTAAAACCAATTCCGACTTAAATGAGAAATTAAAGCAAGTGGTGTTTGTTCTAACCGCTGTACTTGTTGGACTTGTTATTGTTTCTATCGCGATTTGGCATATTATTGAACCTAACCCGTTTCATAATTTTATAGATAAACCTCTATTATGGATTTTTCCAATTATCATGCTAACCGGACTTTTCGGATTATTTAAAGTGAAAACGTATAAAAAACATGGCGCAGGGTTTTTGTGTTCTTCACTGTTTTTATTTGGCGGATTAACATCTACCGTAGCTTCTATTTTTCCAAAAGTATTGCCTTCAACAAATAATATAAACCCAGATCTAACCTTGTATAGTGTTGCTGCAGATGAGTACGGATTAACCGTAGGAGTCTATTGGTTTGCCATTGCAGCTGTATTAGTGGCTGTATATATGTACATACAATATAAAGTGTTTAATGGGAAAATGGACGATGTTGGTTATGGCGAACATTAATTATAAATGAGAATAATATGACAGGTACTTTAATATCATTAATTAGTATTTTCATAGGAATTATCGCTGCAAATGTATTTGGAGTTTTAAAACAAAACTATTCTTTTGGGTTTACGGGGAATACCTTAATTGGTGTTTTTGGGAGTATTTTTCTAATTAAATCTTTTGGTAGGTTAGGTTTCGATCCGTGGTCTATCATGGAAAACGGAATCTTTCATCTTTCATTTTTTATACTTAATTGTATTGTATCTGCTTTAGGAGGAGTTCTTGGATTGATTGTAGTAAAACGGATAGTGAAGGCCTTAAATACAGATAAAAATAAAAGTTGAGTTTTTTGCGTGATTTATACTGGAATCATGCAAAAACTCAACTTTTAAAAGCATATTTCTGAAAATATAAATTAAGAAAAATATTTAATTCTCTTTTACTTTTTTACTAATTAAGTGGTCTATGGCAAATGAGTTATCTTGTATGTGATGTATTAGGTATGCGAAGAATGCCACATGAATTAATTGTGCTGTTATGGCTCCCCAACTTTCGATTAAAGTAGATCCGAAAATAAGTGAAACTAAAACGGCTGAAAGTACGATTGCTGACTGTTTTGTGAATAGTCCGATGGTTATAAGCAAACCAAAAGTAAATTCTAAAATCGGTAAGACATAACTAAACGGAAGTGTTATCATCTCAGGAAGCATGGAGTTTTCGAAACTTTTAATCATGCCTTGACTAAACAATTCTAACTTGGGCAAACGAACTAATCCGTGACCAAACATACTTACTCCAATAGCTAATCTTATAATTAAATAGGATGTTTTATTCTGCATTTTCTTTATCGTATTTAGGGTTAATTTAAAAACTTACTTTGCTAATCTCAAGGCATCAGCAAATTTATTGTCAAAAGCACTCGCTTCAATGGCTTTTGCTGCTTTTTCGATATCGTATGTGGCTCTTTTAAAAGAAACTTTAATTGCTTCTGGATTAGAAGGAGATGTCGATTGGTCTAGTTCTAAAATAGCATAACAAATTCTAGAATCACCATCTTTGGGTTTTCCTACAGATCCAATATTTACCACATGTTTAAAATTGTTGTCGTCCTGAATTACACGATGAAAAGGTTTGTGTGTATGTCCGCATAATAAGACATCTGCTTGCTCTGTTTGCATCATCTTTAGCACGTCTTGTTCCGGATAATCTACCACCATATAATCGTTAATTGCTTTCATGCTGGCATGTGTCATTAATAAATTAAAAGGGATGTTATTAGTCGCAAAAGATACTTTTAGATGTCTAGGAAGGTTAGTAAGATAGGCTCTGTTTTCTTTGGAGACCATAGTTCTTGTTAATCCTTTATTTGACGGGATGTCTTCTTTGATTATCGGTTTTAGGAGTGCCTCGTCATGATTGCCCATAATAGTAGGAATGCATCTTTTTCTTATAGCATTTACAACTTCATTAGGCCAAACATTGTACCCGACTAAATCTCCCAAACAATATATAGCATCTACCTGTTCTGCATCTACATCTTTAAAGAAGGACTCTAGAGCAGGTAAATTGGCATGTATATCAGAAAAGAAAGCTATTTTCATTTTAAATAAAATTTAGGTGTAATTTAAGTCATTTAGAAAAAACAGTTGTTATATGTATATCCAAATATAAATACAACAATAATGTTGAACTGCTAAAGTTGTAAAAATTGGTTTTTTTTTAACGATTCTTGATTAATAGTCATGAATAAGTAATTGTAGCATATAGAAATCAAATATAATGTCCTTAAGAATTAGCAATGTGTCTAATTCATGAACGTATTGTAAAATTTTTGATAAATATTATTAATCAGGATGTTAAGTGTTATTATTTTAGTCGGATTTATGAAAACTTCTACTTAAAAGCGAACTATTGACAAGACTTAGTATTATCTTTGGCGAAAATTTGTTAGATAAATATATTTAACTAAAAGAAAGAAATACAATTATGAACGCAATATTCACAGATGCTAGTTTTCAGAATATGGTTAACGTTGCAAATCGTTATGGAATTAGCAGCAATGCGGTTACCGATTTAACGCATGCACTTATGTTAAATAATGGAACAATGGCACAGTTTAACATCTCCGAATTAGGTGGTGGAGGTCAGTGGATGCAAGGAGGAATGACAATGGTGGGCGATATGTTTAACAACAATCTTAAAGCCCTTGTAGACGGAATTTGTGTGGACTTATCAAATTTAATTAATCAAGGTGCGATTCAGTATAAGCCGTTACCTAGAATACAAAATCAGAATGGTTTTCAATCTAATTCAGGTAATTGGTGGGGAGATTTAGGTTCGCCAAATTCTACAGGAAGTCAGAATGGTATGAGCTATGCGATTTTTTCTAATATTCACCGTTTAGCGATTCAGCAAAACGGAAAAGTAACTGTTTTCGATACTTTAGATCATAATATTGGAGGTGTCGGTCAGCAGCAAGGCGGGAATTACTCTGTCACTTTTACAAGTCAGTATGGAACTGTAAATTTAGATTCTTTACCTATTGTTTCGGGAAATGGAAATACGCAGAATAAACCTCAAGAAGTAATTCATAACAATACTTCGGTTCCAACACAGCCGCAATATGTTCAAGAACCAATGGCAGTAGAGCCTGTACAAGAGGTTTCTCATACAGCAAACGGATTGGAAGAAGATGTTTTTGGTAAAATTGAAAAACTTGCTGGTCTTAAAGGCAAAGGGATTCTAACTGAAAATGAGTTTGAAACCAAAAAAGCAGAATTGTTAAGTCGTTTGTAATAACAAATTAGGTTTTAGTAAAAAGAGGTTAATCGGCTAAATACAAAAGTGTTTAGTTAATTAAGCTCTTTTTTTATTGATAAAATTTCTGGTTTTTAATGAAAGGAAAGTTCTAAAAAAGCCACTTAGTAGTACAATAGGCTTAAATGAAAATACGATTCACACTGATAATTAACAGGAGTTGGATTAAGAATTATTATCTTTAAATTATGAGGAATACACTGCTACAAGAAACGGAAACTTTTGTTAGTCACTTATTAGAAAGTCAGCTTTCTCCTAAAAATTTCTATCACAATATAGATCATACCAAAAGTGTTCTAGAATCTGTTACGCAATTTGCTGAAAAGGAAGGTTGTACAGCAGAAGACACCATATTACTGCAATTAGCAACTTGGTTTCATGACACAGGATATATTAAAGCAGATGTCGGGCACGAAGAGGAAAGTGTGATTATTGCAAATCAATTTCTTGAGCATGCGGGATGGTCTCAAGAAGAAATAGGTAAAGTCGGACAATTAATTTTGGCGACTAAAGCAGATGTTGTTCCTACTACACTTCTTGAAAAGATAATGAAAGATGCCGATTGTGCGCATGTGGCTTCCGATAATTTCTTCGAGAGTTCCGAGCGTTTACGTCAAGAATTGAAATATAAAAACGAACAAACTATTTCCGAGTTAGATTGGCTTATTCAGAATAAAGAATTTATGTCTAATCATAAGTTTTATACCAATTTTGGTCAGGTTAAACTGCAACCAAAAAAAGAAATGAATTTGTATAATCTTCAGCAAAAAATAAAAAAAAATAAAACCAAAAAATCAAAAAAATCCAAGAATCAAAAAACAGGAAGAGGAGTAGAAACTATGTTTCGAGTTACAATGAAAAGTCACATAGAATTAAGTGCTATTGCAGATACCAAGGCTAATATTCTATTGTCTGTAAATGCCATAATTATTTCGGTAGCTTTATCTGGGTTAGTGCCTAAGTTGGATAATGCCTCTAACGGATTTTTAGTGTATCCAACCTTAGTGCTTCTTATTTTTAGCGTATCATCTATCGTGCTTTCTGTGCTTTCTACACGTCCTAATGTGTCTAATGTTACTGTGACTAGAGAGATGATTAAAAGCAATTCGACTAACATTTTATTTTTCGGTAACTTTTATAAAATGAATTTGAAAGATTTCGAGTGGGGTATCGACTATTTAATGCAAAACGAAGACACCTTATACAATTCGCTAACCAAAGATCTATATTTTTTAGGTCTGGTGTTAGAACGAAAATATAGGTTGTTAAGATTAACATATACCGTGTTTATGATAGGTATAGTCGTTTCGGCTTTATCATTTATTTTAAGCTATCATTTTTTTGCAAACGTTACATAAAAAACAAACATGGATCAGTTAATTACAGGACCATTTCAACCTATAATATCATTTAAATTTTTAAAATTAAAATTTGAAGAGCTATTAACTTCGGAGAATCCAATGGATCAGCTCCAAGCAAAACATCTCATGTCTATTTTAGACCGTAATCCAGAATTGGTTTCAGGGATTCGTTCTTTAGATGTTTTCAATTCTTATAAAAAAGAAGTCGAACAAATTATGTCTTTTTTGTTTCCTTCAGCTTTGAAGGATAACGAAATTAAAGCTGCTTTGTTTCCGTATTCTAATCAGTATTTTTATCTGTCTAATCGTCTTAAAAATATAATTAAAGAAACAACTTCCGATGTTAATTCTGTTTTGCGTAAGCTTTATAAGGACAACGACGATTCTATAGATTTAAATCCTTACGCGATTATTTTAAATCAATATTACGGGTTTAATGTCGATTTCGATAGACCAAAGCAAATCAAGTTAGATGATGCTTCAGGACAAACCAGAACATATAGAATTACTTTTAATGCCGATTTTATAAACATCTATCCCAATGAAAATGCTGTAGAAATTACTTCTGAGATTTTAGACGAATTACTAGAGCATGCTCAAGACGAACGAGTGTGGAGACGTTATTTTCCAGATAATTCGTGGACCATTGAGGGCTTCGGACTTTTAAGCATGATTGATACCACTTTAGATGGTAAAATAGATGAATTTAAAACACATTTAATTCAAGCAAGTGCGAAAAATTCGAATATGATTTTGGAAGATGTTCGAAAGATTTTTAATATAGATGATCTTGAAGTTGGAAATTATCTTGTAGATGGAGACGCTTTAATTCGTCCTTTTGGCGAAGATCTGGGAGCGTTAACGTTACGAAGAGGAGAATCTATTTCTTGCAAATCGTATGCTTGTAAATATGTTTACAATCAATTGTTCGAAAAGCATCTTCCTGTTGTATTGTCTAATGTGCCTAATTACGTAAAGCACTCTCATGGCGATGTGTTAAGTGAAATGTTATTAGAAAAAGGGTTTAAAAGTGCTATTTTATTGCCTGTTGTAATCGATGGTGAACTTAAGTTTATTATAGAAATGGCTGCTTATAAAATTAACCAACTAAACGATATTAATAAAGTCAAGTTGGATACCATTATGCCTTTTGTCCTAAGTCATTCAAAACGATCTATTGCCGAGTACGAAAATGAAATCAGTGCTGTAATCCAAAATCAATGCACATCCATTCACTCTGCTGTAGAATGGCGATTTGTAGAAGAAGCGCATCATTTTATTCAAGATAGAAATAATGGGAAATCTCCTAATTTTAAGGAAATTACTTTCGAAAATGTGTTGCCTCTTTATGGTCAGATAGATATTGTGGGGTCTTCTATGGCGCGAAATCATGCCATTCAGGAAGATTTAAATATGGCGCTAACACAAACCAAAAGTATATTACAAGGCTTGTTGGTCGAAAAAAATATGCCATTTTACGAACAACTTATTTATAAAATAGACAAAAAAATTTACGAGCTTGATGCTTATTTTAATAACAATACAGAGCAAGAAATTCATTTGTTTTTCGAAAAAGATATTTACCCTTTATTTAAGCATTTAAAAGCTTCTGGTGTTGACAATGATGGAATTGATGATTTCTTGAAACGTTCGGTAGAAGAAAAACAACTCTTTTATGTGGCAAGAAAGCAGTACGATCAAACCATAAATATTATCAATAAAAACCTATCTAGTTTTTTAGATAAACAACAAATTAAGGCGCAAGAAATTTTTCCACATTATTTCGAGAAATTTAAAACAGATGGTATCGAGCATAATATGTACGTCGGACAATCTATAGCAGAACATCAGGATTATCACGAATCTGTAGTGTATAATTTAAGATTGTGGCAACTTCAGGTGATGTGTAAAATGGAATCTTTATACTATACCAGTCAGGAAAATTTCCCAGTAAAATTAGATGTAGCTTCGCTTATTTTGGTTTACGATGTGCCATTAACCATTAGATACCGTATAGACGAAAAACAATTCGATGTCGATGGAGCATATAATGTGAGATACGAAATGATCAAAAAACGTATCGATAAAGCTGTTATAAAAGGAACTACCGAGCGTATAACGCAACCACATAAATTGTGTGTGGTGTTTTCTACAAATGTTATAGAGCGTGAATATTTAAGTTATTTCGAGTTTTTACAATCTAAAAACTACATTGGCGATCATATTGAAATTGTCGAGGTCGAAGAACTTCAAGGTGCTAGTGGTATTAAAGCTATTCGTGCAGATATTAATCCAAACCTTATGTTTAATGATACCGTGTTTTCTATAGAAGACATTGAAGCCACTTTATAAATAGAATTTTCAGTATATGAATAAAATTTTACTCTTTTTACTTTTTATAGGCCTTACCGGATGTGCGACTTTAGAGTCGAGTCATCTATCTGTAAATTCAGAGCCATTACAAGATATTAATACAGAAACATTAAACGTGTTTCTTGTTGGCGATGCTGGAAAGCCAGAGAATGGAAAGGCGCCTAAAGCACTTCTAGAGATGCAAAAACAGTTTGCTTTGGCAGACAAGGAAGACTTATTGTTTTTTTTAGGCGATAATATCTATCCAAAAGGATTTCCTGCAGAAGACGAAAAAGGTCATGACGATGCCAAATTGGCTATGGACTTACAGTTGGATGTTGCTAAAAAATTCCCTGGATCTGTATATGTTATTCCTGGAAATCACGATTGGTATAGCGGATTAAAAGGGCTTAAACGTCAAGAGAAATTAGTAGAAGATGCATTAGGAAAAAATACATTTCAACCCGAAGACGGTTGTGGTATCGAGCGCATTAATATTAGCGACGACTTGGTTTTAATTCTAGTAGATTCTCAATGGTACATTACCAATTGGAATAAACAACCTACGATAAACGATGATTGTGATATTAAAACGCGTGATCAGTTTTTAGAAGAATTTAAAAGTGAAATTAAAAAGGCGAGAGGTAAAACAACTTTAGTTGCTATTCACCACCCGATGTTTAGTAATGGTCCGCATAACGGGCAGTACACGTTTGCAGATCATATGAAACCTTTGCCCGTTTTAGGTACGGTTAAAAATATACTACGCACAACAACTGGAATTTCTAATGCCGACATGTCTAATTGGTTTTATAACGATTTACGTAAAAACCTAATTGCATCGGCACAGCAGAATGATAATGTTATTTTTATTTCAGGACACGAGCATAGTTTACAGTTTATTAAATCGGATAATCTAACACAGATCATTAGTGGTTCAGGGTCTAAAACAACGGGTGTAAGAACGCAAACTAAAGATCAGTTTGGGTTAGGAGCAAACGGATATGCAGTATTAAATATTCATAAAAATAAAGCATCAGATGTACAGTTTGTCGCTGCAGAGACGAATACCGTTGTATTTGCTTCAGAAATAAATAAACCTGAAGTTAAAAATATTACAAATTACCCAAAACAGTTTCCAGACTCTATTTCATCTACAGTTTTTACCAAAGCAGAAACAACAAAATCTTCATTTTATAAATTTCTTTGGGGCGAACGTTTTCGGGATTATTACAGTACCGATGTCAAAGCACAAACCGTAAATATAGATACGCTTAAAGGCGGATTAACTCCTGTGCGTAAAGGAGGAGGGACACAGTCACGTTCTTTACGTTTAGAAGATAAAGACGGCACACAATATGTAATGCGTGCGCTTAAAAAGAGTGCGACGCAATACATTCAAGCGTCAATGTTTCGAGATCAATATGTAGAAGGGCAGTTTGACGATACAGAAACAGAAGCCTTAGTTGCCGATGTGTTTACAGGAGCTCATCCGTATGCACCACTAACTATTGGGGTTTTATCGGATGCTATTGGGGTATATCATTTAAATCCGAAATTGTATTATATGCCCAAACAAAACGGGTTAATGGATTATAATGACGAATTTGGAAATGAACTATATTTTTTCGAAGAGCATGCGTCCGAAGGTCATATGAATCTAGCCGACGGTAATTTTACAGGAGAAATTATTAGTACGATGGATTTGTTTGAGGAGCTTCATTCAGATGAAGATGTTAGTCTTGATCAAGTTAATTTTATAAAATCGCGTTTGTTCGATATGCTTATTGGCGACTGGGATCGGCATTACGACCAGTGGCGCTGGTTAGAGTTTAAAGAAGATGGTAAAACGGTTTACAAAGCATTGCCACGAGATCGAGATCAGGCATTTTCTAAAATGTCCGAAGGTTTAATGTTAAGTGCAGGTGTGGCATTAATTCCAGCAGCTCGAGTACTGAGAAGTTACGATGAAGATTTAAGAGATGTAAAAGGTGTAAATGCAGAACCTTACCCGTTAGATGTCGCCTTTTTAACCGATATAGACAAATCGGTTTGGGATGCACAAGTGGCCTACATTCAGGAGCATGTTACTGATGAAGTTATTAATAAGGCCTTTTTAGAATTTCCTAAAGAAGTTCAGGATGCATCTGTTTCAGAGATAAAAGCCTTGGTTAAAAAACGTCGCGAAAATCTAAAAGATATTTCGGATCGTTATTTTAAATTGGTGAATAAATTTGCTGTAGTTACCGGAACGAATAAAGACGATTATGTTTCAGTTAAAGGATTGGACGATGGTAAAGTAGAAGTGTCTGTCCTTAGAAAAAAAGATGATACGATTAAAGATCGATTTCATCATAAAATTTACGATCCAAAGAATACCAAAGAGATTTGGGTGTATGGCTTAGATGACGATGATACGTTTAATGTTTCAGGGAAAAGTAAACGCATTAAAATCCGATTAATTGGTGGACAAAATAATGATGATTATAAGGTTGAAAACGGTAAGAATATTGTGATTTACGATTATAAATCGAAGAAAAACACAACGCTAAACGCCAAGTCTGCAAAAATAAAACTAACAGACGATTACGAAACACAGGTTTACAATTATAAGAAATTCAAGAGTAATACTAATCAATTAGTGCCTTTATTGGGGGCTAATCCTGACGACGGATTGAAATTAGGGGTGTCAAATACATATACAAGGTATGGCTTTGAGCGTAATCCATTCACGAGTCAACATAAATTTAAAGCAGCGTATTACTTCGCTACAAATGGTTATGAAGTATCGTATAGTGGAGAATTTGCACATGTTGTAGGTGGTTTAAATCTGAAAATTCAAGCCGATTTTCAAAGTCCGAATTATACATTGAATTTTTTCGGTTACGGAAATGAGACATCAAATTTCGATGATGATTTTGGAATTGATTACAATCGCGTTAAAGTAAGGAGTTTTGGCATTGCACCGTCTTTAGTTTGGAATTCACTTCGTGGTAGTATTATAGATTTTGGGATACATTACGAAACTTCAGAAGTACACGATGCTTCAGATAGATATGTAGAAGATAACGGTGGTACTTTACCGCATTATATTTTTGACGAAGTACAATTTGCCGGTATACACGGGGCATATCATTTTGCGAATTACGATAATAAAGCATACCCAACAGTTGGGCTTTTATTTGATCTAGAAACAGGCTATAGTCAGAATTTAGATATTCACGGACGCGGATATGGGTATGTGATTCCTAAATTAGCATTGGCACATCGATTAAATTATTCTGGGCGTTTGGTTTTAGCGAGTACACTAAAAGCACATCTTAATATTGGGAATGAATTTGAGTTTTATCAGGCAGCAGCGATAGGAGGAGAGGACGGTTTACGCGGATTTAGAAATCAGCGATTTACAGGGAAACGTGCTTTTTATCAGAATACAGATATTAGGTATAGTTTAACCAATTTAAAAACGCCTATACTACCAGTTAAATTAGGTGTTTATGGTAGCTTCGATTATGGTCGTGTATGGTTGTCTCAAGATGAAACTAATAAGTGGCATAACTCGTATGGAGGTGGATTGTTTGTTAACGGCGCAGAACTTTTAACGGCTAATTTGGGCGTGTTTAACTCGGTAGATGGAATACGTGTCTCCTTTGGTTTAGGCTTTGGGTTTTAAAAGAAAAGGCATGATTCTAATAAAAGATTCATGCCTTATTGAGTATATTCTTAATGGTTAAAAACCTTTAATTTAATTTTTCGAATTCAAAAGCTATTTCCATATCACTTCCAGAGACCAAAGCATGTAACGTGTATTCATCTATCCAATATTTAATACGATTTGGAAATTCGATTTCAGTATTTTCACAAACAAAAGAATTTGCATTGTGGTTTATGCCGTTAAAGGTTGTCCAATGCTCTTCTCCAGGCGCTTTCACATTTAAATTCCAAACGTCATCTACTTTTATAAGTCTAATTTTTTCTTGACTAATAGTATCTCCATCTTGCAACGTAAAACCGATTCCAGAATATTCGGAAGAATTAATTTTCTCCCAATTTTCAAAAGTATCTTGGCCCACTTCTTCATCTAAACGTTTCCATTGCCCGAGCAACCAATCAAAATCTTCAGAGTGTTTTTTCGAAACAGTACTAGACGTTTCAACCGTCTGTTGCTTTTTTTTACCTTGATTGCAAGCGCATAACAATACGGCCAAACAAATTAGTAGCAGGTTCTTCATGTACGTAAATTTATTATCTGTAATTTATATTAAAAATATGTGATTCTCCGGGTTTTAAAGTGATTTTAAGACTATCATTTTTATTTACTATAATTGTTGTTGCTTTGTCTCCTAATAATCTGACGTGTAATCTATCCTCTTTTTCAGACAGATACAAATCGGTTTCTACAGAGGTTTCTACCGTGATACCTTTTAGACTCATCTCCTTAATTCCGAAAGCAAAACAGGCCCCGTTAACGGCAAGTAATGTGGTGTCGTCTCCATGTGTTCCCCACGGGAAAGTAAGGACCCTCCAGTTTTTTAAAGTGATTTCTTTTAGGGTATTATCAATACCATTATTGTAGCCTTTATACGGCAAAATAACCGTTAAGAAGTCAAAATTTTGTTGTTTTTCCTTTGTAATTACTGTCCAATTTTTACCATTAGCTCCAGATGTTTCAGCAGTATCTGTTGAATTAAGTTGAAAAATATCGCTACCAACCGCGTCCGGGAATGAAGCACGAATCAAGTCCGAACCCAATTCTGAAGTGTAATGACCTTGCCACACTTGTTTGTAATCGTGAGTGGCATCTGATTGAAAGTTGTCTTTTACAATCCAAAATTCATCTTTCACATAAATCACCTGGCGCGAATAGTTCACGCCTATATTTTTGAAACCATCGTGTGTTCCTACAAAAAGATCATACTCGTCATTCGTATTCCAAGCAATGGTTTTAGGCGTTGGTAAATTCTTAAACTTTCCAAAACCACTTCCGCCTTTGTTCGATGTCCACGCTTTTCCTAGTAATTCATCATCTACCAGAGCCACATTCTTTACCATCGAATTTTTAAATAAATCAAAATCCTTAAGCGAATATCTCACTTGGTAATTGGGTAGAATCACTTGTCCGTTTGCCATGGCTTGGATTCCTAAAATATCGCCATGTTGGTGGTCTGGCTTCTCGGCATCTACACCAGCACTAATAATCATCATGTCGTCATTAGCGTCCCAACCTTGTCTCATAATGTAATACTCGGTATCTTTAAAGGCTAGTGAACCATATTCAGGACGTTTCTTTTCAATGTTATTTAATTGTTCAACCTGTTTGTTGGTTAAAAACCAATACATGCTTTGCTCGACTTTATTGGTCGCGAAATATCCAAAACTCGGGTCGTCGTACAATAAATAACCAAGCGTTAATGCCCCAGAAATATCATTAAATTCTGCCCAAGGTTCTCTCGTATCGTCTTGCAAAACTGGCGCACTTTTGTCTGGATATGCAATTTTTGGAAGCGTGGTAAACAACGATTTTAATTTGTCTTCCCAAGCTTGGTCTACTTTTATATTATTGATTTTAGTTAATTGATAGGTGTAAAAGTAGTTGTTAATATCTGCCATATGGTAATGCACAGAACGCTCGAATTGGAAACCATCTGGATTAATTTCTTTTTCTAAATGTTCGCTTAATCGCAACATCGCTCTGTCGTACCAAGCATCGGTACCTTGAAAATCACGTAGTAAAATAGATAACGCAGCTAAAGCCGACATCCCTTTAGTTTGATGGTTACCTGAACGAAATTGGGTGTTGTTCTCGTAAAGGTCCTGTCCGTGCTGGAGCAAGGTGGCGATGGTCTGTATTTGGTCGGCATCGGTATAGGTCTTGTCGCTTAAAAACATATTATGAATCCACAGCCAATTGGTAACCCTGTAACCTGCGCGGTACACCTCGTAAACTCCATTTCCGTCTTCAATAGTTTCAAAATTTTCGGATTCAAGCGCATAGTTTAGCGAACGCATCTGTTCAACAAAATACCTAATATATTTAGGGTCTTTACCGTCGTTAAAATATAACATGGCAATATCTACCATTTTATGCTGTCTCGCCAAATGTCTCAGTGCATAGGCGTCTACAGGGCCTCCTTTTAGATAGTTAAATGGCAGTTCCCAATCGGCAAAATCGGGGAATTTGTTGTAGTGGTCTAATGCGCGTTCTTTATGATACGCTTCGTTATTGTAAAGGGCGTTATAAGTTTTAAAACGCGCATCGAAGGTTTTGTAATCGTAATAAAAACGTTCAGAAAATTTAGCTCTAAAATATTCGGCTAATCGCGCTTCATTAATGGCTCCATTGACGTCTAATGTCGTGCGGACTTCAGGTTTTAAAACACTAGAAAGTTCTTCAATATTTAAAAGTCTATTGCTTGGAATCGTTTGCGCTTCAATCTTAAGCGAACATAAGATTAAAAACACTAGAAGTACGTAAGATTTGTTAAGTTGATTTGTAATTTGAAAAGGTGAAATATTCATGCTATTAATCATAGAAGTGACGGTATTGAAACCTAAAAAAGATTTTGTTTAAACGCGTTTTTGGGAATTATAATTGAATGCATAAAGATACTAAAGTTAGGCTGAATTTTAGAAGGTAATAGAGCGTAGAATAGGTTTGGTTTTGGAAGGTTTTAATTTTACATTATAGACAAGGAGAATAATTAAGTCAGTATATTGTCGAATATATTTTTGAACGCATTGAAATGAGACATGTATAATATTCATATAGAAGATAGTAATGGCATTTTAAGTACCTTTTCTTTTACACCCAATACCACCGAAAATCTTATGACTTTTATTGCCGATAATTTAGCTGAAGATATTGGCGATTGTAAAGGTAGAGCATGGTGCGGAACATGCATGGTTCAACAATTAAACGGGGTTTATGAAGATGCCATAATTGCCGATGAACAGCTGCTTTTAAATGGTTTTCCAGACATCCCAAACAGGCGTTTAGCGTGTCAGATTTTTCTAAATTCAAATTTAGATGGTACCACATGGAAGGTTCTAGATTCTAGGCAATTTATGTAGCGAAGTTTTTCACTACTTTTGCAAAAATATTTTTCTAAATGTCCATCACACTTTTATCATCGCCTTTACAAGGATTTACCGATTTTCGTTTCCGTAATGCATTTCATCAATCCTTTGGTGGCATTGATACATTTTATGCGCCTTACATTAAGATGAATGGTAAAATGGTCATCAAGAATAATTATCAGCGCGATCTAAATCCAGAGCATAATACCGTTCCGCACTTGATTCCACAAGTCATGACGAACGACCCGGACGAGTTTCTTTTCGTGATTAAATACATCGAATCTTTAGGATACAAAGAATTAAACTGGAATTTAGGGTGTCCATATCCAATGGTTACAAAGCAAGGCATGGGTTCCGGATTGATTTGCAATCCAGCTAAAATCGATGCCGTTTTACACAAAGCACATAGCGAAAGTGATATTACTATTTCTATGAAAATGCGCTTGGGTTACGACGAGCCTTCCGAAATTTTAGGAGTTTTTCCTATTCTAGAGAAATACCCGATTAAGAATGTGGCGATTCATGCGCGTTTAGGAAAGCAGTTATATAAAGGTGGAACAGATTTAGAGGCGTTTCAAAAATGTGTAGATCAGAGTCCACATAAATTATATTACAACGGAGATGTTACAAGCGTACAAGCCTTTCGAGATTTGCAAGAACGTTTTCCAAGTATAGATCATTGGATGATAGGGCGAGGCTTAATCGCAGATCCATTCTTGCCACAAATGATTAAAAATAACACTACCGAGTACCCCGAAAACAGATGGCAAATTTTTAAGGAGTTCCACAATACCATTTATCGACAATATGATGAAGCCTTGTCGGGGCCGATGCCTATAAAAATGAAAATGTTAGGATTTTGGGAGTACTTTTCTCAATCTTTTAACGATCCGAAGAAGGTATATAAAGCGATCAAAAAAAATGGAAGTCCTAGAAATTATGTTGCTACTGTAGATGAAATTTTTGCTAAACAGCAATAAATATTAAACAGCTTTTTTAGACAAAAGTTGCCGTTATTTCCAAATTTGCACACTCAATTAGAAAAGTTGTCAAATACATTCGGTTAGATATTTGCAGTTTTGTACCATGAAACAAATCTCAAACTTTGGCATATTTACATTATTATTAGTAAGCAGTTTAACCATTATGGTTGGGACTGTAATCGCTCCTGCATTATCCGGAATTGTAGAACACTTAAATTTTAAATATTCACCAGGATTATTAATAACACTACCATCGTTAGGTGTTGTTGTTTTTGCATCTTTTATTGGACGGCTTTTAAATAAAATCGGTTCTTTTAAGCTATTGTGTTTGGGACTTATTCCTTATGCCATTTTAGGTGTAATCGGTGCATTTATAACAAATGATTATCTACTCATGTTCGACCGGTTTTTACTCGGAGGAGCAACCGTAGCTGTTCAGGTGTCGGTAACGTCTTTTATTGCCGATTTTTTTAAAGGAACAGACCGAATGAAACTTATTGCATGGCAAGGCATGGCTATAGAATTAGGAGGCGTTGTCTTCCTTTCTATAGGAGGTGTTCTGGGAGAGTGGCATTGGCAGTATCCATTTTATATATATTTAATAGCGATACTTTGTTTATTTCTGGTGATGAAAAATCTCTCACAACTAAAAAAAATTGAAGGGTTAAAAGATGCTACTGAAATTCCTGCAAAAGAGCATAAGCGTAAAGTGAAACTTGTTTTTTATGCCTCTATGTCGGCGATGGTTTTATTCTTTGTGGGCTTTGTAACTTTACCCATTTATTTGCCAAAAGTTTTAAGTTTTAGTGAATCTACTACAGGATACTATATGGCATTTATCTCATTAATAGCTATAATCACAGCTAGCCAAATGCCAAAAGCAGTCGGAAAATTTGGAGATGCTAAAACAGTTTGTTTGGGCTTTATATTCTTTATGTTTGGGTATAGCTGTTTAGCGAGTTCTGGGAGTATTACTGTTTTAATGATTTCGGCAATTTTTATAGGAATCGGATTTGGATTTACTATCCCGTTGTTAAATCATATGATGATTGAAGCGAGTTCGAATCAAAACTTAGGAAAGAACTTAGGTTTGTATTCTATGGGTGTATTTGGCGGACAATTTTTAGCGACATTTATAGAGTATATTTCACATGATTATGCCGTTATTTATGGTTGTGGTGCAGTATTGGCTTTAGTAATTGGTGTGATTCTATTTTATGCGTTTAAAAGAGTCGAAGTAGATTAGAATCAGATAATTTATAATTACATTTAAAAAAAATAGATGGGATTATAAATGAATTATGTGACTTGGGAGGATAAAATCAAGATTGTTGAGGGTGCTAATGAAATCAATGAATTGCTTTCTGGAAATGCGTTCGGAATTTATTTTAATTTCGTTAATAGCGAGTCTGTGGTTGTTAGTTTTAAGCCTTTAAACGATGTATTTCCCGATGGTGTTTTTGGATTAAATGAAGGGGTGTTATTTAATTTTGAACGTGAATTAATTGAAGAAGATGATATCGAATATGCGCTAGATATTATGTCCCTTTTCAATAATTCGAAACAATTTACGATTACAGAAGGCAAAAAAACGTCTCAGATTAGGATTGTAATTGGTATGATTACTGAAGAATATCGGAGTAAAACGGCGTCCTTTATTATGCTAAAAACAATGCTTAAAGTATTGCTATTGCAACTTATTCGTTTTCAGAACACAACATTTAGTAATCAAGATTTAAATCAGAAGCGTGTTTTTGAATTTCTGAAACTGATGGAAACATCGTTTTTAAAAGAGACCAAAACAGAATACTATGCCATTGAGTTAGGAATTAGTGAAAAACGGTTAAATCAGATTTTAAAAGAAAAACTAGAAGTTACGGCAAAACAAATTATACAACAACGCCAAATTACTGAAGCAAAACGTAGGCTCGTAAAAAGTGAAATCACAATTAAAGAATTAGCGTTTGTTTTAGGCTTCGATTCTATGAGTAGTTTTTCTAGATTCTTTAAGAAATTTACGGCTGTTAATCCTTCAACATATAGATTAAATCATAGGTAATACTAATATTCGATATTTTTAAAATAATAGTATAGGTGAAAAAATCACATAAAAAAACCACCTGTTTTAAAGGTGGTTTTTTAGTGAAAATATATTTTGATTAATAGTTTACGTGATCAATAATTTCTAATCCGTAACCAATCATTCCTACTCGTTTTGTGTGTTCACTATTCGAGATTAATCGTAATTTATGAATACCTATATCGTGTAATATTTGAGCGCCAATTCCGAAGTCTTTATTATCCATCGCAACACTAGGCGCTTTAGCTACACTATTCGGTTTTTGTTCATCTTTTAAAGCAGATAAGCGGTTCAATATATTCATTGCTTTAGGCTCTTGATTTATAAAGAGAATAGCACCACTATCTGCTTCATTTACCACTTTAAACATACTGTCTAACTTGGCATCTGCATTATTGGTAAGTGTTCCTAAAATATCGTTGTTAACTAAAGTTGAGTTTATACGCGTTAGCACAGGAGCATCAGATTTCCAAGTGCCTTTAGTTAAGGCTATATGCACCTGATTATTTGTGGTTTGTTTGTAAGCTCTTAAACGGAACTTTCCAAAACGCGTTTCAATATCAAAATCTTCTTTCTTTTCGATTAAAGAATCATGTTGCATTCTATATGCTACTAAATCTTCAATAGAAATAATCTTTAAGTCAAACTTCTCGGCAACTTTTCTAAGCTGAGGTAAGCGTGCCATAGTTCCATCTTCATTCATGATTTCAACAATCATTCCTGCAGGTTCTAAACCAGCTAATCTTGCTAAGTCTATAGCAGCTTCGGTATGTCCAGTACGCCTTAAAACACCACCGTCTTTAGCTACTAGAGGGAAAATATGTCCTGGTCTAGATAAATCGTAAGATTTGGTTTCTGGATCTACTAAGGCTTTTACAGTAAGTGCTCTGTCTGAAGCAGAAATTCCTGTAGTAACACCTTTTCCTCTTAAATCTACAGAGACTGTAAAAGCTGTTTCCATATGATCGGTATTGTTAGTTACCATCATATGTAAATCAAGTTCTTTACATCTGCTTTCTGTAAGTGGAGCACAAATTAATCCACGGCCATGAGTGGCCATGAAATTTACCATTTCTGGTGTCGCTTTAGCTGCTGAGGCAACAAAATCGCCTTCGTTCTCGCGATCTTCATCATCTACTACTATAATTACTTTACCATTTCTAATATCGTCAATGGCTTCTTTAATTGTATGTAGTTTAAAAGAAAGGGGAGTCTTTTCTTTGGTATCTGTTATCATAGTGCAAAGATATTGTTTTTAGTTCAAATGTTGGATGGCATTCTTGCTTAAGTCTGCCTTAACCTTGTGTTTAAAAAACACATTTGCCACAGGGTAAATTATAAATCCTAAAAGGATAAAAGGAACATCGGAACTTTTGTTTTTCTTTAAATGTGCGTTAAAATCTTTTAAATTGAGTTGTTGTGCGATGTAATAAACTATAAATAGCACAAAACTAATTATACTTAATTGTATGGATGATGTTGCTAATTCTGGCATCTTATTGTTTCGTAAAATAAAATATAGAACTAATAATGCGATACCTATAACATTAAAAATAAGAGCAAATCTTGAATATATATTAAACAGAGAAACAAGTCTTTTCGAGGCTTCGAATTCCGGACTTATATTAATCCCTCGAAGTCGAATTGCTTCTAGATCTAAATTACGTTCTTCTAATGTATTCAGAGCTTCTATTTTACCTGATTCATGATAATTATATGCTGTAGGATCCTTAATTAATGCAAGTAATTTATCTTCTTTATAGCGTTTAAAATCGCTGAAATCTCTGCTTAATCCATCTGGAAAAATATCTCTAGAGTGGTCCTGGAATGGTAATAGTTTTTTTAGCGGAATTAAAATATGATCAAACTCGAATAGACCTTTATCAGCTGTCGCACGACGTATTAAGAACACTCCCAACGGAAACATCACTAAAGTTGAAAACCAAGTCGCTAGAATAGGGTCCAGTGTGCCGTCTTTAGCGCTGTTTTTTGCGAAAAGTCCAATAAAGTGATACGTAAGAAAGAGTAAAATAGCAATAATCATTGGCAACCCTAAACCTCCTTTTCTAATTAAAGCTCCTAATGGTGCGCCAACAAAAAAGAGAATGATACAGGCAAACCCCAAAGATAATTTTTCATGTAAAGCAATAATATGCTTGTTTAGCCAAGTGGATTTTGCTTTAAACGATTTTTCATTTGTTCTAATAATTTGTTGTGTGCTCGTTATATTATTAATGGCCAATTCTACAACTTGAAGGCGTTTGTAATTATTGAATATATCTAACAGATTTCCTTTAAAAAGCGTGTCTTTAATTACCGTGTCTTTTTCTTTCTTTTTAGATGTTAATATATTCTGTAAACCATATCTGTCGTACACATTTTTAGTGAATTTTTTGTGCTCTTTATCACGTTCTGCTTCAAGCGAGTCTATGGTATAGCCTAGATCTTTTACATCTAACATATTGTATTTGTCCGTAACATTCTTGTCGTCCAAATCGACATTATTTAATTGAGACAAATCTGTGTTTATAGTATAAGTGTCGAAAGCACTTTTAGTAAAGGGTTTACGGCGTCTTTCTTTTAGTTTTTTAGGTGGAGTATCGTCATAATAATAACCATCTGTCAAGATTAATCTTAAAATATCGGAATTTTCCTGAGTTAAAAATTCACCTTCTTTGGCGACAATTGTAGTGTAATTTCCTATACCATTATTCGTTTTTTTATGAATAATAACATCGTGTAAAAACTGACCGTTATCTCCCGATTTTTTGGCGACTTTTATATTTATAGTACCGATATCGTTAAACTGTCCTTCGGCAATTACCATTGCCGGTTTTAATTTGGCGATATTTTTCCTTAAGTTATAGGAGTTGTATTCTCCCCAAGGAATTACATTATTTGTAAAGAAAAAAGTAAGGATTCCTAAGGCTACAATAAACACACTTAGTCCAGCCATAGCACGTTGTAGCGAAATCCCTGTAGATTTCATAGCTGCAAACTCGTAATTTTCTGCAAAACTACCAAAAACCATTATCGATGCTAATAGTATGGTAAGCGGCAGTACTAAAGGGATTAATTTAGGCGAGTAGTATAGTAAAAACTTAAAAATAATAATGACATCTAAATCTTTACCAGCGAGTTCTTTTATAAAAAGCCAAATAGTTTGCAATACAAAAATCATCATTAGTATAATGAATACACTAAGGAAGGTTTTAAGATAGGTGGTTAGGATATATCGGTCTAATATTTTCAAGTAAAGCCTAGTTTAATTTATTAATGTAATAGTTTTTGTATTTATCTTTATTGAAAGAAAACATGGCTTTAGATAAGGTCTGATTGGTTTCGAAAGACGTTACAGTAAGTGTTGTCATGGTTCCGTTATTACCAACTTCAATTAAATTATAGATATGTTTTGTTTGTGGATCGATGCCTAAAAGGACATGATCGATTTCCGAATTAGAATCTATAGGATTTAATTTTACAAACTGAATACTGCGTCCTTTAATGTTTTGTTTTTCGCCCATTTCGTAAGTGTATCCGTCGCTGTAAAACGATAACATCTTACTAGGAGTAATACTACCTTCGTCCTCTGGATTTTCTGTAGAAATAGTAACTTCTTCATCTTCAGGATTAATGCTATACAATGTTTTTCCGTCGAAAATTCTTGTAATACCTAAGATGTTTAAGATGTATTTATCACCCTCCATAACAACATCACCACGTGTTTCTTGGTTAATGTTTTCTGCAGTATTGTGAAGTACATATTTAAAATCTAATGAAATATTATCGTAAGATTTTACTTTTGTAGAAACTTGGTCTAAAAGCGCTTTCGCTTTAGGATCGTTTTGACTAAAGCCCAAAAGGGTGAAACATAAGGTAAGTGAAAGTAAAAATGTCTTCATTCTAGTTATTCTTTTCATTTTCTAATAATTGTTCTAACGCAACAAAATCGGGAACTAATACTTGACGGGCTTTACTACCTTCGAAAGGGCCAACAATTCCGGCCGCTTCCAATTGGTCGATTAATCGCCCAGCACGATTATATCCTAATTTTAATTTACGTTGTAATAATGACGCAGAACCTTGTTGTGCTGTGATAATAACTTCGGCAGCGTCTTTAAATAATTTATCTCGGTCGGAGATATCAATATCAAGATTTGTGCCACCTTCTTCACCAACATATTCTGGAAGTAAATGTGCGTCTGGATATGCTTTTTGTGCGCCAATAAAATCGACAACACGTTCCACTTCTGGAGTGTCGACAAAAGCACATTGTATACGTACCAATTCGTTACCTTGAGTGTAAAGCATGTCTCCGCGACCAATAAGTTGATCTGCTCCAGAGCCATCTAATATAGTTCTTGAATCTATTTTACTTGTTACTCTAAATGCGATTCTAGCAGGGAAATTCGCTTTAATAATACCTGTAATTACGTTTACAGATGGTCTTTGTGTGGCTATAATTAAGTGAATACCAATGGCACGAGCTAATTGTGCTAAACGTGCTACAGGGGTTTCCACTTCTTTACCAGCCGTCATAATTAAATCGGCAAACTCATCGACAACTAAAACAATATAAGGTAAAAAGGCATGTCCGTCGTTCGGATTTAATTTACGAGCTTTAAATTTCGTATTATACTCTACAATGTTACGGCACAATGCATTTTTAAGCATCTCGTAACGATTATCCATTTCGATACAAAGTGAATTAAGCGTATTAATTACTTTAGTATTATCGGTAATAATCGCTTCAGCTTCATCAGGAAGTTTTGCTAAGTAATGACGCTCTATTTTATTGAATAGCGTTAATTCTACTTTTTTAGGATCGACCAACACAAATTTAACCTCGGCTGGGTGCTTCTTATATAGTAATGAAGTAAGTACCGCATTTAGTCCAACAGATTTACCTTGACCAGTAGCACCTGCCATAAGCATGTGTGGCATTTTAGCCAAATCGACTACAAAAGTTTCATTACTAATGGTTTTTCCAAAAGCAATAGGCAATTCCATTTCTGATTTCTGAAATTTCTGAGATGCAATTACAGATCGCATAGAAACGATAGTAGAATTTTTATTAGGAACTTCTATACCAATGGTTCCTTTTCCAGGAATAGGGGCGATAATACGAATACCTAATGCTGATAGCGATAAGGCGATATCGTCTTCTAAGTTTTTAATTTTAGAAATACGAACACCGGCTTCTGGTACAATTTCATATAATGTAACTGTTGGTCCAATAGTCGCTTTAATACTCGCAATACCAATTTTATAATTGTTTAAGGTCTCTACAATTCTATTTTTGTTACCCTCAAGTTCTTCTTGATTGATAGAAATGCCTTCGTTATCGTATTTTTTTAATAAATCTAATGGTGGAAATTGATATTTTCCAAGCTCTAAAGTTGGATCGAACAAACCAAAATCTGCGACTAATTTATTAGATAAATTATCGGTTTCAGAAAGTTCTTCTTCAACGGTTTCAATCTCTAGTTCTGCAGTGTCTTCAATCGTTTCTTCTTTTGGTGTTTCAACTTCAAAAGTGCTTGTAGGAATATCTTTTACAGTATTGGTAGAAATAGGTTCGAATTCTATAACTGGTGTAGGTTCTGGAACTATAGGTTTTGGATTTACAGGAGCAACCGGTTTTGTTGGTTTGGACTTCTCTGTAGTACTTGTGGCTGCCTTGTGTGCGGCTTTTATAGCTTCTGCCTCGGCTGTTAAATTGTTATCGAAAGCAATGCGTTCTTCTTTGTCAGATTTTAATTCATCTGAAATATTCTTTTTAGCCGACTTAAATAGCGCGATAAAACTGTGAATTGTAATCTTATATCGTGTAGCTAGATACACAATAAGTCCGAAAAATAATAATAGCGCGACACCTAATATACCGATGTATTCTTGCAAGAAAGTGTTGGTTTCGTAACCTACTGTACCTCCTAGAATGGAATGTTTTTCTCCGAAAAAACCAAAAAACACAGATAGCCATACAATAAGGTATAGACCCCAAAACCAATGTTGTCTTAATTTAGAATGATTTATATTTAAAAGCACGTGCATTCCAGATCGAATAAAAAGTCCGGAAAAAATAAAAGCGGCAACACCAAATCCGCGATATATAAAAATATCACTAAGAAAAGCACCTAGTTTTTTTATCCAATTCTTTGCTTCGACATCGCGTGCAGTAAATTCATTAAGAATGCTTTGGTCGGCTTTTCCTGTAAAGAAATAAGATAGAAATGCGGTACCTAAAATAATACCAAAGATGATTAACAAACTACCAAAAATAAGCTTTTGTTGGTTTGTTAATTTTAGACTTGGTTTCTTTAATTTAGGAGTACTAGGTTGTTTAGTTCTGGGTTTCTTTTTAGCCATCAAAGCTGTTGTTAATTTGAGCAAAAATACAAATTACTAACGGTTATCCTAAAGGTATAGTATTTAAAATACTTTTGGAAAGTAAATAATAAAACCAACTATGGTTGCTGCGATTGCAGCTATAAAAACGGCTCCAGCAGAGATGTCTTTTATAAAACCAATTTTTGGATGGTGTTCAGGATGTATAAAATCTGCAATGGCCTCTACAGCTGTGTTTAAACCTTCGGCAGTCATAATAATTCCGATAGCCAAAATTTGTGCCATCCATTCTGTTGCCGATATCTCGTAATAAAATCCAGTTACAGTTACGCAAAGCGCAATTGCAAACTGGATTTTTATACTCGATTCTGTTTTTAAGAGTAGGATAGCGCCTTTAAACGCATACCCTACACTCTTAATTCTATTTACTAGAAACGATTCTTTTTTAGGCATTTTTTACAGCTTCTAAAGCAGCTTTGTAATTTGGTTCGTCTACAGTTTCAGATACTTGTTCTGTATATTTAACTTCTCCTTTTTCGTCTAAAACGACTACACTACGAGAAAGTAAAGTTTCAAGAGGTCCTGTAGTGAAGTTTATTCCGTAAGCTTTTCCAAAACTACCATCTTTATAATCTGATAAAGAAATAACATTATCTAAGCCTTCTGCACCACAAAAACGCGCTTGAGCAAATGGTAAATCGTGAGAGATACAAAGTACTTTAGTGTTTTCTAAAGCACTAGCTTCTTTATTAAATTCTCTTACAGATTGTGCACAAGTTCCTGTGTCTACACTAGGGAAAATATTTAAAATCACTTTAGATCCTTCGAAATCCTTTAAAGATTTAGCACCTAATTCAATAGTTGTTAATGTGAAATCTGGTGCTTTTGTCCCTACTTTAGGTAGTTCTCCAGAGGTTTGTATTGCGTTTCCTTTTAAGGTTACTGTTGCCATAATTGATATTTTTTGGTTTAAAGTTTAAAAATAAGAATAATTAGATGCTTAAACTATTTGTTTTTTTTGATTTTTTGTTTTCTGTTTAAAAATGTGAAAATCAGTTGTTTATTCCTGTTGCTCAGTTAATGAATTGTTAAAACGTTTATTTTAAAAAAACCGACATCCTTTAAATTTCGTTAATAGGATGTGAACAATAAAAATAACAAATATTAAAAACATCCAAATTATGAAAACATTAAATGTATTAAAATCCGTATTATTTTCTATCGCAATTTTCTCTTCTATAAGTGTATTTGCTCAAGATAGCATGATGAAAGAAAAAACAGTTATGGTAGGTGGTGCTAAAATGTACCCAAGTAAAAATATAGTTGAAAATGCAGTGAACTCTAAAGACCACACCACTTTAGTAGCAGCAGTTAAAGCCGCAGAATTAGTAGACGTATTATCTAGTGAAGGACCTTTTACTGTATTCGCACCCACTAATGACGCTTTTGCTAAATTACCAAAAGGAACGGTCGAGACTTTATTAATGCCTGAAAACAAAATGCAATTACAAACACTATTAAAATATCATGTTGTTTCTGGTAAGTGGAATGCTTCAGATCTTTTAAAAATGATTAAAAAAGGAAAAGGTAAAGCAGAAATTAAAACGGTAAGTGGTGGTATGATTACTGCTTGGTTGAAAGGGAAAGACGTTTACGTAACAGATGAAAACGGGAATTCAGCACAAGTAACTATTGCAGATGTGAATCAATCTAATGGTGTGATTCATGTTATTGATGCTGTATTATTGCCGAAATCTTAATTTATTTAAGGGATTTATTAAGATTGGCTTTAAGGGTCTCTTCATTTTGAAGAGGCTCTTTTAGTATACAGTATAGAAGCATTCAGTGTTTGAGTATGTTATTCGTGTAGGACTTTAATACTATTTCTATCTCGTTAAAATAGCGTTTAAACTGATAAAGTATCTATAGGTAAATAACTTTCAATTAAAATAGCGGCTCCAATATAAATTGAAGCCGCTATTATTTTAATATGCTCTAGTGTTCTGATTTTATTTTAAATCGAAACGGTCTGCATTCATTACTTTATTCCATGCTTTTACAAAGTGATTTACAAATTTCTCTTTGTTATCGTCTTGTGCATACACTTCAGAATACGAGCGTAAAATAGAATTAGAACCAAATACTAAATCCATACGCGTAGCGGTCCATTTAACAACTCCCGTTTTACGATCTCTAATTTCGTAAAGACCTTTTTCGATAGGTTTCCATGTGTTACCCATATCTGTTAGGTTTACAAAGAAATCGTTAGTTAAAGCACCAACCTTATCTGTGAACACACCATGTTTTGTATTGTAATAGTTTGTTCCTAACATTCTCATTCCTCCAACAAGCACTGTCATTTCTGGTGCAGTTAAGCCCATTAATTGAGTACGATCAAGCATTAACTCTTCAGGACTTACTACGTATTCCTTTTTAGTATAATTACGGTATCCATCTGCTAAGGGTTCTAACGGTGCAAAAGAATCTGCATCAGTCATCTCGTCTGTAGCATCACCACGTCCTGGAGTAAATGGGACATCAATATTTAAACCGCCAGCTTTTATTGCTTTTTCAACTCCAACATTACCCGCCAAAACAATAGTATCAGCAATACTAATTCCAAATTCAGTTGCAATAGGTTCTAGCACAGATAATACATAGGCTAAACGTTGTGGTTCATTTCCTTCCCAATCTTTTTGCGGTGCTAAACGAATACGTGCACCATTTGCTCCACCACGCTTATCAGATCCACGGAAAGTACGTGCGCTATCCCAAGCTGTATTTACCATTTCAGGTATAGACAATTCTGAAGCTGCTATTTTGTTTTTTACTGCCGCAACATCATAATCGGTTTTTCCTTTTGGAATAGGATCTTGCCAAATTAAATCTTCCTGAGGTACGTCTGTACCAATATAATTTGTTTTTGGTCCCATATCTCTATGAGTTAATTTAAACCAAGCACGCGCAAAAGTTTCTGAGAAATACTCTTGATCGTTCATGAATTTTAATGAGATTTCCTTGTAAATAGGATCCATTTTCATAGCCATATCTGCATCAGTCATCATCGGATTGTGACGGATACTAGCATCTTCAACATCTACAGGTTTATCTTCATCTTTAATACTTACTGGTTCCCATTGCAAAGCTCCGGCAGGACTTTTAACAGATTCCCATTCGTGATTGAATAGCATTTCAAAGAAACCACCATCCCATTTTGTAGGGTTCGTTGTCCATGCGCCTTCAAGTCCGCTAGTTACTGTATAGCGACCTTTTCCAGATTTCGTTGGATTGCTCCAACCTAATCCTTGTTCTTCTACATTTGCAGCTTCGGGTTCTGGGCCTAAAATACTAGCGTCTCCATTACCGTGTGTTTTTCCTACGGTATGTCCTCCGGCTGTTAAAGCCACAGTTTCTTCATCGTTCATTGCCATGCGTGCAAACGTTTCACGAATATGAGCTGCAGTTTTTAACGGATCTTGTTTTCCGTTTACACCTTCTGGATTTACATATATTAATCCCATTTGCACGGCTGCTAAAGGATTTTCCATTGTTGAAGGCGTGTCTACATTACTATAACGTTCGTCACTTGGTGCCAACCATTCTTTCTCGGCTCCCCAATAAGTATCTGTTTCAGGATTCCAAATATCTTGACGTCCGAATGCAAATCCGTAGGTTTTTAATCCCATATCTGCATAGGCAATAGTTCCTGCTAGAACTATTAAATCTGCCCAGCTTACTTTATTACCATATTTTTTCTTGATAGGCCAAAGTAATCTTCTCGCTTTATCTAAACTAACGTTATCTGGCCATGAATTTAAAGGAGCGAAACGTTGGTTTCCTGTTCCACCACCACCGCGACCATCAGAAATTCTGTAGGTTCCAGCAGAGTGCCATGATAAACGAATAAATAATCCACCATAATGTCCCCAATCTGCAGGCCACCAATCTTGACTATCCGTCATTAAAGCATGCATGTCCTTTTTTAAGGCCTCTATATCTAATTTTTTAAGTTCTTCATGATAATCGAAATCTTCTCCTAGAGGATTTGTCTTCGTATCATGCTGATGTAAAATATCAAGATTTAGAGCATTAGGCCACCATTCCATTACAGAATCTTTACTAGAGGTGTTTCCTCCATGCATGACAGGACATTTTCCTGCTGATGCGCCATGACTACTTGAATGCTCATCGTTTTCTTCTGAAATAGGATCAGCCTGATCTTTGTGTTGCTGCTGTTGTTGCTGTTCCAATTGTTGATGGTGCGGACATTGACTAATGTCTCCAGTTGGCTTTGAATTTTTATCGTTTTCCATATGTGAAAGTTTAGATGTTTTGTATTTGCTATAGATCAAATATACCCTAGTTCGTATTTATAAATTGAAAGATTTAATTTTCATATTCTATTTAGCTATAAGTGTAATTGATTGAAATTTGTTTTAGTATAATTTATTATTATCAACGATTGGTTTCCTCTAAAATTAAAATAAAAACACAAGAAATTTAAATATTAAGGTTAAATAATTGGTAATATGATAATTTAAGATCGTTTTGACTTCTTAGAATTTAAGATTCCATCATAATTTTAGTGGTTTCGAACATCTAAGTCGAGGAAATATTTCTAGCCTTTCAGAAAATGACTAGTGCAGAATTGTTCTAAATACTTAGTAAAGGGCAAGCCATTTTAAGAGTCTATGTTTTTTGAGAAATGAAAAGAGAGTAGGAGGCTTGGACCGTTTTAAATTTTTCAATTTATTTTTTTGGGTTCATTCCTAATTGTTGTGTTTTTTCAGAACCTGGAGGGGGCAGAAAAAACGCTACTTTTTTATGTTCTCGACTACGCTCGAACACCGTGTAAAGAGATGTTTTTTAATATTTTACATGCAATCTAGAAGATGCGTTAAAAAATTAAGTACTGAGCACTTAAATGATATTCGAGCATTAGTTAGAAAGAATAGTAATATTCTGAAGAAACTAGCAAACGAAGTTTGTCGAGAACCCCGATGATAATCTATAAACAATTTTCCTTTGCTTTATTTAGTAATGTGATTCGTGATTGTAAAATGTTCTACAAGTGCCTTTGGTAATAATAGCTTCAGAAGGTTCATTTACAAATTCAGTGTTTTTCTATAAATATCAAATATAATTTTGGAGAATGATTCATTTTTTTGTGGTTCCGTTTGCACTATAATATTCTGAGTTTACGGTATAAAAAAATCCCCTTTTCCAAATGAGAAAAGGGGATTTTAAATTTTATAAGAGGTTGTTCTTATTTGTCTATAGAACCTAAAACACGTTTCATAAAACTATTTAAAGCTTCTTTTTGTGGGGTACCATTTTTAATCATGGTATTTACCTCAAGTGCTCCGTACATGTTAGAGATTAATTCCCCAATAACATCTAGTTCTTCATCTTTTAATGATGATACTTCAGTTAGAGCTTCAAGTGTTTCTATTGTTTCGTTTACGAAATCTTCGTCGTTCTCCTCAATAAATTGAGTCAGGTGTTTAATTACTGGTAACTTCATTCCCTTCTTCCGTCTTCCCAAAGGGAAGAAACTAAATTAATGGTTATTATTTTATTTCCGTAAAAGGAAACTTTACACTACTTCGTCAACAAGTTCTTTCAAAACGTCAAACTTATTGGTTTGTACTTGATTTACAAATTCACCTTTTTTAAAGGTTGCAAAAGTAGGCAAGTTATCAACGTTTGCTAATTTTCTTGATTCCGCGAATTTTTCAGCATCAGCAATTACGAAAGTAACATTTTCGTTTTCAGTAGCTAATTTTTTAAATTTCGGTTTCATAATTCTACAATTACCACACCAAGTTGCAGAAAACTGTACGACAACTGTATCATTACTAGATACAATTTCACTTAAATTGTCTTGTTCTAATTCTTGTACCATAACAGATGATTTTTTTAGATTACCATCCTTTAACGAAAAAGGATGGTATATTTTGAGAGTGTTGAGTGCTTAGTTTTTTGCTAAATATGCAGCAGTACCTTTAGCATTGGCTTGCATTGCATCTTTACCTTCTTCCCAGTTTGCTGGACAAACTTCACCATTTTTTTGTACGTGAGTTAACGCATCTACAATACGTAAATATTCATTAACATTTCTACCTAATGGCATGTTGTTAATACTTTCGTGTTGTACAATACCGTCTTCATCAATAATGTAAGTTGCTCTGTAAGTTACGTTGTCACCTTCAACAAGTACTACTCCTGTTTCTTCGTTATACGTTTCGTTAGAAATATCTAAAATTCCTAAAGTAGACGCTAAGTTTCTGTTAGAATCTGCTAAAATTGGGTAAGTAACACCTTCAATTCCACCGTTATCTTTTGCAGTGTTTAACCATGCAAAGTGTACTTCTGGAGTATCGCAAGATGCACCAATTACAATTGTATTTCTTTTTTCGAATTCTGCAACAGCAGCTTGAAATGCGTGTAATTCAGTAGGGCATACAAAAGTGAAATCTTTTGGGTACCAAAATAAAACTACTTTTTTCTTGTTGTTAACTGCTTCTTCTAGAACGTTTACTTTAAAAGTATCGCCCATTTCATTCATTGCGTCAACGTTTAAATCTGGAAATTTTTTACCTACAAATGCCATAATATCTATATTTTTAAAATTGTTAATTTTCTTATGCAAATATAGGACTCTATGTGTATTTAAAGTGTGAACAAAATTTTAAATTTTTATAACGCTATAAGATTTTCTTATACTTAGTTTGAAAAATGATAGTTTTTCGTTATTTGTCAGATAGTTGTTTAATTTTTATTTTGAAGGCTGCAAAGATTAAAGTGGTAAACGGACTTAAATAATTGAAGAAGGCGTAACCGGCATAATGAAATGTATCTACTCCTAATACGCTACTCTGGTAAGCTCCACAAGTATTCCATGGTACTAAAACAGAAGTTACTGTTCCGGAATCTTCAAGCGTTCTACTTAAGTTTTCAGGAGCTAATCCTTTATCCTCGAATGCTTTTTTATACATTCTACCAGGAATTACAATTGCTAAATATTGATCACTAGCAATAGCATTTAATCCGATGCAACTAATTACTGTACTTGCAAATAATCCGAATACAGAATCGAACATGTTTAATACAGCTTTACTAATTCTTGCCAAGGCTCCAATCGCATCCATAATACCTCCAAAAACCATGGCACAAATAATTAACCAAATGGTTCCAAGCATACCATACATTCCTCCAGAAGAGAATAAATCATTTAATTCTGCACTATCTGTAGCTACCGAAGTATCTACTGTAATAGCCGTCATTATACCTTTATATGCCGTTAGAAAATTAAGTTCCGTAGCGCCAGTAATTGATTTTACTATTTCTGGTTGAAAAATTAATGCAAATACACCTCCTAATAAGGTACCAACTAATAATGCAGGTAATGGTGGAGATTTTTTAATGATCATGAAAATTACAACTGCGGGTACTAAAAATAACCAAGGCGATATATTAAAGGAATGATCTATAGAGGCAAGCATTGCCGTAGTATCTGTAGTTCCATGAACATCTAATGAAAAACTGATAATAATAAACAATATAAGTGTCACGATTAGAGTCGGAATCGTCGTATACGTCATATACTTTATATGCGAGAATAATTCTCCTCCAGCCATAGCAGGAGCAAGGTTTGTGGTATCACTTAAAGGCGACATTTTATCTCCAAAATACGCTCCAGAAATTACTGCTCCAGCAGTCATTCCGTGGTCAATGCCTAAGGCATTTCCGATACCTACTAATGCAATACCAACGGTTGCAGACGTGGTCCAACTACTCCCTGTGGCCACCGATATAATGGCACAAATAATAACACAGGCGGGTAAGAAAATCGTCGGATTTAAAATTTGTAATCCGTAATAAATCATGGAAGGAATAATTCCACTAATTAGCCAAGTTCCAGCTAAAGATCCTACAAATAACAGTATGAGTAAAGCACCGGTAGTCGATTTAATATTTTCGGCAACTTCTTCTATCATTTGGTCGTAAGAGACGTTGTTAAAAAAGCCAACTATGGCAGCAACGGCTGCTCCAAGTAATAAAAGAAACTGATTACTTCCACTTAAAGCATTATCTCCAAAGGCATATTTTACATTGTAAAACAACATAATTACTAAAGCTAAAACAGGGATTAAAGCCTCCCAAATAGTTAATTCTCTGTTTTCTACAATTTGGTCGTCTTTGGGTGTTGTGGGCTTTATGTCTTGGCTTTCCATGCGGTGTTGTTACGGTTATATTAAGATTTGTAATGTTACGATTTTAGTCGCTTATGTGCAAATACGGGCCGAGATAAACAAAATTTTTAAAAAACGGACATAAAAAAAACACTTCTAATAATAGAAGTGTTCTTAAGTTTAGAATAGATAATTTCTAGTCTAATATTTCTAATTCTACAATGCAGTCGTGCATCATTTTATAGGTGCGTTCGATATCGGCATCTAAACCTATAGAAAACCGAATTAAACCATCGCTTAATCCCATTGCTTTTTGTTCGTCTTCTGGAATTTCTGATGAAGTTGAGCTTCCAGGTGCTGAAAATAACGTTTTATAAAAACCTAAACTCACGGCTAAGTAGCCTAAGTTTTTATGTTGCATAAGTTCCATTAGTGCGTTGGCTTTTTCAATAGAGCCCACATCAATGGTTAGCATGCCTCCAAAACCATATTGAGTATTCATCATGGTTTTAAATAACTCGTGAGAGGGATGAGATGCTAATCCTGGATAGACGGTTCTTAATCCGTTAGCTTCAAACTTTTCTGCCAAGTACAATCCGTTTTTACTATGCTGTTGCATACGAAGGTGAAGCGTTCTCAGGTTTTTTAAAACCGATGCAGATCTCATGCTGTCCATTGTAGAGCCTAAAAGCATAGCCGCACCGTCATTTACACTTCTTAACTGATTAATAAAATCTTGAGTACCGCAAACGACACCGCCAACAGTATCGCTACTTCCGTTTATAAATTTCGTTAAACTATGTATTACCACATCAGCTCCCAGTTTTGCAGGAGAAATACTTAATGGTGAAAACGTATTATCGACTACCAATTGTAAATTATGCTTTTTTGCAAGTGCAGCTAAACCTTTAATATCTGCGATCTCTAATAGCGGATTACTCACACATTCACAAAAGATTATTTTAGTGTTGGGAGTAATCGCAGCTTCTACACTATCTAATTTTGTAATGTCTACAAAAGACGTTTTTATGTTGAATTTCGGTACGAAATTTTTAAGAAAGGCATAGGTGCCGCCGTAAATGGTTCTGCTAGAAACAACATGATCTCCAGCGCCACAATTTTGTAGTAAAACAGATGTTATGGCTCCCATTCCTGAAGCGTAAACATTTGCAGTTTCTGTACCTTCCATGGCCGCTAATGCTTCACCTAAATATAAGTTGGAAGGGGAAGAGTGACGTGAATATAAATAACAGCCATCGGTATTCCCTTCGAATGTATCGAACATGGTTTTAGCCGATATAAAGGTGTAAGTAGATGAATCTGAAATGGAAGGATTTACACCTCCGAATTCTCCGAAATATTGTAAATCTTGGATGCTGTTTGCGGGTTTAAATGCCATTATTTTGTTTTTAGATGAATATCAAAAATGATAAAATTTAGTATATTTATCAATGGTTAGTGTTTTATTTAGATTATTAGACTGATTATTGGTTGTAAAATAGTTTTATGTTTGGTTTAGTGCTAAGTTTATTCATTCTAATAGAAAATTTTTCAATATGACTTTTGATGCCATCGACAGACAACTCATTACATTACTTCAGATAGATAGTAAACAGACTAATAAAGCCTTGTCTACCAAACTAAATTTATCCGTGACAGCTGTTTACGAACGAATTAAAAAATTAGAGAACCAAGGGGTTATAGATAGGTATGTAGCTTTGGTAAATAAGGACGAAGTACAGAAATCATTTGTAGCGTATTGTCATATAAAATTAGAAAAACACAGTCAGGATTATGTGGTGCAATTTGAAAAGGAGGTTGCTAATTTAGAAGAGGTCATGGAGTGTTATCACATAAGTGGTGATTACGATTATTTGTTAAAAGTGATGGTAAAAGACATGGTTGCTTTTAGGGAATTTATGGTAAATAAACTCACAACAATTAATCATATTGGAAGTACCCATAGCATGTTTGTTATTAATGAAGTGAAACACAGCACTGTAATTCCTGTGTAATGGCAGATTAACTTTGATGTATTCTCAAAAAAAAGCTTAAAATTTTAATAATGTTAAGCGAGTAAACCTCTGTAAATTTGTATTTTTGTGTACCATTTAAAAAAAGAATCAAAATAAACTTTATGAATTCATACGATGTAGCCATTATTGGTTCAGGACCTGGAGGATATGTAGCAGCAATTCGTTGCGCACAACTAGGCATGAAAACTGCAATTATAGAAAAATATTCAACACTTGGGGGAACCTGCTTAAATGTAGGATGTATTCCTAGTAAAGCCTTACTAGATTCTTCTCATCATTACGAAGATGCGATTAAGCATTTTGAAGAGCACGGAATTGAAATTCCTGGTGAAGTAAAAGTAAATCTTGAAAAAATGATTGCGCGTAAGCAGTCTGTTGTAGACCAGACAACTGGTGGGATCGACTTCTTGATGAAGAAAAATAACATTGATGTTTATCAAGGTTTAGGTGCATTTAAAGATGCGACTCATATTACAATTTCAGGTGACGAAACTGTAGAGATCGAAGCAAAAAACACAATTATCGCAACAGGAAGTAAGCCTTCAAGCTTACCGTTTATCAATGTCGATAAAGAACGTATCATTACGTCTACTGAAGCTTTAAAACTTAAAGAAATTCCAAAACACTTAATCGTAATTGGTGGTGGTGTTATTGGTTTAGAATTAGGACAAGTTTACAAACGTCTTGGTTCTGAAGTTTCTGTAGTAGAATTTATGGATCGTATTATCCCTACTATGGATGCTGGCTTATCTAAAGAACTTAATAAAGTTTTAAAGAAGCAAAAATTCAAAATGAATGTGTCTCACAAAGTAAAATCTGTAGAGCGTGTTGGTGATGAAGTTATTGTGAAAGCAGATAACAAAAAAGGAGAAGAAGTCGAGTTTAAAGGAGACTATTGTTTAGTATCTGTTGGACGTCGTCCGTATACAGATGGATTAAACGCTGAAGCTGCAGGAGTGAAACTTACAGACCGCGGACAAATAGAAGTTAACGATCATTTACAAACTAGTGCTTCTAATATTTATGCTATTGGTGATGTTGTAAAAGGTGCAATGTTAGCGCATAAAGCTGAAGAAGAAGGTGTATTTGTTGCTGAAACTTTAGCAGGGCAAAAACCACATATCGATTATAACTTAATTCCAGGTGTAGTTTACACATGGCCAGAAGTTGCAACTGTTGGTAAAACGGAGGAGCAATTAAAAGAAGCTGGAGTAGAATACAAAGTTGGATCTTTCCCTATGCGTGCTTTAGGTAGAAGTAGAGCAAGTATGGATTTAGACGGATTTGTAAAAATTCTTGCAGATAAAACTACAGATGAAATCTTAGGTGTACATATGGTTGGTGCTCGTGCTGCCGATATGATTGCCGAAGCTGTTGTAGCGATGGAATACAGAGCTAGTGCAGAAGACGTATCTAGAATGTCTCATGCGCATCCTACATTCACAGAAGCGATTAAAGAAGCGGCTTTAGCTGCAACTGGAGATCGTGCTTTGCATATCTAAAACACAGATTTAAATTATATTTAAAAGGCTTTCCTTATTTTAGGAAAGCCTTTTTTTTGTTGAATAAACTAAAACCATTGCTGTCTGTAAGTCGGGGGAGTAGTTTGTGGTTTTAAAATTTTAATGTAGGTTGATTAATAGATAAGATTATTAATTAATAAGGCATCAAAAAAAGCATAATTTCCTTAGCGGTAGTTGTTAAATTTAATATTTTTATTATCCCAAATCGAATACCTTAATAAGGTCTATTTATGTCTAAATTTTACGCTTTTACCTTACTATTCTTTATTGTATCTCAGTTATCTGCTCAAAAACAATACGAGTATGAGTTAACTCCAAAAGATTCGAGTACAAACACCTATTTTAATACAACACTAAGTGATCCCTATCAATGGATGGAAAATCCAGCAGATCCCAGACTCGCTAATTGGCTAGAGGCTGAAACGAAGCTTACCAAAAAAGTAAAAAGCAGATATTTAAAGACCTTAGATTTAAAAGATCAAATAGCGGCTATGTATTATGGTGTTAAGGAGCAAAAAATTAAAGGATATGTAGAAAAGGATAAAGCCAATAAGAGTAAGTACGAATTTAAGTATAAGACACAAAATAGCAATCGATTTCCAAATTTGTATTACAGAGAAAGAGGAGATAAGAATTACAGAATTTTAGTGGATATTAAAAAATTCATGAAAGACCAAGGTAAGAATATTGCTATCATGGGCTATGATATAAATGAAGAGTACGATTTAGTGGCGATTAGGTTATCTCAAGAGGGTAGTGATTGGCAAGAATTGTTCTTTTTTTATCTGAGTAACGGACAGCAAATCCATAATTCGCTTAAATATATCAGGAGTGGAAGCAATCTTGTTTGGGATAAGATGAACCTGTATTACGACAGATATGATGCGCCTAAAGATAATCGTGCACATTTGGATAAAGCTGTAGGTCAGAAATTATACTATCACAAATTTGGTGATACTCAAGACAAAGATAACATGCTTTATGCTAATAGCGCTCAGAGCAATACAGAAGAATTTATCTGTTTCGAGTTAAATGAAAAATTATTTTTCTATAAAACGTTAAGTCATAAAAATAAAGAATATCGCGCACTTGCAGTAGCCGAAAAGAATGATTCATTACTTAATTTAAAGAATTTTCTTATCTATCCGTATAGCAGTACCATTAACATAACTATAGAAGAGGCCTTTGGTGATAAAATACTTTTAAGAACTAATTGGGAAGCTCCAAATGGAAGAGTTCTTATTGTCGATACAAATAACCCTAATAAACCCTCAGAAATTGTTCCTGAATACGATGTGTTTTTAAAACAAGTAAATCGGTTAGGTAACGATAAATTTGTGTGTATTTATAAAAACGGAAACCGTGATCTTGCTTTGTTTTATG
This sequence comes from Formosa undariae, assembly GCF_042427615.1. Lineage (NCBI taxonomy): Bacteria > Pseudomonadati > Bacteroidota > Flavobacteriia > Flavobacteriales > Flavobacteriaceae > Formosa > Formosa undariae. Next base: position 39,028 of record NZ_JBHMEZ010000031.1, on the reverse strand, counting down.
ATTTAGAAGGGAATTTATTACACAAAATTGATTTTCCAGAAGGGAAAAAAGTCAACGGACTTAGAGAAAATAAGGAAGATGTAGAATTCACAGATTTTTATGTGTCTTCATTTTATCATCCCGACTTATACTATCAACTTTCTTTAAAAAACTTGACATTTAAACCGAGTTTATCGGTATCCGTACCTTACGATCCAGAATCGTTAGAAACACGATATGTAAAATACAAGTCCAAGGATGGAACAGAAATCCCCATGTATATTACGTGTTTAAAAACAACAGAACTCAATGGTGAAAATCCGACTTTACTTTACGGTTATGGAGGTTATGGCACCACAGTAGAGCCCGCTTTCGATGAGTCTAGAGCATTGTGGTTACTTCATGGAGGTATTTTAGCTATTCCAAATGTACGGGGTGGAGGTGCAGAAGGTTCAGACTGGAGCCTTGAAGGTAGACGATTAAAAAAACAAAATGGAATAGACGATTTTATTGCGGCGGCAGAATACCTTATTCAGGAAAAATATACCAGTTCAGAGCATTTAGGAAGTAATGGTGGCTCTCATGGCGGCTTATTAGTTAGTGCGGCGGCAATACAAAGACCTAATCTGTTTAAAGCTGTAGTTGCCGAAGCTGGGCCATACGATATGTTGCGTTTTGAAAATTTTACCGTGGGCTCTGCCGCTACCAATATTAATGAATTTGGAAGCACAACCAATGAAGCCGATTTTAATAATTTGTGGTCATATTCACCTATGCATAATATTAAAGCAGGTATTAAGTATCCAAATTATCTAGTAATGACTGGGGAAAGTGACGATCGTGTGCCGCCTTTGCATACGTTTAAATTTTTGGCTACACTTCAAGAAAAGGCAAGTCCAGAATCTTTATATCTCATGTATTTAATTCCAGGTGCAGGGCATGGCGGACCATTGTCTTTTAACGATTGGTTCGATAAGGTGTTGTATAAATACGCTTTTTTATATCACTTTCTGTAATACATTGAAATGTAGGAAGTGTCAATCTTGTAACCTATTAATACCGTTCTAAAAGCTCTAAAACCTCTTTTTTATAACTTCTGCTAATGGGCAATGCTTGGTTTAAAATGGTAACATGTTCGTTAGTAAACGAGGTAATATTTTTTACTGAAATAATATACGAACGATGAATTCTTAAAAACTGTTTTAAAGGAAGTTTAACTTCAATAGCGCTAATGGTCTCGCGAGTCACGATGGTGGAATCTTGTAAATGAATTTTTAGATAATCGCTATAGCTCTCTATATAAACAATAGCGTCAAAATCGATTTTTATCATTTTCCGGTCGGAACGCACAAACATAAAATCTGATGCTTCTGCCGGTGGAACATTACTATGTTGGGATTCGGTATAGACTTCAAAATAATTATTTACGGCCTTCAATAATCGTTCGAAAGGGATGGGTTTTAATAAATAATCTACAGCCTGAAGTTCGAAACCTTCAACCGCATAATCGCGATAGGCTGTGGTAAAAATTATTTTTATACTGGGGTTAATGGATTTTGCAAACGAAATTCCTGAGATTTCTGGCATATTTATATCTAAAAAGACCAAGTCAATTTTATGATTACTAATCTGATTAAATGCTTCAATGGCATTACTACAACTCGCAACAACCGTAATGTTGCTAATTTTAGATAGGTGCGATGCAATTACTTCTCTAGCGATGACTTCATCATCTACAATAAGGCACGATATGGTTTTATTGGTTTTCAAAAGTGTCTTCAGTTTTTAATGTTAAACGGACCTTAAATGTGCCTTTAGTATTTAAAATAGACAGTGTATAGGTATCCTTGTAAAGCATATCTAAACGTTTTTTTATGTTTTCTAGTCCAATACCGGATTTGGTTTCAGAAGATGATTCACTTGTATTTTCAATATAAAAATAAATCATGTGGTCTTTAAACGATAAATCAATTTTAATATAGAGTATGCCTTGTTTTAAAACACCGTGTTTAAAGCTGTTTTCTATAAAAGGAAGAAAAAGCATGGGGGCAATTTTTGAAGTCTCGGGGATGTTTTCAATATTGAAATTGATATTCAAGGTTTTGTTGAATCGAAGTGATTCTAACGCAATATAATCTTGAATGTGATTAATTTCATCTGTCAATAATACAAATGGTTTATCGATTTGATAAAGTAAATAATCTAATAAATTCGAAAGTTTTAAAATCATTTCAGGCGTTTCATCAGCCTTTTTTAATGAAAACCCATACATCGTATTTAAGGTGTTAAATAAAAAGTGAGGATGAATCTGCATTTTTAGATACTGTAATTCCTGTTCTTTCAGCTTCAGTTGTGTTTCAAGAATTTTGTGCTCTAATTTACTGGTGTTTTCAACTTGTTTTAAATTCAACTTTAATAATTTAAAAGCACTCACTATAGTGGTTACCAAATACACACCAATCATGACAAATAATAAATTCTGACTTACAGGTGCCATATTATTGTATTCGAAATGCGATAAATATATGAGCCCGTAAAAAATGGAAAGTATAATAAGGTAAGACGAAATAATGAAAGTGTACAAACTATACAATCCGAAAAGGGCATACTTTTTCAGCATTAAATAATCCGGAATCAGTTTGTAAATAAACACGTAAGTTGTCGCAATTGTAATGGGCATTAAGAACAGCGAGAAAGAGAGTACGTAGCTCATGTCGCTACTTCCAGAGCCAAAGAAATACGTGTAAAATAACAAGACACCACACCAAAATAGGATGTGTAGACCAAGTCGGCCTAATTGTTTTAATATAAAATGTAGTGTTAACATAATTTCAATCTTATACAATAATACTATATTTTTGAAATGCTGAGGTGTTTTAGAGACGAATTACAGAATTAGCAACCGATTTAACAAGCCGGTTAAAAAAAGACCTAATTTGGTAGTCCGTCGCATTAAATATAATGATGCGCTATTTGAATGTAGTTTTGAAGTCTACTAACTATAATATATTTTACTATGTATGTTTTAATTATGCAACAACAAGGTTTTTTTACACAATTAGCTAATCGTTTTAGTGAGGGTGGTGTTTTATTTATGTCTTTAATCCTAATCTGTTTAGTGCTGTCTTTTTACTTTTTAATTAGCGGATTCTATCTAGCGAAAAGGAATGAAGTGAAATCTAGAAAAATGATTGGTCTTGTAAGTGACTCTAGTTTATTAGGATTGGTAATCGGTTTTTTAGGTTCTATAATAGGATTAATTACTGCTTTTGATGCTATTGAAGGCATGAATTCGATATCTTCTGGGATGCTAGCAGGAGGTTTAAAGGTCTCTTTTTTAACGACGCTTTTTGGAACTTTAGTCTTCGTGATTTCTAGAATAGGAATCTTAATCTATAAGTGGATGTATAAATTTTAAAGTCTATTATTTGAAATAAACTAAAACGGGCTCAATTATATAATTGAGCCCGTTTTAGTTCTTATTAAAATTGAAAAGATCATTACTCCATTTTCTTAACTGTGTTTTTTCTTAAGAGTAGCAAAGGAAGAGAAATTCCGATAGCAATAGATATAAGTATAAAAACCATGGTTAGGCCATTAGAAAATATATCACTAATTAGCTCTGCTTTCTTTAAAGGGTCTTCTTCAATAAAAAGGAAATTCATTATAGCTAATATGGTTTCGTAAGCAAAGTATCCAGGAATCATAGGTATAGCTGGAGGAATACAAAAAACGACAGGTGGATGATGAATTTTATGTGCAATGGGCATGCCCACAAAGCTGACAAATAGAATGCCTAAAAAGGTTGCTATAATAATGTTTACTCCAAAATGAATGAGCGTAAACTTTATAAGCCCGGCAAAAAAGCCCAAGGCAAATACAGTAAATATTGTGGATTTAGGGATGTTAAATAAAATACCAAATCCGACTGCGGCAATGCCAGACCAAATAGAAACTTCGATAAGTTTAAAAAGTATTTCTGCCATGTTAGTTTAAATTAAAAATTAACATTGAAATAAATAAACCTAGTGCTATTGCAAGTACCATCATAGAACCCGTAGTGAATCTAACCAGTCCGTTTATAATATTGTTATCCAAAAAATCGGTAAAAGAATTTATTAAAGGCACTCCAGGAACAAGGTATAAAACTGAGGTTGCTAATGCGGTTGCTGGTTTTGCTCCAATATCGAGTTTAATTCCAATAGAAGCAATCGATGAGGCTACCAGAGAGCCTATAAAAATTCGGAGATATACATTGTAGTTTTTTCGATGTGTATATTGTAAAACCAGTAGTCCTATAAAGGTGCTTACAAAAGAGACTAACATATTTAAATAATCGCCTTTAAAAATATTACAAAAACCTGCGCCGGCTAGGCTTACAGCTATAGTAACTATTATTTGAGGATATCTTTTAAGTTGTTTTATTTCTTCAATCTTACTAGAAATCTGATCGTATTTCCAGTTTTTTTCTAAAGCTTTCCAGCTTGTTTTACTTACGGCAGATATTGCTGAGAAATTAAGCGTAAGTCCTGGAATGTTTTTTACACGTGTACAACTCTCGGAAGAATTTTCTCTATACAACGTCATGATCATACTTTTCTGACTAATAAAAAATGAAGCGTTATAGCCAAGGCTATCTGAGAATCTTTTAATGTTTAAATTTACACGATTGGTATTTGCTCCAGACACCATTAAAAAGGAAGCAATCTCTAAAAGGAGGTTTGTTGCTTTTATTAAATCTTTTGAAGAATCCATATAAGATTAAAATACATTTTACAAGTGTAAATGTAATTTATTCTTTATTATAAAGTAAGAGATTTAGGGTGTTTATATATAAGTTAGACTTAACCTAAATATGTTATATTTCAGATTGAATTGAATCCGTGTTTAGAGCATTTTTTGTATGTTCAATGACAATATTAGTGGCCCATAACTTAGCCTCCGAGATCACTTCGAAAGATTTGTAGATCTTTTCTGTAAACTGACTTTCAATCTTAGTATTGTTTAAAGCATTAGGGATATTAGACACAACAGCGAAAGCGACTAAATTTTTAATTTTAGAAGCTTCTGTGATAGCAGATGGATCTAAAGCATAAGAATGTTTGCGATAAGAGATATACGCAAAGAAGTGTCCTTTATAGTGCTCCTCAGCAATATCACGTAAAATTTTACCTGCGTCTTTTGACAATGTTGCACCCTCATTTATTTGTGCAAGGACATAGTTGTCGTACAGTTTTAAGGAGCCAAAATCATATGTAAGTAAACGTTTCATCTGATGTTTTTTTAAACAAAAAAATTATTTCCATTAAGTTAATAAAAATAGTTTGCAAATGTATCATGTTTATTGTTTATAATTACTTGTAAAGTATAATTTTATTTGTTTTTACATATTTTAAATATAATCGATTGCTTTTTTACAGATGTTGAGTTGATGTGACGATTTTATAGGTGAAATATGCGTAATTGTCTGATTATTATTGATTAATAGATAGTGGCATAAGTTGATTTTTGACCAAAAAAAAGTTGATGTATAAAAAATACATCAACTTTTACGCTAATTTAATGAGTGTATGTGTTAAAAAATATCGTTTAATAGTCTCGCTAAACGAATTCCTCCTTTTTGAATTTGAGAGCGTGCAACACTAAGATTGTTATACGCATATTTGTAACCTAAATTGTCGCCTGTTTTTACGTCTTTATAAATGGCATTGGCTAATGTATGTGTTTCATTAACCCAGTCGGTAATTGTACCAGCTTCAATACTTTTTATTTGTTCTTTAGAAAGCGCATCTGCATTCGAAGCTAATTCTGTGTAGCTCATGTCGTAACCATTAATCATATCGCTATCCCAAATACGGTGTAAATTTGTGCTTTTACCCATCCATTTTACATCAATATCGTTTCCACCTTTATCTGCTTCTAATCCAGCGTGCATTGGTTGATGAATATCTCCAATAATATGAATTAATAATTTTAAATAAAAGGCCTTATCGTCATCAGTTGCATTTTTATCTTTTAAAACGGATACGCAATATTCAGCACCAACTACAGCATCTCCTTTAGGATTCTTTTTAGAATCTTCGTAAGATTGATTCGCTTCCATATTTACATAATGCCAAGTACCAAATTTTCTATAACGGTCGTCAGATTTTATTTCATCACCGTATGTAGATACAAATGCTAAAGATTGTCTGTTTAATAATTTTTGAATCGCACGTTTAGTACTTCCTTTTAAATAATTATCTGCGATTTTACCAACCACACGATGTCCTGTTGGTCCCCATTCTGGAGCAGGTTTAACATTTGCTAGTGTTGGTGTTACAATTAGTAAGGCAAAGAAAAGTAGAGCTATATATTTCAGTTTCATAATAGTGAAATCTAACTTATTTTTTGAATTTATTGTTTTTGTTGTAGTTTTTGTCACCTCGAGTTTTAGGCTTTTTATACTTTTTAGCAATTTCTCGACGGTAAGAACCTCCTAAGTTTTCCTTGCTATTCTTTTCACTTTTGTCATGAAAAGCAGGGCCAGGAGCATCTTCTTCTTTACGTTTAGTAGGATTATTACGTTCCTTAATTTTAACGCGTTCCTCTTCCAATAGCTCTGTAGAAATTTCAATATCTTCAGGAATTTCTGTAAGCGGAATAGTCATTTTCATTAACGCTTCAATTTTCTCTAAAGCGTCTTGTTCTTTTACTGTAGAAAACAAAATAGCATGTCCTTCACGTTCTGCACGTCCTGTTCTACCAATTCTATGCATATAGTTTTCTGGAAAATCTGGTGTGTCGAAGTTGATCACGTGAGAGATGTTATCAATATCTAACCCACGCGCCATAACATCGGTAGCAACCAATATACGGTTGTCTCCATTTCTGAATTGCTCGATACTACGTAAACGGTAATTTTGAGTTTTGTTAGAGTGAATTACACAGCTTTCTTCGCTAAATGTTTCGTCTAAAGCATCAAAAAGTCGATCTGCCATACGTTTATATCCGACAAAAATCAACACTTTATTATAGGTCTCTTTATCCTGAAGAATAGCATTTAGCAGGTTAACTTTTGTGTAAAAGTTAGGGACATTATAACGTTCTTGAGCAATATTATCTAAAGGCGTTCCAGATACCGCGATAGAAACACGTTCTGGAGAAATAAAGAAATCGTCTATTAAGTAGTCTACATCTTGCGTCATCGTTGCCGAGAACATAATGTTCTGGCGGCGTTCTGGAAGAATATCGAAAATGTTAATTAATTGATGTCTAAAGCCTAAATCTAGCATGACATCAACTTCATCAATCACTAATTTCTGAATCGATTTTAATTGTAATACATGGCTTACTGCTAAATCGTAAAGACGTCCTGGTGTTGCTACTAAGACATCTACACCTTCAGCAACCTGTCGTTTTTGGGTATTAATATTTGTTCCTCCGTACACACCTAAAACACGGGTGTTGATGTATTTTGAAAGTTTTTCAATTTCATCGACTACTTGAACTACCAATTCTCTTGTAGGTACTAAAACCAAGATTCTAGGCGTATCTTGCTTAGAAAATTTTAGGTTTTTAAGAATAGGAAGCATGTAGGCAAAGGTTTTTCCTGTACCTGTTTGTGCTATACCAACAACATCTTTTCCTGAACTAACAACTCCAAAAGCTTCAGCTTGGATAGGAGTTGGTGTTGTAAAGCCTAGATCGTCTAGTGCGTTGTATAATGGGGTGTTTAAATTTAAATCTTGAAAAGTCACTTATTGTAATTTAGTCTGCAAAGTTAGTGCTATTATTCCTTTTAAACTAGATGCTTTTTGTCTATTTCAATGACGTAAGAGGCTTTAAATGTTAGTTTTGAATCTAAAGTTTGTATCCCTTCTTTAGTTTTAAAGTCCTGATTATGATTTTCATGGTCGGCTACACCTAACCAAGGTTCTATACAAACGTAATCTGCATTTGGTTTCGCCCATATGCCTAAATAAGGAAATTCAGGATAATCGACCGTTAAAATTGTACCATTTGTTTTACTTCTTAAAGCGACTTTTCTAGATTTTAAATCTTTGAAAATCAAAGCGTCTTCTTTAAACAAGTCGTAATGTAAAGGGATTTTGTTACCATCCGAAATAACAGGAAACGAGTTGTCTGTTACTAATCCGCTGTCCATATTTAAGGCATAAGATTCAGCCGTTTCTTTCTGCTCAAATTCTAAATAATAATCGGTGTAATCTTCATTTTCGTAAACCGGACATTTAAAAGCAGGATGTCCACCAACTGAAAAGTATAATGTTTTATCATCTAAATTTTCAACGCTATGTGTCACCTTTATAGTGTTCTCAATTAATTCAAAAGCAATAGTAAACTTAAATTTAAACGGATACTGTTTTAGTGTGGCTTCAGAATATAGAAGAGAAAAACTAAGCGTCGTATCTGTTTGTGCCTCGAGTTTAATAGCGGTATTGTTTCTAATAAACCCATGCTTAGTCATATTATAAGCATCCCCTTCAAAAGTCATGGTGTCCTCTTTTAAAGCCCCGATGATAGGAAATAGGTTAGGAGCAAAATTCGCCCAAATTTCAGGATCTGCATTCCACATAAATGCATTGGAATTGTTTACGGCATCAATGGCGCAAAGTTCGGCTCCCGACTGTTTTACGGCAATTTTTAATAATTCGTTTTGTAAAGTATACATGGGATAAAGATTATTTATTAGTTGTCGTCAAGCAATATGTGTTTCAGGATCTTATTATTTTAAAAATCATAGGACTTATAAATAGGACATTGAAACGCAATTTAGCTGACGAAGGTTGAAATTCTAATTATAGATATTCGTTAAAACATCTAAACAAAAATACAAATCTGATTCTATATTCAAGAAACTAACTAACTTTACATCTAAAATTTTTGAAACTTGAGGGTAACGTCATCACAACATATTCAGGATCCTATCGTCTTTAAACAACAGCTTTTACATTGGAGCCAGCAGTTTGACGACGTGGTTTGGATGGATTCAAACCTTTACAATACGGCCTATTCTAGTTTCGATGCGATTCTTGCTGTAGATGCGTTTACAAGTATACAAACCGATTATTTAGACGCTTTCGACAAGTTACAAGAATACCAAGAGTCTACTAAAGATTGGATTTTTGGGTATCTCACATACGACGTTAAAAACGGATTAGAACAATTAGAATCTAGTAATTACGATGGATTAGAATTTTCTGATCTTTTCTTTTTTCAACCAAAGAAATTATTCCTAATTAAAGGAAATCAGGTTGAAATTAAATATTTAAATATGGTTGATGATGAATTGGAATCTGATTTCGAATTCATTAATACTTGCCAAATTCACGAGACTGTATCAGAATCAACTTCTATTAAAATTAAGCTTCGTATTCATAAAGACGCTTATTTCGAAAAGGTAAATGCGATGTTAGATCATATTCATCGTGGCGATATTTATGAGGCTAATTTTTGTCAGGAGTTCTATGCCGAAGATGCCGAAATTAATCCGCTTGAAACCTATTTGAACTTAAATGCCGTTTCAAAACCGCCATTTGCTACATTTTTGAAACAACACGATAAATTCTTAATGTCTGCTTCACCGGAACGTTACATTAAAAAGGAGGGAAGCACCATCATTTCTCAACCTATAAAAGGGACCGCAAAACGATCTGAAAATGGGATTGAAGATGAACAGCTAAAGCAAAATCTAGAACACAATGAAAAGGAGCGTGCCGAAAATATTATGATTGTAGATCTGGTGCGTAACGATTTATCTAAAACAGCAATTAAAGGTTCCGTTATTGTCGAAGAATTATGTAAAGTGTATACCTTTCCGCAGGTTCATCAAATGATTTCTACGGTAACCTCTAAAATTTCTGAAGTTACAAAACCTGTAGATGTATTAAAAACAACATTCCCAATGGGAAGTATGACAGGCGCTCCGAAGCTTTCAGCAATGAAAATTATTGAAACATTAGAAGAAAGTAAACGCGGTTTATATTCAGGAACTGTTGGTTATTTTACTCCGGATGGCGATTTCGATTTTAACGTCATCATCCGAAGTATTTTGTATAACCAAAGTAAAAAATATGTCTCCTATTCTGTAGGTGGTGCAATTACAGCTAAAAGTGATCCCGTTAAAGAATACGAAGAATGTTTGCTTAAAGCGAAAGCTATGCGAGACGTTTTAGAACGTTAATTTATGTGATTTCTAAATCGTTTTTTTACGTTTATTAAGATTTTTTCTATTCGCGTTATTTCAATTTTCTTAATTCTAGAAATGTCTTCATAAGGTAAATTAGCGACAACATATAGATCGACTACATTCGAAATTCTAAAAGGTAACCAACCGTAAAATTTGCTCATGATTTTTCTGTTTGTGGTAGGCTGTAAACCTTTTAAATCTAGTGCATTTACAATTTTCTGATTGTTTTCGTCGTACAAAAAGACTTCTTTTTCATGTCTGTTTTGTTTATACGAGATATCATCTAAATCTTCTAACATCACGAAATCCATATCACCATCAATAGAATACGGTTCATCTAAACGGTTTAATTCGTCTTGTAAAAACGTATTTGTGCTAATCGTATCCAAGTTATGCCTCTCTTTTAAAAGGAGTTCTTCTAAGTAAATATCTACTATTCTAAATAGTTTAATTTTTAAATCGTGAGGCGAAATATCTGCGTCATATCCTTTTTCGTAAAGTCGAATAATACAATCGTCTATAACCCCATTAGAATGGTATAAGTTTTTTCGTAAAACACCAACAGATTCTGCGATATATAATCTGTGCTTTACATAGGGTTGTAAACTAGCTGTTATTGATAATACTTTTTTGTTGAAGGCTTTTTGTGCCGTGTCTGCGTTAATTTGTTCGTCTGTTTTCATGCTAAAAAGTTTAATAACGGTTATTCTAAAGTTACTAAAATTAGACATATAAAAATGTTAATAGATAGCATAAAATCACTAGAATATTAAAATTCCATTTTTTATAAAGTGTATATTTGTGCTATGGTCAATACATTCAAAAATCATATAAATGATACGCTTCCATTTCTAAAAGGCAAGAAATTAATACTCACAATTTCTGGAGGAATTGATAGTGTCGTGCTTGCGCATTTATGTCATAACTTAGGTTTAAATTTTGCTTTAGCACATTGTAATTTTAATTTACGTGGAGATGAAAGTGATGCCGATGAAGCGTTCTTGGTTAAATTAGCAGACGATTTAGATTTAGAGCTTTTTATAGAACGTTTCGATACCAATCAATATGCCGAAGATGCTAAACTTTCCATTCAAATGGCTGCTCGAGAACTAAGATACCGTTGGTTCGAAGAATTGGTCGAATTGTTACACTTCGATTATGTGTTAACTGCGCATCATGCCGATGATAATTTAGAGACCTTTTTAATTAATTTATCTCGCGGAACAGGAATAGAAGGCTTGACCGGAATTCCTGAAATTAACGATTATATTGTGCGACCGCTATTGCCTTTTTCTAGACATGAGATTGTTGCATATGCAGAAGCTAACAGCATAACATGGAGAGAAGATAGCAGTAATAGTTCGACTAAATATTTACGAAATAAATTGCGTCACGATGTTATTCCTGTACTGAAGGAAATTAATCCGCAATGGCTACAAAATTTTAAAATGACGCAAGACCATTTGCATGATTCTAAAATTTTGATAGACGATTTTATGACGCAAGTTTATAAAGATGTCGTTCATTTTGATGGAAATATTATAAAATTTGATATTTCTAAACTCTTAAAATACCCCAATCCCAAACCCTATTTATATCAGCTTTTAAAGTCTTACAGATTTACAGCTTGGGACGATATTTATACTTTGTTAGATGCGCAATCGGGAAAACAAGTGTTTTCTGAAACACACAGATTATTAAAAGACCGTGAGTATTTAATTTTAAGTTCTAACGATAATCAGGATGATATTATAGAGAAACAATATGAAGTTTCTGAAGATTTAAAGATGCTTGAAACAGTATTTGGGACGTTTGCTTTTGAAACGGTTTCAGAATTAAAAGCGACTACAAAGGATACAATTTTTGTAGATCAAGATTTACTTCAGTTTCCATTAACGATTAGAAAATGGGAAAAAGGTGATTTTTTCTTTCCGTTAGGAATGCGCGGAAAAAAGAAACTGAGTAAATACTTTAAAGATGAAAAATTATCACTTATAGATAAAGAATACGTTTGGGTATTGTGTTCGGGAACTCAAATTGTTTGGGTTATAAACCGACGAAGTGATAACCATTTTAAGGTAACTCAAGAAACGGAACACATCTTAAAAATATCTTGTACTTAAGTCCTTCTCGTTTTTTAGTTTACTTCTGTATATTTAATTTTTTATTTTAATTCGTTTTAATTCAGTTAGTTAATTCGTTTTTAGTATTTTTAAGTAAACGAACTAATTTATGTTAAAGAAAGTCTTCGGAAGCGCCGTCTTTGGTGTAGATGCCACAACAATTACTGTAGAAGTTAATGTAGATTCTGGTATTGGTTACCATTTGGTTGGTCTTCCAGATAATGCGATAAAAGAGAGTAACTTCAGAATTGCCGCTGCATTACAGAATAACGGTTATAAAATTCCAGGAAAGAAAATCATAATAAATATGTCGCCTGCCGATTTAAGAAAGGAAGGTTCTGCTTATGATCTAACTTTAGCACTCGGAATTTTAGCAGCAACAAATCAAATTCCTGCCGATGGTTTAGACCATTATATTATAATGGGAGAACTGTCTTTAGATGGAACTTTACAACCCATAAAAGGAGCATTGCCAATCGCGATTAAAGCGAAAGAAGAAGGATTTAAAGGGTTTATTTTACCTGCTCAAAATGCCAAAGAAGCCGCGATAGTAAACGATTTAAAAGTGTATGGTATAGAGTCTATAAAAGAGGTTATTGATTTTTTTAAGGATGGCAAACCATTAGAGCAAACCATAATAAATACACGTGAAGAATTTAATAAAAGTTTAGATTTTCCTGAATTCGATTTTGCCGATGTTAAGGGGCAGGAGAGTATAAAACGTTGTATGGAAATTGCAGCTGCCGGTGGACATAATATTATTTTAATAGGACCTCCCGGTTCTGGAAAAACGATGTTAGCGAAGCGATTACCTTCTATTTTACCACCCATGACTTTACATGAAGCACTAGAAACTACTAAAATTCATTCCGTGGTTGGCCGTGTAAAAGCGCATTTGGGATTAATGTCGCAGCGCCCTTTTAGAAGTCCCCATCACACGATATCGAATGTGGCTTTAGTTGGTGGAGGGAGCTATCCGCAACCGGGAGAAATTTCATTATCGCATAATGGGGTATTGTTCTTAGATGAATTACCCGAGTTTAAACGTGATGTTTTAGAGGTTATGCGTCAGCCGTTAGAAGATAGAGAAGTAACAATTTCTAGAGCTAAATTTACGGTTACGTATCCGAGTAGTTTTATGCTAGTCGCGAGCATGAACCCGAGTCCGAGTGGTTATTTTAATGATCCTGGATCTCCTGTTACTTCTTCTCCATCAGAAATGCAACGGTATTTAGGTAAAATTTCAGGGCCTTTACTAGATCGTATAGATATTCATATTGAAGTGACTCCTGTGCCATTCGAAAAATTGTCTGAAGACCGTAAAGGAGAATCGTCTGTAACGATACGCGAACGGGTGACAAAAGCGAGGTCTCATCAAACCGATCGCTTTAAAGATTTTGAAAACGTGCACTATAATGCACAAATGAATACAAAGCATATCCGTACTTATTGTAAATTAGACGAACCTTCTAAACTGTTGCTAAAAACAGCTATGGAACGTCTAAATTTATCGGCAAGAGCCTATGATAGGATTTTGAAAGTTTCGAGAACGATTGCCGATTTAGAAAATTCTGAAGAGGTTAAAGGTGCTCATATTAGTGAAGCTATTCAATACCGAAGTTTGGATCGAGATGGTTGGCTGGGGTAAGAGTCAAATATAATTAGTATTTTTAAACTCATATTACTAAGTTTTAAAACCATCCCTAAATGAGTAAGAAGATTAATAAAATGGAAGCCCCACGCGGATTGATAACACCTGACGAGGCAAAGGAATTAGATCAGGCTTATGATTCTAGGCACGAGCTAATTAGCGAATCCATTTTAAAGCGACCAGATAATCGTTCTACTTGGTACGCCATCGAAGAGATTGAAAAATTCTTGGATTATGCCAAAAATCAAGCGAAAGATTTGGGATATACTTTAGATGGTATTCGTATTTACGAAGGGGCTTACCCCGATGTAAAAGACGAAGTAGGGTATACAACTATGTTTTTAATTCCGACAGGTACGCCAAATAATAAAAACGCTTCTAGATGTACTTCTATCGATGGTGGCGACATTCCTGGAGGAAGTGGCCTTAATAAGGGAAACGCTGGTACACCGCCAAATTCGAATTATCCTCAATAGATTTTGTATGGACGAATTTTTTAAGAATTACTTTTATATCCTAAACACTTCTTTTGAATTAATAGCTGCTTTAACAGCCGTATTTACTTATAAAAAGTATAAGCATACTGCTATAAAATATTTTGCATACTTTTTAGTCTATGTTGTGGTTTGCGAAGCATTAACGTTGTATACATTTCTAATTAAAGATGGCATTTTAAATTTCTTAGAAGGTACTGTTTTTCAAAAGAATTATTGGTTTGTGAACTTGTACTGGGGTATAGGAGCTCCTCTCTTCTTTATGTTTTTTTATTTGAAATTATTCAATTCTATTAAGATTAAAAAAATTGTGAGAGCATTAATTCCTTTATTTCTAATATCCTCCATAGGAACAATTGTTTTTAATGTAGAAGATTACTTAAATAATTATGTCGTTTCTAATGACATTCTCGGAGCACTTATTATTCTGTTTGTGGTAACTGTTTATTTTTATGAAATATTGCAATCAGATAAAATTATTACGTTCCATAAGTCTATTTACTTCTATATAAGTTCTACGGTGTTTATTTGGGTGTTAATTACAACGCCTTTAGTGTTTTATGATATGTATTTTACAACTGCAGATTGGAGTTTTATAATTTTAAAGTATCAATTTTTTTTATTTTCTAATATGTTTATGTATCTAACTTTTAGCTTAGCTTTATTATGTTGCAAACCGGAGAAACGTTAATTAGTACACCTGCCGAAAGGTATTTATTGATTTACATGATTGGTGTACTTTTTATAGTATGTACATTAATTATAGTATTCTTTATGGTGTTTCAAAAACGAAAGAATAAGTTATTAATAGATAAATTTAATCAACAACGGTTATTTGAAGAAGAAATTTCAATTACCCGAATAGAGATTCAGGAACAAACTTTAAAGAATATAGGGCAAGACTTACATGATAATGTTGGCCAGTTATTATCTGTAGCAAATATGCAACTTAGCATTCTATCGAAACAAGTTGGACCAGAATTGCAATCGTCGTTTTTAGAAAGTAAAGATTTAGTAAAGGAAAGTTTACAGGAATTGCGTTTACTTTCAAAATCATTGAACAGTGATGTTATCGAGCGTCGTGCGCTAGAAGATTCTATCACCACAGAGATTGAACGATTTAATAAATTAGGATTAATTGATTCTGAATTAATTGTTGAAGGAAATTCTAGTCAGTTTAAAAACGGAAAAGATGGTATTATCTTATTTCGAATCTTTCAAGAGTTTTTCGCTAATACAATTAAATATTCGAAAGCATCTCATTTACTCGTACACATTGATTATACAGCCGATTTTGTAATAATAAACGCATCCGATGATGGTGTTGGATTCAATATAAAAAAAGTTGAAAAAGGTTCGGGCTTAATAAATATGGAAAGTAGAGCCGCATTAATTCATGCCGATTTTAATCTGACTTCAAAGCCAGAAGAAGGCGTAAATCTAAATGTTAAATATAAGTATCGCTCGTACTAAATTACAAACATGCATCCCAGAGTGGATCTTTTGGAAGTGGCGCAGAAATGCTAATATTCTCTTTGGTTACCGGATGAATAAATTCGATATGTCGGGCGTGTAAATGTATGCTAGCATCTTTATTACTGCGGTCTGCACCATACTTTAAATCCCCTCTAATAATACATCCAATATTTGAAAGCTGACATCTAATTTGATGATGACGCCCTGTTTCTAATTCAATTTCTAACAACACATAGCGATCTAATTGCTTAAGAACGGTATAATGAAGAATCGCTTTTTTGCTTTCCTTTATTTCCTTTGGATACGCAGTAGATTTATTGTTTTTTGGATTCTTTTTTAACCAATTTATTAAGGTGTCGTTTTGTTTTGGAGGCATACTATGCACAAGAGCCCAGTAGGTTTTATTTACATCCTTACTAACAAACATGGCATTTAATCGGGTTAATGCTTTACTTGTTTTGGCAAATATAACCAGACCTGTTGTTGGGCGGTCTAAGCGATGTACAACACCTAAATATACATTTCCGGGCTTATTGTATTTGTCTTTTACGTATTCTTTTACAACGTCACTTAAAGGTTTATCGCCTGTTTTATCACCTTGTACAATATCTCCAGCACGTTTATTTATTATAATAATGTGATTGTCCTCAAAGAGGATCTGTAGATTGGATTTATTGGATAGTAATTTCATGACTTAGAACATGAGAGTTTTCAATTTATTTAGATGATGTGTTCACTTTTGACGTCATCTTCAGAAATAAATTGAAATATCTTTAACGATTAATAATTGTGTTTCAAAAACGGTCTAGTATTCTATAGAGCCTGTTTCTCTAAACTTAATATTGCTCTTTATCACTAGGGAAGTCAACAGATTTTACATCGTCAACATATTGCGAAATAGCCTTCGTCATATCATCAAATAAATTTAAATAACGACGTAAAAATCTAGGGTGAAATTCTTTTGTCATTCCTATCATATCGTGCAGTACAAGAACCTGACCATCGACACCGTTTCCTGCACCAATTCCAATAACTGGAATATCTAGCATCTCGGCAACTTCTTTAGCTAATTTAGCAGGGACTTTTTCTAAAACAAGAGCAAAACAACCTGCTTTTTGAAGCAATAATGCATCCGATTTTAATTTTTCAGCTTCTTCTTCTTCCTTAGCACGTACACTAAAGGTGCCAAATTTATAGATAGACTGAGGTGTTAGCCCTAAATGTCCCATTACAGGAATCCCAGCATTTAAAATGCGTTTAATAGATTCTTTAATTTCTTTACCACCTTCAACTTTTATGGAATGCGCTCCACTTTCTTTCATAATTCTAATGGCAGAACGTAACGCTTCTTTAGGGTCACTTTGGTAACTTCCAAAAGGTAAATCTACCACAATTAAAGCGCGGTCTACACCACGAACTACAGAAGAGGCATGATATATCATTTGGTCTAATGTAATTGGTAAGGTTGTCCTATGTCCGGCCATAACATTACTTGCAGAATCACCAACAAGAATAACATCTATGCCTGCACCATCAACAATTGTAGCCATAGTATAATCGTAAGCGGTTAACATGGAGATTTTCTCGCCATGCGCTTTCATATCGCTTAATGTTTTTACGGTAACTTTTTTATAATCTTTTTGTGCTACAGACATACGTTTCTATATTTTAGAGGGTAAAAATACTGAGTTTTTACAGACTAATAAAGAATATACCTATTAATTCCTTAAAATGGTATAAAAAATTAATACCTAAATAATGAATAATTGAATTGAATTTTAGAATTGGAAATAAATAAAAGGTTGAAAATCACTTGAAAACGCTTGATAACAAATTACTCCAGTAGATACGGCAAATGCAATTTTAATATAAACAGGACTTTTAGAATATATTACTTCAATCTTATTTTTAAAAGTTTCTGGTAGCCAATGTGTTAGGTAGCCGATAGCCATTACCCAAAATACGGCTTGATAATGTACCAATATATCTACGGCATGTGTCCAGTCCATATTATTTACAACTTGCGAATACCAACGTGAAATATGTCCCATACTTTCCCCTCGGAAATAAATTCTAGTAAACGTGATAAATATAAAGGTGACTAATATTTTCCAAGTTCTAACATACCATTGATTTTTGAATTCGTATGGACTTATCTTCCTCCAGAATTTATAAACTACAATTCCGAGTCCGTTTAAACCTCCCCAAATCACGTATTTCCAAGATGCACCATGCCATAACCCGCCAATTAACATGGTAAGCATTAGGTTTATATTCGTGTTAATTTGATTGCGAACCTTACTATTGTAAAGTGATAAAATAAATAAAGCCAGGGACGTCATTAGAATTGTGCCAACAATAATTAGATCATCAAAAGCGAACATAACACCCAATAAGATGATGCCTAAAATGATGTATGATGCGGTCGTTCCTTGACGATTTCCTCCTAAGGGAATGTATAAATAGTCGCGTAACCATGTAGATAATGAAATATGCCAACGTTTCCAGAAATCGCCAGCATTTGTCGCTTTATAAGGTGAATTAAAGTTTTTGGGTAATTCGAATCCCATTAGTAAAGCTAAACCAATTGCAATATCCGTATATCCTGAAAAATCACCATAAATTTGAAGGGAATATCCAATCATTGCCATAATATTAGCAAAGCCAGAAAACATCTCTGGAGAATCGAAAACCCGGTCTAGAAAATGCATCGCAATAAAATCTGCAAATAGCATTTTCTTGATGAGTCCTTTTAGAATTAAATAGGTTCCTGCATCAAAATTATGTTTTGTTAGTATAGTAGGTTTCGAAATCTGAGGCACAAAACTTTCAGCTCTCACTATAGGACCTGCAACTAACTGCGGAAAAAAACTGACATAAAACCCGAAGTCTAATATTGAGTTTAATGGTTTTAGTTTTTTTCTATAAATATCGACACTATAACTTATCGTTTGAAAGGTGTAAAATGATATTCCAACAGGTAAAATAATTTTATCAATCGTAAAATAATTCTGATCACTAAAACTATTTCCCCATTGAGCGAGGACATTTAAAACGTGATAATCGGTATTGAAAAGTGCATTAAATGCATCTGTGAAAAAGTAAGCATATTTAAAATAACAAAGTACTAAGAGATTGATAAAAACACTTAAAGTAACTAAGGCTAGTCGCTTATTTTTATGGTCTGTTTTGTAAATGGTTCGTCCGATAAAGAAATCGACTAGGGTACTAAAAATTAAAATTCCTATAAAAAGTCCACTCGTTTTATAATAGAAAAAAAGTGAAATCAGGAATAAATATGAGTTACGAAGCGGTACTTTTTTATAGAGTAATGCGAATATAAAATAGGCAACCGCAAAGAAAATCCAAAAATTTACTTGTGTAAAAATTAATGGAAAATCTTCCGAAAAGGTGAAAATGTCGTAAAACCTATTCATTCAAATTTTTAAAATGCGTTAATAAAACATCTTTGTCTCGATGTGTCGATTCTGCCCAAGCATCGATCATTGCTTTTAAAAATAAATCGGCTTTTATACTGTAACCTAATTTTGTAAAATGAATACGATCGCGAGGCATTAATTTTGCTTTATACCAATCGTTAGACGATCCCAAGCCTCCCATAACATTAAATAAATCCCAAACAGCCATTTTATATTTCTTTGTTAATTCTAATATAATGCGTTGTTGCACAGCGGTATTCGGATTCGGAATTCTTTTCTGATAATAATCGTCGTTAGGTACGGTTAACAAAATGGCGCAATCCGGATTAGCACGTTGAATTATTTGAATAAAACTTTCATAATACGCTCGAAATGCATTGGCATCAAATTCGTCTTTAGGCATATAGGCATCATTAGTGCCTACAGAGATAATAAACATATCGGGTTTATATAATTGTAGTTGTTTCTCGAAATAGACCGAGCGATCGTACCATGCAAAACTAGCTCCGTTAACCCCAATTGTAGTGTATTCAATACCTGGGTCGTCGTTCATGAATTCCATTCCCATCAATAAAAATTCTGGAGAGACGCAGGTTGTATCTGTCATTTTTAAATTTAGAACGACCGAATCTACCGTTTTGTTAAAGCGAAATTCTTTATACATTCCATCATAGTTAATCGTATCTGTTACAATGAGAGTGCTATCCGAAACGGTTAAATCGTAATCTTCCATCCAGGTATTGTGAAAGACTCTAATCTTATTAAATGTATACGGTTTTTTGGTGTAGTTTTTATAATTTGCTTTGGCGATAATTTGATCTTCACGGCCTCTAAAAGCTGCACTTACTCCCGATAGTCCCCAAGCCACACTGTCTTTTCTAACCGAGCATCGGTAGCCTTGCCACTTATCGTTATCTGCCTCAATTCTATAGTTTAAAGGATTATTAGTATGCGCTAAATGAAAAGGGTAAACAAACCCACGTTGCCCTAGAGATACAGCGTTCATGTTTTGAAGATATGTTCTAATTTTATTCGAATAGATGTCGGCTTGAATATGAGAACCTCCAATATGGAAAATGTGCATCTTTTTCTTTTTCCCCAAATAGATGCTATCTAAATCTGAAAAGAACTTTTGAAAAGTAGGGGATTCCGAAGCATATTGAAAAGTGTTTGCTTCAAAATTTATTAAATGGCCATACTTTGGCGTAATACTATCTAAAATGTAGTCTTGTGCGAAAATAGGCAATGACATTAAAAGAGAAAGCACTAAAATTTTAAGTTTCATTAGTTTTGTGTTAAATCCATATATAAAGAGAGAAAAAATAATTCTGAAATTATTCGTGTCCCCGAAAGTGAAAAATGTGTGTAATCGCTACCTGCAAGTTTTTGGTCTACCCAATGTTCCATCGCATTTTCTCCACCCATAGCTTTAAACGTACTCCAATATGCGATATCGTTGTCATAACACATCTCGCGTAACAGTTTATTTAAATAGGGTAAAAGCGGATAGGTTCGTAAGGCACCATTTTCTGTTGTTGTCATATCTGCAGGTCCGATAAAAATGATGCTCGCATCTTTTGTTTTTCGCCTTACCCAACTGATATGATTTTTTAAATATCCCACATATTGACTCACTTCTAAAGAGTCTTTAACGTAAGGCACTGAGTTTCCGCCATATTGAAAAATTAGAACTTTTGGGTCTAATTCTCTATACATCTGCGCGAAGTTTTCTCCATTCAAACCCGCAAAAACGGTTCCGGCAGAACCACGCATGGCTACATTGTCTAACTGAATGCCTTCTTCGCCATCTAGAGTTAATCCATATACATCAGGACTCATTTTTCCTTCGAGTTCAAAAACTAGTTCAGTCGAAGGAGCTGATAGTTTGATCTTGAAATTATGATAATTACCATCAGAGATTAACTGGCCTTCTTTTATTAGCGATCCGTTTGAAAACACTTTTATCGAAACAGGAAGTTGAGCGTTTCCGTAATGAAAACCAATCGTAGTAAATTGACGCATATTAGTATACGTTTTTTTAGATGGTTTTACAGAAATGCTTGCTTTTACAAGTTGTAGGGTATCTAAATTGATACGATCTGCGAAAATCTCATAATAAGGGGTAAATCTAGAGAATGTAGTGAAAGCGCCATATTTTTTGTGCTCATACCGTTTTTTTGAAGGGTCGAATGCTGCATGACGTGTCCAATTTTCTGAAGTTGTAACTACAGAACTTATGTTTTCATAAACTTGAGAAACAGGTGTAAATCCAGGGCCATTTCCTCCGTATAAATTTTGGAGTTTATTTCGGATATAAGACGACATACGATCGCCTTCAATTTGAGAATCTCCGTAATGGATAATTCTGCTTGTCGGAGCAGTAAGCTGTCCTTTTAAATGCGCAATAAACTCTTCTTTGTTTGATGGATAAGCGATCCGTTCAATTTTAGAGGTATCAATTTTTGAAAGATTAGGAATCTTAGGAATGAATTTCTTCTTTTCAACTATAACATTAATATCTTCTTCGGGATCTACTAAAGTTTCTATGTTATTTACAATACTGTCTAAAGACTTAGTGTTGCCTTTGGATGTGTTTTTAACACTCCAAAAAGAAGCTGTTGTAGGATATTTTATGGACTGTCCAAATAATAAAAAACCGTCTTCAGATTTTCCATTAGGTAAGGTGTTTGATGTACTAAAATAAGTAAGCCCCAATAATAGTAATAAGGTAACGCAAATGCTAAAGCATATTTTAAAAGGGCTGTAATTCATATAGACTTTAACCGAGCGTTTTTATAAGAACAATTATACTATAAATATATTGCGAACTCTAAATATAATCAAACTTAAACAACAGTTTAACAATCGGATAAGTGCACACCAACAGCTAATCCGCCTTCCGATGTTTCTTTGTATTTAGAATTCATGTCTTTTGCTGTTTCCCACATCGTAGATACTACTTTGTCCAAAGGTACTTTTACATTATTAGGATCGGTTTCTAGAGCAAGTTCGGCAGCATTTATGGCTTTAATGGCACCCATAGAATTACGTTCTATACACGGAATTTGTACTAATCCACCAATGGGATCGCAGGTTAAACCAAGGTGATGTTCCATTGCAATTTCAGCAGCGACTAAAACCTGTTCTGGAGTTCCTCCTAAAAGTTCGGTTAATGCACCTGCAGCCATTGCCGATGATACGCCTATTTCGGCTTGACAACCACCCATAGCGGCAGAAATTGTTGCTCCTTTTTTAAAGATGCTTCCAATTTCTCCAGCAACCAATAAGAATTTTTTAATATGTTCGAAATCGGCTTCATGGTTTTCGATTACCAAATAATACATAAGCACGGCAGGAATTACTCCGGCACTTCCATTTGTAGGCGCCGTAACAACACGACCTAAGGCGGCGTTTACTTCATTTACAGATAAGGCAAAACAACTTACCCATTTAAGAATTTGTCGAAATTTAACCTCGGTATCACGAATAGATTCTAACCATTCTTGCGGATTGTTATACGGAATGTCTCCATGTAATTTTTTGTGCATATCGTACGCACGTCTACGTACATTAAGTCCGCCAGGTAAATTTCCTTCAGTATGGCAACCAGTGTACATACATTCTAGCATGGTATTCCAGATGCGATGTAATTCGAAATCTATAACATCAGATTCACGTAAAGATTTTTCGTTTTCAAGAACAACACTAGAAATCGGTAAATTAAGCTGATTACAAAATTCTAATAATTTCACACCAGAATCTACAGGGTAGGGCAGTGTGCATTGAAAAATAATTTTATTGGCTTTAGAATTTACGCGTTCTTCTTTTACTACAAAACCACCACCAATAGAGTAGAAGGTCGATTTATATTTTCTCCCATTAATTAAAGCCGAAAATGTTAATCCGTTAGAATGGAAAGGCAGAAATTTTTTGTTAAAAATGATATCTGTTTTAAAATCGAAAGGAATGTCCCTTTCATTATTTAAAGCCAGTGTCTTTGTCTCTTTTATGGATGAAATAATAGCGCTAATCGAGTCTGTAGGAATACGTTCGGGATCGCCACCAGTAAGGCCTAGCATTAAAGCCAAATCTGTGGCATGTCCAACACCTGTTAAGGATAAAGATCCATATAGGTCTATTGTTACTTTTTCAACTTTATTAAATCTATTTGATTCTTTTAGTTCTTTAATCCAACGTTCGGCTGCTCTCCATGGACCTAAAGTATGAGAACTAGAAGGGCCAACGCCTATTTTTAACATGTCGAATACTGAAATTATCTCCATTTACGAAATCGTTTTAATCGAAACAAATATACAAGAACTTTCTCGTGAATAACGTGATAAAAGTGCGATATATGCTAATTATACGTCATAAAAAAAGTATGATTGAAAACCAGAAATTTAACAAAATTCAATCACACTTTTTAAAAAGCATGTACTACTTATTTTCTTCTAAATCCATAATTAAATTTGCAATTAAAGCAGTCCATCCCGTTTGGTGAGAGGCTCCTAATCCGCGACCTGTATCGCCATCGAAGAATTCATAAAAAAGATGTTGATCTTTAAAATGTTCATCTTTAGTAAACAAGTGGTTTTCATCATCGGTATGGTATTGATATTTACCATCTGTATTAGGTTCGAAAAGTTTTACAAGACGTTTTGTAATCTCGTTTGCAATTTCATTAAGATTAAGTTTGTTTCCTGAGCCTGTAGGGAATTCATAAACATATTTATCTCCATAAAAGGTGTAATACTTGCGTAGCGACTGGATAATCATATAATTTATAGGCATCCAAATTGGGCCTCTCCAGTTAGAATTTCCTCCGAACATATTCGATTGGCTTTCTCCTGGCTCATAATGTATTTCATGATGTCCATGATATTCGAAAACAAAAGGATGTTTTTGGTGATATTTAGAAAGTGAACGGATACCATAATCAGATAAAAACTCTTCTTCGTCTAATAAACGTTTCAACAGATGTTCTAATCTATAACCACGCATAATAGAGAATAAGTAATTTCCATCTTCATTCGCTTTTTCAATGTTCGAAATTAACGACGCTAAGTCAGGGCGTGTTCTCACGATCTCGGCAACTTTAACTTTAAACCTTCTTAGAGAGTCGAAAAGTTCTTTATTGATGACTTCTACAGCGAACATAGGAATAATACCTACTAAAGAGCGTACCTTCATACGGTCTGTAATTCCTGAAGACATTTCGACAACATCGTAATAAAAACTATCGTCATTGTCCCATAATGAAATGTCTTTTTGACCTATATGGTGCATCGCCCAGGCAATGTTTAAAAAGTGTCTAAGAAATTTGGCTGCAAAATCTTCGTAATTAGAATTGGTTTTAGCCAACTCTAAAGACATTCGAAGTAAATTTAATGTAAACATGGCCATCCAACTTGTTGCATCCGCCTGTTGCATTCTTGTGATACCTTCAGGCATTTGGTTACGGTCGAAAACACCAATATTGTCTAAACCTAAGAAGCCTCCTTCGAAAAGGTCTGTACCATTTTTATCTTTTTGGTTTACCCACCAAGTAAAATTGACAAGTAGTTTTTGAAACGATTTTTCTAAGAAATCGGTATCTCCAACACCGTTCTTGTTTTTATCTTTTTCATAAACATTCCAAACGGCCCATGAATGAACAGGAGGATTCACATCGCTAAAATTCCATTCGTAAGCAGGAATTTGTCCGTTGGGATGCATATAGTTTTCTTGTAGAACCAAAAGCAATTGTTCTTTTGCAAAATAAGGATCAATTTCTACAAAGGATGCCATATGGAAAGCCAGATCCCAAGCGGCATACCATGGATATTCCCACTTATCGGGCATAGATATTACGTGCCTATTGGTTAAATGTTGCCAATTAAAGTTTCTAGAATCTGCTCGGTAGCTTGGTTTTTCTCCTGGGCCACCAAAAAGCCATTTAAAAACATCGTAATAATAAAACTGTTTTGTCCATAGTAATCCTGAGAACGCTCTTTTCGCAATATGTTGATGCGTCTCTGGAATGTCTTTTTTTATAATGTCGCTATAAAAGGCTTCACATTCTTCAATGCGTTTATCGAATAGATCATTAAAATCTATCCAAGGTTCTGCAACTGGCTTTTTACTAAGACGTATTCTTACACTTTTTTCTTCTCCCGCTTTTAAAGTAAATTTTTGCCAAACAGCCATTCGTGATCCCGTTTTTTCAGGATTCACTGTTGGTTTTGAATTTACAACATAATCGTTAATTCCATCCTTAACATAGTCTACTTCGTTAGGGACATTGTAAATACGTTTATTGTTAGTTTCGTTGTCACAGAATAGTTGTTCACCATTTTCGTGATATAAAAAATACCTACCGTTTCTACCACTTTTTGTTTCAACACAATCGTCGGTAACAGAATATATACTTGGGCGTGTAAAACGTTTATTATGTTTCCAAAAATTTCGATACCATAAGTGAGGAAGCACATGAATTTCTGCCGGTTTATCGCCTCGGTTTACAATGGTAACTTTCATTAAAATATCGTCTACATCTGCTTTAGCATATTCGATAAAACAATCGAAATAGGCATTGTCTTTAAAGGCATCTGTATCTAATAATTCGTATTCTGTTTCTTCGCGACTACGTTGTGTATTTACTAATTCGTCGTAGGGAAATTCGTTATGAGGGTACTTGTATAAGTATTTACAATAGGAGTGCGTTGGCGATGATACTTGATGAAAATAAAGTTCTTTTACATCTTCACCATGATTCCCCTGATTATTGGTTAATCCAAATAAGCGTTCTTTTAAAATGGGATCTTTTCCATTCCAAAAGGCTGGCGCTAAACATAATATTTCTCGCGAATCACAAAATCCGCCAATACCTTCTTCACCCCATCTGTAAGCATTACTTCGTGCATTATCATGATTTATAAAATCCCAAGCATTTCCATGTTCACTATAATCTTCGCGAACCGTTCCCCATTGTCTTTCTGCTAAGTAAGGACCCCATTTTTTCCAATGTTTATAAGTGTCAGAAACTGCTAACCGTTCTGCTTCCTGAGTTTTTTTGCTCATTTATGCTTTTATTTTTGTTGGAATTAAGTTTTCAATATACCTATTTTAAGTCGAATAGCATTTCAGTTTGAATATTATCCATTTGAAAGCCTAATTTCTGAATAGGTGATTAGTAAAAGTAAGGTTTATTTTTGCACATGATAAGAAGGTATAAAAGTATTATTTAATTTATATTCTTAAAGGAATATTGTTTTCATTTTCGTAAAAAGGAAGAACATTATTTATAAAACTCATATCAATTAATAAAATAAAATCATTTAATAAAAGTAAAGGGTTCATATAAAAAGCGGAATATTTAGTTTTTAAGGGGCTAAATATGCTAGAATTATATTGTTTCTAAAATGTATAGAGTATTACCATTTGCTATTTTGAGGCTTTATTAATCTTAAAGAGTATGGCTTTACTTTATAATTTGTGTTGCACTAGTGGCCATTTTTAGTTGATTGTAGTTTGTCTTAAAGAGATGTAATTACTATTCGGTCTAACGTATTTTTAATCATCCCTATGTAATATAAGAGGGACAATGCGAATTTTGTTTTAGTTACAAATATTGAGAAACAAGAAAAAAGCGCCTTCATAAAATGAAAGCGCTTTGAAAAAAAATGACATTAATATGGTAATTATTCAACTACAATTTTTAAGGTTTTACCTAAGCTTGTTTTAGCTAAGTATGTTCCGTTATTTAAATTAGGAACTGTAAATGTTCTTGTGTTTTTCTCTGTTGAAATCTGTCTCCCTTGCATATCAAACAAGGTCACGTCTAAGGTCTGATTAAAGTAAATGGTCTGATTAGATTGTACTGGGTTCGGATAGAATTTAAGCGTATTTACTTCCTTCTCAATATCTCCAACACTTAACGTAATGTTGTCTAATCCGTAAACACTAATTGTAGAGCTTACTTCGTTAGCGATTACAACTAAACCTGTACCTAAAGTATTGTCTTCTGGTGCGATGTAAATAATACCTTCAGGCGCTAAATCTCCACCTTCATCGTCTCCTAAAGTACGATTATTCATATATTTAATGAATATCGGATTTGAAGGATCTGTTATGTCGTAAGTCATAAAACCACCAACACGTTCTAGCGTTATAAAAGCATAGAATTTATCTCCAATTTTAGAAATAGTGACACCTTCTGGCTCAGGACCTTTATTGTCACTTCGGTTTTTAAAGTTATTGTTGCTATTACTTACATTGAATAATTCGCCGTAAATAGGATCTGCAGCAGTGATACGTTCAAAATCATCACCACTATCGTAAACTAAAGCTCCGGTGGTAGCGTTTCTAATACTAAAAGAACGAGCGCCATACATGTGGATTTCGTCGAAATCTCCATCATTATCAATGTCTCCAGTAGTATTAGCCACCGCTAAGCGTCCAATATTTTGTTCCAGTTTTAATAAATCTCCATTTGGAAAAGTAATAGGGTCTAAGACATAATCGCCGTCTCCAACTTTAGCTTCATCTACAAAAGTATCGTATTCTCTTGCATCACCTTCGTTGGCTGTAACGACATAACCAATACCATTAAGTTCGTAATAGGCGATTGCGTCTGGCATGTACATGCCTTTAACTGGCCAATTTGCCATAAAGATAAAGTCCGTTTTATCTGAACCATCGAAACTATTTCCTGTTAAACTGAAATCTTTTAATCCTAAAGGAAGAATATCTGTAATGGTATTAGATTCTAAATCGATAACCGCTAACGCATTATTTTCTTGTAAGCTTACCCACGCTTTTTTAGAATTGTCTGAATACGTAATATATTCTGGTTCTACATCCTGAGACACTGTAGCATTCGGACCAGTAATTCTAACACCGCTAGCTTTTAATTCATTTAATTGCGCATCGAAAGCATTGAAGTTTATAGTTAATACATCTGCTTGAGTAATGTTTCCTAAGCCAGCAGTAGCCGTAATAATAGAAATCGTTCCTTCTGGGTCGATGCTATAATCGCTATTTGGTTGCCCTTCGTTAGCTGTAAGAATTTTTGTTCCGTCTGGAGTAAAACTGACATTGTCAGGTAAATTCCCTACAGTCACCATAGAAATATGGTCACCATTTGTATCCATAAACAACACCACACCATCGGTTTCTGGTCCATTAGACACAGAAGCAGTCACTAAACCGTTATAGACAGCAACACTCGTCGGGCCTTCGCTTCCGTAAGTAGATAAGTCTATAGTTTTAATTGGTATAATGTTTTCAGGATTAGAGAAGTCTAAAATTTCGATAGTTTTTCCGATAGAGTTTAAAACAAAAAGGCGTTTTGTTTCGGCATCGTAAGCACTAATTTCTGCAGAACCAGCAGCATCGACAAGATAACTCGTTTTAAACGTAATATTTAATGGGTCGTTAGGTATATCTAAAACATGATCGTTGTCTATAATATATACTCCAGCAGTTTCGTAAGCTCCTAAAGTGGCATTGGTAGGATTTGAAATTTCTAAAATGAAAAGTTCATCAGTTTCAACTGTTGAATCATCTGTTAGCGGAATGATTAATTCATACACTATAGTATTGGCAGGAATAGTCACTGATTGACTTTCAAAAGTAAAATCTGTTCCCGGAGAAGCAGTGATTAATTCACTCACTAAATTCACATCGAAAGTAACAGCTGTAGTTGAAGCGGTAGATAGTTTAAATTCAATTTTAACTTCAGACGCATCTTCAGAAACATTATATGTAGATGATGCAAAAGAAAGCTGAGGTTTAGCATTCATTATAGCATTAAAAGTTCCAGGTGTAGCATATACTTTAGAACCTAAAGATTCTGCCACTTCGTTAGAAGAAGCCATCCAGTTTGTACCTTCGTTAAAATCTCCATTCGGATTTAAAAGTTCTATGGACGGTCCATTGCCATCGGCAGCTGTTGGCCAAGGCTCTTTGTCGTCGTATTCCATTGTGAAAATGGTTTCACCTTTTGTATTTACAATTTCTAAAATTTCGCCTCCATTTCCTAAAGCGTTAGAAATACCTTGTGGCATATCTAGAAAGTTTACGCCATAAAAAGCATCGGCAGTAGTTTTGTCTGTTGCTAATAATACTGTCATTTTCGAAGCGACACTCATTTCAGGGAATGTAAAGATAAAGTTACCTTCGTCTTTTACTTGAATTCCTCCTAACTGAATAGCTTCATCAGTGGTGTTGTAAATTTCTAAAAATTCTAATGCATCCGAATTATCTGAAGGCGCATTATACATAATTTCAGTTATGATTAACCCTTCAGTTGTGACATTATAATATAAGGACTCACTTGTGTAATCTGTAACTTGTATGTTTCCTTTTAAATCTATAATATTTCCAATCGTTAATGCATATGCAATACCGTCGTTAAAAGCGTCGTGCGTTAAAGTCGCTGTGTTTGAAGTTTCATCATAACTAATATTAGAGACATTACGAGCAGGCGTGAAATTATAATTAGATAAGGTCTCTGCCGTTTCCTTAGGAATAGTTTCCGAGAAGATAACATGTGTTGTGCCTTTATCTGCACTTACAATGTTTACAACTGAAGGCGGAGTTACATCTTCGGTAGATATCACAAAAGCAGTCGTATTAAAAGTAGACTCGGGAGCAACACCATCGTTATGGTCATCTGCATCAGTATCTTGGGTGTCGTAATTAGACATGTCGTTAAGCGCGATGAGGTAGCCATTAACATCTAGTCCTGACTTCGGACCATTATAAACAGCAATATCTGTACCGTCTGGGGTATATGTAATAGCTGTTAGGCCTGGCGTTAATCCTGTATTTGTTAAATCTCCAAAAGCACCAGCCGCATTTGCAACAGCAGCAATAAAGGTTGTTGGTGTTTCTACATTTGTTCCTAAGTATGCAAAAATAGTTTCACTTCCAGAAGATAAACCTCCAGGTACACCATCGATACTACCAAAGTTTACAGAAGGGATGTCACTAATAGTATTAAAGGTAATTATAGAGCCAGCAGGAATAAGTGTTGTTCCGCTTAGCCAAGAATAGGCCGATTCTCCAGAATTAAACTCTGTGCCGGTCCATTCTTTGTCAGCAAAGTGAATTGTAGAGTTTGTCGGAATGTCAACAAATGTAACAATGGCAAAATCGTCGTCTCCATCGGCATTCATGCCAATAAAAGCCATATCGCCTGTGTTTATTTGTGCATTAAGGTAGCTTCCTATACATAAAGCTAAAAGAAGTAAAGGTTTTTTCATTTCTATTATATTTTTTAGTTGCACAAATGTAAAGGGGGTATGTACCGAAAGAGTGACTTAAACATTACGAAACCTTAAAGCTAAGGTTAGGCATATTAAATAATTGTTTCCGTCAATATAGACACGACAAAATGTAGTTGTGACACCTTGTCAGTATGAAAAGAGTTGGCACAATGATTGAAATAAGCAAAGGGAAATATATAAATTCAACAACATTAAAATATATAGTAATTATGAGTAAAATTATTGGAATCGATTTAGGAACTACAAACTCTTGTGTGTCTGTAATGGAAGGTAACGAGCCTGTAGTAATTCCTAACGCAGAAGGTAAACGTACAACTCCATCTGTAATTGCTTTTGTAGAAGGCGGTGAGATTAAAGTTGGTGACCCAGCAAAAAGACAAGCAGTAACTAACCCGACAAAAACAGTTTATTCTATTAAACGTTTTATGGGTAATAAATTTTCTGATTCTTCTAAAGAAGCAGGACGTGTACCTTACAAAGTAGTAAAAGGAGAAAATGATACTCCAAGAGTAGATATTGATGGACGTTTATATACGCCTCAAGAATTATCAGCTATGATTCTTCAAAAAATGAAGAAAACTGCTGAAGATTATTTAGGAACTACAGTTACAGAAGCAGTTATTACAGTACCAGCTTACTTTAACGATAGTCAGCGTCAAGCAACAAAAGAAGCAGGAGAAATTGCAGGTTTAAAAGTTCGTAGAATTATCAACGAACCAACTGCAGCAGCTTTAGCTTACGGTATGGACAAAAAAGGTACAGACCAAAAAATAGTTGTTTTTGATTTTGGTGGAGGAACACATGATGTTTCTATCCTTGAATTAGGAGATGGTGTATTCGAAGTGTTATCTACAGATGGAGATACGCACTTAGGAGGAGATGATGTCGATGAAAAAATCATTAACTGGTTAGCAGACGAATTTAAATCTGAAGAAGAAATTGACTTACGTAAAGACCCAATGGCTTTACAACGTTTAAAAGAAGCTGCTGAAAAAGCGAAGATTGAATTATCATCTTCAGCTTCAACAGAAATCAATTTACCATACGTTACAGCTACAGCTAGCGGACCTAAGCATTTAGTTCGTACTTTATCTAAAGCTAAATTCGAACAATTAATCGACGATTTAGTAAAACGTACTATCGAGCCTTGTAGAACTGCTTTAAAAGCAGCAGGATTATCTATTTCAGATATCGATGAGGTAATTTTAGTAGGTGGTTCTACTCGTATTCCAGCTGTACAATCTGCAGTAGAGAAATTCTTCGGAAAATCTCCAAGTAAAGGTGTTAACCCAGATGAGGTTGTATCTTTAGGAGCAGGTATCCAAGGTGGTGTATTAACTGGAGATGTAAAAGACGTATTATTATTAGATGTTACGCCTTTATCTTTAGGTATCGAAACTATGGGTAACGTAATGACTAAGCTTATTGAAGCGAATACAACGATTCCAACTAAGAAATCTCAAGTATTCTCTACAGCAGCAGATAATCAGCCATCAGTAGAAATTCACGTATTACAAGGTGAGCGTGCAATGGCTGCAGATAACAATACAATTGGACGTTTTCACTTAAGTGATATTCCACCAGCAAGAAGAGGTACTCCACAAATTGAAGTAACTTTTGATATTGATGCAAATGGTATTATCCATGTAACTGCAGGTGATAAAGCGACTGGTAAAACTCAAGATATTCGTATTGAAGCATCTTCAGGATTAACAGAAGAAGAAATCAAAAAGATGAAAGCTGATGCTGAAGCTAACGCTGAATCTGATAAATTAGCTAAAGAAAAAGCTGATAAATTAAATGCTGCTGATGCAATGATTTTCCAAACTGAAACTCAACTTTCTGAATTTGGAGATAAATTATCAGCGGATAAAAAACAACCTATCGAAGACGCTTTAGCTGAATTAAAAACAGCTTTTGAATCTAAAGATATCGCAGTAATCGATCCAGCTTTAGAGAAAATTAATGAAGCTTGGAAAGTAGCTAGCGAAGAAATGTACAAAGCACAAGCAGATGGACAAGGTGGACAACCAGGACCAGATGCAGGTAGCGAAGGACAAGCTAACGAAGGTAGCGATGTTGAAGATGTAGACTTCGAAGAAGTTAAGTAATC
Organism: Formosa undariae; assembly: GCF_042427615.1. Taxonomy (NCBI): domain Bacteria; kingdom Pseudomonadati; phylum Bacteroidota; class Flavobacteriia; order Flavobacteriales; family Flavobacteriaceae; genus Formosa; species Formosa undariae. The sequence continues at coordinate 6,293 of NZ_JBHMEZ010000031.1, read as the reverse complement.
TAAAACACTTTATATAGTATTTAAAAGCAACCCAATTTGGGTTGCTTTTTTTGTTTCCGGAAATTTTAGAATGAAAAACTTAATTGTTTATTGATTTTTAGATTATCATGGTTGATTCTTGACTCCGCTCGAATAGCATTTGAATGCTGTTTAAGTTCTAGAATTTTAAACTTTTAACTTCTCTTTTATATTAAATGTGAAATCGTGAAACCCCATGTTATTGTAGGGTGTTCGAGCGGAGTCGAGAACATAAAAACAAAGTAGAATTCTGTCGTAATCAATTAACCATATAAGTGTAAAAGTACATCGGTTAGGGGTAATACGAAGCTAGAGCGCGCAAGTGAGCGGTTCTATTAGTATAGGCCTACGTATTTGTATAAGAATGAAGATGGTTTAAATAAAGACATAAAAAAACCGACTCTTTTCAGAATCGGTTTAATTTTATAAGCGAAATGTTATACAATTAGGCTAACGCCTTATTTTACTTTATCTACTATTGCTTTGAAAGCTTCAGGATTGTTCATCGCTAAATCAGCTAAAACCTTACGGTTTAATTCGATTTGGTTAGCTTTTACTTTACCCATGAATTGAGAATAAGATAATCCGTATTGTCTAGCTCCTGCGTTAATACGCGTGATCCATAGTGCACGGAATGTTCTCTTTTTATTTCTACGGTCTCTGTATGAATAAAGCATTGCTTTATCAACCGCGTTTTTTGCTACTGTCCAAACGTTTTTACGACGTCCGAAGTAACCTTTTGCTTGCTTAAGAACCTTTTTTCTTCTGGCTCTTTTTGCTACTGAGTTTACTGATCTTGGCATTCTTTTAAATGTGTTTTGTAGTAGGCGGTCATATTAAATTGACACTTTTATATTTAGGCCTAACTCCAGGGTTATTAAATTGTTTTAACCGATTAAAACGATATTACTTTAAACGTAACATTGTTTTAATACTGCTCTCATCTGCTTTGTGTACCAAACCATCATGAGTTAGCTTAAGCTTACGTTTTTTAGATTTCTTTGTCAATATGTGACTCTTAAAAGCGTGCTTTCTTTTAATCTTACCAGTACCTGTTAACTTGAAACGTTTTTTGGCACTAGATTTTGTTTTCATTTTAGGCATCTTGTTCTCCTAGTTTTAAATTATTTCGCTTATTATTTTTAAACCTGATTTACAGGATTTACTTTGATTTCTTTGGAGCAATAAACATAGTCATACGTTTACCTTCCAATCTTGGCATTTGCTCTACCTTACCGTATTCTTCAAGATCTTGCGCTAAACGCAATAATAAAATCTGACCTTGTTCTTTAAATACAATAGAACGTCCTTTAAAGAATACGAAAGCTTTTAATTTAGCTCCTTCTTTTAAGAATTTTTCTGCATGCTTCTTTTTAAATTCATAATCATGATCATCGGTTTGAGGACCAAAACGAATTTCTTTAACTATAACTTTAGTAGCCTTAGATTTTAGAGCTTTATCACGTTTCTTTTGTTCGTAAAGAAACTTCTTATAATCCATTATCTTACATACAGGGGGCACCGCTTTAGGTGAAATCTCAACAAGATCTAACTCTTGCTCCTCTGCAAGGGCTAAAGCTTTTCTTGTTGGATATACTCCAACTTCTACATTGTCACCTACTAATCTAACTTCTTCAACTCTAATCTTAGAATTGATTCTGTGCTGATCTTCTTTTTCAACCCTTCTCGGGGCTTGTTTTTTTCTACGTATTGCTATGGCTATAAAATTTTAGTTAAACTCTTATTTAAAATTGTTTTAATGTCTTATTAGTTTCTGTCTCAACGATTTTAGCGAATTCTTCAATAGATAAACTACCTAAGTCTTCTCCTCCGTGCTGACGTACAGATATTTTGTTTTCTTGCTCTTCACTCTCGCCTATAATGATCATATATGGAATCTTTTTCATCTCCGCTTCACGGATCTTTTTCCCAATTGTCTCATTTCTATTATCTACAAGGGCGCGAATTTCGTGATTTTCTAGCACATTTAAAACTTTTTCAGCGTATTTTTCATATTTCTCGCTAATAGATAATATTATGGCTTGATCTGGCATCAACCAAAGTGGGAAGTTTCCTCCCGTATGCTCTAGTAATATGGCGATAAAACGTTCCATACTTCCAAAGGGAGCGCGGTGTATCATCACAGGACGATGCATTTCATTATCACTTCCTTTATACGTTAATTCAAAACGCTCTGGTAAATTGTAATCAACTTGAATCGTTCCTAGTTGCCATTGTCTACCTAGGGCATCCTTCACCATGAAGTCCAATTTAGGACCATAGAAGGCTGCTTCGCCAGTTTCAACAACATAATCTAACCCTTTCTCAATAGTGGCGTTTAGAATCGCTTTCTCAGCTTTTTCCCAATTTTCGTCACTACCAATATATTTTTCTGGATTATTAGGGTCTCTTAAGGAAACCTGTGCTGTAAAGTTTTCGAAACCTAAAGAACCAAATACATAAAGAACTAAATCAATTACTTTTTTAAACTCTTCATCTAATTGATCTGGAGTACAGAAAATATGGGCATCATCTTGAGTAAATCCTCTTACACGAGTTAATCCATGAAGCTCTCCACTTTGTTCGTAACGGTATACCGTTCCAAATTCTGCAAAACGTTTAGGTAAATCTTTATAAGACCATTGTGAACTATTATAAATCTCGCAGTGATGCGGACAGTTCATAGGTTTTAATAAAAACTCTTCACCGTCTTTAGGTGTTTTAATTGGCTGAAAACTATCTTCTCCATATTTAGCATAATGTCCAGAAGTTACATAAAGTTCCTTTTGTCCGATATGTGGCGTAACGACCATTTCGTAACCTTGCTTCTTTTGAGCCTTCTTTAAAAAGTTCTCAAGACGCTCTCTTAATTCAGCTCCTTTTGGCAACCATAAAGGTAAACCTTGTCCAACTTTAGAAGAGAATGTGAATAATTCTAATTCTTTCCCTAGTTTTCTATGGTCACGTTTTTTTGCTTCTTCTAATAAATGAAGATATTCTGTCAACTCTTTTTGTTTAGGAAATGAAATTCCGTAAACACGAGTTAATTGTTTGTTCTTTTCGTCTCCTCTCCAATACGCACCAGCAACAGATAACACTTTTACAGCCTTAATTATTCCTGTATTAGGAATATGGCCTCCACGACATAAATCTGTGAATGTCGAGTGGTCGCAAAACGTAATGGTACCATCTTCTAAGTTTTCTATTAACTCAGTTTTGTACGGATTGTTTTTATACGTTTCTAAAGCTTCAGCCTTAGAAATAGGTCTTAAGTTAAAGGCGTGTTTACCACGAGCGATTTCTAACATTTTGTTTTCAATCGTTTTGAAATCTTTATCAGAAACTATTTGATCTCCAAAATCTACGTCGTAGTAATATCCGTTTTCAATAGCTGGTCCAATCGTAAGTTTAGCACCTGGATATAATTCTTCTATAGCTTGTGCTAATACGTGAGCAGAAGAATGCCAAAATGCTTTTTTACCTTCGTCATTATTCCATGTATATAATACTAAAGATCCATCGGTGGTTAAAGGCGTGACAGTTTCTACGGTTGTACCATTATAACTTGCCGAAATAACATTTCTTGCTAACCCTTCGCTAATGCTTTTAGCGACATCCATTGGAGTTACGTTTTCTTCAAACGCTTTAATACTACCATCAGGTAATGTAATCTGTATCATATTGTAAATTGAAATTGAATCCACAAAGATAAGAGTATATAAATAGAGACGCAATATATATGTAGAAAATTAGAGATTAAGGTTTATTTAAATGTTTGTTACTAATTTAAGGGGCTATTTTAATGTAGATGAATCTGTGTTTAAGGCTGAATGTATTCTAGCACATTTTATGTTATTGGGGTTGATTGAGCTGTTAATGACTACATCTTCAGGTGTATCTGTTAATGATTTTTAAAGATGAATGATAGGAAGTGTGTCTCAAGTGGCTTTCGATGCTTTATTGTTGTTGAATTTGATTCTTGGTGGATTCTATGAAAATATTTTTTAATAATTAAAAATGGGTTTCGATTTCTGAATAAAGACCATTGTCCGTATTCTGGTATATGCAGCCTGATTTTAGGCTCTAATTTTATTTATTATTTGGATTATTTAAAATTAGTATCGTAAATAAAACCGCACATAAACGTATATATTACATTATTTATATAATGTTTTTAGTCGAGTAATGTTTAAGTTAGTGTTCTGATTTAGAAAGTTATATTGTGTTAATATTTGGTTTTTTAGAATTCAATGCGGTATTTTATATATATTTGAAATTATAAACGTTATTAATACGTTTATAAAACAAGCAAATTAATTTAAACCAAAACCATGAAAACCAGAAGCAATCATTTAGTAAATCAATCTGTCTGTAAAATATGTTATAGTAAATATATAGGCTCCTTTAGAAGTAAGTTACAGAGAGATGTAGTTTTTATCTTATTATTAATGTTAAGTTTTAATATGGCTTCGGCACAAGAAGATGTTGCTACAGATGATTATAAACCGTTCAGTGTGGGTGCTCATTTAAAAAATATGCATTTATGGCATGGTTTTGTGGTGCATCCAGGTGCTGTGTTGGCTACAGATCTTGAGTATAATTCGCGAAACGAGAAATTCACATTCGGATTTTGGGGTGGTGCTAGTTTTTCTGGCACGGATATCTTTAACGAAAATACAGGAGAAAACGTTTCGGCTTACTATAAGGAGTTTTCTATATATACTAAGTATCGTTTTTCTGAAAGATTTTTTGTTGAAGCGGTTTCACATAATAATTATACAGGAGTAGAGGAGAGGGGAGATGATTTGCATTATTGGAGTTATGATAAGACGCAAGGCTATAATTTTGTCGATGTTAGTTTTGGTTATAATGTAACGCCAAACACGTTATTGTATTTAGCAACTATAGTTGGTGGTGGATCTGGAGATTATGAAGTTGAAGCGGATGGGGTATTAAAGGATTCTTGGACACAGTACTTTGAAGTCAGTAGTGTGGTTTGGCAAAATGAAAATTCTAACTTTTCTCTTTTTGTGGGAGGAGCTTGGTCTTTCTTTACGGATAAGACATTTTACACAGAGGGAGCAGGGAATATAGTTAATGTGGGGGCTACATTTAGTAAGGATTTATATGTTGTGAAATATAAAGTACCTGTTTCGGTTACGGCAATGTGGAATCCAGAAGAAGAGAAAACGGTGTTGCAGTTAGATATCGCATTGTTCTAAGATTAGAGGGGGGACGAACAAGATTAATATCATAGGTGTTTAGTTGGTATATATAGGAGAGTTATTTGTATTATAATAATAGGAGGTTCTGTCTTTTCGAGTTGTATTTGTTTTGTGGTACCTGTATAAGGTATGCGTATGTGTTGTTTTTGAATCTAAAGGATTGTTTGCTGCTAGCTGTTGCTTGTCTTTATTGTATAGGTATGAGTGTTATTGGGGGAATTTAGTAATACAGCTTAATCTATGATGAGATAAAGGTAGGAATTATGATTGAGTTTTAGTTCTAAGTGTTTTGTCTAACTAGAATCTTAAAGATTGCTATTGCTTGTCTTTATTATATAGGTGTGAATGCTATTTGGTTATTCTGCAGTGAATACTATGATAAACGGAATTGCTGTTGTTTTAGTTTTAAGTGCTTTGTGCTAGTTTGAATTTTGAAGATTGCTATTGCCTGTCTTTATTATATAGGTGTGAATGCTGTTTGGTTATTCTACAGTGAATACTATGATTAACGAAGTTGACATTAGAGCCTTATATAGGTTGATGATGTTTACTGGTTTATATAGGTGTTGGTTGTTTATATTGTATAGGTGTGAATGTCGTTTGGTTATTATAAAGTGTATACTAGTATATAATAAGACAAATGAAGAGATTGCGCTTAGTGTTCTTTGTTGGTTGAGGAGCTTTACTATGCTGTATGGATGTGTTGGTTCTCTTTTTGGGAGTCTTCATAGTTGTATGGTAGTGTTTGTATTGTTAATGGCAGATATTTATAGGTCTGTTTCCATTACTTAATACAGTGTAAGTGGGCTTGTCTTGTGTGAAGTAGAAGGTGTTGTGGATTGATACATGGGTTGTGAAAAATAAACATAAGTCTAACTATCTAATAACAATGAATTTACAATTTATTTCAAAAAAAGGTTATAAAACATTAGTTTGATAAGAAAGAAAGGGTGTATCTTTGCACCCGCTTAGCGACGCAACTACGGTAGTTTAGTAAAGCAAAACGTTCATTAACAGAGTTTTATTTATCGGATTTAGTTTAAATTAAAA
>NZ_JBHMEZ010000030.1:0-53707 GCF_042427615.1 Formosa undariae | reverse complement strand
TATCTTTTTTAATTTAAACTAAATCCGATAAATAAAACTCTGTTAATGAACGTTTTGCTTTACTAAACTACCGTAGTTGCGTCGCTAAGCGGGTGCAAAGATACATACTTTCTTTCTTATCAAACTAATGTTTCTGAGGTTTATTTTGAAATAAACCTCAAGTTGTAACCCGTCAGCGCGTTAGAAGTGAAAATAAATCAGAGGTTCAATTCAAACACCCCATTTACTTATCTACACACTATTATATATAACGTATTAGTCATTAAAATCAGAGACTACTTCTGTTTGGTAAAGTCTTACATCTCTGCTTTCATATATAAATAGAGCAACCAGATTCCCATGTATTCATTATAGTACAATCATTCATGTACTATGTATAACTTTAAGCATTATGGAACATAAACTGAGCTCACAGCAAAGAACACCATAATGTGCTTCTCCTATATATAGTATACCGTTTCAATGATAACAAAGACTAAGTTCTATTATCACGTATAGGTCATCACAATGATTAAGCGCTCATACCTTATATACTAACCATCATGGCATAGTAACCATAAATTAACAGCTATACTCGTATTCATTATAAAAGCCCCTAATACACTAGTCGCAAAAGCAAGTGTATATAATACGTACAAATACTATTACCAAAGTCCTCCCCTTAATTTAAACAGAATCCCCTATCCAAGTTTTACAAGATCCTAGCGTTATAATATCCATCTCTCAATCTGTAAGTCCGCAGTACAATCACACCACAAAAAAAAGAGCCTTCATTTCTAAAAGCTCTTAATTCTATATTACTCTAAATTGTTACTTGTACATATTAAACTTTTCTAACTTCTCCATTGACCTTTACTAACACTAAATCATAACAAGTATGCAAACCTATTAAACGATTAAACACTTGGAAGATTTTTGGATTATAGTTTTAGCTGTTCCACGGCTCACCTCAATTACATAACAGATAAGGACAAAGGAAAGTCTATATCTACAAAAAGAAGTTCCAAACAATTCCAAAACGAATCGCTAAATCACGGTATGGATAGTTAGGTGCCGAATAGTAATCGTACCCGGTTAATGCCGCATTAAAATGTTCGACCTTAAAGTAAATACGTGTTTGTTGGATTTTAGCATTCAAAAAGAAATCAAGTCTAGGGAAGTTCCCATATTCACGATCTGTTTGCACATAGAACTCTGCTAATAAAGGATCGTATGCATTCATATAATAATCGGTAAAGTAATTAAACGTAATTCCTGTTTCCAAAAGCAATGCTTTACTAAAAAATTCGTTTCTATAATATAGTGTATTACGTGTGACGAACTCTGGCATATTCATAACCTGGTTATCATCCTGTACGTTCTGATACATTATAGAGTTATCTAAAGCAAAATGTCCAAATCTAATCTCTTTATCTAAACGCACTCTTAAATAGGTAATAGTCTCACTATTTTGAAACGCCTTCACTCCTCCTTCATCATCTTTAGCAAAATATGCATAATCACTAACTGTAGAATAATCGACTGTTAGATTTAGTAACTTATCCGATTCGATCTTAAAACTTAATTGTTGCGTTTTTTCTGTACTAAAATTATTCTGCCAGTTGTAGTTTAGATAATCACTTTGATATAGCAAAAAATTATAATTAGGTTGCGACGCGTTATGATTAATTTCTGCGCTCACTAATATATCATCTGTAAATTGGTATCCTGCCTTCCCTGTAAAATAGTTTCCAGCAAAATCTCCTGTAACATTTAACCCCGCATCCCCGTATATATCGAATCCGCCGAATTTGTTATGATACTTTCCACCAACAGCTACAACATTTCCTTTTATTCGATTTGTAATACGTTGGTCTTCTAAAATTACAATCTGATCATACCCATAGTTATAATTATCGTGACTAACATTAAATTGTAAGTCTCCCAAAAGCCTATTACTATAGTTTACCTGAAACTCGTTATAAAAGTTTTCGAGTGATGCACGATCGCTTAAGCTTGATGTTTTAAACGAATCACCAAAATAATCGCTTGCCGAAGTTTGATTAAATTGATAAGACTGATCATCGAACGACATAATATGATTCACATTTAAACTATGATTGGCCAAAGAATCGTTTGGTTTAACGATATAATATCTATGATCTAAATGAAAACGTTTCGCTTTTAAAACATTATCTGCATCTTCAAAATTCACATCGAACACACCTCGATCTAAAAATTCGATATCTCCAGATTCAAAATACCCCATTCCTTCGGTAGTCAATCCGCCGTTTTCTTCATTACTAATATCCTGAGCTAAAAAATGAATTTTGGCAATGTAACGTTCATTCTTCGTTTTATAATTGGTTGTAAATTCGAAATTCCCTGAACTGGCAAGAATATGCTGATACTGTCCTAAAGATCGTAACCCTTTATAGGAAATAGAAAAATTAAACTGTTCTGACGTATTTACTGTAAAAAAACCCTGAGCTACCTGCCCTTGTTCAAATCCTGTTTTGTAAAACAACTCGGTTAACGGGGTTGGCACATGGTAATATTTTATATCCTCTACCGTTCTATAAGCAAAAGATTTCCCTCTTGCTCCCAAATCCGGCATTAGCCGTTGCGATTTAAAATCGTAGCTCAACGTATTATACGTTTGTCCCATATTGGAAAACGCCATAAGATTGAAATTATCTTTCCTTAAATCGTTAAATTTATATTCCTTGTGAATCGATAGGGTCGTATCCAAATACGTTGTATCGTTTAAATTGGACACAATAAGATATTGTTCGATTTTAGCAACCTTTTGTTTACTTCCTTTAGAATTGGAAGTATCGATTGATTTTAGAGATAATTCGTTTTGAGTTGCAGCATCGCCTCTTTCTGTTCGACTTCCTACATTTAGATTTTCAACTTGAGAAAAAGCTAACTGAGTAAAACACAATAAAAAGAATGACAGAATGATTTGCTTCATAATTATTTTTTAGACCTTGCAAAGGTAAATACAAAATATGATATCAGTATATAACAAAACTATAATTTAAATGCTTGCCCTTAACTATACAGAATACGAGTTTGAATGTGGTACAGATGAGGCCGGACGTGGTTGTTTAGCCGGTCCAGTAACAGCTGCTGCAGTAATTTTACCTAAAACATTTAAAAATTCGATATTAAACGACTCCAAACAATTATCGGAGAAGAAGCGGGATTTACTTAAACCCATAATAGAATTGGAAGCAGTTTCTTATGGAGTGGCACATGTTTTTCCCGATAAAATTGATGAAATCAATATTTTAAACGCTTCTATACATGCCATGCAATTGTCTATTGCAAAACTAAATCCGAAGGCCGAATTTATTAGTGTAGACGGCAATCGATTTAAGCCATATTTAGATGTGCCTTATGAAACCATTATTAAAGGAGATGGAAAATATTTAAATATTGCAGCAGCTTCCATTTTAGCAAAAACATATCGTGATGAATATATGAATATTATTCATAAAGAATTCCCGATGTATAATTGGAAACAGAATAAGGGTTACCCGACTAAAGAACATCGTGCGGCCATAAAAAAATACGGCCCAACAAAATACCACCGCTTATCTTTTAGATTACTACCAGATCAGTTAAAACTAGAAGTATAACTTCCTATATTTGTAAAAAATTTCTATTTATGAGAGTGCTTTTCTTAGCCCTGTTTTTTAGTATATTCCTAATAAGTTGCGATACCAACACAACAACGCAACACCGTTTGATTGAATTTGTTCCAGAAGGCGCTTCGACTTTAATTAAAACGAATAATATTGAAGATCTAAAAAGTAGTTTAACAAACAACGATTTAATTCAGGAATATAATACGAGTCCGTTTTATAAGTCTTTAGAGCACATTTTAAAAAACACTACAGCCTTTAAACCTAAAGCAGAAACTCTCTTCTGTTTTTCGAAAGACCAATCGGATAGTACTCAAATTACCTTAATTACAAAATACACGCCCGACCTTTTTGAATTCGATTCGTTAAGTAAGCCAAAGCAAGAACAAATAAAGTTTAAGAATGCCACAATAACCAAAACACTATGGCATAAAGAAACGTTGTATAGTACAATTGTAGACAGTGTATTTATTGGTTCGACTTCAAAAACCATTATTGAAAACAGCTTAGATGTAAAACCAGTAAGTTCCGAACTTCAAAAAATATACAATACTACAGCTACCGAAAAAACGTTTGCTGTAATTTTAGATACTGAACATGTAAAAGAATCGACCTTGTTTTTTAGCTCTGATTCTATTCCGCTTCAAAATTTCACAAAATATATTGCTTTAGATACAGATATCACTCAGGATCAAATTACGTTAAACGGCATTACAAAAGCGCCAGATTCTACAAATCAATTAATCAACATTTTCAAGAATACGACGCCACAAGAAAACAAAATGGCGCACATTACTCCAGAAGACAGCGATGGGTTTATGAGTTTAACGTATCAAGACTTTAGCAACCTACAAGCGAATTTAGTCGCACTAAATAATCAGGAACCACCAGAAACAACTTTGTTTGACAATACCGATGAAATTGGTGTGATATATAATAAGGACAAACGTGCTGTTGTTTTACACAGTCTAGATCAAATGGCAACTGATGAAGCCTTGTTAGATTCGCAAGAGGTTTTAGAGGAATTCCGACAGATAGAAATTAAAAAATTCGAATATCCAGATTGGTTTGCAAGAACTTTTCATCCGTTAATAAAGACAAAAACAGTTTCATTTTATGCAGTATTAGATTCGTTTTTTGTGTTTGCAAACGATTTGGAGATGCTTCAAAATATAATTATTGCATTTCAGAATAATTCAACACTAAACAAACGTGACTTCTATACGAGTATTACCGAAGATTTAAGCGATGCCTCTTCCTTAATGTTGGTAGGGAATTCTAATCTTTTAGGAGATGTTTTAGCTTCTAATTTTAAAACAACCACTAAGGCAAAAACGAACGATTATAGAATTTCAGCGATACAATATATATACGATCATAATTTTGCACATTTAAATGCGGTGATCAAAAAGACAAGAACGAAGGTTAAAGAAAACTCAGTGAGCCAGGAACTAAATATAAAACTGGATGCCGATCTTTTAAATAGTCCACAATTTGTAACCAATCATATTTCTGGAGACAAAGAAATAGTCGTTCAAGATATAAAAAACAACCTGTACTTAATCTCTAACAAAGGGAAAGTACTTTGGAAAAAGCAATTAAACGAAGCCGTTATTGGAGAGGTTTCGCAAATAGACATGTATAAAAATGGTCGACTTCAATTGGCATTTACAACAGCCCATCATCTTTATGTAGTCGATCGTAATGGAAAGGATGCACCCCCCTTTCCTATTAATTTCAAAGATCAAGTCACCCAACCGTTGGCTGTGTTCGATTACGACAATAATAAAAAGTATAGACTATTGGTGGTACAGAACCAAGAGGTTTTAATGTACGATGCCCAAGGGAAATCGGTAAATGGGTTCAACTTTAAGAAAGCAAACAACACCATTAACCATAAACCACAACATTTTAGAGTGCGCGGAAAAGACTATTTAGTTTTTAAAACTGCCAATAAACTCTATATATTAAGCCGAACAGGTCAAGTACGTGTAACGCCTAAAAAATCGTTCACGTATTCTAATGAGGCGGTTTATATTTACAATAATAAATTTGCGACGACTACAGACCAAGGTGATTTAATTCTTGTAGATACAAACGGGAAAGTCTCTAGCGAGAATTTAAATCTTGGAAAAAACCATCATATAGATGCCACCACTAGAACCATGATCACGCAATCGGCAAACAAACTAACCATTAGAGATAAAACTTTAGAGTTAGATTTTGGAAGCTATACGCCTGCTAAGTTGTTTTTAATTAACAATAAGATATACGTTACGACTACAGATTTACAAGCTCAGAAAGTATATGTCTTCGACAGCCAAGGTGAAGAAATCTCTAACTTCCCTGTTTATGGAACAAGTGCAATAGACATCGCGAATCTTGATAAAGATAAGCCGCTAGAAGCTGTGACCAAAGGAAACGACAATGCTATAATTATTTATCAGATTAATTAAAAGACCTCCAAATTAACGGCTTGATTTTATTATTAAAACTGAAGCTAATTTAGTACTATTGCATCCCTTAATTTTTAAGATTAAAACACCATGATAAAACGTAACATTGCCACGATTTCGAAATTTATAATTCATAAAGTTGGAAATAAATTTAACGACACGAAGAATGCATTTTCAGAGAGCGAAATTCAATTCGACGAAGCGAGTTACGATTTAATGTTACCTTTCTTATTAAGACCATTCGGAACTGTGGTACAGAGTCACCGTTTTAATCACCATGCCAATATTAAACTCAACGAGATAAACACTTACGCTGGAGATATTTTTGCAGACGAAAGCAATTTTGTCGAGGTATCTAAAAATATAGTAAAGCATTTATACGAGCAATCTAACTCTGTACAGATTAAAACTGGAGATGTAATAGTTGCCGTTTTTGAAGGTATAGAGTTTAATGAAATCGTAACCAATGCTATTGGAATTTTTAAAATTGAAAATAAATCGAATTTCTTTCAGACCTATTTAGAAGGTAACAGTTACGACGTTGCTGTACAACAAGGAATAAATACTAAGAAAGTAGATAAAGGGTGTTTGATTTTAAATCAGACTGATGCTGAAGGTCCGATAGTTTTGACTGTAGACAACAATAACTACGATGCACAATATTGGATTAATCATTTCTTGAATATTAAATATGCCAACGATTTTAATTCACATACCCAGAATTATATCGAGCTATGCAAAGAGTTTTCTACCGAAATCTTGAAAACCAGTTACGGAAACCAAGAACAGAATATCTTTCTAGCCAAAACAGTAGACTATTTTAAGGAGCATGAATTTGTAAATATTGAAAACTTTAAAGAAGAAGTCTTTCAGGATGATAATCATAAAACGTTGTTCGACGATTACAAAAAGTCCTTTGAAGGCGAACAAGATCTATTAATATTAAATCAGTTTGATGTTGCAGAACCTGTTGTTAAGAAGCAAAAGGCTAAAATTAAAACTGAAATTAAGCTAGATACTCAAATACAAATTAAACTAGATATTGATGCGCCAGACGCAGCAAGCGAATATTTAGAGCGTGGTTTCGACGAAGAAAAGAAAATGTACTATTATAAGGTGTTCTTTAATACTGAAGGATAATACCTTTTAGCTTAAAAGTATTTAACTTTGCCCTTGTAATTTAAGGCAGAACATTTACAATAGGTTCCACCATATTAACACTAATAATTGTCTTGAAACAATAGACTTAAAGCATAAATAAAATGACACAAGAAGAATTTTTAGAACAGAACGTATTTACTGGATTAACAAAGATTGAAGGAAGTAATGGTGATTCTTACTTCTCTGAAGAAGACTTTGCTGAAGTTTTAAAACAATCTGAACATTTTGGGATTGCGATTTACGATATCAAAACAATGTTAGATGGTGAAGAGCACAAAACTATAAACCATGATATGTTTAGAAAAAAAGCAACAGATGTAAACTGGTATAGTCGAGAATTTAGTCACCTAAAGCGTGAACAAGAAGGTATGCAGTATGCTGCAACTTATAAGGTTTCTAAAAAATTATTGGCTAGATAAATTAAAGATAATATCGTAACAAACACTGTTACTTTTATAGAAAAAAAATATAATACTCGTGTATTATAAATTAATGTAAAACAATTAAAATTAAAAAACATGCTTAAAAAGACAATGAAAATGATGACTGTGTTATTTGCATCATCAATGTTATTGACATCTTGTTATTCTTACACAACTGTTGTAGGAGCAGGTGCTAAAGGAAACTCTCAAACAAAAGAATGGAATCATTATGTGATTTACGGTTTAGCACCAGTTGGAGTTTCAGACGCTAAAGAAATGGCAAATGGGGCTACAGATTATACTGTAAACACTCAACAAACTTTTGTTAATGGTTTAATCGCTGCTATTACTTTTGGTATCTATACACCAACAATGACTACAGTTACAAAATAGTTCTTTGAACAGGAAAAGCGAGGTTATATTTAACAACCTCGCTTTTAATATTATCTAAAATGAAAAAAACAACATTCTATATTTCTTTAATCATTGCACTTCTATTGTTTATTAATATTGCGCAAATTGTATCTACCGACTTAGAGCGATTAACAGAATATGGTTACGGATACTTAATTGGAAAAGTAATTCTTTTCGTAATATTTGCCTCCATTGCTTTTTTTACCAAAAGTAAGACAGTTAAAGAATAAGGTATTAATTTATACTAAAACAAATTCCGATTCAAACAGCGTACTAAAGTGTTTTTTGAGTTTTACTTTCAATTCTGCCTCATCTACTTCTTTTACGCCTAATTCTACATTAAGAGATGTTACCGCTTTCCCACGAATTCCACACGGAATAATATTATCGAAATAGCCTAAATTGGCATTTACATTTAAAGCAAAACCATGCATCGTTACCCAGCGGCTCGCACGAACCCCCATTGCACAAATCTTTCTAGCAAACGGTGTTCCTACATCTAACCACACCCCTGTTTCTCCTGGACTACGCTCAGACTTTAAACCATAATCATTTAAAGTGAGAATAATAACTTCTTCTAGAAAGCGTAAATATTTATGTATATCTGTAAAAAAGTTATCAAGATCTAGAATCGGATACCCTACGATTTGACCTGGGCCATGATATGTAATATCTCCACCTCTATTTATCTTATAAAACGTAGCGCCTTTTTCTTTTAATTGCTCCTCGTTAAGTAACATATTAGACATATGTCCGCTTTTACCCAATGTATACACATGCGGGTGCTCTACAAACAGAAAGTAATTAGGCGTTGGAATTGTAGTCTCTTCTCTCCTATTCTTAATTTTTATATCGACGATTTGTTTAAATAATTCTTCTTGATAATCCCAAGTGTCTTTATAATCTTTTAAACCTAAATCTTGTAATTGGACTGTCTTATTCAATGGGTGAATTTTTAATGTTTTAAAACGACTTTTAAATTCATTAATTCCGAATTTTTAATCATTTCTATGTAGTTCTGTTTAAGAGTCACTGTTTTCTTGTCTTTACTAATCAATGCATTCTTATTGGAAACCGATTTTATTTTGTTCGGAAAATGATAAACCAATGTATATGTCATGGCTTTTAAGGTTTCTTCACCCTCTTCGCCCATCTGATTCATTTCTTTATCTAACTGAGCTATAGCTTCTGCCGATGGTTTATATCCATCTTTAAGCGACCTAGAAAATTGCTTCCCATCGAAATAAAAATCAATATGTTTCAGCATATCATTAACCGATTTAGCCACTGCGGCACCATCCATTTTAGAGAACTCGGAACTGCCTTTCGTATTAAACGCTTTTGCTTTATCTATATTTTCTAAGATTTCCGGAAATTCGTTTATAGATTTAAAACCGGAACCAAAACCAAGATTAAAAACATCTGTTTCGTAATTAGATTGCACGCGCATCATCATGGATTCTAGAGATTTTAAATCATCCTGTTCATCTTGTGGCAGTTTAGAAATACTATCTGACTTCTCCTTTAAAATATCTTTAAAATATATTATACTATCTACCTTTGGCTCTTTTTTATAAGCCTCTTCGTTTCCTCCAATTTTTTTGATGGCAACCATAGCTTCACTCATATCGTAATTCATCAGGAATTCTCCAGAACCATCGGAATGAAACGTGATTTCTTCGGTGTAATTACAACTGGTTAAAACAAAAGCTGAAAGACAAATAAGTACTAAAAAAAAACGAGGCATTTGTAATGTATTATAAATATTATTATGCGTGCAAAGATACAATTTTATCGGTTCCGAGTATTTGAGAAAGCCTGAAGAAGTATCGAAAACGAAATAAAGCGTAATTATAAAAACGTTATAAGTTTAGATTCCACATCTATAAATACGAACAACAGACCACATATTAAAAGTTATTAATCTTCTAATATAACTTCCACGCTTAAACTTTCAGGATTTGTGACGTAGTCTTTAAAGTTTAATTCTGCAGTAAAACTTTTATGATCTTCACTAAACATTGCATTTTTTAACGAGACCGATTTAATCTTTTTCGGAAAATGATAATTTAAAGTATATGTGGAAGCCGCAAGTATCATTTCTGAATCTCCTAAACTATCTTTTGTAGCTTCTAAAAGTTCACGATCTGTAACTTTTACGCTACGTTTAAACACATTTTTCTTGTACGTATAATGTACTTCTGTACCTTCTGCAACTCCCATATTACCAGCGGGACTAGTCTTAGCGCTCCCCTTATCATTTAACTCATTTGCCTTACTAAGTATTTTATACATATCTTCTAGCTCATCGACATCTTTAAATTCAGTATTAATGTCGATTACCATTTTTTTAGTATTCGGATCCATTAACATATGCATTTTAAAATTTTCTAAAGCTTTCAGTTGTTTTTGTTCTGCTTTAGACAGCGTTGCAATACTGTCTTTTTTAGCATCCAAATAATCCTTAAATATAATTGTAGAATCTAAAACCACATCTGCAGTTTCTCCCATACTATCTGCTCCCATTTGCATAAGTTGAGAACCGTCAAAAGAAAACGACATATCTCCGCTACCATCCTCTCTTATATGAATAGTTTCAGAGAATTTACAACTGCTCAATAAAAGTAATAGGATACAAACGCTTAATACATAGATTTTTTTCATGGGATGGCTTCATTTATTATTGGAAGCAAAGGTAACTTACTTATCTATAAAAAGCAGTCTCATTTCATCCTAATGACTCTCCTTCCGGTTAAAATCACTGAAATCAGGGAGATAAAAAAAACAGATCTAAAATTAACGTTTTGGATTATTTAAAATCACTAAAGCCGCGATAACTCCAGGAACCCAGCCACAAAGCCATAATAAAAACACGATAAGTACAGACCCACAACCTTTACCTATTACGGCTAAGGGCGGGCAAATTATTGAAAGTAAAACTCTCCAAATGCTCATTTTAATTGATTTTATTTTGATTGATGATGTATTATTAAGACGCCACAAATTTTAAATTGTTACACTTTAAAAAATCTATGTCGTATTTAGATAATATTATATTGATAGTGTTACCAATAGTAATTATCTTTGTGCGTTAAAAATTAAACAGAACAACTTAATATGTCGCAATTATCAGAGCAAGAAATCGTAAGAAGAGAAAAGCTGACTAAACTTCGTGAGTTAGGAATTAATCCTTATCCAGCAGACCTTTATCCATTAACCCATACAAGTAAACAGGTTAAAACCGATTTTGAAGAAGGCAAGAAGGTGATAATTGCCGGACGATTAATGTCACGTAGAATACAAGGAAACGCAAGTTTTGCAGAAGTGCAAGATAGCGAAGGCCGTATTCAAGTCTACTTTAATCGTGATGAAATTTGTACAGGTGAAGATAAAACCAAGTACAATACTATTTACAAAAAATTATTAGATATAGGAGATTTCGTTGGTATAGAAGGTGAATTATTCACAACTAAAGTAGGCGAAAAAACCATAATGGTAAAAGACTTTACCATTTTAAGCAAATCTTTACGTCCGTTACCTCAACCTCGTGTTGATGCTGATGGAAAAGTTCATGATGCGTTTACAGATCCTGAACAACGTTACAGACAACGTTATGCAGATTTAGTAGTAAACCCACATGTTAAAGAAGTATTTGTAAAACGAACAAAATTATTCAACGCCATGCGTGGTTTCTTTAACGAGGCTGGATATTTTGAAGTTGAGACACCTGTATTACAACCAATTCCTGGTGGAGCAGCAGCGCGTCCGTTTATTACACATCACAATAGTTTAGACATGCCTTTGTATATGAGGATTGCTAACGAATTATATCTAAAACGTTTAATCGTTGGTGGTTTTGACGGTGTATACGAGTTTTCTAAAAACTTCCGTAACGAAGGAATGGATAGAACACACAATCCAGAATTCACAGCGATGGAAATCTATGTATCCTACAAAGATTACAATTGGATGATGGATTTCTGTGAGAAACTTCTAGAACATTGTGCAATTGCAGTAAATGGAACAACAAAAGCGACTTTCGGAAAACACGAAATCGACTTTAAAGCACCGTATGCTCGTGTAACTATGGCAGATTCGATAAAGCATTTTACAGGATTTGATATTACTGGTAAAACAGAAGCTGAAATTCGCGAAGGTGCTAAAAGTTTAGGAATCCAAGTTGATGAGACTATGGGTAAAGGAAAATTAATCGATGAGATTTTTGGTGAAAAATGTGAAGGAAACTACATCCAACCAACTTATATTACCGATTACCCTAAAGAAATGAGTCCGCTTTGTAAAGAGCATAGAGATAATCCAGAATTAACCGAACGTTTCGAATTAATGGTTTGTGGAAAAGAAATTGCAAATGCATATTCTGAATTAAACGACCCGATAGACCAACGCGAACGTTTCGAACACCAATTAAAATTAGCTCAAAAAGGAGACGACGAAGCTACCGAATTTATAGATCACGATTTTTTACGTGCATTAGAATATGGTATGCCTCCTACATCTGGAATGGGAATTGGTATGGATCGTTTAATTATGTTCTTAACTAACAATCAATCTATTCAAGAAGTATTGTTTTTTCCTCAAATGAGACCTGAGAAAAAACAAGTTGAAATGTCTGAAGACGAAAAAGCAGTTTTTAATATCTTAAAATCAAATTCACCTATAGAATTAACAGCCTTAAAAACACAATCTCTTTTAAGTAATAAAAAATGGGATAAAACAATAAAAGGATTAACTAAATTAGGAGTAGCTAAAGTAGAAAAAACTGACGACGGCTTGTTTGTTGCGTTAAGTGAATAAAAATCATGATCCAACTTATCTTTAAATATAAAGCAAAAGCATACCTATTATTTTGGTATGCTTTTTTATTACTCATTCATTTTGTATTAAAAGATAGAATATCGCCACTCATCTTTTTCTTCTACGCCTGTCCGTTAATTGTTGTTATTGCTTATGGTTTTTTAGTTTCACTCTGTTTATATAAGCATAAAGTATTATGCATATTCTTATTATGTTTAAACAGCTTATTAGTGGTTTATTGGTTTAACAACTACCATTACAAAAACGAAAATCCCCCCATAAACAAAACGATAAGTACACAATCTATTTTTTATTGGAATATATCTCGACCAGATCACTTACCGTTAGATATTATCTTTGAAAATATTAAATCTTATAACCCTAACATTGTTGTTTTGGTTGAAGCTAAAGATATTTCTAAAACAGATTTAGCTACTTTTAAGAATCATTATCCTACGTACCAAATACAGCAACTAGAAGGAGAAATGTTTATCGCCGTTAATGGCAAAATAAATACGGTCCATTATAATAAAATCACTAGGGGCTCTAAATCTAATTTAGTTAATGCCACTATAAATGAACAACCTATAAATATTCTTATAACAGATTTATTAGCGAATCCTGCATTGTCTAAAAAAGAAGATTTAACCAGGTTACTGGATATTGCAGAATCTAAACAAGTAGATTTTATAGTTGGCGATTTTAACACACCATATATAAGTTATTATTTTGATGCTTTTAAAACTCAGTTCGAAAGTTTCCATGAATATAATACAGGATATACTGGCACTTGGCCTAGAACTTTCCCTATACTTGAAATTGACCATATTTGGTTAAACAAAAAATGGCAACCAATAACCTTACACAAAGAGTTTCATACCAATTCCGATCATGGTTTCTTAATTGGTTCCTATCAATTCAAATTATAATTTCTGGTTTTATTAAATATTATAAAGTATTAAAATTTGTTAAAATTCAAATTCAAATTAAACCTAATTAAGAAAAAGATGTCCTAATAGTATAATTTTTTAACATAAATATCATGAAAAAAATAATGCTATTAGCTTTAGTATTTATCTCTGTAAATGCTTTTGCACAAGAAAAAAAGGGTGACAACCAAAGAAAGAATCAAAAAGAAATGCGCATGCAGAAATCTGATTTTACTCCAGAGCAGCAAGCGACACTTCTTACAAAACAAATGACATTAAAATTAGATCTTTCTGAATCGCAACAAAAAGAAATTTATAGTTTAAATGTCACTCAAGCTTTTGATAAACTAGCAAGTCGCGAAGCCATGAAAAAAGCTAAGGAAGAAGGAAAAAAACCTTCAGAACAGGAACGATACGATAGTATGGTTGCTAGACTAGACAAACAGATTTTGATGAAAAGCCAAATGAAAAGTATCTTAAAAAGCGACCAATACGCGGTTTGGGAGAAAGATATGAATCATCAAAAAAGAGGAAGACAACAAGGTGGAGACAAAGAAGAAAATGGACCACAACGTGAGAGACGTAGTTAAGCGTGAAACACATAAATAAAAACGGGCAAATCTTAATGGATTTGCCCGTTTTTGTTTTATGATTTATGATTTATGATTTATAATGTAATAATCTTATAAATTTTCAATAAATTATTTAGTCAAAGAAATAGCCACTTTATGCACTGCATTTATGGTAGCATCCAAATCTGCATATGTAAGAGCATCTGTTATAAACCAAGTTTCGAATGCACTCGGAGCAATATAAACCCCTTGATCTAACATGCCATGAAAAAAGGTTTTGAAATTTTCGTTATTTCCTTTTGCCGATGTTTCAAAATCGACCACGGCGGTTTCTGAAAAGTGAACAGAAATCATAGACCCTAGACGATTTATAGTATGCACAATCTTATGATCGCTTAACACCTTAGAAATACCTTTATGTAAATATTCCGTTTTTTCTGCCAAACGATTAAAAATCTCCGAATCGGCTTCTAATGCTTTTAACATTGCTAATCCAGCTGCCATTGCTAATGGGTTTCCGCTTAAAGTTCCTGCCTGATACACAGGTCCTAGCGGTGCCAAATAATCCATAATTTCAGATGACGCAGCAAAAGCACCTACTGGCAATCCACCACCAATTACTTTTCCGAAACATACAATATCGGCCTTTACATTAAACAACTCCTGTGCGCCTCCCCGCGCCAATCTAAACCCCGTCATAACTTCATCAAAAACCAACAGTATGTTGTTAGCATCACATAACGTTCTCAGTTTTTGTAAAAAATCTGCTTGTGGCGGAATACATCCCATATTTCCAGCAACAGGCTCTAAAATAATACAAGCGATATCGTTTGGGTTGGCATTAATTATAGATTCGACATGTTCGATATCATTGTATTTCGCCAAAAGTGTATCTTGAGCAGTACCATTAGTAACTCCAGGACTGTTTGGACTCCCAAATGTCATGGCTCCACTCCCTGCCTGAATTAAAAACGAATCGGAATGCCCATGATAACAGCCCGCAAACTTTATAATTTTCTCTTTCCCTGTGTACCCTCTTGCCAAGCGTACTGCACTCATACAAGCTTCTGTTCCAGAATTTACAAATCTAATTTTATCAATATTTGGAACCATAGACACAGCTAAAGCAGCAATCTCGGTTTCAATTTCTGTAGGTGCACCAAACGATGTTCCTAATTTTGCCTTTTCAATAATCGCATTAACAACGGGCTCGTACGCATGACCTAAAATCATTGGTCCCCATGAGTTAATATAATCTATAAATGTATTATCATCTTCATCAATTAAATACGCTCCCTTAGCTTCTTTTATAAAAATAGGGGTTCCTCCTACGGCTTTAAATGCACGCACAGGAGAATTAACGCCACCAGGAATAACGTGTTCTGCATTAGCAAATAATGCACTACTTCTTGTATATTTCATTGTGTTTTATTTTAAGATTTCACGACTAATTCCTGTCCGACAGAAATAGTTGTGCCTTGTAATCTATTTAGTTCTTGAAGTTCTTTTACAGATATATTATATCGTCTAGAAATGGAATACAACGTATCTCCTTTCTCTACAAAATGTACATCATGACTTGGACGCGGGGCTTTAGTACGCTTTGGTTCATTTCCTGTAACCTCATCATCGTACGTATATAACTGATAACGTTCGATTAAGGAAATCAACTTTTCTGGATATTTTCTATCGGTCGCATAACCTGCGGCTCTTAATCCTTTCGCCCAACCTTTGTAATCGTCCATATCTAAAAGAAACAAACCTGAATAGCGTTTTCTTTCGGTTAAAAATAGCGAATGGTCGCGATACGAGTATTTTGCGTCCTTATATTTTCTAAAACATTCCTGATCGGCATCGTCGTCGTGGTGAATAGTTGCTCCGGTCCAATCGTGACATTTAATACCAAAATGATTATTAGCTTCTGCCGCCAATCGGCCACGGCCAGAACCAGATTCTAAAATCCCTTGAGCCAAAGTTATACTTGCTGGAATCTTATAAAATTTCATCTCTTCGACGGCTATAGGCGCATATAACTGAATATATTCAGATGTGCTGCTTACTGCTTTAGGTACAACCTCAACTTGACTTTCTGCGGGTGTATCTTCATTTATTTCTTCCGATTTTTCTGAATGCTTACGATTAACGTGTTCGGTTTTTTGCTTAGGTTTCGAAGGCTTATACTTTCGTTTTCGCGACCCACAACTAAACAATACACTTACTACTAATAAAAGGACTATTACTTGCTTCATGTATTTATATGATTTGAGGCATTTTCTTTTTCTTTAATTGATTATTCATTCCTTGTATACCTTGTAATCCGCCTGTATGAATTACTAATATTTTTGAATCTTTAGGGAAATAACCTTGCTTTACTAAATCCATAACGCCAAACATCACTTTTCCAGTATACACCGGATCTAAAGGTATATTGTTTTGGCGTTTAAAAGCATTGATAAATGCGACTAAAGTATCATCTATTTTAGCATATCCGCCAAAATGATAATCGGTTATTAGCTCCCAATTTGTTTTGGTTGCAAACTTACTAATATTGTTTTGTAAAAAATCACCTTTTAAGGCAGGAAATCCTAAAATGGTCTGATGGGCTTCACTACTATTTATAAGTCCCGAAATTGTTCCTCCAGTTCCCACCGCACAACACACATAATCGAATTTAGAATCTTCCGGTGTTAAGATATGTTCACAGCCTTTTACAGCTAAAGCATTCGTACCACCTTCTGGGACTAGATAAAACTCACCAAAAGCATCATGCAAATCAGTAATAAAGCTCTCGGTTTCTTTAAGTCGAAAATCACTTCTCGTAACATATTTAAATGCCATACCACAAGATGCCGCGAATTTAAGCGTCGGATTTAAATCTGTTTCTAAAGCCAATTCTTCTCCACGAATTATTCCAATAGTTTTAAACCCAGATATTTTTCCGGCATACGCTACGGCAGCAATATGATTGGAGTACGCTCCACCAAAAGTTAATAATGTAGTGTGCTCTTCTTCCTTGGCCTTTAAAATATTATAAAACAATTTTCGGTATTTATTACCACTAATAAAGGGATGAATCTGATCTTCCCGCTTTATGGAAAGACTTATATTAGAATCGGAATTAAGAATAACCGACTGGTTTTCAATATTCGAAAGTTCTGAAGAAAAAAGCATAGCTAAATCTATTAACCTACAAAAGTAATTGAAATTAAAAGGGTAACCATAACTTTTTCTTAAAATTAGGCAAAATGACCAGCAGCTCATCACATTCCATTACTATTAAAAACTATTGGGAGTTTAAGAACTAATTTATGAATTTATTAGAATGAAATATATTACAAAAGATAATTGATTCTGGATATATTCTGCACTACACAAAGCACCTTACTTTTTTTCAGATACCGATTGAGTCTCTTTAGGTATAGATTTTTCAATTATAAATACTTCCTAAAAGAAAACCGAGATCTTAGCACTAAATAGTGCTGTTTCTTTTCGTTTGTATATGCTTCTCTTTCAAATGAAATATTCCGGTATGCCGTATTCCAATTCCGATATACAACTAGGCGTATCAAAAATTCAAGCCCATACCAGAGATAAAAAGGAATTACTAACAATTCTTTTTGTTGCTTTAAGTGAATGCGCTCATGATTCAATAATACAGCATTCTTTTTCAACTTAACGTCTCTTAATATCACAAACGGATACAAGGTAATCCCTTGGTAGCCTTTAGGCGTAATGTTTTTAGAAATTAAAATCATGATTAGTTCATTTCAAAAATCAATCCAAATTACATTATCTTTGTCAAACATGAAAAAAATAATTCCCGTAGAAAAAGGCGATTACTATCTTACACCGGAAGGTTACCGCTGTTTCACAGCTCAATACCATCTAAAACGAGGCTATTGCTGTAAAAGTGGCTGTAGACATTGTCCATATGGATACGACAAAAAAACAGATTCCATTAAAAAATAAGGCAGACTAGTACTTCATACAATATAGTATTCAAAATACTTAAGGCTTTAAGACACATTCTAAGAACAATGCTGAAATCTGTTAAAACTATGCTTTCTTAATAAAAATGTCCTATAAATATAAATTATTAAACACATCGACATCTGAAAATTGTATACAGACAAAACACATTTAGAAGCTGATCCTACTAAGAGACAGCGCTATGCACTGGATTTGGTATGATTGTTGTTATAAATTGATTACGTCAAGGCATGTTAAGCCTTTAATGTGTTTGTGAAATATTCTCAGTAGGCATGAAAAGGAAGTTGAATTAGAAACAAAAAGCTATATTTACTATTACATGACATGGAAACGACATCGAATTAAAAAATGAAGTGTTACAACATGACTGATAATAATTTAATTAATCCTTTATAACTAAAATCTATGAAAAAACTCTTAAAATATTTACCAGTAGTAATAGTGCTAATTGTTGTAAGCTCTTGTAGTTCTATAAAAGTAGCGTCTGATTACGATAAAGAAACAGCATTTAATGAATTCAAAACCTATGCTTTTTACAAAACCGGAATCGATAAGGCTGAAATTAGCGATTTAGACAAAAAGCGTATTTTACGAGCTATCGAAGCAGAAATGACCGTAAAAGGATTTACCAAATCTGAAAACCCTGATATTTTAGTAAGTATTTTCACTAAAGCAAGAGAACAAGTTAACGTATACAACAACAATAACATGGGCTTTGGTCCTTATGGTTATGGTTGGGGTTGGAGTCCGTATTATTACAACGATTTTAACAACACTACAGTAACACGATCTACAGAAGGCACATTGTTTATTGATTTAATCGATGCCGAGAAAAAAGAATTAGTTTGGCAAGGTGTTGGTTCTGGATATTTAAATGAAAAGATGGATAAAAAAGACGAACGTATTCAAGAGTTTGTTGGTAAAATTTTAGAAAATTACCCTCCGAAAGCAGAAAAATAATACTTTCCCTGAAAAAGAAAAGTAGTGCTTGGAACCTAGAAATAGGTTCCTTTTTTTGTTTGTAAAAACTATCGAATCAATAGGGTGGCGCCTGCAAATTATCGGCTATATGATTTAGCACTCGTTTAGGTCGTTTTATATTTACTAAGTACCGTTTTAGTAAAATCACTTAGCACAAGTGTTCCACTAATTTTTGCACGTTCTAAGAGTAACGTATCCCAATGTGCTGTATTTTGCCACATTACGATTTTCATCGCCTTTACAGCCTCAGGATTATACGTTTTAAGTTGCTGCACCAAAGTTTCTACACCTTCATTTAATGTCGCTTGATCATCAAATACATCTGCAAATAAGCCTTTTTGCTTAGCCCATTGCGCATCGTAAAATTGCGTCGCATTTATAGTCATTTCAGACATGGCTATCACCCCCATTTTCCTACTAACCGCAGGTTCTATTACAAAAGGTCCGATACCAATACTCAATTCACTTAATTTAACCGAAGCATATTGCGTTGCTAAACAATAATCGGCCGCCGCAGCGATACCAACACCTCCGCCTACAGCTTTACCTTGTACTTTACAAACTATAAATTTTGGACATTTCCGCATAGCATTAATAACCTGCGCAAAACCAGAAAAAAACAGCGTTCCTTCTGCTTCTGTTTCTATAGCTATTAACTCATTAAAACTCGCTCCTGCACAAAACGTTCTATCTCCTCCACTTTGCAAAACAACAACACAAACAGCATTATTAGCACTTGCTAAATTGATTTCCTTCTCTAATTTAGAAAGAAGCTCACTCGGTAAAGCATTATGCGACGGGTTATAGAATGTTATCGTACTAACACCTTCAACTATGGTTTGTGTTACAAAAGGTTTTTCCATGTTTTAATGACCTAAATATTGAAAATCGAAGATACTGAAATTTTTATATGGCGAATTGATATCCTTGTATTATCATGCGAAAACACTTATTTTAAATATAAAACCATTTAATAATGACAATTATATTAGAGAAAATTCTAATGAAGTTATATAATAAATAAAAATAGTAGTGACCAGATCCAGCCTGATAGAACAATTTCTATAATTTCAAATCTTCTAAAGTTTCCGGACTTGTAATTGGTGTATCGTTGTATTGCAATGTCCATCCCATAGTATTGGTTAAAACATAGAATTTAGACAATTCACTAATCAATCTATTTTTAGAATTTTTCTTAAATTCAGAAGCTTCTACTTTTTTCATGAGAGAAGCTTTGACCTTATTTTTAATCTTATTATAATCTTTTGCCTCAAACTGATTTAAAAAATCGGCTTGAATATCATAATATTCAAATTCTGGACTAATTTTAACTTCCTCCTCAGGAATATAAGTAATGTTAAGGATTTTATTTGCCTCATCAATATCGTAAGTAATTTTGCTTAAGTCGTAAGCAATCGTAACATCTGCATTTACAACCACTAAGGCCTTTTTTTCGGCCGTAACCAAATACGGAAATACATCTCTAGAATCTTTATATGAAAACACCTCGCTAAAATGACCTTCGGTAACGACTAATTTACCCACATTTTTTATCTGCTCCTGAATTAACATCGAGTTTTGTATAAGCTGGGCATCGTCTTCTTTCTTTTCATTACAATACCTAAGCGTGAAGAATAAGGAAATTGCAATTAGAATTCCAAAAGTTATATTTTTCATTAATTTAAATTTTAATGAAAGGTATAAAATATGTTCTGTAACACATCGCTTTTAAACACAAAAAAAGCATCAACCCCGTAGTAACATAGTTGATATGCTTTATCGATTTTGATGCTTCTAAACAGATTGATTAATAGCAATACTAAAATATAGGTTATTTAAATACTTAGCTACTTTTATAGACGATCAACACATAAACTAGATATAAAGCAAGTTATTTAACTAAGTAGAACGTATTTCCCTAGATATCAAATGAAATCCATTTCATATCTTTTGTAATTGCTATAATCTTCTGACTCAAATTATTAAGAAATTTCTGATGTTGTATGGACGTATCGTTAAAAGGTTTATGCTGTAAACCACTCTGAATACTATGCACTTCTTTCATAATAGAGACAGTAGATGGAGCAAGCCATGTTGCTTTAAATTTATCCCAAATATAGTCGATAGCAACCTGATTAGGATGAATTAAATCGGACGCATAAAACCTATAATCGCGAAGTTCGTCCATCATGATTTCATAGGATGGAAAATAATGTAATTGATGTGTTTCTGAAGCTTCTAAAAGCTGATGAATTGCTGAAATAAGATGCGATTTACTTCGTGTATTTTCTACAAACCCATCTTTAGTATGGCGAATAGGAGATACGGTAAAAATCACATTTGTATTTGGATTTACAGTAGCGATTGCATCCAGCATGCGTTGCAAAGACTGTTCGACCTCATCACTACTTAGTAATTCCTTTTTAAATGCTTTTTGTGGCACTTTATGGCAATTCGCCACTATTCTATTAGACTCCAGATGGAGATACACCCATGCTGTTCCTAAAGTAATCACAATATGAGTTGCGCTCTCTAAAAATTGCCTCGTTTCTTTTACAGCCGCATTTAATCCATTTAGAACAGCTGCCTGATCGAGTCCGTTTAATTTAGAATGTGCTTCAAAACTTTGCCAAATGTCATTATGATAAAACAAATCGTCCGCAGTATAGACCTTTCCTTTTACAGCATGGTTAATTAACTGCTCGATCGCCTTAGGCTGAAACAAGACACCAAACGGATTTTGATGGTTTTGAAATTTAAAATAATCAAATTTTTTACCAATATTTTCTACAAAACAAGATCCCAATAACAACACCTTAGACTGATAATCGATTTGATTTTCGGTTTGTTGTTGTATTGGGATCTCGGTAAAAAACTTCATGTGTTAGGCGTTTACTACATAATTTTTAGCAGCCTCTAAAGCTTCTGCAATACCTTCAGGTTTTTTTCCTCCTGCAGTAGCAAAAAATGGTTGGCCACCACCGCCTCCTTGAATATATTTTCCTAATTCGCGAACTACTTGTCCTGCGTTTAGTTTATGACTTTCTACTAACCCTTTAGAAATATAACATGATAATAATGCTTTTCCGTCTTGTTCTGATCCAAAAACTAAGAACGCATTATCTAAAGTACCTCCCAATTCGAAAGATAAGTCTTTAATCCCTGCAGCATCTAATTCTACTTTTTTTGCTAAAAACTGAATATTATCAATGCTTTCTATTTCATTTTTAAGTTCTCCTTTTAAATTTTTCGCTTTTTCTTTTAAAAGTGCTTCTACTTGCTTTTTTAAGGATGAATTTTCATCTTGTAAATTCTGAAGTGCTTTAATAGGCTCTTGCGCATTATTAAGCAGTTCTTTCATTTCAAAATAAATCCTACTGTTATCTGTATAAAAATCTCTCACAGCATCATTAGTAATCGCTTCAATTCTACGAATTCCAGATGCTACAGCACTTTCAGACTTGATTTTAAAATGCCAAATGTCTGATGTGTTTTGTACGTGTGTACCTCCACATAATTCTATAGATTTCCCAAAACGAATCGCACGAACTGTATCTCCGTATTTTTCACCAAACAATGCCATAGCGCCTTCGTCTATCGCTTTTTGCATCGGGATATTACGTTGTTCTTGTAATGGTAATTTTCCTTCGATACGCGCATTTACAAAATCTTCTATATCTTGTAATTGATCGTTAGTCACTTTAGAAAAATGAGAAAAATCGAAACGTAAATGTTTAGAATGTACAGCAGAACCTTTTTGTTCTACATGCTCTCCTAAAATCTCACGTAATGCCTGATGTAATAAATGCGTTGCAGTATGGTTGCTCGATGTGCGGTTACGTTGAGTCGCATCTACTCCCGCTTTTAAAATGTCGTTCAAATCATCAGGAAGCTCTTTCACTAAATGATACACCACATTATTCTCTTTTTTGGTATCTAAAATATAAGTAACGTTTCCGTTAGACGATTCAATATAGCCTTTATCACCAACTTGTCCTCCTCCTTCTGGGTAAAACGGTGTCAGGTTAAATACTAATTGATACATGGTTCCTTCTTTTTTAGAAACTACTTTTCTATATCTTGTAATTTTAACTGGAGCTTCTAAAGTATCGTAACCTACGAATTCTTGAATAGCATCTTCTATTAAAATCGTCCAATCGCCTGTAGACATTTCACTAGCAGACCTTGATCGCAATTTTTGTTTTTCCATGGCTGCATGAAAACCAGCTTCATCTAATTCCAATCCTTTTTCACGAAGGATTAAAGATGTTAAATCGATTGGAAATCCATAAGTATCATATAATTCAAATGCTTTCTCTCCTGAAATTACAGAAGTTGACGCGTGATCTATAACACCATTTAACAATACTAAACCTTGGTCTAAG
This sequence comes from Formosa undariae, assembly GCF_042427615.1. Classification (NCBI taxonomy): domain Bacteria; kingdom Pseudomonadati; phylum Bacteroidota; class Flavobacteriia; order Flavobacteriales; family Flavobacteriaceae; genus Formosa; species Formosa undariae. The sequence goes on along the minus strand of NZ_JBHMEZ010000030.1, from coordinate 29,950 downwards.
GTTCTTAAGAAAGACATTTCTTCCTCTTTTATCACATTTTGAATCAGTTGCTTTTGAGCTTTTAATTCAGGGAATGCCTCTCCCATTTTTGTACTTAGTATATTTACTAATCTATATATAAATGGTTCTTTCTGATCTAAAAACGTAAAACTATAACGTACGGCACGACGTAGAATTCTACGAATCACATATCCGGCCCCTGTATTACTTGGTAATTGTCCGTCGGCAATAGAAAATGCAACCGCACGAACGTGATCTGAAATCACACGAATGGCAATATCTACTTTTTCATCCTTACCATACTCTGTTTTAGAAATCGTTTCAATTTCGCGAATAATTGGTGTAAATACATCTGTATCGTAATTAGACTGTACGCCTTGCATAACCATACATAAACGTTCGAAGCCCATACCGGTATCGATATGTTTATTAGGAAGCATTTCTAAACTTCCGTTGGCCTTACGGTTGTATTGCATGAAAACTAAATTCCATATTTCTACCACTTGCGGATGATCTTCGTTTACTAACGATTTCCCATCTACTTTAGCTTTTTCTTCAGCAGATCTAATATCCACGTGAATTTCACTACATGGTCCACAAGGGCCTTGGTCTCCCATTTCCCAGAAATTATCTTTTTTGTTTCCCATAAGGATGCGATCTTCGGCCACAATTTCTTTCCAAAAATCGTATGCTTCTTGATCCATTGGTGTACCATCTGCCTCGTCTCCTTCAAAAACAGTAACATATAAAATGTCCTTATCTATTCCGTAAACCTCGGTTAATAACTCCCAACACCACGCAATAGCTTCTTTCTTAAAATAATCCCCAAAACTCCAGTTTCCTAACATTTCAAATAAGGTATGGTGATAGGTATCGTACCCCACTTCTTCCAAATCGTTATGCTTTCCAGAAACACGTAAACATTTTTGAGAATCGGTTAAACGCGTATTTGGTGGTTTCGCTTGCCCTAAAAAGTACTCTTTAAAAGGTGCCATTCCCGAATTAACAAACATTAACGTAGGATCGTTTTTTAAAACCATAGGTGCAGAAGGCACAATGGTATGACCTTTACTTTTGAAAAATTCTAAATATTTAGCGCGAATGTCTTGAGATTTCATATTATATGTAACAAACTGTTATTATATTGACTACTTTTAAGGAGTCGTTCTTCGGTTATAAAGTGCAAATATATTGTTAAATTCAGGTTTGCTTAAGGCAAGTCGTAAAATATTGTCATTAGTTTTTTAAATTTGTAACATAATTATTTTTGAGATTTGCCAGAACACTCTTGGTTTAACACCTTGTTTTTCCTTTATAATTGCAAAAATAGTATAAATTAAATAATGAGTAAGGTAAAATATTATTATGATCCTGAGACGCTTTCCTATAGGAAAATAGAACGTAGAAAACGTAAGACGTTTAAATACATTTTAGGGTTTATTACAGCAACAGCATTATTTGGATTTCTAACCGTTTTTGTAACTAGCCATTTTGTTGAATCACCTAAAGAGAAAGCCCTAAAGCGTGAATTAACAAATATGCAATTGCAATATGACTTGCTTAACAAGAAGATGGATGAAGCTTCTGAAGTTTTAGCGAGCGTAGAAGATCGAGACAATAACATCTATCGTATATATTTTGAAGCAAACCCAATACCAGAAGAGCAACGTAAAGCTGGTTTTGGAGGTATAAATAGATATAAAGGATTAGAAGGCTACGATAATTCTAAGCTAATTACTGAAAGCAATAAGAAAATAGATATTCTGCAAAAACAAATTGTAGTGCAGTCGAAATCTTTAGATGAAATTGCAAAGCTAGCCGAAGACAAAGAAAAATTATTAGCATCAATTCCCGCTATTCAACCCGTAAACAATGTAGATTTAACACGAATTGCTTCAGGCTATGGATACAGAACAGATCCGTTTACCAAAGCCCGTAAATTTCATTATGGTATGGATTTCACCGCACCTAGAGGAACTCCTGTTTACGCTACAGGCGATGGGACAGTGATAAGAGCAGATAACCAATCTACGGGTTACGGAAATCATATTAGAATAGATCATGGTTATGGATATGTCAGTTTATATGCGCATCTTTACAAATACAATGTTAAGAAAAACCAGAAGGTAGAACGTGGCGATTTAATTGGTTTTGTAGGAAGTACTGGACGCTCTGAAGCACCACATTTACACTATGAAATTTTTAAAGACGATGAACGTATAAACCCAACAAATTTCTATTACGGAAGTTTAACTTCTGAAGAATACAGTATTCTTCTAGAAAAATCTTCTTTAGAAAACCAATCTTTAGATTAATGCATATAGATTTACCTGAAAAACGCTATTATGGTATTGGCGAAGTTGCCAAAGCATTCGATGTTAATGCCTCTTTAATCCGATTTTGGGAAAAAGAATTCGATGCACTTAAGCCTAAAAAAAATGCCAAAGGGAACAGAAAGTTCACTCCTGAAGACATCAAAAACCTTAAACTAATATTCCACTTAGTTAAAGAACGAGGATTCACACTAGAAGGCGCAAAAACGCATTTAAAGGAAGAAAAAAAGAAAACTTTAACTAACTTTGATATTATAGATAAATTGGAAAATATAAAAAGCCAACTTATTCGAATTAAAAATCAACTATAAAAACGAACACACATGAAAAAATGGTTAATTCCTGTAATCGTTATTGCTGTTATTGTAATGGGATTCTACAAATGGGGAGTAGGATTTAATAACACTGCAGTAAGACTAAATGAAAACGTAGGTGAAGCTTGGGGAAATGTACAAACTTCTTACCAACGTAGAAACGACCTTATTGGAAATCTTGTAAAAACAGTACAAGGTGCCGCAGATTTTGAAAGATCGACATTAACAGATGTAATAGAAGCACGTGCTAAAGCAACCTCTACAACGATTAACCCTGAGAATATTACTCCGGAACAATTAAAACAATTTAACGAAGCACAAGGCGGATTAAGTAGTGCTTTGTCTAGATTATTAGTTTCTGTAGAGCGTTACCCTGATTTAAAAGCGAATCAGAATTTCTTGAAACTTCAAGACGAATTAACAAGTACTGAAAACACCATTCAGACCGCTCGTGTTCGTTATAATGAAGCGATTAAACCTTACAATAATCACGTTAAAACATTCCCTAATTCTTTATTAGCAGGATTGTTTAACTTCGATGCTAAACCGTATTTCGATGCTGAAGCTGGTGCAGAAAAACCAGTAGATGTCGATTTCGATTTCAAATAAAAAACAATGGATTCTAAAGTAGAAAGATTTTTAAGTCAGAAAGAAGAAAACGAGATTGTTGAAGCTATTCGTGTGGCCGAAAATGAAACTTCTGGAGAAATCCGTATTCATATTGAAAAAACAACTTCCATAGACGTTTACGAACGTGCTATGGAGGTTTTTCATATGCTTAAAATGGATAACACCAAACTACAAAATGGTGTACTTATCTATGTGGCTGTGGAAGATAAAACCTTTGTTATCTACGGAGATAAAGGTATAAATGATGTGGTTGCTGATGATTTTTGGGATACCACAAAAGATGTTATCCAATCCCATTTTAAACAAGGCCAGTTTAAAGAAGGTCTTGTTCAAGGTGTTCTAAGAGCAGGAAAAGAACTTAAAGCTAATTTCCCTTGGGACGCTTCAGATATTAACGAATTACCTAACGAAATTTCAAACGGATAAATCGTGCAAAAATTAAAAAACACTTGGTTATTACTTACTTGGATTTGTATCGCATGCTGTACGTCGCAAATTGCAACTGCTCAATTTGATATTCCTAAAAAACCAGAATTTCAAACTAGTGTTTACGACTATATCAATTTATTGTCTCCTGCAGAAAAGAGCAATCTAGAAACTAAACTCGTAAAATATTCAGACTCGACATCTACACAAATTGTAGTTGCTATAATTTCTACAACCAAAGGAGAAAACATCGGCCTATTAGCTCCTAAATGGGCGCAATCTTGGGGTGTTGGTCAAGCTAAAGAAGATAACGGAGTCTTTATTTTACTCGCTAAAGACGACCGTAATATTTGGATTGCACCGGGTTATGGTGTAGAACATAGACTTACCGCTGGTATTGTTGGAGAAATTACACGAAATGTTATTATACCCGAATTTAAGAGCGGTAGCTTTTACAATGGTTTAGATAAAGGATCTGATGCTATATTTCAGCTCCTTATGGGGGAATATCAAGGCGTAAGAGAAACCACAAAACAGGAAGGATTTCCTCCTGGATTAGCGGTGTTCATGATAATTATGTTCATTATTTTTATGATTGCCATTTCTAAAAACAAACGCGGAGGCGGTGGTGGAGGTAATGGAAATAACCGCAGACCTACAAGTATATTAGATGCCATTATTTTAAGTAATATGGGGCGTGGTAGCTTTGGAGGTGGTTTTGGATCATCTGGCGGTGGCGGCTTTAGTGGCGGCGGCGGTTTTGGTGGTGGCTTCGGCGGCGGTGGATTTAGTGGTGGTGGAGCCGGTGGAAGCTGGTAGTTTATTATCATATTTATAATTAAACATCCCTTATTTTTTATTTATCTAATTTCTAAACACTTCATAGGTCTATGTTTTTTTAGTTATATCCTTTTTGATTAACTTTAAAATAAACGCTGTGATCTTCAATTACGTTTTACAATTACTACATAATTGCTTACTTGTTTTTCATAGCTAAACGTTACGAGTACTATACGTAATACTATTAAAACACATGGCTTCTATGAAAAAAAACACGAATCTTATAATCAGTGGTATTTTATTAATCCTCGTCTTGAGTCTTCAACTTATAACCGATTTTGTAACAAAACTTACAGGCTTAGATTTTTCAGCTATAGCCGATCAACAAAACAATTTATTTATTGCAGTATCTGCATGGGTAGCGATAATAATTTTACGCAGACTTAAAACAAGGTTTTTAAAACGATACGATATTTCTCAAGAAGACAATCTGCATTCTAGAAAAGTATATACGCAGTTTAATATCCTAGAAAAGGTGATTATTTTTGTTATTATTATTGTTGCTGTTGGATTAATTTTATTGTCTTTTGAAGGCATCAGAAAGATTGGAGTCGGCCTTTTTGCTTCAGCCGGAGTCGCTGGTATTATACTGGGTTTATCTGCTCAAAAAGTAGTTGGGGCATTACTTGCGGGAATTCAGATAGCCATAACACAACCCTTTAGAATTGATGATGCCGTTGTTGTTGAGGGGGAATGGGGATGGATTGAAGAAATTAATCTAACTTATGTTGTTGTACGCGTATGGGACAAAAGACGCTTGGTATTACCTTCTTCGTATTTCTTAGAGAAACCGTTTCAAAATTGGACCAGAAATAATGCAGATATTATGGGTACCGTTTTTTTATATACAGATTATAACATCCCATTTAACGACTTAAGAACAGAACTGACTAGACTCTTAAATGCCTCCGATTTATGGGATGGAAAAGTAAATGTACTTCAGGTAACTGAATCTAAAGAAACAACTGTAGAATCCAGAATTCTAGTAAGTGCTAGAAACTCGCCTATGGCTTGGGATTTACGTGTACACATACGTGAAAAGATGATAGAATACATTCAAATTAATTATCCAGATAGCTTACCTAGAACACGTGTTGTTATAGAAAACAAAGCCACTAATCAACCCCCGAGATAAAGGCGCTAAGCGTATCTAAGAATGCTTAATATAAGCGGACTTAACTCTTTGCCCCCATACTATTAAATTTCCAGCTAAACCCTATTAAAAAATACTGTTGCAATACATTACTTTCGCTATCTTGAATGTAATCTTCATTTACAACACGACTGGCGTTGGTATTTTGATTCAAAATATCGTAAGCCTTTAAAGTGACATAGCCCTTATCGTTTAACACGGCATAAGACAATGTACTATTCCAAAACCAAGAACTTTTTTGAAACCCATCGGATATGTTCGAATTATAATTGAAATTCATATTGTTTCTCCACTCAAAGTTATCTAGTAAATACACGGCGGTGTTTACTTTTAATCTATGAATAGTAAAAGCAGTATCGTTAAAACTATCCAAACTGTAAGTACCCTCAGAAAACTGAGCTGAGTAATAGGATTCAAACTCTACTGTATCGGTTATATCGTAAATTAATCCTACAGAAGGCGCTAAAGAACGCACCGTACTAGAATATTGTACATCGTTATTAAAATTGACATTACGTTGTAAATTCGGACAGAATCCTGCTACAACTTTAAGGTCTGAAATAGAATCTAATTTTATTTTTTGAGACATACTCACAACCATATTTACGTTATAGGCCCCATTTACATTCACGTAGGTTGTGGTCTTTACCAAATTCTCATCGACTTCCGACTTACTCACCACTTTATTGTCTACTACATTCAAGTTAACGTAACCAAAAAAGCCAAAACCTTTATTGTAACTATTCGTATGAAAACGTGTATTAATCCTATGGTTTTGAGTCATCTCTAAAGCCGGATTTCCTTTAATGATATGTAACGGATTACTAATATTTACATAAGGTTGAAGTTCTGAAATTGTTGGTGCTTCATTTCTTAAACGGTAATCTGTACGAAAAGACATTTTAGACTTCACATCATATCCCATTCGAGCATCTATTCTAACCTGAGCAAAATCTTGATCAAAATTTAATTCTGGACGTAGCACATCTATAGACGATAAGTTTATAAAATCGTATCCCAACTCTGTTCTAAAAGACCATTTATCGCCACGATATCTTACACCAACTTCTGGTGTAGAGGTTATGTTTTCATTTTCGAAATCGGTACTCTGATCGAAATTAAAATCGCTGTATGCCTGTGCTGTTTCGTCATAATCAAACGTAGATAATTTGCTTTTAGACAATGTACTTCTATAGTTATACTCCATATCTAAAGACATTTTATCTTTTAACAAAGGTTTTCTAAAACGTATAGAAGAGTTCGTTCGTGTTTCCGAGAGATTTCCATCACCATACTGATCTCTAATTTCATCACTTGGTTCGTCTCCAAAGTAATTAGTCTCTGACAATAAATATTTATCTGAATCACTATTTTTTAATAGTCCGCCCATTTCAAAACGAAGAAAACTTCCTTTTTCACCAAGACGTTTCGTAGCGCGTAAATTTGCCGAAAACTCTTCAGAATCATTCACACTATGTATATTACTAACAGATGTATTCGTGATTTCGCGATCTTCATTAAAAGATTCCTCTTCACTTAGCCAATTACTAGTACTCGTATTGGCTTGAAACCTTGGTCTGAAAGAAAGTAATAATGTAGGATCTAATTCAGTTTCGTAAGATACGTTAGCCTTGTGACTTTGATTTGTTTTTACATTACTAGATTCACTAGATGTATAATATTTAGTATCTGGAAGAAATATTTCCTTATCTACTTTTCGGTGATCTTCAGAATCACTCCTAGCGTAAAAGTAATCTGTATTAAACTCATTATATTTTGAAGGAGAACTGTTATAATTAGCACCAACATTCTTAGATGTAATTATACCATTTCCGCCTGCAGAAAACCCTCGGTCTCTCCCAAATGTATCATTAAGCTCTGCATTACTAAATCCAGGAGCATTTATATTATTACCACCCGCCAATACGCTTACTCTGCGCGTATCATTAAAACGATTGTAAATACCAGACATTTGATAGCGTTCATTGGTTCCTCCTGCGGCAGACAAACGTCCGAATTCACCCTTGTTTTTATCTTCTTCAATCGTTAAATTAATCGTCTTGCTTTCTTGTTCTCCGGCTTCACCAGCAAATGCTTGATCTTTTGTTTTTGTATCTACAATTTGAATTTTCTTAATAATGTCTTTAGTCAAGTTTTTTGTTGCTATTGAAGGATCGTCACCAAAAAACGGTTTTCCATTAACCAAAACATTATCTACCGCAACACCATTTACCGTAATGGTCCCATTTTCATCAATCTCTACCCCTGGTAATACTTTTAATACATCTTCTACATTAGCATCTTTCTTTGTTTTAAAAGACTTCGCATTATACTCTAAAGTATCTGTCTTGAATGTTATTGGAGCTGTAGATTTTATTATTATTTCGTCTAAAGCATTATCCTCGGATTCTAATCTTAAGGTGGGCAATTTTATGATTTCGGAATCTATTTCAATAACCTTAGCATAGGTTTTATATCCCAAATAAGACATGAAAACATTTAAACGATTATCTGGTGTTTTACCTTCAATTTTGAATTCACCTTTCCGATCTGTTATACCATAAGCAACTAAAGAACTATCCTGGATACGCTGTAAATATACTGTTGCGGCCTCTAAAGGTTCATCCAAATCTTCTGCATATAAGATTCCAGATACTTCAAAGCGTTTTGTTTGTGAGAATGATAAAAATGAAACTAAGGACAATAAAAAAACAAGGAAATACTTCATGGAATTAAATACTTTACTCGACTTGGGAGATTATGATGTTTTCGCTAAAAACTTGATATAAAAAAGATTAGCTCACCTAATATTATTATTAGACTCTAAAAATAAAAAAAATTAATATAAGTCTTGATATTTTTTAAAAGTGAAGTCTTACCACATAAAAAAAGCCCGCTCTAAATAAGAACGGGCTTTGGGTCTTTTATTATAAAAAAACAATTCTATTTTTTACGCATATACACACTTACGGGTACACCATTAAAATCGAAATGCTCACGTAATTTATTTTCTAAAAATCGTTTATACGAATCTTTTACATACTGTGGTAAATTACAGAAGAATGCAAATTGTGGTTGCGATGTAGGCAACTGCGTGATAAACTTAATTTTAACAAATTTTGCTTTATATGCTGGCGGAGGATAGCTTTCTATAATAGGCAACATCACTTCGTTTAAAACACTCGTTTTAATTTTCTTAGATCTGTTTTTATAAACTTCTACTGCCGTTTCAATAGCTTTAAAAATACGTTGTTTGTTTAACACCGAAATAAATACAATTGGCACATCTGTAAAAGGTTCCATCTCACGACGAATTTGTCTTTCGAATTCTTTAGCCGAATTTGTTTCTTTTTCAACTAAATCCCACTTATTTACAAGAATAACAATCCCTTTTCTATTACGTTCTGCTAACCAAAAGATATTCTGAACTTGTCCGTCAAATCCTCTAGTTGCATCTAAAACAATAATACAAACATCACTATGCTCGATAGCACGTACACTACGCATTACTGAATAAAATTCTAAATCTTCCTTTACTTTAGACTTACGACGAATTCCTGCCGTATCGACTAAATTAAATTCGAATCCGAAACGATTATATCTTGTATCGATAGAATCTCTTGTTGTTCCTGCGACATCTGTAACAATGTAACGTTCTTCACCAATTAAAGCATTTATAAATGATGATTTTCCTGCATTCGGACGACCAACAACAGCAAAACGAGGTAAAGCTTCTTGCTCTTCTTCCTCTTCTTGTTCTGGTAACGCTTCAACAAGAGCATCTAATAAATCTCCTGTTCCACTACCGTTTATACTTGCAACTGTGAAATATTCACCTAGACCTAAAGAATAAAATTCTACAGCGTCTTCGGCACGTTTTCCGTTATCTACTTTATTAACTACTAAAAATACAGGCTTAGTTACTTTACGTAACAATCTAGCTACATCTTCATCCATTCCTGTAACTCCTGTTTCCACATCAACCATAAAAATAATGGCATCAGCTTCTTCAATAGCCAAAACTACCTGCTTATCGATCTCAGCCTCGAAAACATCGTCACTTCCTTTTACATATCCTCCTGTATCGATTAACGAAAATTCTTTTCCGTTCCAATCACTTTTCCCGTAATGTCTATCGCGAGTAACCCCACTAACGGCATCTACAATGGCTTCACGTCGTTGTATTAAACGATTGAAAAATGTTGACTTTCCAACATTTGGTCTTCCTACTATGGCTACTATATTACTCATATACTTTTAATTGTCTGCAAAGGTAGTGTTTACAAGTTTAAGAAAAAACTGTATTTTCACGCATTCGCTAAAGATTTGAAAAAAATGATATTAGAAAACGACATTGTGCTTCGTCCTCGGTTTAACATGGATTTACCTAAGTGTAATGAAGATGTTTTATCAACCTTTGAAAATCTTAAAGACACCCAAACCAATTTTGTGGTTTCTCGTGTAGACGATCATGTTTTTATTCGTATTCCGAAGCATAAACAGCACTTCTGGTCGCCACAATTACATCTTGAAATTAACGAGTCAGAAAACGGGAACTGCAAGCTTCATGGGCTTTTCGGCCCCAATCCAACCGTTTGGACCTTATTTATGTTTTTACATTTTGTAGTGGGGATGCTTTTTCTAGGCTTCGGTGTTTGGGGCTATACAAACTGGGCTTTAAACACGTCTTATGGTGTTCAATTAGGAGTTTGTATAACCATGATTGCCCTCTGGTTTGCACTGTACTTTATGGGACGTGCAGGCCGAGCAAAAGGTAAAAATGACATGATTATTTTACATGAGTTCATGAAAAATAATCTAAATTTATAGCATTTTATTTCTGATTGTACCCAAAACGACGCAATTGTTGCGAATTAGAACGCCAGTTTTTATTCACTTTTACATACAGTTCTAAGTGAATTTGTTTCCCAAAGAATTTTTCTAAATCTTTTCTTGCTTCAACACCTACACGTTTTAAAGCCGAACCTTTATGACCGATTATAATTCCTTTTTGTGTTTCACGTTCAACCATAATTACCGAACGCACACGAATGATTTGTTCTTCTTCAAAAAACTCTTCCGTATCCACCTCAACAGCATAAGGAATCTCCTTTTTGTAATGTATTAGGATCTTTTCACGAATGGTTTCATTAATAAAGAAACGCTCTGGCTTATCGGTTAACTGATCTTTTGGATAGAATGGTGGCGAATCTGGAAGTAATTCGATAATACGATTAAATACTTCTGAAACATTAAATCCTTCTAATGCAGAAATTGGAAAAATCTCAGCATTTGGAACTTTACTGCTCCATAAACCCACTTGCTCTTCTAATTGCCCTTGATCTGATTTATCGATCTTATTAAGTAGTAATAAAACAGGAATTTTAGCTGCAGTAATTTTATTAAAGAAGGCTTCGTCTTTCAACTCCGTTTCTCCAATTTCAACCATGTATACTAAAACATCGGCATCTTCGAAAGCAGACTTCACGAAATCCATCATAGACGATTGCAATTCGTAAGCTGGTTTTATAATCCCAGGAGTATCAGATAAAATGACCTGAAAATCGTCTCCATTTACAATTCCTAAAATACGATGACGCGTGGTTTGTGCTTTAGAAGTGATAATCGATAATTTCTCACCTACAAACGCGTTCATTAATGTTGACTTCCCAACGTTTGGATTACCTATAATATTTACAAAACCTGCTTTATGATTCATCTTTTACTGCATTTTAGTGATTGCAAAGTTACAACCTTGGTTTATTATATCCGCTTTTACGAACATAATACTTTATTTTCAATTCAATTTAAAGTAAAAAAGCGACCAAGACTGCTCTTAATCGCTTTAATATATTAGATTTTAATAAGATTACATCCCTATTAAACTCATAGCTTGTTTTAAAATCTCTGGGTTACTAGATATCCAACTCATTACTTTACTTGTTAATTCTGGATTACTCATGGCGTATTGTAATAATTTTGATTTCGTACCTGAACCTCCTAAGTAATCTGAAATCTGAGATTTAGTATCAGAACTCGTAGTTAAATAATCTGTAACTTTTTTACTTAATGAAGCGTCCGGATTAGAAACTAAAGCATTTTTTACTTGACTCTGAGCCTCTGTGCTATTTAAAAAAAAAGACTTCAGTTGGTCTGCACTCATACTTGAAATAGCTGAATTAGCAATAGAAGTTGAACTAGAGCTTGTACTTGATTTTGCAGAATCACAACTATAAAAGGCAGCAAAACTTAAGGATAATATTACTAATATTTTTTTCATGATAATTGTTTAATATGATAGTTATGGATTTTTAATGATCTTGTTTCAAGCAGACTATCCCTTTTTCTTAAGCATCTTTAAATACATCTGTTCTACTTTAGTTCTCGCCCAAGGTGTTCGTCGTAGAAATTTCAAACTCGACTTAATAGAAGGATTTTCTGTAAAGCAACGTATTTTAATATTGTAGCCCATATATTCCCATCCATAATATGCTTCAAGATCAACTAAAATCTGTTCTAGTTTTACACCATGCAAGGGATTATTTGGTTGACTTTCCATAACTTAATTTCTTCTATCTCTAGTTCTACGACCAGAATTAGAAGCACTACTTTTAGTTGTACTTTTACTAGACTTGCTGTTTCCACCTCCTCTTGGGGTTCTATTTCTAGCACCTCCTTGTTTAATAGGTTCGGTAGATGCATTTGGATCTGGTTCAAAACCTTCAACAATTTCAATAGGAATTTTCATTCCGATTAATTTCTGAATATCAGTTAAGAAAGAGGTTTCGTCTGCACTTACCAACGATATGGCTTCTCCACTTGCTCCTGCTCTACCCGTTCTACCAATACGGTGAACGTAATCTTCAGAAATATTAGGAATCTCGAAGTTAATAACGTGAGGTAATAACGGAATATCCAGTCCTCTAGCAGCGATATCTGTTGCTACCATAACACGAATACTTCCATTTTTAAAACCTTCTAATGCTTTTGTTCTTGCACCTTGACTTTTATTTCCATGAATGGCTGCGGCTGTAATTCCCGAAGAAATCATTTTTTTAGTCAGATTATTAGCACCATGTTTAGTTCTTGTAAACACTAAAACCTGTTGCCAGTTACCTTCCGAAATTAATTTAATAATCAAGTCCGTTTTCTTAGCTTTAGCCACACGATATACTTTTTGCTGAATAACCTCAACAGTCGTGTTTTCTGGAGTTGCCTCAACAGAAACTGGATACGTTAAGATGCCGTTCGCTAATTTTTTAATGTCCTTAGAGAACGTTGCAGAAAACATTAAATTCTGACGTTTCTTAGGAATTAACTTGATTATACGTTCTATATCTCTAACAAATCCCATGTCTAACATGCGGTCTGCTTCGTCTAAAACAAATATTTCTACACTTGCTAAAGACAATATATTTTGGTTACATAAATCTAATAATCGTCCTGGAGTTGCTACTAAAACATCTACACCACGCTTAATTGTTGCTGCTTGTGGTTTTTGATTCACACCTCCAAAAATTACAGCCGATCTAATATCTAAAAATTCGCTGTATTCTTTTACGTTTTCAAAAATCTGTGCTGCCAATTCTCGCGTTGGCGTAAGTATTAAAGCGCGCACTGGGCGGTGTCTTTTTGTTGTTCCTTCGCTTAAAATTTGAAGTAATGGTAATGTAAAACCCGCGGTTTTACCTGTACCTGTTTGTGCCGACGCCAATACATCCTTCCCTTCTAAAATGGGTGGAATTGCTTTTTCTTGTATTGGAGATGGCGTGTCGTATCCTTTTTTATTGATTGCTTTCAATAAGGCATCAGATAGGCCTAGTGAATTAAATGACATACATTAGTATTGAAGAAAATGACATCCTATTTATTTTGATATCATTCTTTATGAAGTTGCAAAAGTACGTTTAATTTTTCATGAATAGCATCATTTTAAGAAGACTTACTAAATTTGAATCAAAAGCACAACACTTAAACCTCTAATAATTAGTTTGTTTTAAACTTAAGTCGCCCACTTCTCATTGTTAAAAAAGTGATTATTTAAGACTTAAAATTCATATTCTTAAATTGAAAACATGAATTCTAATCTGCCCTTACAATATTCATAAAAGAGTAAAGCATCCGCTAAATAAATCGTATTTTTACACTCCGATTATCAGCTTTAGAATGTGTATTATTCTGAAGTAAAATATTATAATATTATGCATAATTTAATTCAGAAATACAACATTCCAGGCCCACGTTATACCAGCTACCCGACCGTTCCATATTGGGATAAAGACGGGATTACTTTAGAAAACTGGATTACTACTATTAAAAAATCTTTTAAAGAATCGAATACTACCGAAGGCATTAGCCTTTACATTCACCTACCGTTTTGCGAAAGTTTATGCACGTTTTGCGCGTGTAACAAACGCATTACAAAACAGCACGGTGTAGAAGTGCCTTATGTAGATATGGTATTAAAAGAATGGCGTATGTATTGCGATATTCTAGAAGACAAACCGAACATAAAAGAAATACATTTGGGCGGAGGAACACCAACATTTTTTTCGTCTGAAAATTTAGCGAAATTAATTCATGGTATTTTTAAAACAGCCAATAAAGCTAAGGATTTTGAATTTAGCTACGAAGGCCACCCAAATTACACTAGCAAAGAACAACTGCAAGTCTTATTCGATTTAGGGTTTACACGTAACAGTTTTGGTATTCAAGATTATGATCCTAAAGTACAAAAAGCGATTCACCGTATACAATCTTTTGAAGCCGTAAAACGGGTTACTGAAGATTCTCGTGCCATTGGTTACGATTCTGTAAGTCATGATTTAATTTTTGGTTTACCTTTTCAAACCGAAGATAGTATTCGGGAAACCATTAAAAAAACAGTCGAATTAAAACCCGATCGTATTGCCTACTACAGCTATGCACATGTGCCATGGATTAAAGGAAATGGACAGCGCGGTTTTAAAGACTCCGATTTACCTCAGGATAACGAAAAACGTGCGTTGTACGAATTAGGGAAGCAATTATTTTTCGATGCCGGTTATGTAGAAATTGGCATGGATCATTTTGCATTACCGACAGACAGCATGTACGTGTCTATGAAAAACAAAAATCTACACCGTAATTTCATGGGCTATACCTCTGGAAAAACAAAACTCATGATTGGTTTAGGCGTGTCGTCTATTAGTGATTCTTGGTATAGTTTTGCCCAGAATGAAAAAAGTATAGACGATTATTATGCCCGTTTAGAAGCGAATGAATTACCTATATTTAAAGGTCATTTATTAGATAACGAAGACTTAGTCGTGAGACAACACATTCTTAATATTATGTGTAATCTTGAAACCTCTTGGAAAAATCCTGAGATGAAACTAAATGCACTTCCTGAAATATTATCGCATTTAAAAGAAATGGAAGCTGATGGCATTCTAGATATTTTTGAAGATCATTTAATTGTAAAGGAAGAGGGTCGCATGTTTATTAGAAATATTTGCATGGCCTTCGATTTAAAACTGCATGAAAGTAAACCAGAAACTAAACTGTTTTCAATGACCATTTAACCTCATGCTTTTTCAAAAAAAATTATTAACTTACTTTCTTAAAATGGTAAATGCATGAAAACGAAAACAACTTTTATTTTAGGGATATTAAGTATTAGTGCAGGAGTATTCTTGCATTATTATCTTCAAAATGATGCATTCGATTTCTTTAAAGGTATTGCCTTTGGAAGTGGCATTGGTTTATTATTAACAGGGCCTTTTCTTAAAAGGAAACAAGCTTAAATACACTTATATTTATATCACTCAATATATAAGGGAAGCATGAGCTTCCCTTTTTCAATATAAAATCTAAGGTATTTTGTCATCTTTAGTGTATTCATTTAAATCAAAAAAACATGTAATACCATCCTCATTATTGCATTAAAATTGATAAAATTACAGTTCATAAATACATGTTCAATATTTAAAATAGTATCTAATGAAATATTCAAAATACGTCATACCTGGAGCCTTAATCGTGTTAACTGCTATAATATTTACATCTTGCGCCACAATCCCTGATAAAGCTGAGGCTGTTAGTCCGTTTAAAAAAGAAAAATATCTTGGTAAATGGTATGAAATTGCACGTTTAGATTTCAAATTCGAAAAAAACCTGAACAACACCACGGCAAATTATTCCATCAACCCAGATGAATCTATTAAAGTTGTAAATAGAGGTTATAATTATGTAAAAGAGGAATGGACAGAAGCCGACGGAAAAGCTAAATTTATAGGTAGTGATACTATTGCAAAATTAAAAGTTTCCTTTTTCGGTCCGTTTTATTCAGGATACAATGTCATTGCCCTAGCCGACAATTATAAATACGCTCTAGTCGCAGGAAAAAATTTAGAATATCTGTGGATTTTATCTCGAGAAACAACTATTCCTGAAAATATAAAACAAGATTTCTTAAATCAAGCTAAGGCAATTGGCTATAATATTGAAGACCTTATTTGGGTAGAACATACTAAATCTTAAACGTCAAGAAGCACTAATTCATAAAGTTTTCTTAAATTATTTCTAAATTTTTCGCATATTTAGTGTGTTAAAATTAAGAAGCGTTCCTGTTTTAAAACGTAATTAATTTAATAATTAATCAATAAAACCAACTTTATGAAAAAATTAGTAGCAGAATTTATAGGCACCATGTGGCTTGTATTAGGCGGATGTGGTAGTGCAGTATTAGCTGCAGGATACCCAGAATTAGGAATAGGATTTGTAGGAGTCGCAATGGCTTTTGGTCTTACCGTATTAACTATGGCGTATGCCATCGGGCATATTTCAGGATGTCATTTAAACCCAGCGGTCACCATCGGACTTACAGTTGGCGGACGTTTCGATAAGAAAGACGTTGTACCTTATATTATAGCACAAGTACTTGGTGGAATTTTAGGAGCCGGAATTTTATATCTTATTGCTTCAGGAAAAGCAGGATTTGAACTAGGTGGCTTTGCGGCTAACGGTTATGGCGAACATTCTCCAGATGGCTATAATATGCTATCTGCTTTAGTTACTGAAGTTGTTATGACATTCATGTTTTTAATGATAATTTTAGGCGCCACGCACTCGAAAGCCCCTAAAGGTTTTGGTGGTTTAGCCATTGGTTTAGGACTAACTCTTATCCATTTAATTAGTATTCCTGTTACCAACACCTCTGTAAACCCGGCAAGAAGTACAAGTCAGGCCTTATTTGTTGGCGACTGGGCTTTGGGACAATTATGGTTATTTTGGGTTGCCCCTATTGTAGGAGCAATAATCGCTGGTGTGGTTTACAAATTTATATCTCCAGAAAAAACAGCTTAGATTTTATTAAAGTTTCATAAAAGAATCTACTTTTTAACTCACAAAGCGTTAGTTAAAAAGTAGATTCTTTATTTTTATGCCTTTCCTTCACTAAAACAGGATATTCATGGGTAAAAAAATAGATCATATTGCACCTCATATAGAAGATTTTATTAAAAATCAGCATCTCTTTTTTGTTGGCACAGCTGCTACAGAAGGCCGAGTTAACGTATCTCCTAAAGGCACAGATAGTTTTAGAGTCATTAATAAAAACAAAATTGTATGGCTTAATTTAACTGGAAGCGGAAACGAAACTGCGGCACATCTCTTACAAAATAACCGCATGACCATTATGTTTTGTGCGTTTGAAGGCAAACCTCTTATTTTAAGACTTTACGGAAACGCGACCATTTTTCATCCAAGAGATGATGCTTTTCAAAACTATAGCAGTTTATTCCCTGACGCTATTGGTTCTAGACAAATTATTGAAATGGATGTAGATTTAGTACAAACGTCTTGTGGTTTCGGCGTTCCATTTATGGATTTCAAAGCAGACAGACCCACTTTAGATCAATGGGCAACACAAAAAGGTCCTGAAGGCATCGCACAATATTGGATCGATAAAAACACAGAAAGTATTGATGGTTTTGAAACTGAAATTATTAGATAATTATGACACATATTGCTATAAACATTACAAAAGCACCAACTACTAAAGATTACATAAACTTCATTACAACATCAGACTCCTCGGTTTTATCCGGTTTTAAAGACAAAGAAGGTACATTCTTATCGGATGACACTTTGGATACATTTATAAATGATGAATTACTACACGACGACTACACCTTAACACAACACTCTAAAAGAAAACTACTAACGCTTTCTAGTGGTGAACGAAAAAAAGCATTATTCGATCATCTTTTAAAAGGTAATCCTCAATTTTTAGTCCTTGTAAATCCGTTTGATTCTTTAGATGTAAGCAATGTTTCAAAATTAAAAGAACGTATAATTTCAATTTCTGAAGACACTCCAATTGTACAATTCTTCAGTCGAAAAGATGAGATTCTACCTTGTATTCAATATATCCTAGAATATAAAAATAATGCATTCTCTATTTTACAGTTATCAGAATATTTAAATCAAGACCATGATAACGATGTAGAATTTAAAGATCCGCTTCCTAAACCGATTTCGAAGCAGGCAAAGCCAGCGCTAGAAACATTAATCGAATTAAAGAAAGTTAATGTATCGTATAACGACAAACCGATTTTAAAAGACATTAGTTGGACCATTAATCAAGGGGAATTCTGGGAATTAAAAGGCGCTAACGGTACAGGAAAATCGACTCTAGTAACGATGATGATTGGAGACAACCCTAAAGCATATGGACAAGAGGTTTATCTGTTTGGTTATAAACGTGGTTCTGGGGAAGCTGTTTGGGATATAAAACGCAATATTGGTTATTTTACGCCGAGTATGATGCATTTGTTTAAAGGACAACACACTGCTTTAAACATGATTATTTCGGGTATAAAAGACAGTATTGGCTTATATCAGGTTCCTACAGATTTAGAAGTTAATTTAGCGAAACAATGGTTGCAATTAATAGGTTTGGACACGATAAAAGACATCAATTATTTTTACCTCTCGGAAACCAATAAACGCTTAATTTTAATTTGTAGAGCGATGATTAAACACCCGCCTTTAATTCTTTTAGACGAACCTACAGTTGGTTTAGACGATAAGGGAGCCATGGTTTTTATACGTTTAGTTCAGAAAATTGCTAAAGAAAGTAATACCGCGGTACTATATGTATCGCATAAAGCAGAACCCGAATTAAAACCAACACACATTTTTGAATTAGAACATACCGATCAGGGTTCAATACGAAAGACAACATCAGCTAATTAGAATAGCATTGTAAATGACAAAAACTAAACCAAGTACAACAGAACAGATTCCTAAACGCATTTTACCGCTTATTATAATTTCTCAATTCTGTTGTACCTCACTTTGGTTTGCTGGAAATGGCGTTATGGACGACCTTATTCAAGTCTATCATTTAGATGCTTCTGTATTAAGTTTTCTTACATCTTCAGTGCAATTTGGATTTATAATAGGAACATTTGTATTTGCTATATTTACTATTGCAGACAGATACTCGCCTTCTAAAGTTTTTATGATAAGTGCTATTTTAGCAGCTGTTTTTAATCTCGGATTGGTACTAAAGGGGCAAACGCTTACAATTTTACTAATATTACGATTTTTAACAGGTTTCTTCCTTGCTGGAATTTACCCCGTAGGGATGAAAATCGCCACCGATTATTACAATCAAGGTTTAGGGAAAGCTCTCGGATTTTTAGTTGGCGCATTGGTTCTGGGCACAGCATTCCCGCATCTTTTAAGCACTGTTACGGAAGAACTGCCTTGGGAAACCGTAATTTACACAACGTCTTTACTTTCTGTTTTAGGAGGATTGCTAATTGTAATTTTCGTCCCTAATGGACCGTTTAGAAAATCGAGTTCTAAAATAGATTTCTCTATACTTTCTAAACTATTTAAAGACAAAGCATTTAAAGCCGCTTCATTTGGATATTTCGGACATATGTGGGAGCTTTATGCCTTTTGGGCGTTTACACCACTAATGATAAAAACCTACAATACACTCCACCCTGAAGCTCAATTAAACATTGCTTTAATATCATTTTTGGTAATTGGTAGCGGATGTTTAAGCTGTTGTCTAAGTGGTATTATCTCTAAATATAAAGGCACAAAAACATCGGCTTTTTACATTTTACTAGCATCTGGGATTTGCTGTCTATTGTCTCCGCTTAGCTTCTACATTAATTTTGAAGTTGCTTTTATCGTATTTTTAATATTTTGGGGCATGGTTGTCGTGGCAGATTCTCCGCTATTCTCAACCTTGATTGCTAACAATACAGCTCCGGAAACTAAAGGGAGTGCACTTACCATTGTTAACTGTATTGGCTTTTCCATCACTATTGTAAGCATTCAGACTCTAGGTTATTTACAAACCGTAATTAATCCTTCTTTTATATATTTAGCTTTAGCTCTTGGTCCTATTTTAGGGTTAATTGCTTTAAAGAATGAGCGGACTAAAGTTTAGCTACAACTGTTAGTCTTCTTTTTTGTAAACGTGCGGATTTTCTACAATTCCCTTTTTAAATATTTTTCTAAGATTCATCCGTAAGAATGAATCTAGCTTTAGAATCTGATTGGTAATTTTTTGTTCTGGTCTGCCTCTAAATGTAGTAACGTGAAATGTATCTGTTGTTTGTAACGGACTATTTGAAAAGTAATAATTAGACACACATTGTCTTGAAGCATTTGCTGTAACAGGACTTACTGAATGCCATGATTTTTTATGTGTAGCCATTACAACCAGTCTATTAAATTTAGAATGCACTATAGTTTGAGGCGATTCTAGTCCGTCTGGCCAAAGTTCTAAATGCCCGCCATTATTATCGTGCCAATCTGGAGATACATAATATAACAAATTTAATACGCGCCAACGACTTCTATCTTTATCATGAGAATTATCTAGATGCGGATTTAAAAACTGTCCGTTTTGCATGGCTGAAAGTCCTCCAGCATATAGGTTTTCATCCGGAAATAAATCGTCTACTCCACAAATTTCGCTCACCAATTTCACTATAGCATCATCCTGAAAAGCATAAATAGCTTCTTCCAAAATGGGATTGTATTTATCCATTTGAGCGGCTACATGTTTGTATTCACGTAAGCTTTTTTTAAGCACCATTTCTTCGGCAGTAGGAAACTGCTTATGAAGTTCTTCTGCCAGATTCTTAGGCAAGATATCATCGATATAAAAATATCCTATTTTATGTTTTGAGGCTTCAAACTGATGCTTTAAAGCTTCTTTTTCGGTTGTTAATCTCTCTATAATTAGTTTAGACAAACTGTTTCTATCCATAGCATATTCACTCATTTTGATCCCATTTAATCTACCTAAAAAGTGTAAAATTTCATATTCTTAAAGCGGATTTGCATTAAACGTATCGCCTTTAGATACATCTCCAGAAACAAAACCTTTTTTAAACCAACGCATACGCTGTTCTGAAGTTCCATGAGTAAACGAATCTGGCACCACGCGTCCTGTAGATTGCTTTTGTAAACGGTCGTCCCCAATAGCATTAGCCGCATTTAAAGCTTCTTCTAAATCCCCACTTTCCATCATTTGTGTCATTTGTTGAGAATGATGGGCCCAAACTCCTGCAAAATAATCGGCCTGAAGTTCTAAACGCACTGAGTATTTATTGTATTCTGTCTCACTGAGCTGACTTCTTAATTGTTGCATTTTATCTGTAATCCCCATGATTTTCTGAACATGGTGTCCTACTTCGTGAGCAATAACATACGCCTGAGCAAAATCGCCAGGAGCATTCATTTGGCGTTCCATTTCATCAAAAAAGCTAAGGTCTAAATATAATTTTTCATCACCAGGACAATAAAAAGGACCGGTAGCACTAGAAGCAGCACCACAAGCAGAAGCTACAGACCCAGTAAAAAGCACTAAAGTAGGTTCGCGATAATTGGTTAAAAGCTGGTTCCAAACATCTTCGGTACTCGCTAAAATAGTTGTACTAAATTGTGCTAACTCTTCATCTTTTTCAGTGGGTTGGTAGTTAGAAGACTCTGTTTGTATAGGTCCTCCGCCTAAAAACTTACTAATTAAATTTAACGGGTTATAACCTGTAACCACAGATAATAATACCACGATTCCAACTACAATTAATCCTTTTTTAGAGAATAACATTCTAACTAAAGGAATCAATAACATTGGGCTTATTCCTCCAAAACCACCTCCCGAACTAGGTCCACTTTGACCTCTTCTATCTTCTACGTTCGAACTTTGTCTTCTGCCCTGCCATTTCATATTATGATTGTAATTAAGTTAGTTAGTTGATTTAAAATTAATCAAATTTACTCTTCTAAATTTAGTTCTACACTATAAAATTTTAAATGATTAGCGACTTATATCTCCAAAACTCTAATTAGATTCAACAAAAAACCCCAACTGAAATAGCAGTTGAGGTTAAAGTATTTAAGCTTTAAAACTTCTATATTTTATTTAGTTACGGGACCTAGAGGCATTATCACCTTCCCATAAACTTCATTTAATAAAGTACCAACACCGGCATAAATAGCAGAAGCACCACAAAATATGCCTTCGTAACCAGTAATCGTTCCTATAAGTTCACTTCCTGTATATCGGCCTAAAGCCAATAAGAAAAATAAAATGGTTAAACTTCCAAATACAACTTGAAGCGCTTTACTAATTCTAAGGGTTCCAATAAAAAATAGACCTGTAAAAATCCCCCACATAATAAAATACGCAATCATTCCTGCTGTCGAAGTACCTTCATAGATATCTAATTCCTCCATTAACAGTAATCCTACCAATGTTAGCCAGAAAAAACCGTATGATATAAATGCAGTCATCCCAAAGGCATTATTTTTTTTAGATTCCAAAATTCCAGCAACAATTTGTGCCGATCCACCGTAGAAAATCCCCATGGCCAAAATCATCGAATTTAGCTCGTAAAAACCTGCATTATGTAGGTTTAATAAAACGGTTGTCATTCCAAAAGCTAAAAGTCCTAAAGGACCAGGATTGGCTGAAGTGTCTTTAATAATTGTTACTGTAGAGTTTTCCATTGGTTTAGTTAGTTATTAATATTTATATTCTGATTTATATTTTATTTTTTTGATCTTTCGCATTTATAATGACATTGACAAAAACAACGCTAACACGCGCATTTTAGAGATAATCACAATAATAACGGTCAAAAATTACGAAATTTATACATATATATTATATTTAATTTAGAGTTTTTAATAAAACGAAAAAGTATATTTCAAAAAACAGAACACAACAATGCAAAACATAAGTATTTTAGGATGTGGTTGGCTAGGTTTTCCGCTAGCAGAAGCTTTATTAGCAAAAGGACACGCAGTAAAAGGGTCGACTACCACAGAAGATAAATTAATAGAATTAGAATCGGCTAACATTTCCCCCTATTTAATACATACCAATGACGACATCATATCGTCCGAATTTCTAAATTCAGATATTTTAATTGTTCTAATTACATCAAAAGATATTGAGAGTTTCAAACGACTAATAGGACAGATAGAAACCTCGTCTATCCAATCTGTAATTTACATAAGCTCGACTTCGGTCTACCCGAGTTCCAACAGCGTTGTTACAGAAGAAAGCCCTACAAATGATAGTCCGTTAGCTCAAATTGAAAACCTTTTCAGACGTAATACATCTTTCCAATCGACCATTATCAGATTCGGCGGATTGTTTGGTTACCACAGAAAACCGGGCAACTTTATTCGTTCGCACAATACCATTCCCAACCCTGAAGGCTTTATAAATCTTATTCATCAGGACGATTGTATTGGTATATTAATGGCTATTATTGAACAAAATATCTGGAATGAGACATTTAATGCGTGTGCAGACTCGCATCCTAAACGTGCCGACTTCTACATTAAAGAAATGGCTAAAGTAGACCGTTTACGTCCCATTTTAGATCCTGAATCTGAAAACACATATAAAATAATAAGTCCAAAAAAATTCATATCGGTATTACATTATACCTTTAAATATTCTAATTTAATGGATTATTAATCCTTAAAACATCACTCATCAACTAGTCTATGCATAGTCACACATTTAAATCCGTATTTCTAATCGCTGTTGTATTTCTAACACAGTTTTCATTCGCACAAGCTTATAAAGATCAATTTGCACACACCTTTTCTATCGTTGCTAAAGACATTAACACAGGAGAAATGGCCGTTGGCGTGCAAAGCCATTGGTTTAACGTAGGAAGTATCGTCGCTTGGGGAAAATCTGGTGTTGGAGTTGTAGCCACCCAATCGTTTGTAAATCCGGCTTACGGTCCTAACGGATTGAAATTAATGCAAAGCGGCACCTCTGCGAAAGACGCTTTACAAACCTTAGTAAAACAAGATGAGGGTCGAGATTTTCGTCAGGTCGCTATGCTAGATGTCAATGGTAATGTAGATGCTTTTACAGGAGCCAATTGTGTAACATCTGCATATCACATTATAGGAGATAATTTTTCTGTACAAGCAAATATGATGCTTAACGACGCCGTTGTGCCTGCCATGGAACGTGCTTTTAAAACGCATAGTAATTTACCTTTGGCCGAACGTATTGTTAAAGTGTTACAAGCCGCTCAAGCCGCAGGCGGAGACATTCGCGGGAGACAATCGGCGGCATTAATTGTCGTTGGACCTAAACTGGCAGCACATGCTTGGCAAGACAAATTGGTTAATTTAAATGTTGAAGATAGCGCAGAACCTTTAGTAGAATTAGAACGCTTATTAAAGGTGCATAATGCGTATAATTTTATGAATGAAGGCGATTTAGCTGTAGAGCATGGCGATATGGAAAAAGCTATGAACGCTTACGGCACAGCACAACGTATGTTTCCAGAAAATTTAGAAATGAAATATTGGACGGCCATTGCCATGGCCAATTCAGGACAATTGGATGATGCTTTACCTGTTTTTAAATCTATTTTCGAAAAAGATAATAACTGGAGAACAATGACAGAACGTTTACCCAAGTCTGGACTATTAACGGTTTCTAAAAGCGAATTAGATCGTATTTTAAAACTCTAATCTCTAAAGTTACAAACTAAAAAAGGCTTTGTTATTACTTATATAACAAAGCCTTTTTTATTGTTTTAAAGGTCTTAATACTAAAACCGCTATTCTTTAAAATTAGAGACTCCCATTTCTAACCATTTTTGATATTCTGTAGCGTCTGGAAGATACGCCACAGGTTCGACTAAGTTCTCTTCGTCGTGATCTATAATCACATAAAACGGTTGCGAATTAGATTTGTATTTTATGGTTTGTAATTCACTCCATTTTTGTCCGATATACTTTAATTTCTTTCCTGGTTTTAATTGAGATTCTACAACATCACCTGCTTCAAGCGGACGTTTATCATCTACATACAATGAAATTAATACCACTTCATTTTTAAGGATATTTAAAACCCCTGGCTCTGGCCAAACGTTTTGCTCCATCCTTCTACAATTCACACAAGCCCAACCCGTAAAATCTAACATAATAGGTTTTCCAATTTTCTTGGCATAGGCCACACCTTTGTCGTAATCGTTAAAGGCCATAATATCGTGAGGCGCTAACAAATGTGCTCCATCTGGCAATTCGGCATGCGTTGCTGCACTAGCTCCCCCTCCAAGTTTAGAAAATCCGACTCCGTAAGGCGATTCGCTATATTCTTGTGGTGGCGGGAATGCACTAATAAGATTTAAAGGTGCTCCCCAAAGCCCAGGAATCATATAAATTGTGAACGACAATACGATAAGTCCTAAACTTAATCGACCTACCGAAATATGCGGTAAAGGCGAATCGTGCGGTAATTGTATTTTCCCAAACAGGTAAAATGCAAGCGTTCCGAAAATAGCAATCCAAATTGCAATAAAGACTTCACGTTCTAAGAAGTGTGTTTGTAAAACCAAATCGGCTTGAGATAAAAATTTAAACGCTAAAGCCAATTCTAAGAATCCTAAAACCACTTTAACGGTATTTAACCAACCTCCAGATTTGGGTAAAGAATTTAACCAGCCTGGGAATGCGGCAAACAATGCAAATGGCAATGCAATGGCTAACGAGAATCCGAACATCCCAACAATAGGTGCTAATCCACCCTTAGAAGCCGACTCTACCAAAAGAGTTCCTACGATTGGTCCTGTACAAGAAAATGACACTATTGCCAAGGCTAAGGCCATAAAGAAAATCCCTACTAAACCACCACGATCGGCTTGAGAATCTACTTTGTTTGCCCAAGAATTTGGTAATACAATTTCGAAAGCTCCTAAGAATGACGTGGCAAAAACCACCAATAATATGAAGAAAATGATATTAAACCACACATTAGTTGCTAAGGCATTTAAGGCACTCGCACCAAATATTCCGGTGACTGCAGTTCCTAATAACACATAGATTACAATAATACTAACGCCATAAATAATAGCATTCTTAATACCTGCTGCCTTCGTTTTACTTTGTTTAGTAAAGAAGCTCACCGTCATCGGAATCATAGGAAACACACATGGTGTTAATAAGGCTGCGAAACCTGAAAGAAAGGCGATAAAAAAGATAGACCATAGTCCTTTGTTAGTTGCTGCTTTCTCGGTGTCTTCAATGTTATTTTCTAATATTTTTTCTTGAGCATTATCTATTACGGCAGTTTTAGCGACTGCAGATGAAGATTCTTCGAGAATAAATTCCAATTCTACTTCTGCAGGAGGTAAACATCTGGTATCGTCGCACACCATAAATTCAACAAAACCATGTACTGTCTGAATGGGTTGCGATACTTTTATATTCTGAACAAATTTTGATTGACCTTCAAGTAATTTAATTTTCATTTCGTAGATAGGATCATCTATAACATGTCCTTCACCTTCGCTTGTATTCCCTTCTAAACTAAAAGTTTCCTCAGAATTATCGTATATAAACGTTGTTGGAATTGGTCCGCCTTCGGGTACAAATTGCGAATACAAATGCCAACCGATATCCACATTGGCAGTTGTAATTAACTTATATTCAGTATCTGAAACTTTCTCTACAGACGTCGACCATTTTACAGGATCTAGAATTTGAGAAAAAGAAGTTAGGCTGAGCGTAAATAAGAGAACAAATAAGAGATGCTTCATAGTAACTGAAAAGTAAAAGAGGATTAAATAAATAGTCTTAAATAAAAAAATTTGTTTTTCAATAAGCTGCAAATATACGCCTACTACTACCAAAACTCCCATTCCTTTATAAACTAATTAACGTTTAATGTATTAACGATACGATCTTAAGCCGAATCCCATGAATCGCTAATAAGAAATTAATTAACACCTAGAATTCGCAATAAAAAAAACAGCCTTTTTAAGAGCTGTTTCATGGTATAATGTACTTAAATAATTTAAGCTTTTATTTCATTCCTTTTTTCTTAACACCAAAACGGTATTGCAATCCTGTTAAGAGAAAACGTTGAGCATCAGAAAGGCTATATTCTCCTCTTAGCATCCAATTTTTATTAATCTGCATATTGAATCCCATCTGAAAAGTAACTGTTTGAACCAATTCTTTTCTAATTTCATAATCCACTCTAGTAGAAAACAGACCACTTTCATTTACTCTTTCCTCAATTGTAGTTAAGGCTTGATTTTGAGCTTGTAGTTTAATTTTTTCAGCAGGAGTTGTACCTGGAGCGTTTATAATATCTTCGTTACTCGCAATTTTTGCATCTACAGTTTCATTAAACGTTGCATCTAATTCAGGAAAAACTTCATCTAACCCGATTCCTCCTGAGTTTCCTTTAGATCCAACAAAATTTCTGTACATCACTCCAGCGTAAGGTGCTATAAAAAGATCTTTTTTCTTTTGAGATAGTCCAAAACGATACCCGCCTCTAGCCGATAACGTAGCATAACCTACTTGATTTTCTAATAATTCTGTATCTGTACGTGAATAATTAAAATCTGTACTTAAGAAATAGTTATTCCATCCAAAAACCAAAGTGGCACCAATCCCATATGTTCGGGCATCAAACTCGACTTCCGATGAAAATTCTGGTAGCTGTAAAATAATTTCACCCGTAGCATCCTTCCATGTTGGCTGAAGCGCCACTTGTGTCCCTCCTGTTACCGCAGACATCAATCCGTATACACTTAGAAAAGGTAACACCCAAGCATCTGCTCTAAAATTTAAACCGTTTGTAGTCGCACTTACTTGTGTGAAATTTAAAGTTTCAACATTTAATACATCAGAGAAATCTCTACCTCCTACTTCCAAGCCAAACTCTGTAATATCCAAATCCATGAATACATTAACATAATTCAAGTTTACACCAAATGGAAGTTGAAGTTGGTCTCCAAAACCTTTGTCTACTACTTTTTGTCCCCAGACTGGTAATACGTAAGGGTATACACTGGAATCTTGCACATCAGACTTTAATTCTTGAGCAGATGTTTGAAAAGGCAAAGTAAATAATGCTGCTAATAACAGGATTGAGAGTTGTTTCATGCGGGTTTAAAATTGATTAATTGGTTTATTTTTTTTGCTTATACATCAGTTTATTTAATAACCGTTATCCCTATTTATACGTTATAAGCAAACGGTGCTTGATTAAATAGTATAAGGCTATGGCAAATCTAAACTGATTATAACATCTACTTTAGCCTCTATAACTACTGCCATTTTAGCTTTTTAAGATTTCTTTCACATTTCAAAAATAATTTAAAAGATTTTAAAAAAAAACTATTACAGGTGAAAAATTACAAAACACAAACACGCCAAATATCTAAACCTTAGTATTCTAAATGGCACAAAACAGGTATTAGTCATGCAAAATGAACACGCGTTCAATTAGATCTACTTAAAAAAAGTAAATTATGAGATCTTATTTTTTAAAGTCTAATACGGTTAAGATTATTTAAACCCATTCACTCATTTACAAACAGTGAACAATTACAGTTGTCTCCAGAGCAAAAGTATTAGTCTACACCCATTCTAATTGCTAATCCCCCTCAAATCTAAAAAACAACTAAAAATTTTAACCGCGTAATTAGTTCAACAGTTTGCTTCCCGTTTTTCTAGTCGTACGCACGTAAATGAGAAAGAAGCCTAGAGCCTATTCACTATACTTTACATCTCTAAACATTTATTTAATATATTTGGTATAAATATAATAGGAGTAAATGCACTGTGCGTTTACTTGTATGTTAGCACCAATTAAAGAAAAATGAAGAGTATTTTAGAAGAATATGATAAATCAAAGATTAAATTAGTTAATCTTTCAACAACATTAAAAGCTCTTGTAACATCCTTACTAGAACAAAAAGGAATAAAGACACATCAAATTGAAACAAGAGTTAAAGATAAAGAAAGTCTAAAAAAGAAAATCTTAAGAAAAAATAATAAATATGAAAATCTTGCTAACATTACTGACATAGTTGGTATCCGAATAATAACATATTTTGAAGACGAAATAGACCAAATAGCAAGTATCATAAAAAAAGAATTTGAGATTGACAAAAAGAACTCCATTGATAAACGAAAAAGCGAAACTGATAAATTTGGTTATCGAAGTCTACACTATGTAGCAAATTTAAAAGAAGAGAGAACTAAATTGTCAGAATACTCAGACTATAAACAAATAAAATTTGAATTCCAAATAAGAAGTATTCTACAACATTCTTGGGCTGAAATAGAACACGATTTGGGATATAAAGGAGAATTTGAGATTCCTTCATCTGCCAAAAGGACATTTTATAGAGTTGCGGCTTTATTAGAACAAGCTGACATTGAATTTGTCAAGTTGAAATCAACAATTTTAGAATACGAAGCTAAAGTAGGCAAAGGTGTAAAAGAAAAACCTGGACAGATTGGAATAGATAAAGCTTCTCTAATTTCGTTCATAACAACAAATGACAATGTCATCAGAATAGAAGATAAAATTGCTGATTGTGGAGTAGAAGTTTTCATCTCATATGGCGAAGCACCTGATTTAATTAGCGACAAACTTATAGGTCAAATTAAGGCACTTGGAATAGAAAATATTAAACAACTTGAAGAACTCTATTTAGCAAATGAAAAAGAGTTCATTTCAAATGAACAAAACGATTTTATTAACACGGATGCAAGTGGTTTTGAAAGAGGTGCATCTATTATTTGGTTAATTAATTTTTTACTAGAAACAAAATAACTGGTGCTAACAAAGTACTGTGGTAAAAAACAAGTAAAAACTCATTAATTTCCTACTAAAACACTTCTATAATTATTATCATAGGTTAATCCTGATTTGGCTATGGCAAAAG
>NZ_JBHMEZ010000029.1:0-28962 GCF_042427615.1 Formosa undariae | reverse complement strand
CCCTGTTCCTGCAAAAAACACATTAAACATTAAAGGAATAACTAAAGACACGACTGTACAAATTTACAATATTACCGGTGCACTTGTGCAATCGACCGCTATTCGTGTAAATGCCTCTGCTATCGACACCTCTAGCCTTAACTCGGGTATCTACTTTATAAAAATAGAGAACACCGTTAAGAAGTTTGTAATTAACAAGTAAATCTTACATCTGTTCTAAATTATTAGACACAGAATATTGAATAAATTAAAGACCTACACAATAAATTTTGTGTAGGTCTTTTTTGTTTTATAGAATTCTCAGTTCTATTTAAAATTTTAATCAATAGATGCAAAAAACAACCTCTCCATGCCGCAGGAAAAACTTCCAATTCCGAAGACTAATTATTATAGCAATAATTAACACTTAAAAAAAGAGACTAAAATTAATAATCACTCTAAGTAACCCATCAAAAACCGAAAAACATTCGGTTAATCAATAATCAACATTAGTCATCTTTTTTATCATAAAAGTATCTATTGTTTTTAAAATCATAAACATTTTACTCCAGAATCAAATAAGTGAATACAACACTTCTAATCCTTTTTTTTTACTACGAACAAAAGAGAATTTACACATCGAAATAATGGTTTATATTTATTTAAACACCCCAAAAACCGCCATAGACTAGACTTCTTTTTTAAAATTAAAGCCCTCTTAAACGTCATATATTTAGCCAAAAAAGAACAAACAGGTCTTATGAAAAAGTAACATTCACCAATCTCGCCTCACACTTTCATTACTTTATAATATAACGTTAATAAACATACCTAAATAGTGAGATTATACTATAATTTTTAAACAAAAATCGTTACATTTAGCCATTAATAACTCTTATTAACTAAATAACACACTTATAAAACAATGTTAATAAAGTATATAAATACGTTAAAATCGCAAACTTATTACACAACATTTCATATAACTTTACATATTAATAAATTTACTTTAAAAAGACTAAATTAAGATTTCGATAATTTGAGTAGGTCCGGGAGTAGTAGCACAGCAATTGACTTCTACTCCTTTTTTTAAATTTAATTATTCATATTGATTTTTTTATTCGCATCTCTTCGAATTAACGATAAGAGCGTCCCAAAAATTTAAACTTAAAACAAACATAGCAAGAGCAGCAAACTACTATTTAATAATTTTACAACTATGAAATTAACATTCAAACTATTCTTTACCCTTCTATTTTTCGGAACACAACTTTTTGGTCAAGATATTGATCCTGCCACATTACTTTGGTACGACCAACCTGCAGCTATTTGGGAAGACGCCTTACCTGTTGGAAACGGTCGTATAGGTGCTATGGTTTTTGGAAAACAAGACGCAGAAGATATACAATTTAATGAAGAGACTTATTGGTCTGGAGGACCATATTCTACCGTTGTAGAAGGTGGATATAAAAAACTTCCAGAAATTCAAGAACTTCTTTTCAATGATGAGCCTATAAAAGCCCATAAATTATTTGGTCGTGCGTTAATGGGATACCCTGTAGAACAACAAAAATACCAATCTCTTGCAAACCTACGCCTAACATTCAAAAAGGAAGACATAACAAACTACAAAAGATCTCTAGATTTAAAAACCGGAATTGTAACGGTTACTTACACGTCTAATGGCGTTAATTATAAGAGAGAAATTTTTGCTTCTGCAATAGATCAAACCATAGCGATTAAAATTACAGCCGATAAACCTAATAGTATTTCTGTAGGTGCAGAACTTAGAGGTGTAAGAAATAGTGCACACTCTAATTATGCTACAGATTATTTTAGAATGGACGGTGTAGGTACAGATCAGTTAAAATTAACTGGAAAATCTGCCGACTATATGGGTGTAGAAGGACGATTAAGATATGAAGCTCAGATTAAAGCACATCATGATGGCGGAGAAATGAGTCGAGATGATGCTATTCTTACTATCAAAAATGCAAATAGCGTTACGTTATACTTTGTCGCTGCTACAAACTTCAACAACTATAAAGATGTTACAGGAGACCAACATAAACGTGTTCAAGACATGCTTGATCATGTTGCCAAAAAATCTTATTCTGCGATCAAAGAAGATGCATTAACAGATTACAAAAAATATTTTGATAGAGTAACACTTACATTACCAACAACAGAGACTTCTTATCTACCTACCAACAAAAGAATGTCTGAAATCGAAACAAAGCCAGACCCGCAGTTAGCGACTTTATGTTATAATTTTGGAAGATATCTTCTTATTTCTTCTTCAAGACCAGGCACACAACCTGCAAATTTACAAGGAATTTGGAATAACTCTATGAACCCTTCTTGGGATTCTAAATACACGACCAATATAAATACAGAAATGAATTATTGGCCTGTAGAAACAGCAAATTTATCTGAACTTTCAGAACCTTTAACCACCATGATTAAAGAACTTACAGATCAAGGTTCGGAGGTTGCAAAAGAGCATTACGGAGCAAAAGGATGGGTATTACACCAAAACACTGATATTTGGAGAGTAGCCGCACCAATGGACGGTCCAACATGGGGAACATTTACTGTAGGTGGTGCTTGGTTAACGACACATATGTGGGAACATTACCTTTTTACACAGGACAAAGAATACTTAAAAGACATCTATCCAACGATGAAGGGTGCTGTTGAGTTTTTCATGGACTTCCTTGTAGAATATCCAGAAACAGGGTGGTTAGTAACAAACCCGTCTAACTCTCCAGAAAACCCTCCAAAAGGAAAAGGTTACGAATACTTCTATGATGAAGTTACTGGTAATTATTATTTTACAACCATAGTTGCTGGAGCAACAATGGATATGCAAATCTTAAAAGATTTATTTAGCTATTACGATTCTGCAACCCAAGTTTTAGGCGTAGATAAAGAATTTGCAAAAAAAGTATCTGATGCAAGAAAATTATTTCCACCAAATCAAGTTGGAAAAGACGGTATGCTTCAAGAATGGACTAAAGACTACGAACAAAAAGAAGAACAACACAGACACTTCTCTCACTTATATGGTTTATACCCAGGAAACGTTATCTCTTTAAATAAAACACCTGAATTTATTGAGCCTGTTAAAAATGTTTTAGAACAACGTGGAGATGGTGGAACAGGTTTCTCTAGAGGTTGGAAAATGGCTTTATGGGCTAGATTAAAAGATGGAGATAGAGCAAACGACATTTTTAAAGGGTACATAAAAGAACAATGTTACATGTCTCTTTTTGCAAAATGCTACAAACCGTTACAAGTTGATGGATCTTTCGGAGTTACTGCAGGAATCACAGAAATGTTAATCCAATCTAATGAAGGCTATGTCGAACTTTTACCAGCATTACCTTCAGAATGGGCCGATGGAACATTTAACGGAGTAATGGCTAGAGGTGCCTTTGAATTTGATTTTAGTTGGAAAAACGAAAAAGTAAACACAGTATCCATCTTATCGAAAGCCGGAGCAACGTGTAAAATCAAAATGCCAAGTAACGTTAAAGTAATGTCTAATGGAAAATCAGTCCGTTTCAAAAAACGTGCAAACCAAATTATTGAGTTTAGCACAGAAAAAGGACAGACCTACACTATAGAAAACTTATAACCCCAAAAGCATATATTATTAGATCGATTAATAGCTTCAAAACCCTCCCCTATAATACAAATCAATCTAGAGTCTTAAAACCCCAAATCGATCATGAGATATAATAGGTTAGGAAAAACCGATTTAAAAATAAGCCATTTAGGTTTTGGAGCCTCTGCGGTTGGAGGCATGTTTGAAAAAACAGATAAAAACGAAGCAATCAAAACCATTCATACCGCCTTCGATAGAGGTATCAATTATTTTGACACCTCTCCAGCATATGGTAGACAAAGCTCTACTTTTGGAGCGGCTACTTCAGAAATAGTTCTGGGAGAAGGTTTAAAAAGTCTTAAGCGAGATGATTTTATCATTTCAACAAAAGCAGGAAAAACAGCATCGCTTCCTCCTATATTTAATTTCTCATATAATTCTATCATAAAGTCTGTGGAGTCTAGTTTAAAACGACTGAATACAGATTATATTGATATTGTGTTTTTACACGATATAGAATATGGCCAAGGACAATATTTAAAACTAGCCCTAACAGAAGGTCTTGATGCATTAAAGGATTTAAAAAAACAAGGGAAAATAAAATTTATAGGAGCATCGTGCTACCCTATAGAAGTACTTGACCATGTCATTTCTAATTACGATTTAGATGTTATCCTTGTGCATAATCATTATACACTAATTAACGATCTATTATTAAAACTGTTACCAAAAATTAAGGCAAAAGATGTAGGTTTGGTTAATGCCTCCCCTTTTGCCAGTGGGTTACTAACGCATAAAGGACCACCGGATTGGTATCCAGTTAACGTTAAAGAATTAGCAGTCATTAAAAAAACTATAGCGTATTGCAAAGATGCAAACATTCCTATCGAAAAAATCGCATTGCAATTTGCACTTCAAAACACCGAAATAAATACAACATTATTCAGTTGTAGCAATCAAAACATATTAAATCAGAACCTAGATTGGAGTCAAGAACCAATAAATTTATCTGTGATTGAAAAAACACTAGTATATTTAGAGTCTATAAAGAACACAGACTTTGATTTTGGAGGTTTTAACAAATAGCGATGAATAGTATAGACTTATTTATAATTATCCTTTATTTACTGGGAATATTATCCTTAGGGATTCTTTCCTCAAGAAAAACAAACTTGACCACCGACAATTATTTTTTAGCTGGAAGAAGTTTAAATTGGATTGTTATAGGTGCGTCACTTTTTGCTAGTAATATTTCTACAATACATTTGGTAGGCTTAGCCGCTTCAGGTTTTGAAGATGGCTTAGTCTGGGGGAATTTTGAATGGATGGCTTCAATTGTTTTAATCCTATTGGGGTTAATATTTGCACCATTCTATTTTAGAAGTAAAATTTCTACGCTACCTCAATTTCTAGAAAAAAGATACGGCGGTGCATCCAGGTCTTTCCTAGCTTTTATGGCCATACTAGGTGCTTTATTTGTACACATTGGGATGAGTCTTTATGCTGGTGCAATTGTTTTTAATTCATTATTTGGAATTGATGAATACATCTCGATTTTAATCATTTCGGTAATCACCGCGACCTATACCATCATGGGCGGTTTAAAAGTTGTTGTTATTACAGAAAGTGTTCAGACCATTATACTTATTGTAGGCGCCATATTATTAACCTATTTTGCAATTGAAGCATTGCCACAAGTTGGTGTACACTCTATTGCCGATTTTAAAAACGCCATAAAACCAGATCAATTAAGTATGCTTAGAACTCCTGGTCATGAAGGTGATTCAGGACTCACCTGGTACTCTATTTTCTTAGGTTACCCGATAATAGGAATATGGTATTGGTGTACAGACCAAACTATTGTTCAGCGTGTACTAGCTGCAAAAAGTGAAGATGACGCAAAAAAAGGACCTATTTTTGCTGGTTTTCTAAAATTACTGCCCGTCTTTATCATGGTATTGCCTGGTATTATAGGCTATGTACTGTTTAAAGAACAAATAACTACAAGTAACGAAACTTTACCTGTATTGATTAATAATTTACTTCCCGTAGGAATAAAAGGCATTTTTGCTGCGGCGTTGCTTTCTGCTCTTATGAGCACCATAGCTGCGGCTCTTAATAGCTGTTCTACTTTAGTAGCTATTGATATAGCAAAAAGAATGAATCCTTCTATTACCGATAAAAAACAAGTGGTAATTGGAAAATGGGTAGCTGTAATTGTTATGATTTTAGCTATGGCTTGGTCTACACAAGGCGGCAAGTTTAACAGTATTTTTGAAGCTATCAATAAAATAGCTGCCGCATTAGCACCACCAATTGCAACCGTATTTATATTTGGTGTATTTAGCAAAAGAGGAACAAAAGAAGCTTCTTTATATACATTAATGATTGGATTCGTACTGGGTATAGGTGCCTTTAGTGTAGACTTTATACCACCGCTTTCTGGAAATCCAGAATTAATCACAGATACCCTAGGCATCCCTTTTATGATGCAAGCTTGGTGGTTATTCTGCATTTGTTCTGTAATTTATTTTGCTATTAGCTACGCCACTCCTAAACCAACACAAGCACAATTAGAATATACTTGGGACACCCCATTTCAATTTTTAAATAAAGATAAATTTCAAGGCATAAAAGATGTCCGTTTATACACTGGTATTCTTCTATTTCTAATCATAGTATTATACATAATTTTCGCATAAATAACCCCTAACATAGTTCCTTATGAAGATATTCGACAAACCCATTCATTTATTACTTTTAGTAGCAGTTACGCTTTCCCTTTTCTCATGTAACGATAAGAAATCTAAAGAAGTAGCCGCTGCAGAACCAATAGAAAAAAAGCCTAACATAATTATTTACCTAACAGACGATCTTGGTTATGGTGATTTAGGATGTTACGGGAACCCTATTATTAAAACACCTGGAATAGACAAGTTCGCTTCCGAAGGTGTAATACTTACAGATCTTCACTCAGCAGGAACAGTTTGTTCGCCATCGCGTGCAGGAATTTTAACAGGTAGAAACCCTTACAGAAGCGGATTCTATTACCTACAAGGTTATGCAGGAACACACTTAAGAGATAGTGAAGTTACCATTGCTGAAGTTTTAAAATCAGGTGACTACGAAACTGCTTTTATGGGAAAATGGCATTTATCCCGTTTAGAAAAAACATCTAGAGCCAAAGAGCCTAGCCCTAGCGATCAAGGTTTCGACTATTGGTTTGCATCTACTCACAATGCTTTTGAAGGGCCTAAGAACTTCAGAAAATTTATTAGAAACGGAGAAGATGTTGGTGAAGTAAGCGGATGGTATTGCGACGTGTTAACAGAAGAAGCTACAGACTGGTTAACAAACAAAAGAGATAAAAGTAAACCGTTCCTTCTTATTGTATCGACACACGAACCACATACGCCACTTGCCCCGCCAGAAGAATATAGCGACATGTACGACAATGCTACTGTAGATAGTCTGGAACAGTCTATTAGTTATGGTGGTGTTGCAAGACCAGAACACGATATTTCAATGAATAAAAAAGAGTATTACGGAACAATTTCTCAACTGGATCAAGCTTTTGCTAATCTAATGAAAACGGTAGATGATGAGAACTTGACTGAAAATACTATGGTGATTTTTACAAGTGATAACGGTCCTGAATCTCCAGTAAATTTAGACGAATCTCAAGGTTTATGGGAAGATCCAATACGTGATTATTGTTTTGGAACACCTGGTGATCTTAGAGGAATGAAAAGATTCCCTTACGAAGGTGGACACAGAGTGCCTGGTATTATTCGTTACCCCGCTAAAATTCCAGCAGGAACAATTAGTAATGAATTGGTAGTTGCAACAGACTTTATAACAACAGCGGCTAAACTTGCACAAGTTCCAGCGCCACAAAACATAAACTTAGACGGAATAGATGCATTTCCTGCTTTTCTTGGTGAAAAAATAGAAAGAGAAAAACCATACTTATGGATTTTCCCTACGCACGAGGATACCTATTTTAGAATGCCACATATGGCTATGCGCTATAACGACTATACGCTTATTGGAAAATTTAAAGACAAAGAAGACGATGTGACAATTATGGAATGGATGAAAACATCTGTACCTGTAACATTTTCTCTTTACAACTTAGCTAACGATCCGTCACAAAAAACAGATCTTGCCTCTACAGAATCAGAAATGGTCGAAAAATTAAAACCAATACTACTAGAACAATGGTTAGAGATTAGAGATGAAGGTCCGTATTGGGAAAAATTAAATGAAGCATCAAAATCAAAAAAATAAGAATGAGAAGTCACACTAAAATAGTACTTCTACATTTATTTATATCAATAGCGTTTGTTAGTTGTAAATCTGAAGCGAAAGAAACAAGAGAAATAAAAGAGGTAAAACCTAATATTATAATTTACCTAACAGACGATTTGGGGTATGGTGATTTAGGCTGTTATGGCAACCCGATTATACAAACACCTGCCATAGATAAGTTTGCTTCAGAAGGCGTACTACTTACCGACCTGCACTCGGCAGGAACGGTTTGCTCACCTTCTAGAGCAGGGCTATTAACGGGAAAAAACCCGTATAGAAGCGGATTTTACTACCTACAAGGCTTTGCAGGAACACATTTAAGAGACAGCGAAACAACGATTGCAGAAATCCTTAAATCTGGCGGCTATGAAACTGCTTTTATGGGAAAATGGCATTTATCTCGACTAGAAAAAACATCGAAAGCTACAGAACCAAACCCTGGCGATCAAGGATTCGATTACTGGTTCGCATCTACACATAATGCATATAATGGTCCGAAAAATTTTAGAAATTTTATTAGAAACGGAGAAAATGTAGGTGAAGTAAACGGATGGTATTGCGATGTCTTAACGGAAGAAGCGACAGACTGGCTAACGAACAAAAGAGATAAAAGCAAACCTTTTCTTTTAATTGTTTCTACACACGAACCTCACGCGCCTCTTTCTCCTCCTGAAGAATTTAGCGCGATGTATGACAATGCTACAGTAGATAGTTTAGAGCAATCTATTAGCTATGGTGGTGTTGCTCGTCCGGAATATGATATTAGCAAGAATAAAAAAGAATATTACGGTACCGTTTCTCAGTTAGATAAAGCTTTTGAGAATCTTATGGCCACAGTCGATAAGGAACAATTAACAGAAAATACAATGGTTATTTTCACTAGTGATAATGGTCCTGAATCGCCCGTTAATTTAGAAGAATCTCAAGGTGAATGGGAAGCTCCTACACGAGATAATTGCTTTGGTAATCCAGGCATTTTTAGAGGTATGAAACGATTTCCTTACGAAGGCGGACATAGAGTACCTGGTATAATTCGTTATCCCGCAAAAATAAAAGCAGGAACAATAAGCGATGAGATGGTAGTAGCGACAGACTTTATTACAACTGCAGCTTACCTTGCTCAAGTAGAAATGCCTAGTGGAATACACTTTGATGGTATTAACGCTTTCCCCGCTTTTCTTGGACAAAAGATAAAAAGAGAAAAACCATATTTATGGATATATCCAAACCATGAAGACACTTATTTTAGAATGCCACATATAGGCATGCGCTATAATGAGTATACATTAATTGGAAGATTTCCAGACAAAACAAAAGAATTAACCTTAATGGATTGGATGAAAACGTCTATTCCTGAAACTTTCGAGCTTTATAATTTATCAAAAGATCCTGAACAAAAAGTAGATCTCGTTTCTGTTGAGCCAGATATGGTAAATACATTAAAACCAATAATGATTAAGGAATGGATTGAAATCAGAAACGAAGGTCCTAATTGGGAGCAACTTAACAAATAAGATTTAACACTTATTTGAGTTAGAATAACGACTTGTTAATTTAACGAAGAGACCAATCCATATTATCACATTTAATAAAAAACAAATGAAAGACATCACCATAAATATCATTACAGTTTTTATGGTATGCTTGTTTAATTGCACGTACGCACAGAAACC
The DNA here is from genome assembly GCF_042427615.1 of Formosa undariae. Taxonomy (NCBI): domain Bacteria; kingdom Pseudomonadati; phylum Bacteroidota; class Flavobacteriia; order Flavobacteriales; family Flavobacteriaceae; genus Formosa; species Formosa undariae. The sequence continues at coordinate 19,389 of NZ_JBHMEZ010000029.1, read as the reverse complement.
TAATATTGTTATTATTTATGCTGATGACATGGGTTTTGGAGATTTAAATTGTCAGAATCCAAATTCTAAAATACCAACACCTAATCTAGACAAATTAGCTTCCGAAGGCATGCGTTTTACAGACGCTCATAGTTCATCGGCAATTTGTTCCCCTAGCCGTTTTGCCTTGTTAACTGGTCAGTATCATTGGAGAAGAACCCACGGTATTGTTAAGTCGTTTGGCGAACCGCTTTTTAAAGACACAGATGTAACACTTCCGCAGCTTTTAAAAACAGAAGGTTACGAAACTGCGGCTATTGGGAAATGGCATTTAGGTTGGCATTGGAATTTTATTAATAAAGACCCCACTGGCGAACGCACCTACTGGGGGCGTACTCACAAGACGTATTTAGTCGAAGATATTGATTGGGAAGCCCCCTTAACCGGAGGCCCTTTAGATCGTGGATTTAATTATTATTTTGGAGATGGCACCATCAATTTCCCACCGTATGCATGGGTAGAAAATGATAAATTTGTAGACATTCCGAATGATTTTTTTGAATTTAATCAGTTTGAAAGAAAAGCTAAAGAATTGGATTGGGATTCGCGTCCAGGTCCCAAGGTCGCTGGCTGGGATCCGTACAACGTACTACCTACATTAACTAAAAAAACAATATCTTGGATCGATAATCAAAAAAAAGATAAACCCTTCTTTTTATATTTAGCCTTACCATCTCCTCATGCCCCAATTATTCCTAATGATGAATTTGACGGCACATCGGGAGCAGGTGCTTATGGCGATTTTATGGTTCAAACAGACTGGATTGCGGGACAAGTTTTAGAAGCCCTTAAAAACAATGGTCTTGAAGAAAACACCATTGTTATTTTTAGTTCAGATAATGGCCCCGAAAAATTTGCTTTTGAAAGAGCTGAAAAATTCGACCATTACAGTATGGGCAATTACAGAGGTTTAAAACGAGATCTTTGGGAAGGCGGACACCACATTCCGTTTGTTATAAAATGGCCGAACCATATAAAAGCAGGAACAGTTTCCGATAACCTAATTTCTCAGGTCGATATAATGGCAACACTTTTAGAAATTACTGAAACTAAAATCCCTGAAACGGGAGCCATCGATAGTCAAAGTTTTTTATCAATTATTACCGAAAAACCAAACCTAAACAATCAAAGAACAGCAACCATTCATAATACCAATGCAGGAGGATATGCTGTACGAAAAGACAAATGGTTATACATTAATAACACCACAGGCTCTGTTTCAAGAATGCCAGAATCATTTAAAACATTGAGACATTACAGTGATTTTTCAACAGAAGGCTTACTCTTTGATTTAGAAAAAGATCCTGAACAACGTGTGAATTTATTTGAAAGATATCCTGAAAAAATCAAAGACATGCAAGATTATTTAAAACAAGAAATGGACAAAGGGTATTTAAAATAACAAACCCTTTTTACACTATAAAACCCCTATTCAATTTTCAGAATAGATATAAGAGATAAAAAAGAGATCTCGCTACTATCGAAGCTGAAAGCGTTAACTAATTAAAATATCATAAGAAATGGAACGAAGACATTTTATCAAACTATCCGGAGCCGGTGCCACTGCTTTATCATTTACACCATCTTGGGCCTATTTAAGCAAAGACCCTTCAATGTACAGCTTCCCCCAAATGATTGGAGAAGTAAGTCAGTCTTCTGCTATTTTACAAACCCGACTGACTAAGCAAAACAGTATGCCCGAAAATGGTTTTAGTACGCCTGAAGCCTTATTAAGTTATGATATTGAAGGTGTTTCTGGTGTCGCTAAATTTGAAATTTCAGATCATCCTAAATTCAAAAAAGCAAACTCATCGTCTTGGATTAAAGCGACTCCAGATAACGATTTTGTTGTAAAATTTAAAATAGACCAACTAGATTCAGATACCAAATATTATGTCAGAGTACATTACGGTATTACAGAATTAGATACGCAAACGGGACCTACAAGTTCCTTTTCAACCTTACAAACACCTGAACAAGAAAAACCTGTTTCTTTTGTTGTAACGTCTTGCATGAACTTAGGTAAATTCTTCCTTGGAGGTGGTGCCTTACGAGCAAAAGAAAAAAGTAGAGCTGCTCAAGGTGAAGATAGAAAACTCGGATTTCCCGCTTTGGCTGCCATGCAAAAAACACAACCTGCATTTTGGGTTCAAACGGGAGACACCGTATATTATGACTACCCAAATAAAGGCATAGCAAAAACACAAACCGAATTAAGAGCTAAGTGGCACCGCCAAATGGCCATGCCACGTATGTATAATTTTCTTGGAGAAGTACCCGTTTACTTCATGAAAGACGATCATGAATACAGATACAATGATAGCGACAATGAAGAAAATGGAAAAGCACCATCGCCAAGCTTAGCCAGATCTACATTTTTAGAACAAACACCTGTAGCAGCACCAGAAGACGAAAATCCAGTAACATTCCGAACACGACAAATAAACAAACATTTGCAAATTTGGATGCCCGAAGGTAGAGACTACCGAGATAACAATACCTTACCAGACGGACCGCATAAATCTATTTGGGGTGAAGACCAGTTAAAATGGATAAAACAATCGCTTCTAGAGAGCACAGCGACGTTTAAACTGTTTATTGTTGCGTCTCCTTTAGTTGGCCCAGACGATGCTTCTAAACATGACAACCATGTGAGTTATGGCGGTTTTCAACAAGAACGTGATGCCTTTTTTCATTGGTTGAAAAAGAATAAGGTTGACAAAAACTTCTATATTATTACAGGGGATCGCCATTGGCAATACCACTCTATTCATCCCGCAGGTTTTGAAGAATTTGGAACAGGAACCATAAACGGACAAAACTCAAGACCAGGAAGAAAACCAGGCGACGTAGGATCTACAGATCCTTTAGGATTAATAAAGCAGCCTTACATACAAGAAGATCCTACAGGCGGTTTCTTATTAATTAAAATAGCACCACCAGAAAACGGAAAAACAGCACAACTTAGTTTTGAAACTATAGACGAAAGTGGCAACCAACTTAATTTGGCCGTAAAAGATGTAAAATAATAGTTCTAGCACAAAGTAAAAGAGCGTAATAATGAAATTATAAATTTCACTATTACGCTCTTTTTTATTGATTTAAGCCTTACAATTAACAATAAGAACCTATTGTTAATTTATTATTGAGTTACGCGAAGTTGTATTTTCTTTAAATCTTTTTCTAAAGAAGACGCTCCAACAGAAATAGTAAACGTTCCTGCTTCGACCTCCTTTTTCATACTTTGATTTAAAATATTTAATTCATCGAAACCGAGTTTAAAAGACACTGTTTTTGTTTCTCCTGGTTTTAGGCTGATACGTTTAAAACCCTTCAACATTTTCAAGTAACGCCCCACTGAAGCATAATCGTCACGCACATACATTTGTACGACCTCATCTCCAAATGTATCACCCGTATTTGTGACTTCAACAGACACCGTCGTAGACCCTTCTGAATTAATTTTGTTATCTGCTAACTTTAATTCTGAGTACTTAAATGTGGTATAACTTAATCCAAATCCGAATGGAAATAACGGCGATTTATCGGCATATTTATACTTCCCTTTACCTGAACCCACAAAGTCGGGACGCTCTAAATATGTAACAGGAAGCTGACCAACAGAACGCGGAAATGACACAGTTAATTTTCCACCAGGATTAACATCTCCAAAAATAGCATCAGCAATAGCATCTCCAGAACGCATACCTAAATACCAAGTTTCTAACACCGAAGGAATATTTTCTGCAATATAATTTATAGATAACGGGCGTCCGTTTATTAGAACCACAATAACCGGCTTTCCTGTTTTCTGGATAGCCTCTACTAATTCATTTTGAACACCAACTAAATCAAGATCCGAACGATCGACACCTTCACCACCAGTTCTACGAGAACCACCGATAACAAGCACCACAGCATCGGAATTGTTGGCTGCCTCGATAGCTTCGGCAAACCCTGCTTTAGAATCTCCATTTAAATCACAACCTTTAGCGTAATTAATTTTAACATCCCCTTTTGCCTTAGCTTTAATACCATCTAAAACCGACACATAATAGGGTGGCAATCCAGAATACCCGCCTAATAAAGCATAACTACTATATTCTACAGGACGTTCTTCTGTAGCATTTGGTCCAATAACAGCCAAAGATTTAATATTTTTAAGATCAAGAGGCAGTAAATTATTGTCGTTTTTCAATAAAACAATGGCTTTTTTAGCCACTTCATAAGCATATTCTTGATGTTCTTTTTTACTTACAATAGTATCTGCTTTTATTACTTTAGGTTTAGAATCGAATAATCCTAATTTATATTTTGCTGCTAAGATTCTTGATACCGCCGTATCGACATACTTTACAAGCTCAGGGTTTTTAGTCAGCGTGTCCTTTAATATTGTAGAATGAAAACTTAATTGTTCTGGAACCTTACCTAAGGCCAAATCCATATCTACACCTGCTTTTAAAGCTAGCAATGCAGCTTCTACTCTAGTTTCAGGAATAAAATGCATGGTTTGTAAACGACTGACATCATTATTATCGGACACCACAAAACCATCGAAACCTAACTCGTCTCGTAAAATATCGTTTAACAACCAAGAGTTCATATGGCATGGCACACCGTTAAAATCTTGATGACCTGGCATAATACTCCCGATTTGAGCCTCTTTTACAGCAGCTTCAAAAGGAGGCAGGAAAATCTCGCGTAATCGACGCTCCGACATGTCGCTAAATCCACCGTTAATACCTCGTCTATTTTCCGGATACCCAACATAATGTTTTGCAGTAGACATGACATGATTTTTATCGTAACGCTCGCTTCCCATACCTTGCATACCCTGGATAAAAGCCACACCCATTCGTGAAACCAAATACGGATCTTCACCATAGGATTCCTCTACTCTACCGTATCGTGCATCTCCCGAAATAACGTCTAAATTAGGAGAATAAATATGTGTAATATTTAAGGCGCGAGCTTCTAAGGCTGTTTGCTCTGCCATTTTTTTAATAAGCCCTGGCTCCCATGTCGATCCTAAAGCTATAGCCTGCGGATAAACGGTAACTCCATCTACCCATAATCCGTGTAAACCTTCGCCAAACTTCATAAAAGGAATACCTAATCTATCGTTGGCAGGTGCGTCCTGAGTCAGTTCAGCAATTTTTTCGTCTAAGGTCATTTTCCCAAGAAGCTGCTCCACTTTTTTTGAAACTTTCGAGTCTACTTGTTTACTGTTTTGTGCAACAGACTGCATTGAAAAACAACTCATAATTACAAATAGAGTTAGTCCAATATGTAGTGTTTTTTTCATATATCTAATTTAATTAAATCCATAATATTTTATAGTATTAACAAAAAAAAGAGACAAACCATGAGGTGTAAACCCTCAGTAGTATTGTCACTTTTAAATTAAAAAATTTATTTATTTACGTGTTTCATCTAAAAAATTAATTCTCTTTGTTCTCCTGCTTTTAATACCACATCTTTTGTACTTCCTAACGCTCTAACTTTACAAGAACCTCCTTTTTCTGAACTAATAGTAACAATTAGGTTGTCTTTACTCCAATCCATGTCTAATTCGAAATCACCTCTTGCATGCAAACCTGTAACTTTCCCTTCAGACCATTGTTCTGGAATTGCAGGTAATAGATGAAGAATAAAATTACCATTTTCATCTTTTAAGTGACTTTGAAGCAACATCTCTGAAACGCCCGCTGTTGCACCTAAATTACCGTCAATTTGGAATGGCCCAATTGTATTCATTAGACTATTTTTTCGTCCTTTACTTAATAGGGTCACCAAGTTTTTATGTGCTTTTTCTCCTTCTAATAATCTAGCATGCATTAACAAACCGTGAGCATAAGCCCAGCCCATACCACCTTGTCCGTTCTCTTCTCTCCATGCTAAACTGGTTCTTACCGCTTCATAAAGTTCTGGAGTCTCTTCTGTAATTATAGAAAATGGGTGTAAACCAAGCATATGAGACAGGTGTCTGTGACCAGGTTCTTTCTCTTTTAAATCTTGTCTCCATTCCATCATTCTTCCATTTTTTTCAGAAATCGGAAAATCAGGTAATGCCTTTTGAGCTTCAACAATACGTTTCTGGATATCATCATTTGTATTTATAATAGATCCAGCTTCTTGAGTTGCCCCAAAAACAGCTTTAATTATAGATAAATGATATGTTGATGTTGAAGTAATTCTTAACATCTCGTTCGTTGAAGGGTCTAAATATTGATTTTCGGGAGATGATGACGGTAAAAAGTGCAACACTCCATCTTTATCTTTAACCAATACATCTAAGATAAACTCACTCGCTCCAGATAACATTGGGTACAATTCTTCTTTTAAGAATACTTCATCTTGCGTATACTCATAATGATCCCATAAACTCATCACCATCCATGCACCTGGTAACGGATCTAAAACACCATTATTAAACTGCGATGATAATGTAGATGCCGAAGGCGTAACACGCCCGAAAGGATTAGATGCATGATGAGAAAACCATCCATTAGAACCATACATTTCTTTAGCATACGGTTTACTTACATCTACAATTTTTTTAAACCACGTAATTAATGGATCCATAGTTTCTGAAACATTAGCAACGTCTGCAGCCCAATAATTCATTTGCAGGTTTACATTTAAATGATAATCTGCTTCCCAAGGTGCCCACATACGTTCGCTCCATTTACCTTGCAGATTTGCAGGTAAAACCGAGTTAGCACGAGAGCTTCCCATTAATAAATAGCGTCCAAACTGAAACAAATGTGCTTCTAAGCCAGAATCTACAGTGCCATTTTTATAATTTTTTAAACGTACATCCAGAGATAAAGAATCTAATGTAGGATCTCCCATTTCAAGACTTACACGATTAAACATTGCCGCATGCTCTTGAGTATGCGCGCCTTTTATATCGTTCCATGATTTAGTAGAAGCGGCTTCTAAAACCTTTTCTGCTTTCGCCACTGGATCTATACTTCTGTCAAAATTTAGTAACTCTAAATTATAATCTGTTGCTGCTGTATATTTTAAAACCACTTCATTAGCATTGCTAACTTTTAATTTTTCATTTTCAGCAGTAATAGTTCCACCATTAACAGTTGTATTTAGTCGTGCAGCAAAACGCATATGCGCGCCACCTTTACCAGAACCGCCAGCATTTTCGTCTCTTGCTTCTGGCGCTTCAATATCTACAATTTGTCCGTCCATATGAATAGAACCATTAGGCAACGCAGAAATTGTAACATCTTTTGGACGCTGTAAAGCAATACTAAAGTTTAGTTTATCTTTCCCTGTGCTCGATATACGGATACATAATACATTATCTATTGCAGAAATAAAAGCCTCTTGAGTTATTGTAGAACCATTGATATCGTAGGTAACAGTAGATAGCCCTGTAGACATATCTAATGCTCTTTTATAATTAGAAACTTCACTTTTATTATCGAAGTCTATTAATAAATCTCCTAAGGGCTCGTAAGATCTAAACGACGCAGGACCAGCAGTTAAATTTGCCAAACCAAACTTATTAGCTTCCATGCTTTTACCTTCCAAAATTAAATTTTGAACTGTAGTTAGCTTTTCACGGAAATCTTCGGCATATGGATTTTCAGGAACACCTGCCCATAAACTTTCTTCATTTAACTGAAATTTCGCAACATCAGTTCCTCCAAAAGTCATTGCTGCCAGTTTACCATTCCCAATTGGAAATGCATCTGTCCATTTTTTAGCAGGCGTATCGTACCATATTGTATTAACAGCACTCGTCGTGTTTTGGTCTTCTACAACAGCATTACTTTTGCATCCCAACACCAATTGAGACATCACTATTGTAAACGTAAATAGTTTTAAACTTTTCATTTAAATTAGTTTAGTGTATTGTTTAAAACACGTTTCTCACCTGCAGCCAATACCAAATCGATAGTAGTTTCGCCTAATTTCACTTTACATGTCCCTCCTGCTTTAGAAGATATTGTAGTCGATTTTAATTTGCTATTTTCCCAAGCTAAATCCACTTCAAAACCACCTCTTGCTACTAAACCATTAACATTTCCAGTTTCCCAAGCACTTGGTAATGCTGGTAATAATTCTATAATAACAGTGCCTTTATCGTCTTTAACATGACTATGAATTAACATTTCTGCGATACCAGCTGTTCCTCCAAAATTTCCGTCGATTTGGAAAGGCGGGTGGTAATCGAATAAATTGTTAGCAGTCGATTTTTGTAATAACGCTTTTATATTTTCATAAGCCTTATCGGAATCGTTTAAACGCGCATAAAAGTTAATAATCCAAGCTCTACTCCAACCTGTATGTCCACCACCGTTTGCCAACCTGTGGTTAATACTTCTGTAAATCGCATCGATATAATATGGTGTATCTTGTGTATTAAACTGACTCCCTGGATACAAACCGTATAAATGACTTAAATGTCTGTGTCCTGCATCGACCTCATCAAATTCTTCAGACCATTCCATTAATCGTCCATCAGAACCAATTTGTGGCATTGATAATTTTCCCAAGGCTAGTTCTACCTCTTTAGTAAACTCATCGTCTATACCAAGATCTTTAGCGGCTTCTAAAAGATTTGTAAAACTTTCATAAATAATTTCTTGATCCATTGCATTACCCATCCCTAAATTAACATGTTTCCCATCTGTATTATTAGGTGGATAAAACTTGTTTTCTGGAGATGTTGAAGGTCCTGAAACTAACTTTCCTGATCTTGGATCTGTAGTTAACCAATCTAAAAGGAATTTACAAGATTCTTTTATAATAGGATAAGCACGTGCTTCTAAAAACTGCTTATCTCCAGTATATCTGTAATGTTCCATAAAATGCCCAGTTGCCCAAGCACCTCCCATAGGCCACATACCATAACCCACTCTACCAATTGGTACGGTCCAATGCCAAACATCTGTGGTATGGTGCACTACAAAACCATCGTTATTATAGATTTCTTTTGCTGTTTTCTGTCCAGAAGGCACCAAAGATTCTATAAAGCTAAAAAACGGTTCGTGACACTCCGAAAGATTAGTCAGTTCTGCTGGCCAATAATTCATTTGCATATTTATATTGGTATGGTAATCTCCATTCCAAGGCGCTATTAAATGATTATTCCAGATCCCTTGTAAGTTCGCTGGCAATGAACCTTCTCGAGATGATGATATTAATAAATAACGACCATATTGAAAATAAAGTTCGAATAATCCTGCGTCATCAGCACCATTTTTAACCGCTTCTAATCGCACATCTGTTGGTAAGTTATCTACATCAGAATTTCCAAGTTCGATAGAAACTCTATTAAACAGTCTTTGATATTCTGCAATATGATCTGCAACTAATTTCTTTAACGCTTTTTTGTTCGCCGCTTTTAGGTCTTTAGAGTTTCTAGTCCCTAAATTCTCCGTTAAAGGTTTAAAAGGATCGTGACGGTTATAATCTGTTGCTGCTGAAATTAATAACTTTACAGATGTTGCATTTTCAATTGAAATGACGCCGTCTACAGATTTTAATTTTCCACCTTTAGGAACAGCCATTAGTTGCGTTTCATACTTCACTCCTAAGTGTTTTCCTTTATGGCTCGCTTGTCCCCACATTTTAATTTTGTTGTTACCCAAACTAGCAACTTCAAAATCTGCGGGTCTGCCTAAGCTTAAATCTAGAGAAATAGAATTTGGTTTATCGGCAGTAAGCAACACGACAATAACTTGATCTATTGGTGTAGAAAACACCTCTCTTACATAATTTACACCATTAGCTGTAAACGTTGTTTTTGCTATGGCATTATCAATATCAAGTTCTCTTCTATAATTTTCAGAAGTTCCTTCAATATTAAATTTAAGATTAAGCTCTCCAAGCGTCTGATAACTTCTTGGAGCGATACGTCTATCTAAAACATTATCCTGAACCAATGAGTTAGCTTTAGCATATTCCCCATTAAAAATAAGTTTTCTAGCCTCTTCTATAGAAGTCCATGCGCCAGGTTTCCCTGTAGGTATTGGAGGCCCTGCCCAAACAGACTCCTCGTTTAACTGTATTTGTTCATTTTCTACACCGCCATAAACCATGGCACCCAACCTGCCGTTTCCGACAGGAAGTGCTTCCATCCACTCTTTAGCAGGTGAAGTATACCACAACTTATTTTGAAATTCGTCTTGCGATTTCTCAGTACCCGATTGCCCAAAAACAACTTGAGGCGCAAACATTACGAGTCCTAAAAAAACAAGGATTAATTTATTTATATTTTTATTCATGTGTTTATATTTCTATAATGAAAATCAAAATTACTTAGAGCTCACTTGAACTGTTGCTCCTACTAGACCATCTGAACTTGCAGTTAATTTAATATCGCCTGCTTTCTTAGTTGTTTTTAAAATAACTAAACACTTACCATTAAAAGCAGATCTTTTGTTTCCAACAAAAGATTCTTCACTTTTTGGATCTCCGTTATCTACAGCTAAAATTGTCGCTTCACCTTCAACATTAAATGTGATATCGTTTAAGGCTTTTGGTACAAAACGACCTTCTGCATCTAAAATATTTACTTCAACATGTACAACATCTGCACCTCCAGCATTAATAACATCACGATCTACTAATAACTCAATTTTATTAGCATCACCTGCAGTTTCTATTTTCTTTTCTGCAACAACTTTACCGTTGTTAATACCTTTAGCTTCTAATATTCCAGCTTTATAAGGCACTTGCCACACGACATCCATAGTGTCTTTCATGCTTTGCACACCTAAAGATTCACCGTTTAAGAATAATTCTACACTATCACAATTAGAATACGCTACTACAGGTATTTTAACACCTTCTTTACCTTTCCAATTCCAATGTGGCAAGATGTGAACCATAGGCTCTTCTGTCCACTGACTCTGATAAAAATAGTACGAATCCTTAGGGAATCCACACATATCTATAACTCCAAAGTTGAATAATTTTGCAGGCCATCCGAACATTGATTCTCCTAAGTAATCGAACCCAGTCCATCTAAACTCACCAGACATGAAAGAGAAATCTCTAGTCATTTTCCATGAATCTCTAGCAGAAATACGTACAATAGAATTATCGTAAGACGAGCTATAATATTTACTAATATCTCCGAAAACTTCTTCTTCAGACAAGTTTGGTACTTTCATTATTCCTCCTAAAGGATTAGCACCTCTGTACCATGATTGTGATTGATATTCACCACGTGTTTGGAATGTATGAGGGACTTCTGTAGCAATAAATTTACGTTCCGGGTATGTTTCATGATCTTTTTCGTACATGAATACAGAACCTCCACCACCGTTGTAACCTGTTACATCTAATGCGCTAGCAAAACCACTTTCGTTTGCTAAATGCATATGTGTAATACCACAAGTTATTGGTCTTGTATTATCGTGTTCTCTAACTACACTCATTAATCTTTTAAGTCTAACAGTACCTTCTTCGAAACAAGCATCTGGAATTTCGTTACCTACACTCCAAAGAATAATTGATGGGTGATTTCTATCTCTCTTAATTAATTCTGTAAGATCTTTTTCTGCCCATTCATCAAAATATAAATGGTAACCATATTTAGCTTTTCCTTCTTTTACTTTATTTCCAAAAGGCCAAGATTCTATCCACTCATCGAACGCTTCATCCATTACCATAAAGCCCATTTTATCGCATAAATCTAATAACGTAGCACTTGGTGGATTGTGAGCAGTACGGATGGCATTACATCCCATTTCTTTTAAAATTTCTAAACGGCGTTCTAAAACACGGTCGTTAATAGCAGCACCTAAGGCACCTAAATCGGCATGATTATTAACACCTTTTAATTTTATATTTTTTCCGTTTAAGGTAAATCCGTTATCTGCTGAAAAGCTAAAATCACGAACACCCATATTGGTTTCTACTTGATCTACAAGTGTATTACCAACCATTATTTTTGTTTTTACTTTGTATAAGTATGGTGATTCTGGCGACCACAATTCAGGATTACTTACTGTAATGTTCTGAACAATATTTTCTTCTTTACTACTATCTAATTTAGCAGTTGTTTCTTCTGTAGATAAAAGCACATTGTCTGAAGAATAGATTTCGTTAACTAAACGATATGCTTTAGATTCTGCTTCTTCATTTTTAATTGCTGTTTTTAATTCGATAACAGCTTCATTGTTTTTTATAGATTTGGTTGTAACATATACACCATATCTATCGATATGTAATTTTTCTGTTTTAACTAACCATACATGTCTGTAAATACCAGAACCTGTAAACCAACGCGCGCTTGGTTCTTTTGAGTTATTTACGCGAACAGAAATAATATTTTCGCCTTCGAAGTTTAAATGCGGTGTTAAATCGTAATTAAAACTAATATATCCAAAAGGACGTATTCCTAAATAGTGACCATTAATCCAAACTTCACTATTCATATAAACACCACCAAACTCGATACCAATTTTTGAATTTGCATCTGATTTGTCTAGTGTAAATGATTTTCTGTACCAACCTATTCCGCCTGGTGCATATGCGCCTACATTACCTGCAGGATTTGTTTTTAAAAATGGGCCTTTAATACTCCAATCGTGTGGTACATCTAATTGCTCCCACGATGCATCGTCAAATTCATTTTTACTTGCTGTAGGAAAATCGCCTTTAGAAAATTTCCAGTCTTCATCAAAATTTATTTTTTCCCTAGGCACTTCGTTTGAAGTATTACCTTCTGCACAACTTACGACAGCGAATGCATTTACAAGTAGTAATACTATTAGTAATAATTTTTTCATTTGTTATTTCAATCTTAGTTATTAAATAGTTGTACGTTAATTTTTTTAAAGTTCTTTAGTATCGTAAAAATGATCTGTTATTTTGGTAAAACTCATAAAACACAAAATTTGAGCAGGGATAAATAATCCCTACTCAAATTTTAAAAAGTTATATTTTATTGAAATCCATTTTTAATTGTATCCTGGGTTTTGCTCTAAAACAGCTTCTGTATTCCTTTCAATTTCTTGTTGAGGGATAGGCCATAATGTATGGTAATCATGTACCACAAAACCGGTATCATATTTACCATTGTAATAAGGATTGTATGCTGTAACTCTATCTACTACTTTATTTAGACGCTTAAGTGTTAACAATCTATACTCTTCAAAATGCAATTCTCTAGCACGCTCGTCTAATATAAAATCGATATCGATATCTCCAGCGTTTACTAAAGGAGCATTTGCTCTATCCCTTAACATATTAATATCTTCTGCAGCAAGTGCTGTTTGCGAATTACCCAAATACGCTTCTGCTCTTAATAAGTACGTTTCTGCCAAACGCATTTGGTAATGATCTCTAAATGTTGAAGATGCATTGTTTGACACTTGTCCTGTAGATTCGTCTACAAACAATTCTTCTGGAAAATTATTGGCTACTGTAGTTTTAGAAAAAATCGCAGACCATTGTCTTTTGTAAATATCACCTACATCTTTAATCGCTCCACTTTCGATCATTTTTTGACCGTAGAATTTAGAATCCGGATTATCAACTACAAGATCACGAATAATGTTATATTCTGAGTTTCTCATATCTCCAGGAACACTTTCCCATACATCATCTATCATAAAGTCTGATGCCGTAAACCAGCCAATACCACGACCACCATTTTGAGTTGTTGGGCCTATAAATAAGCTATTATCGTCTTCATCTACTAAATTATAATATCCAGGACCTAGGTATTGTGTAATAATACTACCACGACCTCCACCTGTAACATTATACTCGTATTGTGCTACCCATAACGATTCTGTGTTTCCAGAACTTCTGTTTTGGTTTCCTCTTCTAAATAAATCCCAGTAAACATCTCCAGGCTCGTCCATTCTAGAACCAAAACGTTGCGTCATTAAAGCATAACCTGGGTTATCGATAACTTCAGTTGTTAATTCAATGGCCTTACTAAAATCTTTATTTATAATATATAGCTCTGCTAAAAGGTGCTTTGCTACAGATTTAGTAATTCTTGCTTCTCCACCTAACTCTGAAACATCAGGTAAATTCTCTGCAGCAAAAGTTAAATCTTCAATACATTGTGCAAAAACTTCTTCTTGAGTTGCTCGTACAAAATCTCTTTTAGGCTCTGTAATCTCTTCTAAAGATAAAGGGACACCTCCATAAAGAATACCAAGGTACTTATAAGTAAAACCTCTAAAGAATAAGGCCTCTGCTTTTAAAGCAGTTCTGCTTTCTTCTGATGAAAACTCTGTTTCTGGATTATCAATTCTTCCTAAGATTGTGTTTGCTTGCGCAATAATCTCGTAAGATCTCTGCCAAGGTGTTCTAACCCTAATGTAATCCGGCACTAACCTGTCTTCGTAAGAATTAAGTTCGTGGGTAGGCCCAATAGCATCATACGCTAAATCTGTAGTATATTGAAATATAAAATGTGACGTGGCACCTCCCCAAACAGTATATAAATCTGTTAAATTATATAAACGAGCAACAGACTGTTCAAATTGAGCTTCTGTTAAATATGAGTTATCAGGCGTGTAAAAATCGTACACCTCTTCTTCGAGCCATTTATCTTCATTACAAGAAGAAAAAATCACAAGAAATGCTGATAATAAAATTATATATTTATTAATTTTCATGTTCTTTATTTTTAAAATTCAACATTAATTCCCATAGAGTAATTAGTCATTAAAGGAGTACCTTGAGTGTATCCTTGACCTGTTTCAGGATCCCATCCTCTCCAGTCTGTAAATGTTGCTAAGTTTTTACCACTAACGAATAACTTAAGATTACTAAATCCAATCTTATCTAAAACACTACTCTTAAAGTTGTAAGACAAACTAACATCTTGGATACGCACAAAACTACGCTGAATGTATCTGTTAGGCTCGTAAGTTGCAGCGCCTTCTAAACCTCTAAAATAAGCATCTGGATTATCTGGCGTCCAATAGTCCCAACCTCCTTGAAAAATATTTTGACTACTATATCTACTAGACTCTGTATTTGTTGCTCCAAAAATAAGAGCATCTGTACCGTAATAATGCTCCTTACCTCCTTGAATACTATTAACAAAAACATATAAACTTAGTTGCTTGTACTTAAAGGTATTGGAGATACTAAAACGGTAACCAGGATCGGTATATCCTAAAATTTTCTTATCGAAAGTTGAAGAATAGTTTCCACTATTATCTAAATCGGCAATTTTATATGTTCCTGGAAAAAATCCATTAGGGATATTACCTGCATCGGCATCGGCTTGTTGCCACATACCAATAATTTCGTAATCGAATATAACTCCTGTTGGTTCTCCAATGAACAATCTATCTGTAATTAAATCATCTTCGATGCCATCACCGTCATTATCTGCACCCAAAATAGAAACTATTTCATTTCTATTACGTGCATAATTAACAGACGTTTCCCATCTAAAATTATCATTTTTCACAATTACACCAGTTAAAGATAATTCTAAACCATGGTTTGCGACTTCACCAATATTAGTTTTAATGGTCGGTAATCCTACAGCATAAGGCAAATCAATTTCATATAAAACATCTTTAGTCGAATTATTATAATATTCAACATTACCGTTTAATCTTGAATTAAAGAAAGAAAAATCCACTCCTACGTTTACCCCTGTAGTCGTTTCCCAACCCAAATCGTTATTTGCCAATTCATCTATATATTGTACTTGCGTTGGAGTTGCTCCATCACCAAAAACATAACCATCATTCCCACCAACACTTGTTGCTACAACCGCTTGAGTATCGTATCTTCCAACACCTCTTTTTCCTGTAACACCATAAGATCCTCTAAATTTCAAAAAGTCTAACCAATTTGAGGTTCTTTTCATGAAACCTTCGTCACTCACAACCCATCCAAGTGCTACAGATGGAAAAACACCGAATTTTTCATTAGATCCAAATCCTGAAAAACCATCACGTCTTACAGTACCGGTAATTAAATATTTCCCATCATAACCGTAAGATATACGTCCCATATTGTACAAACTTTGTTCGTTTTCTTTTCCAGTATTAATAATGTTTTGAGTTGGGTCTCCGTTTTCTAACGAATTAAAACCTAAAGTCATATCTGAAAAATTCTGTGCATTTGCATTTGTAAACGATGTTGAAATTTCTTCTACCCCATATAAAAATGTTGCACTTATATTATGGACGTTATTAAACGTTTTATTATAACTTAAAATATTATCTACAGACCAATTGTAATCAATTGATGAATTCTTGTAACCAAATCCAGTAAAATTAGCTCCTGTTGGATCAAAATTATCATGATTTGTTGTTCTGTAGTTCTGAGAGAAATTTACACGATAATTTAAACCATCGACAGGTAATTTTATATCCGCATGTATGTTCGCAAATAAGTTAAGTCTCTTGTCGTTATCAAGTGTTTGTAAATCTAAAAGCGGGTTAGTCCAAGTATTCTGAAGTGTTTGTCTTGGTGTCCCATCTTCCTCGTATAAAGGTGTCCAAGGCATAACCAACATAGATGTATCTGATCTTGGTGCTGTACCAGAATAATCACTCGTTGTTACAAAAGTTTCTGTACCCACTTTTAACCAGTCTGTAATGTTAGCGTCTAAATTTATACGGTAATTTACTTTCTTATAGTCGTCGTTTACAACAAAACCTTTAACATCTGTAAGTCCACCTGAGAAAAAATAACTAAAATTTTCAGAACGGCCTCTAACACTAATATTATGCGTGTTAATATATCCATCTCCTGTTATTTTGTCCCACAAGCCGTTATTAAAATTATTATCGTAACCGTCACGCATCTCTTGTGTACCAAGTAAAGTACGTGGATCTTGGTTAGGATAAGCATCTGCTAAAAACAATTTTAACTCATCCGATTCCATGGGTTCAAGAGCATTCTCATTAGGTGTCTGAATGGTATAACTTGCAGAATAGTTTACTACAGGCTTACCGATTACTTTACCTTTTTTAGTGGTAACTAAAATAACGCCATTAGAAGCTTGAGATCCATAAATTGCAGCAGAACTGGCGTCTTTTAAAACATCGATAGAGGCGATATCTGCAGTATTTAAATCTACTAAATTACCTCTGTAAATAATTCCATCTACAACTATTAATGGTGCACTTGCTGCCGCTCTCTCAGCCGTAGTACCAGTAGGTATTGAATTCTGTCCTCTTATAGATATTGTAGGGTCTTCACCAGCAGCATCTACAGCGCCGACATTTAAACCAGCTACAGTTCCTTGTAGAGCTTGTAATATAGACACATTAGGCATCTCTTCTACTCGCGCTATATTTGGACTCGCAACAGCTCCTGTTAAATCACGCTTTTTAGCTGTACCATAACCGATAACCAATACTTCTTCTAAACCGATTTCGTCACTAGCCATGACAATATTTATACTAGTTTGGTTACCAACTGTAATTTGCTGAGTCACCATCCCGACATAAGATAGTACTAAAACATCGCCTGAAGTTGCATCGATTGCAAAATTTCCATCGAAATCTGACATTACACCTTTCGTTGTTCCTTTTATTGCAATAGAAACACCTGGTAAAGGCATATCAAACTCATCTGTGATTTTTCCTGTAAGTTGCGTTTGAATTGCAGACGTCGTTTTAACAGTCTGTTTCTTAGGTAAAAGTACAATTTGCTTATCTTTTAGCGTATAAGTCACGTCCTTTCCTATAAAAATCAAATCAAGGATATCTTTGATTTTTTTATTCTTAACCTCTAAATCAATTTTTCTTTCTACATCTACTAAGTTATTGTTATACAAGAAGAAAAATTCACTGTTATTTTCAATTTCTAATAACACATCTTTTACGGAAGTACTACTAAAATTTAGGGAGAGTTTTGTGTTCTGAGAATAAGAATCATTTGGATTTACTCCAAACGATGACAAAAACAGAACCATAATCATCATTCTGACAATTAAAAACATTTTTGAAGGTAAAAAACCGTTAATCGTTTTCCACCATGTTAAAGTTTTTTTCATAATTTTGAATTGGTTTTAATTTACTATTAGTTAAACATTCTGAAGTTGGTTTTCAGATACATACAGAAAAAAAAAATACTTTCTCTGATTTTTTTTGAAGTAATTATTTCATTAGCATACAGTTATTATGGGAGTTATTATTAGGTTGTTACTTAGATTTGGTCAAAACTATTTTCTTAGTACTAAACGTATTATTTATTAATTTCTCTGAATGTATAATTTCATAATCCATGGGAGATGATACTTTTAATAAATCCAACATTTGTTCTAAAGATTCGTCATGAAATGTGGCTGTAAATCGATACGCTTCTAGCTCCTTGTCTGCTATTGTAATATCTACATTATACCACTTTTCTATTTTTTTAATAATTACAGAGATCGGATCTCCATAAAACATCATATATCCATCTTTCCATGCTGTATATTTTTCCATTTCAACATTAGAGGATTTATTTATTTTTTTAGTTTCAAAATCACATTCAACAACATCGTTTGGGGTAAGCATTGTTAATTCGACTTCTTTATTATCTTCTAAACTCACTTTACCTTCAACCAAAGCCACAGACATCGAATTATACTCGCTGTAAGCAGACACATTAAAAGCTGTTCCGTATACTTTAACATTAACTTCTCCTGTATTTACAATAAAAGGTTTGTTCTTGTTTTTAGTAACATCGAAATATCCTTCTCCGTCTAAATAGACCTTACGTTGGTCTAGAGTATTGAAAGACATAGGAAATCGTAATGTACTTCCCGAATTAAGCCAAACAACTGTCCCGTCTGCTAAAACTAATTCTGTTTTTGTTCCGTAAGCTGCTTTGACTTCTTGATAAACAATATCTTCTGACTGATTGCTTAGCATATTATTTTCAAAACCACCCTTCATAAAAAAGGTAAGACCTAATAAAACAACAAGCATCGCAGCAACCGGTAAAACAACACGCTTTAATCTTTTAAAACGAAAATCGTGTATCCGTTTTTTGGTTTTGATTAGAGCCGCTTCAACATCAATACTTGGAGCAGATGCTAAACCACTAGATTTTGCCCAAAGTTCTTTATAAGCTTCATATTTGTTTTCATTCTCCAAAGACTCCTTGATCCAAGAATCCAAAATAGCCTGATCATCTTTCGATAATGACTCGGTAAAAGAAATAACTATTAAGGTTTCTATTTGATTTTCCACAGGGCGCAGCGTTTTAAACACTTTCTATCATTAAGACGTATCTGGCACGAATGCACCCTATACTTTTCTTAAAAAAAAGTGAAATATTTTTTATTTTAACAAAAAAGAGATAAGTAAAGGAAGGTATAATTGTAGATCTTTTCGAAGAATTCGAAGTGATCGGGAGATAAGAGCTTCTACTGCTTTATTAGAT
>NZ_JBHMEZ010000028.1:0-11710 GCF_042427615.1 Formosa undariae | reverse complement strand
CTGTACTCAAATGCGATTCTACTTTTTTTAGGAAGCAAGGTAATTTTATACATTAACCATGTTTCAAATTCTGCCGAAATAAAGGTGCATTCGACATCATTTTTACCCTGACACGGTGCAATACTATCGTGAAGGGTTTTAATAGACTCAGATTTTCTAATATAATCAATACAACGATTGCGTACCATAAGATGCGTATCTTATTAAAGACGTATACTTTGTAATGACACCCTATGTTTCAAGTGCAGTTAAAATTATAATCTATTACAGCCTTCTTAATAAAAAGCCAACTCTAAAACGTACATTAAAAATTAGGAGCAATATATACACGAAAATTCACTTCAATTCGTAAAACAGGCAATACAGGTTTTAGTAACCTATAAAACTAACAAAATACATTAGTTAAACAACACAAAGTCAATACTATTATCAAATAGTTAAACTTTGTTAAAATAGTATATTAAAATGTTAACTTATATAACAGCCTTCCTTGGAATTTACAATAATTTTAACATTCGGATCATTCTTACTTTTTATAAGCCCTCCCACTTATAAGAATAGTTTAAATATTATGAGTTTCCGAAAAAAATATTACAAGCATAAATTTTGGATTGTTGAAGACAAAAAAAACGTTTTAACCTACAAAACAGCCAGATTGGGAGCCTAGAAATAAATATTATAGAATTCTCAATATTATAACAAAGAGCAAAATAATTTTTTACGCTTTTATAGCGTACACATTGTTAAAACATCTTGCGAGATCATCGCACTTTCGATAACAATAAAAAAGTTTAATAAATAAAACTGACACTAAATTGTATCTGTAAAATATTATGATAAAAAAGACTATAGTACATCAAAATTACAACCTAAACCCAATTTATAAGATTTTGTTTTCGCTAAACAGTTCAATCTAGAGCACTATATTTTATAAAAAAATTAGACAGTATTGCCTTAAATCACTAACCCAATCATATAATTCCAATGAGAAAATCACAAATCGATTATCCTTACTATCGAGACTATCGAGAGTATTGTAAATTATTTTTTCAAAAAATTAAAACGCCCCTTTTACTACTGTTCTTTATTTCCTTTACTAGCTCTATTAAACTATATTCCAAAGACTTGAGTTTAAAAATGATATCCCCTGTGTTATCTGAACAATTAGACAAAACCATAAAAGGAACAGTAATTGGCCATGATGGCTTCCCCATTCCTGGAGTAACAATTATTATTAAAGATACTAATAAAGGTGTAGTAACAGATTTAGAAGGAAAATACACTTTGAAAGAAGTTCCTAATGATGCTATTCTTGTATTTAGTTATCTTGGTATGATTAGTCAAGAAGTTTCTGTTACCGATAAATCCGTAATCGACATTACAATGAAAGACGATCTCTCCGAACTTAACGAAGTAGTTGTCGTAGGGTACGGAAAGCAAGACAAAATAAGCGTTACTGGTTCTGTAGCATCTATTAAAACAGAAGAAATAAAACGTAGCCCTTCTCCTAATATCGTTGGAGCACTTACCGGGCAGCTATCGGGTTTAACCACCGTTCAAAACAATGGTCGCCCAGGATCTGAAGACTATTCTATTTATTTAAGAGGAGTTAGTACGACCAATAATTCTAGTCCTTTAATTTTGATTGACGGGGTTCCTCGAGATAACCTTACAGAACTAGATCCCAACGAAGTAGAAAGCGTTACCGTTTTAAAAGACGCTTCTTCCACTGCTGTATTTGGTGTACGTGGAGCTAATGGTGTAATCTTAGTTACTACTAGACAAGGGTCGTCTAAAGAACTTAATGTTAGTTATACTTACGAATTTGGTTTACAACACTTAATTTATAAGGCAGATATGATGGACTCTTGGGATTATGCTGCAATGAGAAACCAAGCCTTGATTAACGATGGTTACGAACCGCAATATTCAGACCGACAGATTGGCTTAATGAAATCAGGTACAAGTCCTTTATACCCCAATACAGATTGGTATGGTATTATGATGAGAGATTTTGCTCCTATGCATAGACACAACTTAAATATGTCTGGTGGAAATGATCGTTTTAAATACTTTTTCAATGTTGGGTATCTAAATCAAAAATCTTTTTATGAAGCACAACCTGAAGATGAGATAGGTTATGATCCGGAATATTCATTAACCCGATACAACTTTAGAAGTAATATGGACCTAAAAGTTAACGATTGGATTTCTGCAGGTGTTAAAATGGGTGGTTATGTTAATACTACAGGAGGAACCACTGGCTCTGCGTCAAATATATATTACGGTATTAATGACATGAATGCGCTTACCCCTGGACCTATTACTGATGCAAGCTGGAAAGAATATGGAGCCCTAGAAGGCATTGCCATTACCCCAGAAAATGTAAGTAACACCAATCCATATGCTTTAATGAATTTTAAAGGATATAATACTCAAGAAAAAAACAACTTCAGCTCGACCGCCTTTCTTGATTTCGATTTAGGCATGATTACTAAAGGTTTATCAACCAAATTTATGGCCTCATTTGACACGTATTCTACTTCAACCCTTAGTGCTAGCAAGAGTTTTAACAGCTACCAGTATAAAGTTACCGAAGAAGAAACATTACAAGGCGACGTTTATGATGCCGTTTCATTTACTCCTGAATCGGATATCCAACTCTATACCCTTTCTTTATCTAAGAGTTCAGGATATTATTTTAAAGCGAATTATCAGTGGCTTTTAAATTACGACCGAACTTTTAATAACATACATAAAGTAACAGGAATGGTGCTAGCTCAGCGCGATAACCAAGAAGAAGCACTTGCTTATAATTACTTGGGGGTTGCTGCCCGAGGAACCTACATGTTTAAAAACAAGTACATGGCTGAGGCTAACCTTGGTTATAATGGATCGGAACAATTTGCCGAAGGAAACCGTTTTGGATTCTTTCCTGCAGGATCTCTTGGATGGGTTGTATCTAATGAGCCATTTATGGAATCTGTAGACTTTATCTCCAAACTTAAATTTAGAGCGTCTTATGGTAAAGTAGGTAGTGATAAAATTGGAGGAAATCGATTTTTATACCAAGATGCATGGAATATAACAACTAGCGGAAACATTAATACCATTAGTGATTATGCAGCCTATGAAACCTTAATCGGGAACCCTGGTATTACTTGGGAGGTTGCATACAAACAAAATTACGGAATGGAATTAGGTCTTTTTAATAACGATTTAAGCCTAAGTGTAGATGTTTTTAGAGAAAAGAGAGAGAATATCTTACTAACTCGAGAAACCGTAAGTGATGCAGTTGGTTTATCTGGTATTTACCCAAAAGTTAATGCTGGAATAGTTGAAAACAAAGGATTTGAGATTGAATTAGGATATCGCAAAAGAATTACTAACGACTTCACCTTTGCTAACAGAAGCATCTTTTCCTACGCAAAAAACAATAATGTTTTTAGTGATGAAGCCATCCAGGGTGAAGACTATAATTTAAGATATGAAAGTCAAGGTCACCCTCTTAACTCAAACGTAGGCTATTTAGTCGATTGGGAATCGGAAGGTAACGGGTATTACATTTCTCAGGAAGAGATTAATTTATATTCTTATGCTAGTGGTACACCACGTTTAGGAGATTTAAAGTACAAAGATTTAAATAACGATGGTGTCATTGGTCCAGAAGATAAAGACATTATCGGATTTCCTACAATTCCACAAATTACCTATAGTTCTACATTCAATTTCGATTATAAAGGTTTCAACCTGTCTTTAATGTTTCAAGGGGTTGCCCAAGTTACCAAGAGTTATGGTATTGCCGGAATATACGAATATGGAGAACCGGGTTCTTACAACGATTTTCAAAGAAACAGCTGGACACAGGAGAGATGGGATAACGGTCAGCCAATTTCCGCCCCTGCCCTATCTGCTTATACAGCCTCTTCCTCACATACAGAAAACGATTATTACAACTCCGACATTTCTTATGTGAGATTGAAAACTGCCGAGTTGGGATATAATTTTTCAAAAAGCGTGTGTGACAAGCTATCCTTAAAAAGACTAAGAGTATACACTAACGGATCTAATTTAATTACCTGGACCAACAGTCGCTTTACACATTTGGACCCTGAAGCATTTCGCGCCCATTACATTCCAATTGCTCAAATATTCAATTTTGGTTTGAATGTCACATTTTAGGTTTTAAAAATTAAAAAATTATATTATGAAAACAAAAATATTAATTACTGCCTTATCCTTAATCCTATTTGGTTCCTGCAGCGAGGTGTTAGACATCTCACCAGATGGAACTCAAACTACGGAGGATATTTTTTCTGACGAAACGACTACCGGAGCCTATTTAACCTCGTGTTATGAAAAATTCATGGCATACGGATATGGGTATACGGGTATTGAAAATCAGAACGTATCCATTTCGGATGACACTTGGAGCATTGGTAGAAACGGAGCTAAAAGTGCTTACCTGTATCAAGGAATCTGTAACACCGATGGAGATATTGGTTGGGGTCAAGTTGGTAATACACTAGCCTATCAATCAAATATGTTTGGCTATAAAGTGGGAGCCTGGGAGCATTTTTACAAAAGAATACGCCGAACAAATGTATTCCTTTCTCAAATAGAGACCGCAGCTGTTCCTTCGGAAGAAGAACGCGCAAAGTGGACTGCCGAAGCAAAAGTATTACGTGCATTCTTTTATTTAGAGCTTATTCAGCGTTATGGAAAAGCATTTATTATTACCGATCCTGCATATGTAGATTTCGACGAGTCAGAACTTGTTATGTCTTCTTTTAAAGAGGTTTCAGATTTTATTATAAGTGAATGTGACGAAGCCATGAACGAAGACGCTTTACCTTGGAGACCTGTTGTAAGCACCGATTACAGAAGAATGACCAAAAGTATAGCTGCTGCACTAAAATCGAGAACAGCGATCTACATGGCTAGTTCATTATTTAACGAAGGAGAGAATTACTGGCCAGAAGCGGAAGCAATATGCGAAGAATCTTTAAATGACCTTTTAAATAATGGTTTTGAATTGTACACAAGCGTACGTTCTCCTAGTTATTTTGGAACCAATGCTTATCAAGAATACAGCTGTACAACACAAGATTACTCTGACAATCCAATAGACAAAGAAACCATTTTAAGAACTCAAAACTTTTCTACTGCCTGGAATTACCAAGGATTACCTATAAACAATGCTGCTTCGGCAGGAATGACTCCTACTCAAGAACTGGTAGATGCTTATCCAATGTCAAACGGTAAATATATTTTAGATCTCTCTAAACCGTATAATGACGTAAAACACCTTTCACCAAATTTAAATTTAGAGTCGGGCTATGATGAAACGAATCCTTATGTAGATCGTGATCCACGTTTTTATGCAACAGTATATTATAATGGATCTACAGCTCTTAACAGTAGTAATGTAGAAACTACATTAGATATTTTCAGAACAGGAGAATGTGCTATCGACGGAAGTAATACACAACGCACACAAACAGGATATTACCCTCGAAGACATTACAATCCTCTAGCTCGTAGAGGTAAAAGTGTTGGAGTTTCCTTTCGCTATATGCGTCTTGCAGAATTATACTTGAATTATGCAGAATGTTTAATTGAAAATAATAAGCTTACGGAAGCTGTCGCAGCTATTAAACCAATACGCGATCGTGTAAACATGCCGAATATTGATGAAGTAGAAGGCGTTAGTATCGACCAGCAGAACTTACGTTTAATGTATAGAAATGAGCGTCGTATTGAGTTTGCTTATGAAGAAAACAGATATTATGACGTACGTCGTTGGACTAACCCTACTGATAACATGGATGTTATTCGTTATGAAACAGGTATGTGGATCGAGAAAAACGAAGATGGCACTTTTACTTATCAGCGTTTCCAAATTAATGATTCCTACCACCCAGAAACAGGTTGGGCTGGTTCAGGTCTTGAGAAATTATGTTACACAAACAAATTTCTGCTTTATCCATTTGATGCATCAGAAGTCTCAAATATTCTTGCCAACACTCAAGTTAATATTCAAAATCCTGGATGGTAATCTAGCTTGGATTATTCACAATTAAATTTTAAAGTCAATGATAAATTTAAAAAATTATAGAATACCAAAGATATTATTCCTTTTGCTGATTACTTTCATATCAACGATGGAGCATGCAAATGCACAACAAGGGGATTTTACTCTAAATGGCTCGGTAAAAGATGTCTTCGGACATGAATTACCTGGAGCCACAATATCATGTCCAGAAACGGATATAAGTTCTACTGTTAGTGGAGAAGATGGAAGCTTCATTATTAAAGGGAGTTTAACACAAAATCAAGTAATAATTATTTCTTTAAATAATTACAAGAGCAAGGAAATAATTTTTCAAGAAGAGGAAGATCTTAATATCGTTTTGGAATCGGATGTTTCTGGTCGAGATAATACGATCTCGCTTTTAACAGGCGACCGCACAAAGAGTTCTGTGGGCGCTTCGGCCTTTACCTTAACAGCAGATGCATTATCTAGAACTAGAGCTACTGGACTGGGAAGCGCACTTACGGGCCGAATTCCAGGATATGCTAACGGCTACATTAGAGGTAAATCTACTCTTAACGGAGATTCCCCGACAATTATAGTCGATGGTATGGTAACAGATAATTATGGCTATTTAAACCTGAACGACGTGGAATCTGTAACCGTATTAAAGGACGCTGCTGCTACTTCTCTTTACGGTTTTCAAAGTGCTAGCGGTATCGTTTCTGTGAAGACTAAAAAAGGTTATAACGGAGAGTCTACTATTAAAGTAACAGCAAACTATACCATGGAAGATGCTATGGTAAGCCCTACTGTTTTAAACTCTGCTCAATATGCTTCATTATACAATGAGGCCTGGGCTAACGATGGCAATTCTGGTACTATATACTCACCATACGATATTGAACAATATGCTTCTGGAGAAAATTTAGATTTGTACCCTAACAATAATTGGTACGATATGTTTATTGATCCTTTAGTAGAAACTCAGAATATTCATGTAAGTGGAAGAGGAGGTTCGGAAACCTTTAAATATTATGTAGGAATGGGATATCTTCATCAAGATTCCCCATATCAAACAGACGGTACAGTAAGCGAAACCTATGGCACCAACCAATTTAGCCTTGGTTCCAATTTAGATATTAAAGTTAATGATTACATTAGTGGTTACATGAATTTAAGCGCTAAGGTTAATAATAATATAGACACTAAAGGGAGTAACATTTATACTTCTATTTTTAATCAGCCTCCTACAATTTATGGTCCAACTACCCCTGAGGGGCATGTAATTATTACAGAGACAGATGCCACTTCTACATACGCCCTAATAAATAGATCTGGATATGTAAAAACTACTGGAACGAATATCACTTCCCTTTCTGGATTAAACATAGACCTTAAGAAATTACTACCTGGGTTAAGTGCCGGAGGAGATTTAATGTATTACTCAACCCCTACTTCTTATATTAATGCAAGTACCGATTATGTTAGATACAGAAGAGATGAAACAGTAACAGACAGTTTAGCTTTTGTGCAATATGGTTCTAATGAAGACGAACCATTAACACTAGCAAAGACTGTATCTACAAGTTATAGAACCCAATTCCAAGGACACTTAAGCTACGAGAACACATTTGGAGATCATGGTGTGAGCTCCAATGTTTTAATCCAAAAGCAATATTATAGCGCCCCTTCTAATGATGATGATGCTATTGAGCCTTATATTAAAATGACTTATGGATTTAATGCGAGTTATTCGTATAAAAATTTATTTTATGCTGATTTTGTATCGAGTGTTCAAGGCTCAGAGCAATTTAATTCCGGGAGTCGTTATGGATATTTCCCTTCTTTATCGGCCGCTCTTGTGCTTTCCAACTATGATTTTCTAAAAAATGATAAAACGGTGAGCTTCCTGAAATTTTATGCTTCCCATGGCTATACAGGTAATGACAATTTAGGTACCAGCGATCGCTATCTATATAAAGATAACCTAACATCGTCTGGGACAAGAATTTTTGAAGACAGATTAGGTAATCCAAATATTACTTGGGAAACGTCTAGAATTGCCAATATTGGTTTCGAGATTGGTTTATGGGATCAACTTTCTTTATCTTTTGAATATTTTGATGACAAGCGCACAGATATTCTACTTAATAACCAGATTATCCCTTCGATGAATGGTGTGGCTTCAAGCTCCCTACCCCTAATGAACCAAGGAGAAGTACAATCTTATGGTTTTGAAACCGTTCTAGGTTATCAAAAAGACTTCTCTGAAGACTTATCATTCGGTGTAAATGGATATTTTGCTTTTAACGACAACGAAGTGGTTAATGCTGCTGAATTATACAAGGGGGATGATTATGCTTACCCTTACACTACAACAGGGCAACGTATTGGACAAAATTGGGGTTACCTAATTGACTATTCTAACGGTAACGGTTACTTTAATAGTGAAGCTGAAATTACTGGATCAGGACTAAGCTACGATGGAAACTCGCCAAGACCTGGCGATTTTAAATATCAAGATTTAAATAACGATGGTGTTATCGATACTCGAGATAGAGCTCCAATGGGGTACTCTTCTATTCCAAGAATCACGTATGGTGGTGAATTAAACATGAAGTGGAAACGTTTTGATCTTTCTGCTTTGGTATTTGGGCAATCTCAAGTAACCTCGTTTAACAGCGGGGCTGGATATTATGAATCTTATAGCGGAGGCACATTCTTTTCCCAACATTTAAATGCCTGGACTCCTGAACGCTATGCGAATGGTGATGAAATTACAGCTCCTGCATTATCCCTTAACGGAAGTTCCAGCAATACAGCTAACAACTACTATTTACAAGACAAGAGCTATTTCCAACTAAGAGAAGTGACTTTAAGTTATTCTATTCCTGAAAATTGGTCTAACACAATGTCTATGAAAGATGCCAGAATCTTTTTCAGCGCAAGAAATCTGTTTTATCTGGATAACATGAAAAGTGACGATCAGACGGTAGCTATGTCGGGGGTAAATACTTCACCTAGCCGTAGAGCTTTCGTCTTAGGTTTTAATCTAACATTTTAAGAAAGAGAAAAAATGAAAATAAAAATTATATACATATTAATGACTTTAAGCGTGTTGACCACATCTTGCGAAAGCGCTTTTGATTACCAAGCGGATGGTCTTTTAACGTATGATGAGATTTTTTCCGATTTCACACTAACCGGAAAATATTATACAACCTGCTATTCTTATATGCCAGGTTTGAGCACCGGTGGTGGAGGTTCAACCTTTCTAGCCTCTTATACAGATGAAGCACAGGATGCGCAAGACGTAATTCCAGGTAATAGTACATTATCGTATTATGAAGGCGACATGAATTCCAACAATAACCTCCTTAAAAGTTCGCTTTACAACGACATGTGGGAAGGAATTCGTAGCTGTAATATATTCCTTGCTAATGTAGATAACGTACCGTATTTTAACGTAGAATCGTACCGTGGTCAATGGAAAGCAGAGGTCTATTTATTAAGAGCATACTATTATCTTCAACTTATTAAGCGCTATGGTCCAATGCCTATTTATACAGATCCTTTAGAAATCGATTATGATTATTCTAATATGGAGCGACCAACATTTTATGACAATGTGCAACAAATATTGGACGATTGTAATTCTGCATTAGCACAACCTGAATTATTATTTCGTGTCGTTAGTGGTGTTCAAGATAAAGAAATGACTCGTGGAGTAGCTTATGCTATTAAATCGGAAGCCATGCTTTTTGCTGCTAGTCCATTATGGAACGATGGCAATAACTTTTGGGAAGAAGCCTTAGCCGAGACAAAAGAGGCTATGGAGAACCTTGAAAATGCAGGTTTTGGCTTGTATAATCCTGGCAGTACTGCAAATAACAACCTATATTCTAAATATCAAGAATATTTCCTTACCGGCTCTGAAGGTGTAGAAAATCCTACAATCGAGGTTGAGACCATAAAAGGAAACTCAAGAATGACCTTATGGGCTAATTATGGTATTCCTTTTAAGCAAGATGTACTAAGAGCAGGAATGAGTCCTTCGCAAGAATTAGTTGATGCTTACGAAACTATTGATGGTAAACCGATTCTTAACCCAGAGATGCCATATCTAGATAGCGAACACCTACAACCTAATTACAATACAGATAACACCTTATACGATCCAGAGAACCCATACGAAAACAGAGACCCACGTCTTTTTTCTTCGATAATATGTAATGGTAATTACAATAATTTAAGTAATAATTCGGATCAGGTTGAAACTTTTGTAGGTGGTAATTCTGGTATTTCTACGACAAGTAACCAATATACAAGAACTGGTTATTATCTTAGAAAATGGGTTAATTATGAGTCTAAAGACAACTATAATGTAGATGGATATTGGTCTGATTACAGAATGGCTGAAATTTATTTAAACTTTGCCGAGGCTAACTTTTATGCTAGAGGTGCTGTTACTTCTGAAGCACTTGCAGCAGTTAATCTAATTAGATCAAGAGCTGGTATGCCAGATATACCTGCTAGTATTTCTACCAAAGATTTCGAATTAAAACTACGTAATGAACGTCGTATTGAGTTAGCCTTCGAAGGGAAGCGTTATTACGACTTGCGTAGATGGGAAATCCAAAGTGACTATGAAGGTGTGGTTACCGGAATGAAAATCACTAAAAATGGAGAAGAATTAGATTACGATAGAATTGTAGTGCAAAAAAGAGATGTTACAGCTCAGAGATATTTACTGTGGCCTATACCTTTAACAGAACAAAATAAATTTAATGCCATTGGTGTAGAGTTTCAAAACTTCGGGTGGTAATAAAATTTTATACAAATAATAATTACAATCAAAAGAAATCCCACATTCATTCAATGTGAACGAATGTGGGATTTAAAACAGAAATCTTTGGATATTAATATCCAAAGATTTTTGTTTTTATTCATTAGCGAGGTATCAAATATGAACTAAAATATATCTCGGTATAATTCTAAGAAACAATTCTTAGAATACCTTAAAAGGAATAAAACAACAGCGAATACATAACAAGATTCCGACCAACAATAACAGCTATAACTACTCCATAGTACCTTACAAGCCATTTTAGAGCATTCAACCTCTAAAGACTAAGATTATATAAAGAAGGCGCGCTAAACACACAATTGAAACTTCTTTTTATCGCCAAAATTAAACTTTATTATTATAGTCTTATTTCTTAAATACGCACCTACCTCGGCACACTACAAAATGTATTAAAGGATATTTTAACTATTAGGGTATACACAGAGACCTGACACTTTTAAAGGAGTAACATCTCCACAAGTGTTTCTTTTATTTTCTTCAGAAAATTGTTATTTAGAGTTATGTATTCAACAAAAAAAGAGGCTTAAACATCATGTTTAAACTTATATTCTCTCGTAGCCCCATAACAGAACAAAATTCTTCAAAATTCAACCTGGGAAGTATATCTTAAAGTGTTTATAAAACGCCACCAGACACTTTCTCGAAATAAGACACACTAGAGTAAATACATGCTATACGTTTCTTAATGGCAGTTAAAATGCTTTTATTTTAACAAAAAAGAGATAAGTAAAGGAAGGTATAATTGTAGATCTTTTCGAAGAATTCGAAGTGATCGGGAGATAAGAGCTTCTACTGCTTTATTAGAT